>JAIXKS010000014.1 GCA_026928325.1 Chitinophagales bacterium | reverse complement strand
ATATTTTTAATATATTCATGTTATAGTCAATAAAAACTAAACTATTCTATCAATTTGTGTGTTTTGTTATATTAAATTTGAAAGTATAAATTGTAGTGTCATCAAACAACAACTGACACATAAAAATCATTACTAATTTACCATTAACAATTAAATAAAATTATGTCTGAAAATATAGTAACAAATGCGGCTCCGATAACCATCTCGGATAGTGCAGTTGCCCAACTCAATAGAATCTTTGTAGAAGAAAGTTTAAGTGCCGAACACGGTTTACGTATCGGTGTAAAAGGTGGTGGCTGCTCCGGATTTAGCTATGTCATGGGCTTTGACGTCAAACAAGACAAGGATGAAGTTTACGAGATTAACGGCATTCGAGTTTATATGGAGAAGTCCCATTCAATATATCTGATAGGTATGGAAATAGATTGGAAAGAAGATTTGGACAATCGTGGTTTTATATTTACAAATCCCAACGCTAAGGAGACTTGCGGATGTGGTACTTCTTTTTCCGCATAAGTTGTATAATTGAATGAACGAACACTTAGATCCTACACAAGCACATTTTAGGCCTGAGGACAAACAAGTAGAAAAAGCCTTACGCCCCAAGGAATTGCTTGAATTTCATGGGCAACCCAAGATTGTGGAGAATCTTAATATCTTCATTCAGGCCGCCAAACTCCGAGAGGAAGCATTAGATCACGTGCTCCTTCATGGACCACCGGGACTTGGAAAAACAACCTTATCGCATATCATTGCGCATGAGTTGGAAAGCAACATGAAATTCACCTCAGGTCCCGTACTAGAGAAACCCGGAGATTTAGCCGGTTTACTGACGAGCTTAGAAGAAGGTGACGTCTTGTTTATTGATGAGATTCATAGACTCAATAATGTAGTAGAGGAATATCTTTATTCTGCTATGGAAGACTATAGAATCGACATCATGATTGATTCTGGTCCAAGTGCCCGAAGTATCCAAATCAACCTTAATCCATTTACGCTCGTAGGTGCTACAACAAGGATGGGCTTATTGACCGCACCGATGCGCGCACGATTTGGAATTACATTTTTGCTAGATTACTACGATGTCGCAACACTCAAAAAGATCTTATTTAGGAGTGCCGAAATCTTAGGCATTGAAATCTCCGATGAAGGAGCATCTGAAATAGCTCGTAGAAGCAGAGGAACTCCAAGGATAGCCAATGCCCTTTTAAGGCGAATCCGAGATTTCGCTCAAATCAAAGGCGATGGTAATATCGATAAAAAAATCGCATCCTTTGGTCTTGACGCCCTGAATGTTGACGAAAGTGGACTTGACGAAATGGATAATCGCATATTGACTACGATTATAGAGAAATTCAAAGGTGGACCTGTTGGCATTTCTACAATTGCGACAGCAGTAGGAGAGGAAGCAGGTACGATAGAAGAAGTCCACGAACCATTCCTAATCATGGAAGGATACATACAGCGAACGCCAAGAGGTAGAGAAGCAACTGCAAAAGCCTACAAACACGTCGGCAAAGTACCGCCGGGAACGATGGGGACGTTGTTTGATTAATAATTATGGCGTAAACTTATACCCGACACTTCTGATGGAATGAAAAAACTTCGGATTTCGAGGGTCTTCTTCAAAATATTTCCTCAATGAAAGGATAAAATTATCGATAGTACGAGTAGATGGATACACGTCATATCCCCAAACAGATTGTAGAATTTGAGTACGAGATACAACTTCGTTTTGTCGATCTATCAATAATTTCAACAAAAGTGATTCCTTATGCGTCAATTGAAAATAACCATTTTGACCTTTGGCTTGATAGGTAACGAAATTGATAGAATTATTGCCAAAATTATAGGTTTCCATGGATTTGGCTTCCTCGTCATTGCTTCTTTTTAGGAGGTTTTGTACTCTCAATAGAAGTTCCTCAAGATTAAAAGGCTTCGTGAGATAGTCATCTGCACCTAATTTAAGACCCGTTATTCTATCTTCTGAGGTATCTTTAGCAGAAACAATGATAATACCAACCTTCGAATTTCTCAAACGAACTTGTTCACATATCTGAAAGCCATTAACTTCAGGAAGCATAACATCTAGAATCATCAGATCAAAATGTTGACTTTGAGCTATTTCTAAAGCTTTGAGCCCATTATCCGCTGTAATGACCTCGTAATCTTCCATGACCAGGTTCATTTTTATGATTTTTCTGATTTCCTCTTCGTCTTCAACTAATAATATCCGCATATTTTATATCCTAAATTGATCAAACCATGGGTAGCGCAAGGGTAAAAATGCTTCCACCGTTCGGGTTATCTGAAACTTTAATTTTTCCTCTATGAGCTTTTACGATTTTGCTCGTAATATATAACCCCAGACCCGTGCCTTTTGTTTTTCTGGTTTCTTCATTGCCCATACGATAAAATTGGGTGAATATCTTTTCCTTTTCTTGGTCTGGAATCCCGCTACCATTGTCTTTAACCATGATTTGAATATGCTTGTCTGAAACGATATGTGAGATTTCAATTTCTGGGTTTTGAGGCCCGTATTTAATACCATTTTCTATGAGATTCGTAAAGACAGAAACGATGGCTTCCTTATCTCCTGAAATAAATAAAGGTTCGGAAAAATGATACGATATTTTAGCATTTGGATGCGGAATAAATTGCCGATCGATACATTGGTGTATGATTTTGTTAATGTCTAAAATTTCGAAGTTATACTGATAATTCGCATCCAGCTTAGAAGCCAAAAGAAGGTTATTAATCAAATTTTCAAGCCGTTTATTTTCCGAAAGGATACTATGATATAACTCAGCCTGATCATTTTCCGGTAATTTTCTCTTTTGAAGGGTTTCTGTAATCAGTTGAACGGCTGCGATTGGCGACTTTAATTCATGAGTGATAGAAAGGAGAAAATTTTTTTGCTTCAAATTTTGTTCTATTTCCTTGTTATGGGCATTTTGGATCATCCACATACCCAAGACTAGCGATAATCCAAACACTAGTCCTTCTCCGATAATCATCATTCGAATACGCTCATGGTGAAGTTTCGTTTTTTCAAGGGTTTCACTTAACGATAATGGTGCATCATTGATTTCTTGCTTCAATTGGTGTAATTCGACATTTTTTAGGTAGATTTCATTATTGTTTTTAGCTAATAATACGGTCCACCAAATCAATGCTAAAAGCATATAAGACATCACACCATAGGATAAAAACTTCATTTAGCGTAATATTTAAAATGTAAAATTAGGTGGTTAATACGGAATATTAGGTACATTGTCATGAAAATCGTAAATTTGGCACAATTATTTCATTAGTATTAGACAATAGTGATATAAAAATCAAATGCAAAATGAGGTTTACACACGGTATTTATACCGGATGTTGATGGAGTATGGTGAGGTGTTTGTACCGAATGTCGGGCTATTTACGCTTGATTTTCAGGGTGCCACATTTCAGCAGTTTATGACGATACTTCAACCGCCTTCAACCCAAATATTATATGATGGACAAGCTACAAAACCATCAGTTTTTGCAACACTATTAGAAGATTCTGGTATGGATGCCAATTTAGCTGCCCATGCCCAATCTGCGATTGCAACGGATTACAAAGAAGCACTTCGAGAAAACAAAGTTTTTATTTTACCGCAATTCGGACAAATCGAAAATGGCGTTTTTACGACAATTGACCCACAAACATTCAATCAATACCGAGGATTAAAAGAATTAGCCGTTGTACCGATTCCCAAAGGCATTAAACACGACGAAACATTTTTATCAGATATTACTAAAAAAAGGACTGTCGATCAAAAAACGACCTCTTTTGATTTGCTTTTCCCATTATTGGTTGCTTTATTGGTTTTATCAATAATAGGGTATAGATTTACCAAAGGCAATGTCCAATCCGAAATACCTAATCATTTAGCAGTAAAACCTGTAGAGCAATCTAAGCAAGAAGTACTTGTTATCGACGAACTTAAGCCTGAAGATACCATCACTGATGCGGATGTAGGTGAAAAATTACAACCACTAACAGAAAAAACTGAAACGTCTAAACCTCAAAATACGCCAAAAAGTGATATTCCTGCAAAAGCAAAACCTGCAGCGAGTAGCACGCCTTCAAAGAGCCAAATCAGTGATAATGCTTCATCATGCGTGGTCATCGTCGGTTCCTTTAAGAGAAACCAAAATGCTTCTGTCTTGAAAACACGCCTTCATAATAAAGGTTATGAAACCTATGTTGAGGATTTTGGCGGTTTTAGACGCGTAGGCATCAAGTTTGATTGCGCAAAAAAGAATCCCGATGAATTTAAAGAAGAAATTCGCCTAAAAATTAATAAAGACGCTTGGTTATTGGAAGAGTAGTCGGAAACCAAAATCAGTATTGTTCAATCAAATATATTTTCTAATCAAAAGTTAAATGGTTAAATCCACGCTTCATAAAAATGTTGTCATTCAGAGCAAAGCGATGAATCCTTAAACTTGTATCAGGCAATAATGAATAGTGAAAATCTTAATGAAATGTCGTTATTATTTAAGCTTTTTTATAGACAGAGCAATAGCAACTCTGAATTTGTAAATTTATTCAGCAAATTCACATAAATGTCATAGCTTTGCATCTTGGTCTCATACGAAAATGATTTTTGAATCAGCCCAAAGATTTATCCTAAAAATTGGATTGATTAGAGTATCACTTTCGTATTAAATGCGGTCTGTCATTACAATATTGTGGATATAACGACCGTTAATAACCTTGTTTTGATATTAGCAGATGAATAAGTACATACCAACACCATTTTTTGCCCTATACTTTTTATTATTGATAACAATTATGTTTTCCTGCCAACGGGACGACTACTATGAGGGTACTGATGTTCAATTGTCTTTTTCGCAGGATACACTAAGGGTTGACACTGTTTTTACGACCATAGGCTCTGCGACGCGTTACTTTAAGGTTTACAACCATCACAATCTTCCAATTTTGGTCGATTTTGCCCTCGAAAACCAACAAAATTCTTTTTTTAGAATCAATGTAGATGGCCATCCAGGACCAGTAGCTCAAAGTGTAGAAATCGGAGGAAAGGATAGTATTTATGTTTTCGTAGAAGTAACGATAGACCCGGATCAGCCTTTGAGTATTTCACCATTTATCATTTCCGATAAGATTTTAGTAACGGCCAATGGCAATCCATCAAGTGTAGTGCTCGAAGCTTGGGGGCAGAATGCCAATTATATAACTCCGAGTAATGGTAAAGGAAAATCGTTTTTATATTCATGTAATTTTGAAGAGAGAAGTTGGGACGATCCAAAACCCTATGTCATTTATGGAATCCTATATATAGATAGTTGTACTGTGGTATTGCCGCCTGGTACAAGGATTTACGTTCATGGGGGTATTGTTAGGGATTCAGAATTAATCTATAATGATGGGTTGATTGTGTTTTTGAAAGACGGTAGATTGGATGCTAGAGGTACTCCGGAACATCCGATCATCATCCAAGGCGACCGATTAGAGGAAACGTACAAAGACGTTAAATCACAGTGGGCAGGATTGTTGTTTTGGCAAGAATCGACCAATAATCGCCTCGAATGGACGATCGTAAAGAACGCAATTACAGGCATTAGAACAGACTCTTTGACACAACTCAGTATGAAAGGATGTCAAATTTACAATACGGGTGGCTCAGGAGTAATCGGCCGATATTCGGACATTTATGCCGAGAACAGTCTATTTTATGGAAGTAGTTCCTATGGTCTCCAACTCATTTATGGTGGGAATTACAGGTTTAACTTCTGTACAGTGAGTAGTTATGAAGGCAATAATGAAGCTGTTATTCTTACAGATTACTACACGACAGATCCATTTAATCCCGCAGCATATAAAACAAAACCCTTGCAAGCCGAATTTAATAATTGCATCTTGACTGGGAGTGATGAAGATGAAATCGGATTAATTAATTGGTCGGGAGATCAAGACAATTTTAAATATCTCTTTAAAAATTGTGCATTTAGGGTTAAAGAATTATTAAATGCGAAGAATGAACCGGACTTTTTTGAACATTGTACAGACTATATAAGTTTGAAAGGCAATGAGAAATTATTTCTAGATTATAGGAAATATGATTTTAGACCAGACACTATGTCTGTCTTAATCGGAAAGGGTTTGGATATAACGGGTATCCAATTTGACATCGAAGGAAAAGCAAGAAAATCACCGCCTGACATAGGCTGTTATGAATTATAGTATATAAATGACTTTAACAATTTAAAATAAAACCATGAATTACAGATTTTTATTAATCGTTTTTTTAAGTGCTTTTTATTTGAATGGGCAAGCACAAATTTACCTCGAACACAATACTTTTGATTTTGGAAAAATCATCAATCCAGACTTATTGACTATTCCTCAACCGGCAAGTTTAGTGGAAAAAGACGTTTTAGCAAAGACGCTTAATTTGAAACCAGAAACCATCTCGTCGAAGGATGCCAAATCTTCAGCCGGAGTAAAAAACATCAAATCTACCTTTTATAATATTCAGAATAATGACGTTGCCTATGCTGGTGTATTGTTTCAAATCAGTGTTAATCCTGTATATATAGAAGCACCCACGTATATTTCGTCTTCTTTGGACAATAAAATGGAGCATGGCGAAGTGCTCTCATCCTTAAATAAAAAAGTATTGTATAAGGAAGATTTTGCAGGAAAGATCCGATTCGTGTACAATAAGGATATTGGTCAAATATATTGGAATATTGGAGATAATTATCTGATGATGCTCGGATTCAATGGCCTTTTAGAAAATGATGAAGATTTGGTTAAAACGGCTAAAGTTTTAATTCCTCATATTACCAAAAATTTCCTAGCTAAATTATTAGAATAAGCCAAGTGTAGTGATGATGGCTAAAAGCACCTGATCCTTGGGATA
>JAIXKS010000062.1:27235-61356 GCA_026928325.1 Chitinophagales bacterium | reverse complement strand
GTACTAATTGTATAGTTTTATAGTATCTTTGTATTAATTTTCAACCCAGAGGTATAGGATTGAATCCCATATTATTATAAAGATATGTTTCACTTTTTATAATAACATAAATGAAAAATAAAATATTAGTTATCTTAGCTTTAATAGGGATTGCCCTTGTTTTTTACACATGTAGTAGGGATGAAAATCTAAATGCCGGATATGACAAAAATTACAAACCAGGTCTGCTACACCCGGCACTATAAATGGTATGCTTAGTTTTGCTTCCATGCAGGATTTTGATGATTTCGTTGAAGATTTAAAAAGCCAGGAGCAGGACTCCTCAGCAGTAATCGACGCTTTTATAGCATTGGGCATTGACACAAGTGTCGAACAAACGATAAACATCACTGATTATCCTGTTTGTAAGTTGATGGAAAATTCTTTTCCCGGGTTTATATCAGCAAGAAGAATTGAAGAAGATGCCATAAATGCAGATTTAAACACCGGTGGGGACGCATTTTCAATCATTGAGGATGCTTATCTCAAAACCGCGCTGAATGCTGACATGTCAGTACATATTGGTACAAGGATATTCAGATTTTTTGATAATGGTGGCCTGGTTATCGTACTTAACAATGATTGGACAGCATATTAATAATATCAAAAAAGCAGAATTTTCTTCCATATTATCATCAGAAAGTATAGTCGTAACCAACCAGGATTATTCTTCATGGGGAGATTTATATTATTTTGATGCAAATGATAATATATCAAGCGAAATGCCGGTTGCATCAATAATAGAAAATCCAACAGTTTTTCTTAGCCCATTGGTATGTCTGATTGATTCGAATGAGATAAAAATCACATATCTGAATAATGGTATGATGCGCATCGAGCTTGTCAATGGCAATCTTTACTGGGATGCTTTTAAATGGACATTCAGCAATAATGCTCAGATACTAACCGGAAACCCAATCATCGTCCCATGTGAAGGCAGCGGTAAGGTATATTTAGAGATATATAAGGCAGGTACAGGTATTATTCATACATCTTACTGTAACGGTTCTAAAACTTTTTTCTGTAATTGTGGAGAGAAAAGGTCTAAACCTCAAACCCTTGTTCGAACCATAAACGGAGAAACCTGGCGGATACAGGCGTTAATCTGGGTAAAAAGTGGCGAGGTCGGATGTGAAATGAGCTACAAAAGGAAGCGACTCGGATTTTGGCTTCCTGCGTCAAATAAGAGAGTTTGCACGGATATCAGCGGGACATATAAAAAAGAGCAGACTAATAAATCCTGTATAGACATATCGGTTTATGATTATTATTGCCTGGGCAACGGTACATACCCAACTTCTATTTCTGTAAAAAAGAAAGATATAGACAAAATATTCAGAGAACCCGACAAGCTGTCATCGGGACATCGGGTCAATGTCAAAGGAACCTGGTTTGGATTTGGTATTAACGGTGTACCGAGATTGGTTTTAGATTAGATAGCTAATGATACACAAAAAGCGCTTTCAGTTTTTAACTTCATTAGCTGTTTTATTTTCATTTAATTTAGCTATTGGTCAAGCCATTTCCGTCGGTATAGGTCCGATTTTTACACATACCAATCAGAAAGTAAAAATGGTAAATAGCAGTGATGATTTTCAAAATACGGATTATCAGATTGCTTTTAGCTATGAACACTTTCTAAAACATAAAAGGGTTTCCTTACTATCTACTTTTTCGTATTTCGATGGAGTTACATTGATTAAATTCAGGGAAGGAAGTGTCTCAGGAAATGGTGAAGGTGGTTATACAATAGGAGTAGGATATTCCGGAACTATAATAAACAGGCTTGATGTCGGCGTTGCTTACAATATCTTCCCTAAGTTAAGAAAATTTTATTTAAAACCCATTTTAATGATAGGCATACAGAGCTCAAACCGGTTAGATGATGTCGAAATAGGTAGTGAGTACTTTGAAATTTATGGTCCTGAATATGAGCAATTAGAATATATTACCGCAGAACATTTTAACACTTTACAAATAGTGCCAGTAGCAGGCTTAAAATCCGGATTTGTGCTATGGAAACGGATAGATATCGGGCTGACTATCCAGGGAGTTTGGGGATTTAAATCTTACCAAAACATGTATTTCAAATATGCTTACAAAGGCGTTCCACAAGAAACCGCCGTCTTTGAAGCCAAAGGTACAGGGATATACGCGGCATTTAGTGTAGGATATCGGTTTGTGAAGTAAATCTAAACCCGATAATGCGATTTTTAATTTGACATTGTTACTTGAATCCAGCTAAAGTATCATTTAGCACGGTGATTGTATGAAACATAATATTTAAACCTTTGAATAATAACGCTTTGTATAGAAATTAAGCTGAACGGTTACAAGTCAGGTGCTGCAAATCAGCCGTTTCACGGTATTTATTATCTGTAACCATAACGGTGGTTATGCTTTTCGATAATAAATCTCTGATTTATTGCTCTTTTGACGCTCATAACGAATCCTAATGCGTAATCTGGGTAAAAAGAATCAACCGACAACCCATTGCATCAATATTGCGCATACAATAGCACCATATGTGCCGATGATATAGCCGAATATAGCCAATAAAACTCCTACACTAGTGAGTGAAGCGTGGAAAGAAGAGGCAACCACTGGCGCAGATGCAGCACCTCCAATGTTAGCCATGCTACCTACAGCTATAAAGAAATAAGGAGCTTTTATAAGGTAAGCTACAATAAACAAAACTGCAACATGGACCATCATCCAGATCGCCCCAACTGCAAGCAATCCCGGGTACTTAAGTATCGAAGAAATATCCATTTTCATACCAATGGTGGCTACCAAAATATAAATAAACAAGCTGCCTATTTTGCTCGCTCCGACGCCTTCGAAGTTTTTAAATGAGGTGAAGGAAAGCCCGATACCCAAAAATGTAGCTATTGTTATCATCCAGAAAAAGGAATCAGAGAAGGTACTTAAAAAGCCCGATTCGTCAGAAAAACTTGGCCATAATTGAGTGAGCATCCAAGGAATTCCTTTTCCAAAACCATGAGATAAAGCGACACCGGCAAAGACGATACCGAGCATTATGACGTAGTCGTTTAAAGATGGAATCCGAGTGATGGACAGTGTGTATTTGGAGATCTTTGCCTTGGTTTTTTCAATAGCGCTCGTATCTGCTTGTAGAAACCGATCAATGGCCTGTTGCTTATTGATGCCATAAAGCAAAATGGCCATCCAAATATTGGATATTATGATATCTACAAGGACGACACCACCGTATTTGTGTGGATTAAATTTATAAATTTCGAGCATGGCTGTTTGATTGGCACCACCACCAATCCAGCTTCCTGCTAATGTTGACAATCCGCGCCACATGGCGTCGTATCCTTCGCCACCGACCGTTTCAGGCGAGAAAAAGGACATAATCAAGACGGCGATCGGACCACCGAGGATTACACCTAGTGTCCCGGCCAAAAACATAATAATGGCTTTGTTTCCAAGTCCAAATAGAGATTTTAGGTCAATGCTAATGGTCAAAAGAATAAGTGCGGCCGGTAATAAGACTTGAGATGCTACCTTGTACAATCCCAGTTTTTGGGTTATAGGCAGGTCGTGATCGTCCAAAACGAAGTCACCCGAATGATCCGTAAGGTGCCATTCGGGGCTGATGATGTTGAAAGACGTCAACAAGGAAGGTAATAGGTAACACAATAAAAGCGGAGGGAGCCAAGTGTAAAATTTGGTCCAAAATGGAGACTTTAAGGATGAAGTATGAAATATAAAAGCCAATAGCAACATGATAATACCCAAAACGATAAAATCATCGGTAAACAAGGGTGGCGATTTAAAAACTTGATCCATTATAGGTGCTTGATTCCCAATAAAAGGCACAAAACTATAATTATTATTTCAAATTTATACTTTTTAGCCATCTACTTGCGTTTCTTAGCAAGGGTTGTTTTACTATTGGGCAAAGTATCAATTAGGAGGCGTAAATGTTCATACTTTTTTGATAATCAATAGATTTTAAAATTTTGGTTTAAAAATTTTTAAATTTTACAAAAATTTGTATTATCTTTGCACCCATTTTAAAGTACAACATACTTTATTATATTTAATAAAATTATGAGCAAAAAGAAAGTTCTTTTCGTCACCCAGGAATTAAATCCTTATACAGAGATATCCATTATTTCTGATTTAGCAAGGAGGATTACACATTTTGCTACCAATGACGAATTTGAATTCAGGATTTTGATGCCGAAGTTTGGCATCATCAATGAAAGGAGACACAGACTTCATGAAGTTGTTAGATTGTCTGGAATGAATATCATTGTAGATGATGAGGATTACCCATTGATTATTAAGGTAGCGTCTTTGCCAGGAGCGAGATTACAAGTTTATTTTTTAGATAACGAGGAGTTTTTTAAGCGAAAGGCTGTTTTTAAAGATGAAGACAAAAGCCCGTTTGAGGATAATCAAGAGCGTTTGGTTTTCTTTTGCAAGGGCGTATTAGAAACGGTCAAAAAATTTGGTTGGGCACCGGATATTGTACATTTACATGGACAAATGACGACCTTAATTCCTTTTTATATGAAAAAAGCTTATAAAAATGACCCGGTTTTTAATGACGCCAAGATTATTTACTCTTTGTATGAAAATGAATTAAGCGATTCTTTCAATTCAAAATTTACCGAAATAGCGGCCATTAATGACCTAGAGTCTGAAGAGTTGAATTTCTTCAAGCAAGATGATAAAGTAAATTTAGACTTTGGATGTATAAAGTATGCAGATGCAGTTATTTCTGGCTGTGAAGCCACAGATGCTGCAACAAAAGAGTTTGGAGAAATGTTTTCTGTACCGACGCTTATGAGTGCCACAGAGACGGATGAATCTGCAATGGCCTCTGTTGAATTTTACAAATCATTGCTTCAGGATATTGTTAATTAAATAAATAATGAAATTGAGTTCATTTAACCTATTAAAAGCCGGAATGCTTCTGTTTTTGAGTGCTATCGTTGTCAGTGGTTGTCAAGATCCGATTTTAGTAGGATCCGAATTGCTCGATGATGAAAAAATTAATGTTGAGGTGATGCACGATTTTGATATTGCATCATCTACAGTGGAGGGAACAAAAGTTATTACCAGATCATCTGCTAGTAAAACGTATAGACTCGGAGAAATTAATGAACCCATATTTGGGAAAACGGCAGCAGAGATGTACATGAAATTTGGATTTAATGTTTCTACTACGCCTGCGTTTACAGTAGATGCTACGGCTAGGTTTGACTCTTTGGTTCTTGTCCTTAGTTATGATACTTTAGCAACTTTTGGCCAACCTTCCGGCTTACAACATATTCAAGTATATCAGTTAGATGAAGCTTATAAAAGTACAGATACCTTTTATTCAGATACTAAGTTGAGTTATCTGCCAACTCCGATTCTGGATAAAACCATTTTCATCAAACCAACCGATTCTATAACCATTCTAGAGCATGGTTCTGGTAAAACATTGAAGCAAGCCTCTCAATTGCGACTTAGGTTGGATGATACTTTTGCAAAAACCATATTTGACAATGAGACTTTGGTGCGAGATTCTTTATTCAGGGACTTTTTTAAGGGAATATATATAACTTCGCAATCCGCAGACGGCAACCCGTTTATGTATGGATTTGACATGTCTTCGACAGCATTGAGCGCTACAAATCCGTCCAATAAATTGATTATGTATTATACCGTGTCGGATACTGTCGGTAAAGCGTATGATTTTATCATCGATAATTCTGTGATAAACAGATATAACCTTGAGCATGCAGGAAGTGTCGTTGGTTCCTTTTTAAACAATCCGCAATTAGGAGATTCCTTGTCCTTTGTGCAGGGATTTGGTGGAGTTAAAACGGAGATTAGTTTTAAAGATCTGGACAAGGCCAATAACCTATTGATTAATAAAGCAGAATTGGAGGTTTTTGTGGCCGATATCCCGGGTTTGGTGAATTATACTGCGACGCCGCCTCAATTGATCGCTACCGTCAAAAATGCACAGGATAAATATGAATTTATAGAGGATATTGCACGACCTCTATCCTTGGGTACAAGTTTTGTGCCTGCCTTTAATGGTGTTCCGGTTCGGGTACAAAATGGTTATAAATATAAAATGAATATAACCAATCATTTGAAAAAAGCCTTTAAAGACCCAAGTTTTTCACCAACGTTATATATTTCAGTATTGACAGAATCTGAAAATCCGAATCGTGTTGCATTTTATGGTGCCAAACACAGTACCTATCCTGTCAAATTGAGTATCTATTATACTAAAAACTAAAAAATCTATTCATTATATGTGTGGAATAGTAGCCTATATAGGAAAACAACAATCTTATCCAATTATTTTGGAAGGATTAAAACGGCTTGAATATCGTGGTTATGATAGTGCCGGAGTCTCCATTCTTAACGATGAAATAAGGACTGTGAAGAAAAAAGGTCGAGTTTCAGAGCTTGAAGCTGCGGCTAAGGAGGTCAATTTGGATGGAACAGTAGGGATAGGTCATACGCGATGGGCCACGCACGGTAAGCCAGATGATATCAATGCGCACCCACATGTATCAGGTAATGGCAGGCTATCGCTCATACACAATGGTATTATTGAAAACTATTTGACCTTAAAAAAGGCATTAGAAGATTTAGGACATACTTTTGTAAGTGAAACGGATACAGAAGTTTTGGTCCGTTTAATCGAGGAGTACCAAACTCGTGATAATTTACCATTAGATGAAGCCGTTAGAAGAGCGTTAGAGAAGGCAGTAGGAGCTTATGCTATTGTTGTAATCGACAGAGATAATCCTAATATGCTCGTCGGAGCTAGAAAATCAAGTCCTTTAGTATTGGGTATAGGAGAAGATGAACTCTTTTTGGCTTCAGACGCTTCCCCGATTATCAAATATACCAATAAGGTCATTTATTTGAATGACGAAGAAATAGTGACGATTTCTAAAGATGGTAGTTACAAGATTATAAATCTTTATAACGAAGTTCAACACCATAAAGTCCATGAAGTGGACTTAAAGCTAGAAGAACTAGAAAAGGAAGGTTTTGAGCATTTCATGCTAAAAGAGATTTTCCAACAACCGATAACGATTCATGAGAGTATGCGAGGTCGTATCAATGCTCAGGATGGTTGGGTGATTGTCGGAGGCATGCAGCAGTATCTCAACCGAATTATGAATGCCAAGCGAATTATTTTTGCCGCTTGTGGTACTTCTTGGCATTCTGCTTTGGTGGCCGAATATTTGTTTGAAGAATTGGCAGGAATTCCGGTAGAAGTAGAATATGCTTCAGAGTTTAGATATAGAAATCCGATCATTAATCAGGATGATGTAGTAATCGTAATCTCTCAATCCGGTGAGACAGCAGATACCTTGGCTGCATTAGAAATTGCTAAAGAAAAAGGAGCCTTAGTTTATGGCATCGTAAACGTTGTCGGTTCTTCTATCGCTAGAAATACCCATTGTGGTTCTTATACACACGCAGGTCCAGAGATAGGGGTAGCCTCCACAAAAGCTTTTACAAGCCAGCTAGCCGTATTGACGTTGATGGCCTTAAATCTAGGCTATAAACGTGGTCAAATCCCGGAAAGTCAATACAGACAATTATTGTATGCGATGGAAGATATTCCTGCAAAAGTACAGAAGGTATTGGAGCAAGACAGCAAGGTGAAATATATCGCTCAGGAGATTAAAGATTTTAATAATGCCCTTTATTTGGGACGTGGATATAACTTCCCAGTTGCACTCGAAGGCGCATTAAAACTCAAAGAGATTTCTTACGTCCATGCAGAAGGTTATCCGGCAGCCGAGATGAAGCACGGTCCGATTGCATTGATCGATGATAAAATGCCGGTTGTCGTCATCGCTACCAATAAATCTGCTTATGATAAGGTAGCAAGTAACATTCAAGAAGTGAAGGCACGTAAAGGTACGGTGATATCTATTGTAACAGAAGGAGATACTAAAATAAAAGCAATGTCAGATTATAGTATCGAAATTCCGGAAACAGAGGAGCCATTGACACCTTTATTGTCGGTTATCCCGCTTCAATTATTGGCGTATCACATCGCTGTAATGCGCGGGTGCAATGTCGATCAACCACGTAATCTTGCAAAATCTGTAACTGTAGAATAATTAGAATTTTTTTATGAAGCAATTAAGCCTTGAATATAATTCCACAAGAGAAAAGTTGTCATTTTTGGAATATGGTCGTTCGATTCAGAAACTTGTCAAATATGCCAAGACTGTTGAGGACAGAGAAGAGAGACAACGGATAGTTGAAGAAATCGTTTCTTTGATCAACCAACTCAATCCGCAGTCCAAAAATCTATTAGAATACAGACAGAAGCTTTGGAGACACGTGCTGAAGATGGCCAATTATGAATTGGATGTGGACATTCCGGAAGGCGTAGATACTACGTTAGATACTCAAGAAAACAAGGCAGCAAAAGTACCTTATCCACAACATGAATTCAATTGGCGTCATTATGGGCACAATATACGGATGATGATCAATAAGGCATTGACGATGGAAGATGGACCCGTTAAACAAGGTTATGTAGAAACTATCTTGTCTTATATGAAAATGTCTTATAGAACATGGAATAAGGAACACTTCGTAAGTGATGATATCATTATTTCTGACCTTGCGTCCCTATCTAATAATAAATTATCTGTTCAGGACGATCACACAATCACGATTACTACTAAAAATCTTCAACCTTACCATAATATCAATACCTTTAAAGTAAGTAAGAATAGAAAAGGTAGTGGGTCTAATGTAAAAAATCAGAACCAGAACCCAAATCAAAATCGCAATCGTCCAGGTGCTAAGCCGGTCATGAAGCCCAAAAAGAAATAGGTTTTAAACATGGGCATCTGTATATCCTAGTGCGCTGTCTATAAAAAGAACGACATTTCTTTAAGATTTTTTTGTTGACAGAGCACTAGTGTTTTTGTCAAAATCTATCGTCGAATAGTTCGTGCTTGCTGTATTTAGGCCTTGGTTATATCTACATATATATATACATAGAAATCCTTGATTTGCATGCACATTTATGGTCATGGATGTTGAAAAACCCTTGTATCTCATCTTCATGGATAGCAATCATTGGATGAAAATAACACCCAATTTTATAAGCCTATCAAATTGGAATGATTATAAATTCTTGCAATTAGGTCATTTCTAGACCTTAGGATATCCTTGATAAAAAATTATAACTTATTTTTATATCCAAAACGATGTTTTTCGATAAAAGATAATTTTTCGGAGGATGATGCATGCAAACATTCCTGAACATTTAAGAGGTCTTACAGCCGATGAACTAAGGTCGTCTCGGGAGCGATTCGGGTACAACAAGGCAGAATCGTTTAAGGCAGATTCTTGGCTTACTATGCTATTAGATATCCTCAAAGAGCCAATGTTGCTATTGTTGATAGCAGTGACGATACTTTATCTGATGATAGGAGATTACGGTGAAGCTATTTTCATGTTTGCAGCAATACTAGCGGTTTCAGGTATTTCTTTTTATCAAGATAATCGCAGTAAAAGGGCACTTCAAGCTTTAGAACAACTCAATGAGCCATTGAGTAAAGTCATCCGAGAGGGACAAGTACAAGAGATTCCTTCGTTTGAGATAGCAGTAGGCGACTTATGCATCGTTGAAGAAGGAAAGATGATTAATGCGGATGGCCGAATCCTCCATAGTAACGATTTTTCAGTGAATGAATCCTCCTTGACGGGTGAGCGTTTCTCAATTTTTAAAAATCGAGATTCGGAAGATAATCGGATTTATAGTGGGACTATTGTCGTGTCCGGTTTAGCTGTTTTTGAAGTTGAATTTTTAGGTAAGGAGACTCGATTAGGCCAAATCGGTAGTGCGGTTCTTCATATGGAGGAAGAAAAATCTCCATTACAAATACAGATTTCCTCATTTGTCAAAAAGATGGCCATATTAGGTATATCCGTTTTTGCGATGGTTTGGGTATTTAGCTATTATATGTCAGGCGGACTTATTGAAAGCCTTTTGAATGGGCTGACCATGGCTATGTCGGTATTACCCGAAGAAATCCCGGTGGCATTTACGACTTTTATGGCCTTGGGAGCGTGGAAACTCATGCAAGATGGCCTCATCATCAAAAGGAGCAATATTGTTGAAACGCTTGGGAGCACAACCGTCATTTGTGCCGATAAGACGGGTACGATTACTAAAAATATCATGCAACTTCACTATATCTATGACAAAAAATCCGGTCATATAGCTGCTGCAAGTCAATTGAAAGAACATACCTATGCTGAACTAATCGAATATGCGATGTGGAGTAGCGAGCCGGTACCTTTTGATCCTTTGGAAAAGACCATCCATGAAGTATATGCATCGACGCAAACCACTGATTTGAGCAAAACGTATGTGATGTGCCATGAGTATCCTCTGGATGGACAACCGCCCATGATGACTCATATTTATGAAGACGAGCAAAAGTATCGAATTATTGCTGCTAAAGGTGCAGCTGAAGCTATCATGGATGTGAGTATCCTGACCAGCACAGAAAAATCTGCGATTCGCAAGGTCATTGAGGAATTTGGAATAAAAGGATATCGCATATTAGGTGTAGGAAAAGCTATATGGAATGGTCCTGATTTTCCTAAAAGGCAACAAGATTTTCAATTTGAGTTTTTAGGTTTATTGATGTTTTATGATCCGCCTAAGGATGGAATCAACGAAGTGTTTCGACAAATCGCCGATGCCGGTATTGATCTCAAGATTATTACGGGTGATCATGGAGGCACCACTAAAGCTATTGCCGAGCAAGCCGGTATATTAATCGATAACTCTATAGTCAATGGCTATGAAATAGCCGATATGGAGGAAGGAGAATTGCAAACCCTCGTTAAGAAAACCACTATTTTTGCTAGGATGTATCCAGAAAGAAAATTGGCAGTAGTTCGTGCATTGAAGAAAAACGGCGAAGTCGTAGCCATGCTTGGAGATGGTGTCAATGATGCTCCGGCATTGAAGGCGGCACATATTGGTGTGGCCATGGGTCACAAGGGTACCGAAATAGCCAAAGCAGCTGCCGATTTAGTGATAACCAATGATAATTTGGATAACTTGATTATCGGGATTGCAGCGGGCAGACGCATTTATACGAATATAAAAAAGGCCATCCAATATATTATTTCAATCCATATTCCGATTATATTGACCGTAGCATTGCCGCTATTTTTAGGCTGGTCCTATCCTTTGATTTTTACGCCGGTTCATGTTATTTTTCTTGAATTGGTCATGGGCCCGACTTGTTCGATTGCCTATGAGAGTGAGCCTATGGAGAAAAATTTAATGCAAAAGCCGCCGAGGATTATGGCGGATACTTTCTTAAATCAAAAGGAACTCACGATTAGTATTGTTCAGGGTTTGATGATAACTTTAGGTGTTCTTTTTGCTTACCAATGGACGGTAAATATCGGCGGAACAGAGGAAGAAACCCGAGCCATGGTATTTACTACTTTGATCTTTGCAAATGTGATTTTAAGCCTTGTAAATCGATCTTTTTATTATAGTATTCTGGATAGCTTGAAGAATAAAAATCCATTATTGATTAGTATTAATGTGCTAGCCTTTTTAGCTGTTTTCGTGATCCTTTACATACCTACCGTTGCTGACTTTTTTCAAGTAAATCCATTAGAAATAGGACATATTGGATTTGCTTTATTGATTGCGAGTATCTCTGTTCTGTGGTTTGAAGTTTTCAAGCTATATAAAAGAAACAAAAAGGATATTCATTAATTTTTTAACTATATGGGTAATGAATGTGCCGCTGCATAAACATATTGACTTTCAGACTGTTGAAAGGATTAAAGAGTATTAGCAATTACTTTTGTACGTTTTAGCATTCATCAATAAAAAATCTCATGAGAACACCTTACCTTCTTATTATTGCGATCCTTTCTTTTGCACTTTTGAGTTGTGGGAATAAGCCCAACCAAGAGGCCAACAGCCAACAAGATGTGGAATTATCGGATTTGGAGCTGGATCATAGCGCTATTTCAGGTGACATTGAATTAGAAAATGGCCAAAAATGGGCTGTCAATGAGGAAATGAAACCATTCATTCTCAATGGAGAACAACTGATTTTGAACTATATAGCGAATGAAGATACCGATTATGAAAAATTGGCTAAAGGCTTGGTTACGGAGAATGGAAATCTTATTCGGAGTTGTACCATGCAGGGTAAAAGCCATGAGGAGTTGCACAAATGGTTGAATCCACATATACTGCTTACGGAAGATTTAGAAGATGCTGAAAGTTCGGAAACAGCGATTTTTATCGTAAAAAAACTGGCCGAATCTTATCAGATGTATCACAACTATTTTCAGTAAACTTAGCTTGAATTGGAGACAATGCTTGTTTTTTTGATAATAAAATTAGCATTAAAAGTAGGCTCTTGATTACACATTTATAAATGGATAAGCGATGAATAACAAGACAATTTTAAGTATAGCAGGGATATTCTTAATGAGTTTTGGATTGCTCACGCTGTTTATGAGTACGGCAGTCAATTTTGATCTATTGGGTATTCGAGCCAAGCAAGGCAATTATGTGCCATTTATTGTTTGGACAAATTGGTGTTGTGGCTTGATGTATCTTGCTGCGTCCTATTATTTTTTCAAACCTGCAATCTATGCCAAAAAGATATTGTCCCTCGCTGTATTGGTATTAACTGTCGCATTTATTGGCTTGCTTTTCCATATTAACTCGGGAGGACTTTATGAAGTTAAGACGATAAAAGCCATGATTTTTAGAACGACGATTACCATTGTCTTTCTCTTAATTGCACACTTTTATATAGATAGAAGCCTAAAGAAACCAAATAAGCACAAATAGGTTTATGATACTGATATTTAGTTTACTATATATATGATAAATTCGACATTTAACTCTATGCGTTATTCTAATTCCTTATTGAACTAGTGCTCTGTCTATAAAAAGACTTAAATAATAATGGAAGTTATTTTTTTTAAAGATCAAGGCAAAAAACGCAGGCATAGTGGTAACTATGGCGAGTATTTTTAACGATGAGATTTGAAAAAAGAACGACATTTCATGAAGATATTTTTGTGGACGGAGCACTTGTAGCGTATTATTCTTTATTGGCCAATTGCCCACAAGCTGCGTCTATATCCTTGCCTCGACTTCTACGGATGGTGCACATGACGTCATTTTTACGAAGATGTAAAGCAAATTGATTGATGGCATTTTCATCCGATTTTGCAAAATCTAATCCTGCGATGGGATTATACTCGATAATATTGACTTTGACCGGAAAAGCTTTGCAAAGTTTGACTAGGTTTTTAGCATCTTCAAGGGTATCGTTGAAGTTTTTGAAAGCGATATACTCGTAGCTGATCTTATTTCCAGTCTTTTGATAAAAGTATTTTAATGCGTCCATCAAAACTTCTAGATTATTCTGCTCATTGATCGGCATAATCATGTTTCTCTTTTGATCATCGGCAGCATGTAAGGAAAGTGCGAGGTTGACTTTAGTATCTTCATCGGCCATGCGGCGGATCATTTTGGCTATTCCTGCAGTTGAGACCGTTATTCTTTTAGGAGATATATTGAGCCCATCCGGACTTGTGAGTCGCTCTATACTTTCCATGGTATTGCTATAATTGAGTAAAGGTTCACCCATACCCATATATACGACATTGGTCAGAGGATGGCCGTATGTTTCGAGACATTGTTTGTTAACTTCGACATATTGGTCATAAACCTCAGCGGCATCTAGATTTCTAACTCTCGGCATTTGGCCTGTTGCGCAAAATTTACAAGATAAGCTACAACCTACCTGTATAGATACACACGCTGTGAATCGTTGTTCTACGGGAACGGGTATGAGTACCGATTCTATCTTATGCCCATCGTAGAGGGTAAACCTACTTTTGAGAGTCCCGTCGAGGCTGTGTTGAGCCTTATCCAAGGTTATCGAGTGAATTTCAAAATGTTCATTTAGCTCTGCTCTCAATTCCTTAGAAAGGTTACTCATGTTATCAAAGGATGTTTCGCCTTTTTGCCAAAGCCATTCATATATTTGCTTGGCTCTAAATGCAGGATGCCCATTCGCTATTATAAACGCTTTAATTTGCTCAAAAGAAAGCTTGCGTATATCCTGTTTGTTTTTTGCATTCATACTGCAAAGTTACTTAAAAAAGAATAAGTTGAAAGAAATAATTTATTGTATCGATCAAATGCCTATTGCTGTGTTCATAAAAAGATTTAAATAATAATGGAAGATTTATTTAAAGATCATGGCAAAAAACGCAGGCATAGTGGTAACTATGACGCGTATTTTTAACGATGAGATTTGAAAAAAGAACGAAATTTCATTAAGATTTTATTGTTGATAGAGCACTTTATGTTTCCATCCATTCATGCATGATATCAATGGCACATAATCGGGTTTTTTAAAGCTTCAAAGAAATCGAGTTCTAGGGGTAGTTTCGACATCCAACCTCTATAAATCAGGTAAATTCCCATGACTAAGCTGATGAAAGGATAAAGTTTAGCTAGTGAAATTCTCCATTTTTGGCTTACAGCTTGATGGCCAATAATAAGCCCAACCATAGCTGGAAATGTACCAAGCCCGAAGAATAACATAAACCCCATGCTTCCGTATATATTGCCTAAAGAAATAGCTCCAGCTATGGCCAAATAAACGAGTCCACAAGGTAAAAACCCATTGATTAGCCCTAGATAAAAGGACGGTACTTGCTTGCTTTTCTTTAAGAAGCTACCTAGTGTTGTCGTTACTTTAGCATAAGCCTTCCTAAGGATGGCAGACTTGGCAATCAATTGATCGGGATTTGTAGATAGGAGAAAAAACAGAATCATAATGACTCCAAGCAAAATAGATAAAAACCGCTGAATCCCACTAAAAGCTGCAATACTACCGATGATTCCAAATAGCAATCCAAGGCTAATATAACCCAATGTTCTCCCAGAATTATACATCAAGGAACCTCCTAAAGCAACCCATCCTGTTTGTTGTTTTGTGGTATGAACAGCCATGGCTAGCGGTCCACACATACCTATACAATGCAAACTACCAAAGAAACCTAAGAGAAATGCTATCCAGTACAATTCGATTGATTAAATGACGACAACCTCTTCTTGATAATATTTTTTTCCGGCTCGATTCCAATCGAGTTTTATCCTGTATTTTCCATTGTTCAATTCCGAAACTGGAATGTTAAATATCGAGTCTTGCCCTATATTAAATTCGTGTTTAACGTCGAGTTTGTCTGAAATAGGACTAAAAATAAGCACACTACCTTGGATATCATTGGTATGATCCGAAGGGAAAACGATTTCTATTTGTTGTTTTTCTTTGAGATAGTTTAGCTTTACTTGTGCAGGCAAGTCAGCAGTATTTTGCTTTTTTACCATGACTTCTTGATAAGCCAAATCTTCTTCATAATAATTCTTTACAACTAAGCTTTCAGAATATTGAGTGGATTTATATAAAATAAAAACAAGCGTTCCTATAAAGGCAATAATAAAAATAGCTAATCCTGTACCCCAATTGAATTTCATATATGGATGATTTATAAGTATAACAACAACAGGTGGCTTAGTGTTTGCGCACCTGTTGTTGTATGGTCTTTATTTTATAGGTCCAAAGAAAGTGGTCTTGACTTTTGTGATAAGTTTATCATCTGAATAGACGCCAATAACAATATTGTTTTTACCACTATGCAGGCTTTCTGCCGGTATTTTAATGAAGACGGTTCCTTTCGCATTACTATTTTTTTCGACGATAGGCTCTTTACCTCCTATAATTTCGAAACTTCCTAATGCAGGTTCCATCATCCTAAATTCTAACGGTAGCGTGTTGGACGTTTTATTTATTAATTGGAAATTATACAAGTTACTTACTGTACCGTCTGCTTGCTCTTGAGCGAGTAAACCACCTGTTCGGAGGAAAAGAACTTCGACATCTGACCTAAGCGTAAATAGGAGGACTTCTACGGCTATCAAAACAAATAGCACGACAGAGTAGGCAATGGTTCTGGTATTGAAAATTTTGCGTTCTCCTTTCGTGATACCTTCGATACTGTCTAGGCGGATAAGCCCTTTAGGTCGATCGATTTTTTCCATGACATCGTCGCACGCATCCATACATGCTGTACAGTTGACACATTCCAACTGGGTACCATTTCTGATATCAATTCCGGTAGGACAAACTTGTACGCACAATCGGCAGTCGATACAATCTCCTAGTTTTTCTTGGGTTGCACCTAGGAAGTCTCCCAATGGATCATAGGTAGCTGTAGCGGTACTTGTTGCCATAGCTGCCGCTGGTTGTGGCTTAGTAGCTGGTGCTGCCTTTGTTTTTTTGATTTTGCCTCTTGGCTCACCACGCACAAAGTCGTAAGCCACTACCAGAGATTTATTGTCCAACATAACTCCTTGGAGCCTTCCGTATGGACAAATGGTCGTACAAACTTGCTCTCTGAGTTTGGCAAATACGATATAGAATACAAAGGAAAATATCACCATAGCGATAAATCCGCTGGCATGTTCAGATATTGGGTCTTTAATGATTTTTACGACTTCATCTAAACCGATAATATATGCCAGGAAGGTATTGGAGATGATAACGGCTAACAAAAGAAATAAGAAATGTTTGCCTCCTTTTTTAAGGATTTTATCGGTATCCCAAGGAGCTTTATCTAGTTTTCTCTGTGCATTATGATCACCTTCTATCGCGTATTCTATTCTTCTATAAAGAAGTTCCATAAAGACGGTCTGCGGGCATATCCAGCCACAGAATAATCGACCGAAAACGACTGTAAAAAGAATGATGAATACTAGTAATATCAGCATTGCAATGGCAAACAAGTAAAAATCTTGTGGGCCAAAGTGAATACCGAAGATTATAAATTCCCTATCAATAATGTTTAATAAAACAAATGGCTCTCCATTTACTTTTATAAAAGGAAGGCCAAAGAATACTAAAAAATAAAAATAGGAAAGCCAGGTTCTATAATTGGTGAATTTACCTGAAGGTTTCTTTGGATATACCCAGATGCGTTTACCACTTTTATCTACAGTGGCAATTTCATCTCTGAACTGGTCGTCCATTTGGTAAAATTGATCTACGTCCATCTAATTTAATTTTGAATGAAGCAAAAAGTAATAAATTAATTTGGAGTTTGCTATCTTATATTTACGAAAATAAGAAGGCCGATCTATTTTCAACCTTCTTATTTTTTATAATTGTGGGCTATCTGTTATCTATAAAAAAAGATAAACGGATAAAAAAATTCAATATATTTACTATCCTTCCGGAGTAGGTTCTGCTTGTGGAGCTGCCTCTTCAACTTTAGGTTCGTACAATTCTCCTTCAGCTTCTTTTTGATTTGGCGGATTGGTGCCTTGGAATGTCAAGATATAGCTAGACACTTTTTGAATCGCTGCTGGTCTCAACTGATCTTTCCAAGAAATCATTCCTTTTTCTGGAACACCGTATTTGATAACGCTAAAGATATCATTGACGCTACCTCCGTGCAACCAATATTTGTCAGTAAAGTTAGGTCCAACAAGTCCTTCACCTTCTTTACCATGACAAACTGCACAGTTCGTCTGATAGATTTCCTTACCTTCTTCAATGGCGGCTTCATCTGTGATAACGGTTACGTTCGTTTCGTCAATCATATTTCCTTGAGCGGATAATTGCTGAGCTTTTTGTAATTCGGCAACTTCCATGGCGATTTCATATTCTTGCAATTGGTTTGGTCCCTTGTGAGAAACGTTGTAATACCAAAAATATGCGCCTGCAAAGATGATTGTACCATAAAACATCCACAACCACCATGGCGGAAGGGAATTGTCCAATTCTCTAATCCCGTCGTATTCATGACCTAAGTCAATGTCGGCTTCTTTTGCTGCAGGTGCAATATTCCATGCACGCTCATACCATTTGCGTAAAAACGATTTTTCGCTACTTGATGTTGATTGACCAACACTAATTGAACCACCTTGGTTCGCAAGTTTTACCTTTTCAGTATCTATAAATGCCCAAATGAGGTTTAAGGCTACACCTAAAACTCCCAACAATACGGCGATTGCCAAAAATAAAAGAAAATTATTATAAATATAGTTTAAAACTACTTTTCCCATATTATCAGCGTTACCACCTTGGCCATACACATTGACCACTCCAAGGGCAGCTATATACATGAATGTTAAAGAAAATTTCTTCATCATTGTTTGAATAATTAATTAATTGACAAAAATACACATTTTATACTACTCATCATCCTCCAAGGGTAGATTTTTTAATCTATCCAAGTCTTTTTTGTTTTTTCGAAAAACAAGTACAACGCTCATCGTAAATACAAAAAAAAACGTAACAAGTGCAAATATAGCCATCCAATTGATACTTCCGGCTCCTTCTAAAATATATTTTGCCATATTCTATATTTTTTTTAATAAATTGGCTACTTCACTTTAATATCCGTACCTAATCGCTGTAGATAAGCAATCACCGCAATGATTTCTTTGTTTTCAAGATTTTCTTGATTAATCTTATCTTTAGCCAAGCTGGCAGTTATCTTTTTTGCTTGATTTTGCAAATCTTCTACCGCTCTTTCTGAGTACCCTTCTGGATATGGTGTACCTAGTGATTGAAGTACACGAATCTTTGCCGGTGTATAGCTGGTATTAAGATCGTTTTTCAATAACCATGGATACGGAGGCATGATAGAACCCGGTGCCATCGACGTTGGATCCATCATGTGGTTGTAGTGCCAACTATCCGGATATTTACCACCTACACGATGTAAGTCCGGACCTGTTCGCTTACTACCCCATAAGAATGGTCGGTCATAAATGAATTCTCCCGATTTTGAGTATTCACCATATCGTTCTGTTTCAGATCTGAATGGACGAACCATTTGAGAGTGACAGTTGACACAACCTTCACGAATATAGATATCTCGTCCTTCGAGTTCTAGTGGTGTATATGGTTTAACAGACGCTATCTTTGGTACGTTTTCGTCAATAAGCATCATAGGGATGATTTCGATAATACCTCCTATTAATATAACGATGGTACTCCAAAATAACATTTGAATTGGTTTTCTTTCTATCCAACGGTGCCAATGCTCGTTTTTCTCACGAACATAAGCTTCTAAAGCTGGTGCTGAAGCTTCTTGATCCGCAATCAATTTACCACTTTTTACAGTCATATATAAATTGTAAATCATGACAACTACTCCGACAAAGTAGATCAAACCACCAATAGCACGAATCATGTACATTGGTAATATCTGAGTAACCGTTTCTAGGAAGTTACCGTATTCCAAAAATCCATCCGGTGTAAATTGTTTCCACATCAATGATTGAGTCCAACCTGCCCAATAGAGTGGAATAGCATAGAATAATATACCCAAGGTACCTATCCAGAAGTGCGTATTCGCCAACTTGATTGAATAAAGTTTTGTACCATAAATTCTTGGTAGCAACCAATACAACATACCAAAGGTCAACATTCCATTCCAGCCTAAGGCTCCGATATGTACGTGACCTACAGTCCAGTCTGTATAGTGTGTTATTGCGTTAAGGGATTTGACAGATAATAGCGGTCCTTCTAGTGTGGCCATACCATAAGCAGTCACGGCAACAACGAAAAACTTCAAAATAGGATCCGTTCTTACTTTGTCCCAAGCACCTCTTAATGTTAAAAGTCCATTTAACATACCTCCCCAAGATGGAGCGATCAACATAATGGAGAATACTGTACCTAAAGATTGTGCCCAATCCGGTAATGATGTATATAATAAGTGGTGAGGTCCTGCCCATATATATAAAAATATCAATGCCCAGAAGTGGATAATAGATAATTTATAAGAATATACCGGTCTGTTCGCTGCCTTAGGAAGGAAGTAGTACATCAATCCTAGGTAGGGTGTAGTCAGGAAGAATGCAACCGCATTGTGACCATACCACCACTGTACTAAAGCGTCTTGAACTCCAGCAAATGCATTGACAGCATAGGACATACTAACCGGAATCTGAATGTTGTTAAAAATATGAAGCACAGTTACCGTAACCCATGTAGCGATGTAAAACCAAATGGCTACATAAATATGTCGCTCTCTTCTTTTTAACAAAGTACCAAACATATTGATACCAAACACGATCCATACAATGGCTATGGCAATATCAATAGGCCATATTAATTCTGCGTACTCGTGACTAGAGGTTAATCCCATAGGTAGGGTAATAGCGGCAGAAAGAATAATTAATTGCCATCCCCAAAAATGGAAATTTGAAAGAAAATCACTGTACATTCTCGTTTTGAGCAACCTTTGTAAAGAATAATACACACCCGTAAATATACCGTTACCTACGAATGCAAAGATGACTGCATTGGTATGCAATGGTCTGATACGTCCAAAAGTTGTTTCAGCGAGCCCAAAATTGAACATAGGAGATACCAACTGTAATGCAGCTGTTATCCCTACTAGCATACCGATAACACCAAATATGATTGTCGCATAAGCAAAGTTACGTACAACCTTATTGTCATAATTAAATGTCTCTAAATTTGCCATAAACCCGATTTTTAAATGTTTTGTTTTTATTTGTTTTTATTCTTCTTTTCGATCATATCATCTTCTAGTAAGATACGCATACCCGGCGTATATTCGTCGTCGTATTGCCCGTCTTTGACCGCCCAAAAAAAGGAAGCCAAAAAACCAGCCGCAAGTACCAAACTGATGATAATAAGATAAAATATAACTTTCATTTTTACAAAATTGCGTGCAATTTAGAAATTGTTTATACTTCGAATTGATGACCAAGATCATCTTGTTCGAAAATTATAATACTGATTCTATATAAAAAATTATACCTCAATCTTATATATATCTTGATTTTTACGCTATTAAGATTAAAAGTCTAAAAATTTTTTACAAAAATATTACAAATATGTAAATGTAGTACATTATTCGATAATTAAATATCTTTTAGGTGAAATAATTATTTATTTTCATCATGTGCGCAATGGTATTTACTAGTGCTCTGTCTATAAAAAGACTTAAACTATAATGGAAGTTATTTTTTTAAAGATCAAGGCAAAAAACGCAGACATAGTGGTAACTATGGCGAGTATTTTTAACGATAAGATTTGGAAAAGGAACGACATTTCATTAAGATATTTTTGTTGACAGAGCACTAGGAGTAGTGAATCTAAAAGGGACTTTAACGATGGATAAAAAATGAATGGGTCAGAATGACCGTTATATTAATCCCAAAATTACGCATTTGAAAATCTATTGCACACCGAAAAAGCTGTAAATCAAACGTTTTACTGGATATATTACTCTTTTGTCGCGCATAACGAATCCTAATGTGTAATCTGAAATGATGATGCCCATTATACTCGGGTTCGTATTAAAAAACCCGGAGCGAAGTGATCTTGGGTTCGTCCGGGTTTTTCCTTGGATTATCTTTATGAAAGTGATCTATTTATCTAGTAGTATCATCTTTTTTGTCTCAATGAATTCATTGAATTTAAAGGTATAGTAAAGTGTTCCGGATGTGCCAATTTGGTCTTGAGATATCTCAAAAGCATGGTGACCTTGGATACCATCTATTTGGAACTCTCGGATTTTGCGACCCATCATGTCATGGATGGTAATAGAAACTGGCCCATTTTCCGGCAAATAATACGAAATTTGAGTTTGCGTATTGAAAGGATTGGGCTCGTTCTGATAGACTGCAACTTGAGATTGTGTCGAGTTTTGATTTACACGCAAGTTTATTTTACCTACTTGAAATCCTTTTGTATAGTATTCGACGGTGGTCATATCCGAAGTAAGTTGTAAATTGTTACTTATTGATCCGGCATCTTCCGCTAAAAATTGTAGCGTAAATAATGGTGTTTCAGTATTCACGTGCATCGGATGGGCTAGTGCCAAGCTCATAGATGTTTTTCCATTTTCAAAACGACCTATTTCACTTTCATCAGGTTGAAGTATGCCACCCTCAATATCTATCAACGTTAAGTTTTGGGCATTAAAAGTCAACTGACATCCGTAAATGTCTGTTTCTTCATTAGAATATACGGGAATTGAAATGATATCTCCAGCTTTGAAGGTTTGGTTGGCGACAGCCCAATTCCAGACACGGGATGTCCTAATCTCCGTATCTTTGTCTTGTAAATCAATCACTGCAGTACCATTAACATCTCCTATTTTAATAGCTATAAAATCAACGCCAGTAGTATCAACATTAAGATCAAGAAATTCATATTTTTCTATATATGGAAAAATGTGTTTCATCGAAAAATCTTGGTGAATCACAGGGAATCTCCAACTACTATTGATCATTCTCGGTTTTACGCCTAGTATTAATTTTCGAATTTCGTTGATATCCGAAGCGGTAACTCTTCCGTCATCATTGCCATCAGAGGCCATAATCTTAAATGGATTGTCAAATGGC
Organism: Chitinophagales bacterium; assembly: GCA_026928325.1. Classification (GTDB taxonomy): domain Bacteria; phylum Bacteroidota; class Bacteroidia; order Chitinophagales; family Saprospiraceae; genus OLB9. Next base: position 38,810 of record JAIXKS010000062.1, on the reverse strand, counting down.
TCTATACCCAAGATATGACGTTGTATAAAGACTAAATCTAAGGTCGAAACACCATTGATAGGATAGTCTTCCTTTTCAGCATGAATGGTATAGTTTGTTTGACTTGGTAAGTACTCAAAAATAAATTGACCTTCATCTTTCGTATAGATCTGTAATGGAAATTCAGGAAGTATAGATTCATTGATGACACTGGCGTCATTCAAAAATCTTCCGTCGATCGTTTTTATTTGTCCGGATAATTTGTGCGTCATATACATATAAGGGTGGCCTTCCACATGCATTTCGAATATACAATAATCAGTATTGAGTGCTTCGTCCCAAACGCTTACTATAACCTCATTTCTACCAGGTTTAAAGAAGAATATTGATACGGCAGCACTTTTTAAATCGGGATCCCATTTATAGGCCTTACCTGCTGTATATTCTTCTTCAGATGCAAGAACGACTTTTCCTTCTTCTTTTTTGTAATAGTGTGATTCAAGAAGCATGGATTCCATAGGAAGTACTTCATCGAAAGTAAATAATAGGTTTTCGTTTGGTGTACAATCATCAAAGGACAACTTGTCAAAATGTTTTGCCCATGCTTCTTCCAAAGTAAAAATAAAATTCCTTATAGAAATACAAATTGGTGTCGGTGCTTTCGTGTCTTTTACCACAAAAGATTGATTGCATTGGTCGTTATTTCCACAATTGTCTGTAATCTTCCATGTGGCTATATGGTTATTCGAATGGGTGGATAGTATAAATCCCGGTAGCATGACTGTAACATCAGCAGAAGATGTTGGCACTATATAAGTGACATATAGTTCGTCGTGAAGGATCAAATCGGGATATTGAGCTTGGAGTTGTAGCCATGCCTGAGTTTCTTGCCCATTTTCATATCTATCGATTTTAATCCATTGGTTGAGCCATTCGACATTCAATTGACTCGAACCTAATCTATCGACAGTGCCGTCAGCCCACAAGTCCATAGATACCTGCCAGCTAAGTTCGTCGTTTTCTTGACAAGGCGACTCAATAGAGGCCTTCATTTCCAATTGCACATTGCTTTCACATGGTCCTAAAGGAATTAAAGGAAATGCTTTAAATGTCATATCTTGACAGATAAGGATTGGGTCGGCAAAGGAGGAAAGCGTCATGCCAAAAATAGCGATAAAAAATGCCGTAATAGTAATAATTCTGTTCATGAAATTATTTTATTATTATGAATATCAGTAATTTAGAAGTTAAAGATAAGGTACTCCTATGATATAAACAATGAAAATTATGAATATTTGTTTAATTAATACGTAATAATCTTAATTTATCGGTTAATATAGATTACTTCTTTTTAAGGTATGTGATTGTCACAGTGATGTTTTGTTGCATATTTTCAATAATCCATATTCAATTGTATTTAATGATTTTCTTATTTTGGCTAAATTTTGAAACCTGCTATTTGTTTTGTAATTTAGCGCAATTAAATATTTATTGAAAATCACATGAATCCGGAACTCAATTATAAAATTTATGGACAAGGACAACCCGTTATCATCTTGCATGGCTTGTTTGGAACGTTAGACAACTGGCATAATTTCGGAAAAAAGCTGGAAGAAGCAGGCTATATGGCTATTTTGGTAGATCAGCGGGATCATGGACGTTCTGCACATACAGACACATTTAATTATGCAGCTTTGGCAACGGATCTCCATCATTTTTTGGAAGAAAATTGGATTTATGGCGGTACCATCATCGGGCATAGTATGGGCGGAAAAACCTGTTTGGAGTATTTATCCGATTATTTACCTACGGACTTTAATTTTATCATTATAGATATTGGTATCAAAAGATATGTAGAAGGACATCGTGATATTTTTGATGCACTCATGTCTGTACCTGTACATGAAATCGCCACAAGAAGTGAAGCCGAGTTGATACTCATAGAAAAGATACGAGATCGCGGAGTTGTTCAGTTTTTGATGAAAAACCTGACCAAGACCAAAGAAGGCCCATACGAATGGAAGGTTAATTTACCATTATTATATAAGAACTACCATCACATTTTAGACGAAATCGTATTTAGAGAACCATCCATGGCGGAAACATTGTTTATTCGTGGTGAACGATCTGATTATATTCAAGATGAAGATTGGTCAAAGATTCAAGAAGCATTGCCAAATAGCCAGCTAATCACAATAGCTGGTGCGGGTCATTGGGTTCATGCTGATAAGCCGGATGAACTTTTTAGCGCAATAATTGATTTTATTAGATAGTTTTTAACCATTCCTACGTTATAATAATAGAGGAATAGGGATATCACCAAACCCAACTCATATTGTCTATGCTTAAAAAATATAAAGTAATCATCCTTGTAATCGCTATGATTTCGGGTATTGCAGCTGTTCAAGTCAATCAAGATAAGCTCTTTGAAATATCCAAAAATCTTGAAATTTTTGTATCTGTTTATAAGGAGCTAAATACTAATTTTGCGGACGAATTAGATCCAAGTACCTTGATGCGAACAGCCATAGATGCGATGACTAAGTCATTGGATCCTTACACCAATTTCTATTCTGAATCTCAAGCGGCAAGTTATTGGTTAAACGACGATGAGCGATATCAAGGGATCGGTGCCAAGATGGATATGATTCATGGCCAATTGACGGTGATCGAGCCGTTCGAAAAAGGTCCGGCGGTCAAATCCGGTATTAAGGCAGGTGATATCATCGTGTCGATCGATGGAACACAGATCGCAGGAAAATCGATGGAAGAAGTCAATGTTATGCTCAGAGGCTTGCCAGGAACAGATGTTGTACTCGGGATAAAAGCCATTAAAGACGGCAAAATTGAAGAACATAAAGTGACTCGTGGCGAGGTCAATATTCCGAATGTTCCATATTCGGGTTTTGTAGCTGGTGATGTAGGTTATATTTCGTTGACGGTATTTACACAAATGGCCGGATCTAATATTCAAAAAGCATTGAAAGATCTGAAAGATGACAATCCAAATATGTCGGGCGTCATCTTAGACTTGCGGCATAATGGCGGAGGGCTTCTCCACGAAGCGGTGAATATTTGTAATATTTTTATACCGAAAGACGAAACGGTCGTGACGACAAAGTCTAAAATCAGGGAGCGAGATCAGACTTTTAGAACGACAGGCAATCCGGTGGATCTGGATATTCCATTGGCTGTTTTAATAGACGGTCGATCGGCTTCCGCATCTGAAATCGTCTCCGGAGTGATGCAAGATTTGGATAGAGGTGTGTTGATAGGTCAGCGATCCTTTGGAAAGGGATTGGTGCAAAACACCAAAGATCTTCCGTATAATGCTCGGCTTAAATTGACGACTTCTAAGTATTATATTCCGAGTGGTCGTTGTATTCAAGGTGTAGAGTATGAAAATGGAGAACCTAAAGACATCCCGGATAGTCAACGAACAAAATTTAAGACTAAAAATAAAAGAGTAGTTTTGGATGGTGGCGGTGTTTCGCCGGACATTACAACAGAAGTAAAAGAACTTTTACCTGTAACTCAAGCTTTGCTTGATCAGTATCTCATTTTTGATTATGTAAATCAATATGTCAATAGTGTGGATACCATTTCTTCTATAGATCAATATAAGTTCACCCAATTTGATGATTTTGTGAAATTTATAAACAAAAATAAATTTTCTTATAATTCAGATGGTGAAAAAGCCTTACAAGCAGCCAAAATGGCTTTCGAAAAGAGTAAAGATGGACGGTATGTTGAGGAGATTAAGAAATTGGAACAAATGATTGCTCAAGGTAAGAGCAATGAGTTGGTTCGGGCTAAAGATCAGATCGTCTATGAACTAGAAAAGGAGATAGTTACGCGGTTTTATTTACAGAAAGGAAAGATTCAGTATAACTTACGAGATGATAAGGACGTAAAAGAAGCGGTAACAATACTTAAAGATACAAAACGATACAAGCAAATACTTTCACGAAAGTAAGATAATATGCCTATTATACTCAATATAGAAACATCTACGGACGTTTGTTCGGTAGCGGTGGCTGTAGATGGTAACACGATCATGCTACAGGAATCAAAAGTCTCCAATAGTCATACAGAAAAGTTAACCTTACTGATTGAGGCTTGTCTTCGAGAGGCTGGCATACAGAAGCACCAATTAGATGCAATAGCAGTGTGTGATGGTCCGGGTTCTTACACTTCGCTTAGGATAGGAGCTGCAACCGCTAAAGCCATGTGTTATGCGTTAGATAAGCCGTTGATAACTGTGGATAGTTTGACGATACTAGCTTATGGTGTGCCTGAAGCCTTATTGGGCGATAATAATATTGCTATTGCGATGATTGATGCCAGACGCAATGAAGTCTATGCTGGCGTATATGGAAAAAGCTATGAGGTGCTCCTCCCGAAGGCACCGGTTATCTTGGACGAAAATCCATTTGAAACCTTCTATGATGGAAGACATATATATATATGTGGCAATGGAGCGGTCAAGTATTATCAACAATATGGAGATTCCAACACACATATACAACATGAGTGTACGTCTGCACGTTATATGGAGGTAGTTACGAGCCAAGCATTTGAAGAAAACCAGTTTGCTAGTGTTGCTTATTTTACACCAGATTATATTAAAGCACCAAATATCACAAAATCCACTAAAAATTTGTTTTAAAATATTGAACTTTATTATAAGAAATTTAGTTCTTTATATATAGTTAAAATCAACATATAATAATTTGTTAAATTTTATTTAGGTTCTTGTTAGGGTTTGGCAAGGTTATTGAATTATCCTATCCGAATTCCATGAACTAACAAATTTATTCGTATGAGAAATAAAAAGAACGAAACCGTTACGTTAAAGAAAGGAGGTAAGGAAGTACAGCTGGACTATGCCGATTTAAGAAAGGCGGTATTGGTTTTAAGAGCTGTCAACCATAAGCTTCGCCAGAGGATTATAGATCTGCTGGAAGATGGTGAGACGATGACTGTTACAGACATTTACATTAAGTTGAGATTAGAACAGTCAGTAGCGTCACAGCATTTAGCCATCCTTAGAAGGGCGGGAGTTGTAGCAACAGAAAGACAAGGTAAGTTTATCTATTATTCATTGGATAAAGATAGATTAGGCCAGATTTCGACGCTTGTAGAAGATTTAACCAGTAAATAACTTACTTGCACTGATGGGAGTTTATTTAATGAAAGACAATAGTTTATGATTAAATAAATCTACTTTTTATCATCAATTTGAGTATCTACCTACCAAAAAGGTTATTTTATTATTACAAATTAATTTTTTTTTAATATTTGTTTTGTCATATTAAAATAACTACTCATATTTGTGCTCAGGTCTTAATCAGAAAATAAGGAACACAAAATGAGAGGTACAAAAGTCACTTTTGATGCCGACAAATTAAATTATGCGTCGGAATTAATGAGAGCGTTAGCGCATCCACTGAGATTGAAAATTTTAGAGTTCATTGATGAGAATGATTCCATCAATGTAAACAAAATTTATAGCAACTTGGATATCGAACAGAGTATAACTTCACAACACTTAAAAATACTCAGATTATCCGGTGCTGTTAGTGTCGAAGTTTCAGGAAAATTTCACATCTATAGGATTAATTATGATGTGATGGAGAAAGCAAGTTATGCGGTCAACAGATTCGTAGGCAAAGCTTAAAACTTAAAGCCAAAAAAATAAATAGAAAAAGTAGTTGCAAATTGTTAAGATGTGCGACTGCTTTTTCTATTGTATTTTTATAACAGATTTTGACTGCTTAGTTGGATGGTGTTTAACTATGCTTTTTTAGGTGTATCCCTTTGAATTCGCAAAAGATTCAAATACTTTAGATAAACTTCTTTTGAATTAATGAGCGCAATTACTAATCCGTAGTAACCGTCAAGGATACCTAATTTGAATATATAATCTCTCAAAAACTTAAATGGTGGTTTATATAATAGCTGTAAGAAATACGCCCGTTTCCCACGTTGTTGGTATGCTTTAGCCGCTATGTCTGCATATTTTTTCGAACGTATTTGATGTTCTTCAATGGACATATAAGAATAATGCAAAATATTTCCTTTAAGGTGTTGAATGTTGGTGCCAGGTTGCATTTCTACCTTATCGTGTGGGTTAATACCAGACCACGCCCCCAATGACTTATTCCACAATCTCAATTTTTTGTCAGGATACCAAGCTCCATGACGGATCCATTGACCACAATAATTGTTGAGTCGATTCATAGAATAGCCTTGAAAATCAGGTGCCTCAAGTACTTTTATAATATTGGCCTTTAGTTGATCGTCCAATGCTTCATCTGCATCTAAAGACAAGACCCACGGGTGCGTCGTTTTTGCCATCGCAAGATTTTTTTGTTCAATATGCCCTAAAAATGACTGGTGATACACCGTCGCATGGTATCGTTGGGCTATTTCGATGGTTTTATCTGTAGAACCAGAATCAACTACTACAATTTCGGATGCGATATCCTGAATGCTCTCTAAGCAACGTTCAAGATTGCGTTCTTCATTGTAGGTAATGATGGCGATACTTAAATTTTGCATAGTTGAATGTATTTTGTTAAAAAGCCGGTAGTATGGTATTTAAATCGCTTTTTCATTGAGGTTCGGATTTGCCAGAAGCGATAAAATATGGATTATATAAGTCGGGCTTGTTGTACATAAGCGGCTGACCATTGTCAAATTGTACAACAGAGCCGCCTGCTTCTTCGAGTATAATCTGGCCGGGTGCTGTGTCCCACTCCATGATATGAGCCATTTTAGGATAGTAATCCGCTTGACCATCGGCTATAGAGACAAACTTTAAGGCAGCGCCTCGTTCCATAACTTCAGGATGGTTGAGGGTGTTGATATGGGCTTGTGTCAAGGCGTTGTTGTGATGCCGACTGGCCAATACCCTAATTCCATCATCATTTTTGTTAAAAGTACGGGCTTGTAACCTACGGTGTTCTTTTTCGGGCTGATATTCGTAAGCGCCAAATCCTCTAACAGCAAAGTACATCTGTTGCTGCACTGGAACATAGATAAATCCCGCTAACAGCTTTCCAGCTTGTATGAGTGCTAAATTAATGGTGAACTCTCCTGTCTTATTAATAAATCCCTTTGTACCGTCCAAAGGATCCAGTATCCAAATGTATTCCCAAGTCTTTCTTTGTTCATAAGCAGGAGTTTCTATCTCTTCTGAAATAATCGGGATATCAGGAAAGCTTGTATTCAAACCATGGATTATGATTTTATTGGAAAGCAAGTCAGCTGCTGTGACCGGGCTTTTGTCCGATTTAATCATTGTATCTATATCCGTTTGATGATACAAATCTCTTATCGCTTGACCAGCCCGATCTAGCAAACTATATATTTCCTCAACAGTTTCAAGAACCTGATGAGTATCAAAGTATTTCAACTTGAGGTTATTCTATGGTAAAAGATATAGTCTTAGTGGCTACATTACCCGCTTTATCCTTGGCAGTTATCTTTAAGATACCACCTGTTTCTTTAGTATCTGCAGGAATAGGAAGGTTAATATTAGCAAATGTATAAGACTTTTTGTCGTCAAATGATGTGATTTTCAATCCACCAGCGTCAATCTCTGCCAACTCAGTGTCATCAGTTACTGTACCGATGATCGGATAAGATTTTCCTTTTTCCAATGTACTTCCATCGACAGGAGAAGTAATGGTAATGACTGGATTAGTCGTGTCTTTATCGTCTTTACTACAGCTAACAATGGTAAAAACAGCTAGCAATAAAACTGAAAAGGTTAAATGTTTCATGTTATAAATTTTTAATTATTTTTATTCAATTCCTATAGCTAACGTTTCAATTGAATATATTGTTTTGACTTAATGGGGGATGATTTTCTAGAAAAATTGGTAATTTATAAGTAGATTTAGATAAAATTATCCAAAATAATTAATAAATTTCACTTATGCTATATAATTTTCACAAAAAATAATTATTTTTGCTTTTTTAATAATCCTTAGCTCTATTTCTTAATAGTGGATTTGTAAGGAAGTTAAACTGCTGCATGTCAAAACCTCAATCTATTTGTTCAAGGAAAACTATCCATTCGAACAAGAATTTTTAAATGATGCAATTGCTTAACTAAGAAGGATTCACTTAGCAACAGAGTTATATTTATTGATTAAATGATTTATTATGGTACGAAGTATTATTATTAGTTTGTTTTGCATATTTGCTGTAGTCGTAGCAGATGCGCAAATATTTGGAGGAATTATGAATGAAGCGCAAAGGAAACTTGAGCGTAAGATTGAAAATAAAATAGTTCAAGTCGTGTCTGACGAAATTGCTAACCGCGCTTTCCGTTCGTTGGAAGCGTCTATGGATTCACTCTTGCTTCAAGAGTATGAAGCTTCAGGCGATTCGGGTAGGAAGGTCGATTATGCTGAATTCTTAGAAAATCTGAATAAAAAGGTCGATTTGCCTGAAAAATACACTTTTGATTTAACACAGGAAGTGGAAATTACGGATTATGACGGTAAGAAAAACAAGGTCAAATTTCACTATTCAAAAACGGCATCAATCATAGGGATCGAGCAAGTCAATGACGAAAAAGACAAGCAAACTGTCGTTATGGATATAGATCGAGATGCAATGATTATGTACACGGTCAGTAAAAAAGGCGAAAAATCCGGTCAAGTGGTTCCTTCTGTTATGAAACTATCCAAGGCAATCGTCAATAGCGCAGCTGATGCTTCCAAGGAGGATGATGAGACCATGACTATAAAAAAAACAGGAAAAACAAAAAAGATTGCAGGATATCAGGCAGACGAGTACGTAGGTTCATCGGAGAAGGAAGAGATAAAGGTATATATGGCCAAGGATTTTCCTGTATATCCACAAGCGACCATGCAGACATATCTTGATAGAGTTGTACCTTCTGCATATCGGGAAAATAGTGCGTTGATGAAGGATAAAAATACGGTGATGTTGGAATACGAGAACAAGCAAAAAAAGTCCAAAAGTGAAAAAACAACCTTTGTAACGCAAAAAGTGATAGAAAAATCCTTCGATTTTGTAAATCAAGAATACGGATTGGGAAATGATGCGGCCTTAGAATAGACGATTAGGTTCGGATTTGAGGATTAGGAATGCGCATTTTCGTTAGCGTAGTCTTTTATTGAAATAAGGTTATAGCTGGAAAACCGGATGATGGTTTGAAAAGTTGGAATGTTGAGCATAGCCCAATATCATGCCACCACCACCTGCACCGCATAGTTTGAGGTAAAAACGGTCTGTATTAAGACCTTCAAGCCAGAGCGATTTAAAATCCTCAGGAATCATTGCTTGAAAGAGCCGGTATTGAATGGTGCTGATTGTCTTTATGGTTTGGTTTAAATTTTCAGGGTGGTTATTGATCAAATCCCGAATCATTAGATGGTTGGCATTTTTCAAGGCATGTAGGTCGCTCTTATTGGCTTCCTCAGCCGATATATGTTCTAAATAGTATTGGACATGGTGCGCAGTACTTCTGGCAATGCCTGTATCCACGAGAAAGAAGCGCTGGAGGTCTAAAGCATTTTCAGGTAAAATTTGAATTTCGTTGGAAGAAAAATACAAGGGACGATTGAGATAAGAGACCAAGGGATCCATGCCGGAGCTAGAACCATGAAAAGCACATTCTGTTTGGGCTAAAATAGATTTGAGGTCATGGAGATCGTTAGCTTTAGAGATCGCATATCTATCGTACAACGCAGCAATTAATGCGCCACTACTGCCAAGACCGTAACCGATCGGAATATCAGCATTATAGAACAATCCTTTTTGAATATCTTCGTGCATTTCTTGGAGATTGAAGTATTGTTCCATGCCATTTTCTTGTAAATAATTTATAAGTTGGATCAATGAATCTTGGTTGGATGCCGGCCGAAATTCGAACTGTCCTTTAAATTGAGGAAATGGGATGGCTAGGGCTTCACCGTCCGAAATGACCGTATATTCGCCGGCCAATAATACTTTTGAAAAGAAAGATTTATGATTTTTTAACAAAGATATTTTACATTTTATATAATATACAAGAGTAATTGCTTACATTTGCCACGTTAATTAATAGAAATTCAGGACAAATTTAAAATAATATTATGACAACTTCCACAGAATCAACCGGACTTTACTGGATTTATGCAATATTATCTGCAATCGGAATAGTTTTGTTTTTATTATTTAAGCCAGAATGGTTTTGGGTAATGCTTCCTTCATTCTTTACCTATTTTGTCAAGGCAATGCGTTGGATGTAATCCTCCTCAGCTTTTGATTTTGTAATAATTCCTTTTCTTTTAAAACTTTGGGTATAACCGCATACTCAAGTGTGGTTTTTTTATGGGTTGTGGGTGTTTAAAATGTCCTTGATATCTATTGCTGCTTTTTGCCTATTCGGCTATTTCTTCAATTGTCTTAATTCTAATTGTTGGTCAACTATTCTCCGTGTTTTTATCGGTAACTTATGCGGAGTGCCATACCATGGTCGTAAGATTGGCCATTAATATTTGGAGGCTATTTGGTATTTTGTAGCTAATAATTAGTCATTTAAGATGGCCTTGTCGATGATGCTAAGCCTTTCTTTGGCGGTTTCAAAACTATCTTGCTCGATTTCGATACCAACAAAGTTTCTTAAATTATACAAACAAGCCGCACCGGTTGTACCACCGCCTAAGAATGGATCTAAAATCACATCTCCGGGATCGGAAACGCGCTGAATTAAATCATTCATTCCTGAAATGGATTGCCCCCAGAAGTGGAAATTTTTGTCATTATCGTTGACATCACTTTTGACGACGTCTCCCAACCATTTTTTAGGATCGCCTTTGATGTACCACAATACCGGTTTCCAGAAAGAATTTACTTTTCTTTGCCATAATTGAGGCGATTGGCCACCTGGCGTAAGATAGCATAATGTCCAGTTGTATTTTAACCCTTGGGCTTGCATCAATTGCAGGATTTCCGGTAGATAGGATTGGCCGGCCATCGCAAACAAGGAGCCTCCGGGTTTCAGCACACGTTCGGCAAAAACGGCTAAATCGTGGTATAAATCTAGATACTGTCTAGGATAAGGCGGATCAGTAACGATGATGTCGATGGATTCGTTTTCAATATCACAGGCTCTAAAATCATTGTTCTCTAGTCTGTAAAAGCGATTGCCGCTCAGGTAGGCCATGAGCTTGTCGAAAGGTGCTTCGCTTCCCTTGATATGCTTGGTTATAAATTTTGGATTATTTACGATTTCTAATGCTTTTTCTTTAAGAAATGAGCTTGTAAGATTTAAGGCATTGATTTTTTGTATTAGGTCATGCTGAACTATTTTTATTTGTTCTTCAAATTTGACCTTTTCTGCATAGGGGATGATATCCTTGTTTGGATATGTTTTTAAATATCGGTTGATTCTTTTTTCTGCTTGCTCAACATCTAAAAAATTGAAGGCTGCTTGAATTTCTTTAAATGATTTCATAGTCCTAGATTTTTTAACCAATGATAGAAGGGAATAATCTTGCTCGTTTCGATAACCGATAAATAGTCGTCTATTAAAAACGGTTCAAAATGCTGATTATCAAAATATTAAACA
>JAIXKS010000062.1:5736-27222 GCA_026928325.1 Chitinophagales bacterium | reverse complement strand
AAAATAATGCAAGATATTGTATCTTTACGTCGTAAACCTTGCATATTTTAAATGATTCCACAGGCAAAAAACACCAATCAGATTAGCTTTTTCTCTTCATTAGAGGGTATGCTCAACGCTAAACATCCTTTATATGTCTTAGCCAATAAAATTGAATGGAAAATATTTGAAGAAGCCTTTTTACCCTTGTATAGCCAAAACAATGGGCGACCTGCCAAGCCCATAAGGCTCATGGTAGGCTTGTTGATACTCAAGCACATCCGCAATGTATCAGATGAAAGCGTGGTAGAACAATGGAGTGAAAATATCTACTATCAATATTTATGTGGAGGAACAACCTTTACACCGGGTAAACCTTGTGAAGCATCAGAGTTAGTACATTTTAGAAAACGTATAGGCGAAAGTGGAATAGAGCTAATTTTAAAAGAAAGTATACGAATCAATGGAAAAGATGGAGATGATGACAATGTCAATGTTGACACAACAGTTCAGGAGAAAAATATAACCTTTCCGACAGATTCCAAACTTCATCACAAGATCATCAAGAAGTGTAAGCAAATAGCCAATAGCGAACAATTGCCTGTGCGTCAGACATATACGCGAGTATTAAAACAGCTTCGACTAGACCAAAGATTTAGGAATCATCCAAAAAACAAGTCAAAGGCAGGCAAAGCAGACAGAAAAGTAAAGACCATAGCAGGTAGACTGGTCAGAGAGTTAGAACGCAATTTGACACCGAATTCAAAGTACCAAAGGGAATTGGAATTGTATCAACAGATATTGTCACAGACCCGAAGTACAAAAAACAAGATATACTCCATACACGAACCCGAGGTATGCTGTATTTCAAAAGGAAAAGAACACAAAAAATATGAGTTTGGCAATAAAGCTTCGTTTGTAAAAACAGATACGGGAGTAATCGTAGGAGCGATGGGCTTTAGGAATGAATATGACGGACACACACTACCGCAGGTATTTGAACAAGTAAAAAGACTGATAGGAAAGGAACCCAAAAGGGCAAAAGCGGATAGAGGCTATCGCGGAAATAAGAAAATAGGAGAAACAGAGATATTAATACCAACGACACCAAGAAAATCAGATAGTTATTACAAAAAAAAGCAAATAAGTAAAGCCCATAAAAAAAGAGCAGCTATTGAACCGATAATAGGCCATATCAAATCAGATCACAGACTCAACCGTAACTTTTACAAGGGAATAGTGGGCGATAACATCAATATTATGTTGGCAGCCGCAGCATTTAACTTCAAAAGGATGATGAACAAATGGAAATCATCATTTTTATACTTTTGTCAAAGCCTAATATTGTCCATTGCCTATCATATACGATCAAAACGAGTTTTAATGAGAGATATTTTCGGCATGAATACACATGTCACCATCCCATTTTTGAGCTTATCATAATTAAATAAGACTTTTTAAGGGACGACTAAATAATCACTAGCGTTGACGACGCCTAAAATTTTAAATCCTTTTGTAAAATCACAATTGTCCCAAGCTGCAAATCCCAAAGCGGCGCACAAAATATGAAAATGAACATTGGTATTGGGCTTTAATTTATATGAACCAAAGGAACCATCCTTTTTAGGGCCGCTGACATCAATATTGTATAAATTCGGATGAATTACTAATTTGAAATCATGGCTGCAAAACTGGGTCCATTGTCGGTAATTGTCCGCTTCCCGATAGTGATGTGGATATTGGTCTTTGAACCAACCACTCACGTGATGTTCTATGACTAAGCCTCTGATTTGTCCGGCTTTTCTAGCGTCAGTATCGGCAAACTTCGTCATCATATGCGGAGCTCGTTCTCTCTGTTCCTCTAGGGCATTGTTGTACCAATTTGAGTTGAATTGGATTTCCATAGGCTACGACATTAAATGATTCGCTTGCAACTTTTCGGTTAACAATAAATTATTCATGGCAAATATAAGCTTTCAAAATCAAATCCATGAGGTGGCTTGTAAATATTATTTTATGGAGATAAGGATCTATTAGTGCTCTGTCAACAAAAGGAACTCAATGAAATGTTGTTCTTTTTGCAAATCTCATCGTTAAAAATACTCGTCATAGTTACCACTATGCCTGCGTTTTTTGCCTTGATCTTTAAAAAAATAACATCCATTATAATTTAAGTCTTTTTATAGACAGAGCACTTGTTTTATGATTTGACCAATGTCTATTCCGAGTAAAAGGAAGTTGATTGATACGAACTAATTAGTAGTGTTTGATATTGGGGAGTGTGTGATGGTCTTCTTGCCATTTAATGATCATTCGACCTATAACTTAGTATTTATCGACGGTAACTTTAAGTTTTGACACTTTCGTATAATTGATAGGTTTAATTACCTCAATCATTAGGTGCATGATCCGAGTGATCCAAAGGCTGCAACTTTTTGGAGGTATAATTAGTTATCATTTTTGCAAATAAGATTTTTAGCATCATACACTAATACCATGAAAATATATCACAATACCCGTTGTAGTAAAAGCAGATGTACCCTAGATATCATCCAAGATCATCATGTAGCACCTGAAATCGTCGAATATTTAAAAAATCCACCTTCACGTTCAGAAATCGTCGAACTCGTAAGGATGCTTGGTATGAAACCGATTGATGTAATCCGCAAAAACGAAAGTATATATAAAGAAAAATTCAAAGGACAAAACTTGACTGATGACCAATGGATTGATGCCATGGCTGAATATCCCGTATTGATAGAAAGGCCGATTGTCGTCAAGGATGGCAAAGCAATAATAGCTCGTCCGGCAGAGCGAGTGCTGGAGTTTTTAAAATAAGATAAAATAATATCATCTTTGGCTAGATATTTTATACGACTTTCATACTGTGGTACAGCTTACAATGGGTGGCAATCGCAACCACATGTAGGGACAACGACCGTTCAAGGTACCGTAGAAAGCGTGTTGAGTACCTTGCTACAAGAGCAGGTAAATATTGTAGGCTGTGGGCGGACAGATACAGGTGTTCATGCCAAAAACTACTTTGCACACGTAGATATAATAAAGCCTTTGGATGGGACAAATCTAGTTTATCGTGCGAATAAATTACTACCTGAGGATATTGCCATTCACGAGATTATAGCAGTATCTGATATGGCTCACGCCCGATTTGATGCTATATCTCGTTCCTATGAATATCATTTACATACGGCAAAGTCGCCTTTTGAGCCATTTTCTTATTACTATTATTACGATAAGCCCAACCTCGAAAGACTCAATGAAGCAGCACAATTATTGTTAGAATATGTAGATTTTACAACGTTTTGTAAGTTGCATTCGGATGTCAATACGATGTACTGTAAGCTTACGGAGAGTCAATGGATTCAAGAAGGAGATACCTATATATATACGGTGACGTCAGATCGATTTTTACGTGGGATGATTCGCCTGATTGTAGGCATGTGCTTACAAGTATCTCGTGGCAAATTGACGCTTGAAGCGGTCAAGCATGCTATGGACCATCAAAACAGACTTACTCAAGATTGGAGTGTTCCGGCCATCGGCTTGGTCTTGTGCGATATCAGGTATAAAATGGATACTTTAGTTTTACCCAATCCATAACGGTTAGCACTGAAAACGGTTTTGCTCGGATTTAATCCATGAAAATAAACTTAAAGAATAATATCTTTAAAAGGAATTACCGTTTTTAGTCCTTTGTTTTCGAAATAAGATTTGACATTTTCAAGCCCTTTTGTGGATGTAGCCAAGATGAAATCCCCATCCCATGCACCAAGAGATTTGATGACACCATCATAATCGCTGAAGTGTTTTTCTTGCACGCGTTCGAAACCGGTATGTTTTGCTATCAAAGCCTCGTGTTTGTCAATCAGGGATTCAAATGCTGGTAATTTATCTACTTTTAGGATATCTTCGGTAATTTGCGTGATTTCCTTGACTAATTCGGGCTTCTTTTTGACAGCTTTAAGATAATCGCGGATACCTTCTTTAGTACTTTTCTTGACACCGGTATAGACAAAATAGAGGTTATCCTTAAATTTAGGATCAAAATCGACTTCAGTGTAGGAAACTTCGTCTTCGGAGTTGATATAGACGATCGGTCCATCTGCAAAGGCACTGGCAACGTCATAACCTGAACCATTTTCAGTTTTGAAATATAGCAAAAGCGGATTAACTTCTGCCCATTCTGCCACTAAATATATAAGTGTGCTACTAGAACCAAGACCCCATTCGATAGGAAACTCAAGTTTTGTTTCAATTTTGAATCCATTCCATTGAGAAAGGAATTCGGAGTTAAGTCTAACGGCATTTTTCAATAATTTTTCTAAAAACTGTGCACTTTCCGGATTATTGGTTTTAACGGCTGAAAAATCAAAGAGGGAAATATCAGCGTTGAACCATTTTTTGCCATTCATGTCATAACTTTCCCAAATAATGTCCGTACTTGTCGTCCTTTTGACCATAAGGCTTTGACCTAATTTTGTAGGCAGGCTTAGTGCTTTTGCGCCGTCCAACACTGCATACTCACCTGTGAGCAGCAGTTTCCCATGTCCGTAGTATTTCGTTTTGATAAGCCCTGATTTATAAAGTTTCGATAAATATTATGGAAAAACAAAGTGCAAAAATACATTTTAAAAAATAATATACAAATTTTTTAAATATCAATTTATTGCAAATCAGTGTAAATATGTATCTGAATAGCACTTTGAATATTAAAATACCGGCATTCATCGTCAATAAATAAGCTCAAATACAATACAATGGCACAACATTCAAAAACAGGTGTATAAAAAAATCGTGCAATTGGATTTTCGATACAAACCGTCTTTACACCCATAAAACGCCTTACCACATAGCCTTTTATAATAAAATAACATTTTATTTAAAAAATATCTGCCAAAAAAGTACACGATATTGAAATATCTTCTATCTTTATCTGTGAAATAATAAAATGGATTATAGAATGATAAAATAAATTTAAAAATATATAGCGTTTTGCTTTAAGATTTCCTGTATCAGAAAACGACCCATTTTTTTAGACCATACAGGGAAGCAAAAGTGGAAACGTCTGCATGAAAAGCGTGGGCTTTCCTTTTTGCTTTGTATGGTCGGTTCTTGGTCGAACCTCTGGTACAGGTAAAGGGTAAAAGTCCACGCTTTTTTATTGTATCTAAGACTGATGATATCACAGACATGATAGAGCGTTTCCGGCTACGCTTGTAGTAGTGCAAGGCCAGTAATACAACAGTCCAAAGGCCGGCGGGATATTTTTGTTGAGGGTGTAGTTTCACATTATGCTTAATTACGGCTAAAAAATAAATTCTACAAGAGGCGGAGGAAATCAAAGACAGACGCTCAGAATTTTATAGTTGGGGCATAGTGACCGTACTTTCAATGCATTATGGATATAGTGTAAATATCCTGTGGATTTTTAATTTTATTTATTGTAATGGCCTCATTTACTTTATATGGTCAAATTCTTGAACCGTCCAAAACAGTTTGTGGCAGCATTTTAGACCCAACAGGAATGTGTACCGGTTTCGAAGGCGTTCCTGTTACAATCAGAAGTGTAAACGGACAAGTGCTCTGTAATACTACGACTGGACCAAATGGCACGTATTGTTGTACAATACATATCAAACATTTTCCTGTACAGATTTGTCCGGAAGTTACTTGTTTAGATGTTGTAGCTAACGGATTAGCTACATTAGATTTAGTACAAATACAAAGATACATTTTAGGTTTTCCTTATGATGAATCGGATATTACCAAGCCATATCCACCCTATTACGGTTATTGGGCAGATGCGAATGGCGATGGAAAAGTAACAGCACAGGATTTAACTTTTCTTAGAAAGATTATTTTAGGGATTACTACTGATTTTAATTTTTGTCGCATTATCAGTAAAAACTGTTTGGAAAACTATACAGAACCAGACTACTATGATGGTTTTTGTTTAAATGGATGCGAATTGGTAAATTGGTCTGATGCGTCCAATCCAATTGACTTTAATCTGTTTCATTTAGGAGATGTCAATAACTCTTTCGAAGATCCGGACTGTACAAAGCCTTTTCAACAGGACGAAACTGAGATAAGGAGCGTAATTTCCTCTATTGTTGAACAATTAATTCAGCGTTCAAATTATGACCGGACTATTACAGTAGGCTTTAATGAAACAAAGCGTGTCAACATGCTTAGTTTGAGTGTAGAAGTGGGTTCAGTTAATTTCGAAGACCTGGTATTTCATGTCAATAATGCAGAGTACGAATTATCGGATGGTGTATTATACATTACCTACTTTTCAGAGGACATAAATGACGCAATCCAGGTTAAAGATTTGTTTAGCATTAAGCAGAGTAGTACATTCCCTAATGTACTATCAGAGGATAGCTACTTTTTGGAGGAGAATGGTAAGGTAGGTAAAATAGCGAACCGGATAGAAAGTTTGCTGTCTTATTCCAACAAATCGGTTATAGTCCACGAAAATGCAGGCAATATTGTTATATCATTGGATAAAGGAATGCAAGCGAAAGACATATCTTCTGTAACGATTTACAATAGCACCGGAATGGTTGTTTCAAATATTGATGTACAGAATTCAGGATATGCAAACAAATTGGAAATCAACAACGTGCATTTACAGGCAGGCGCTTACATATTCAGAGCCAATGCATCTGATGGATTAGCTATTTATTCCGGCAGACTTATGGTCGTGAGATAATATTATCCAGTTGAGTGGATTTCTTTTGAAACCCACTCAATTTTTCTACAAATTCTCATATTAAACTTTATCTTTAACCCAAAATAGTGACTACTATGAAGTTTTATAATATTTCAATCATATTTATTCTCATACTCTCTTATTCATCATTGTCCGGGCAGATAAAATGTGTCATGGAAAATGATACTATACTTCGTCAATCACAGTTGGATAGTTTCTCAATATTATATCCCGATTGTACAGAATTAGAAAGCATTAGTTTATTCACTTCAAATATTAAAGATTTATCTGCACTTGGTAATTTAAAATACATTAAATCTCTTATAATAAATAGAACTGCAATCAATAACCTTACCGGATTAGATAATCTACAAAGGGCTGAATATATTATGATTAGAGGAAATGATGATTTGAAGGATTTTTCGGCTTTAAAAAAATTAAAATATTTAGGAACATTGACAATGACAGGTAATAATTCTTTGAAAAGTTTAGAAGGAATCGAAGTTGATACAGTCATGTGGTTGGTTATTACAGGCAGTAAATTAAAAAATTTAAAAGGATTGGGTGCAAAGTATTGTCGAAATTTTGATTTGTATGATAGTTATTTAGATGATTTATCGGGTCACAATTTACAATATATTCAACATGCTCAACTTAGTGGTGTTGGTAATATAGATTCTATACACACCCTTAATCCGGAAAAATTATTGATTGAGGTCAGCCCACGTCTTCATGACATTACACCACTTAATTCCCTAACGAATTTAAAATGGCTTAACATAGCAGGAAATTCAAATTTAAGCTGGTGTTCTGTGGATATTATATGCAGGAATTTAGACAATCCTGATTTTAGTTTGGAAGTAAATTGGAATGCAAAAGGATGTCGCAATAAAGTGGAGATACGGGAAGGGTGTATTTCTGGTACAGAAAGCCATATTATTGAAGAACATATACGTTTCAGCCCGCAACCGGTTATGGATGTATTGAACATATCGGGATTATCAGAGAATACGCCATATATGATAATCAATATGGTTGGCGACCGGGTCATGTCGGGTATAACTTACGAGTCCATAGATATGTCATCATTGCCTGCCGGTATGTATGTATTACAGTTGTTTGATAAGACAAAGCAAAAGGTTCTGAAAAGAGTTAAGGTTGTTAAAATGTGAGTAAGTGTTATTTTATATCCATAGAGTTCATCATTTACTTTATCTTTACCCAATAAAATATAATACTACTATGAAATCTTATAATATTATTTTTTTTGTTACCTACATTCTAACTTCTTCACTCTTAACAGGACAAGTAAGATGCGTCATGGAAAATGACATCATACTTCGTCAATCACAGTTAGATAGTTTCTCAATATTATATCCTGATTGTACAGAGTTAGAAAATATTGAAATATACACTTTAAATATTAAAGATTTATCCGCATTAGCAGGCCTGAAACATATCAATTCAATATCAATACACAATACAGCGATTACAACTCTTAAAGGATTAGACAATGTTGAAAGAATCGAATACATATTATTAAGTAGGAATGACAGTTTGATAGATTTAAAAAATTTAAATAAATTAAGATATTTGGGAACGATGTCAATGATAGGAAATTTTTCTTTAACCAATTTAGAAGGAATACAAGTTGATACTGTGATTGAATTGATAATTGTAGGTAGTAAATTAAAAAAATTAAAAGGATTGGGAGCAAAGTATTGCAAGTCTTTTGCTTTGTATGATAGTTACTTAGATGACTTATCGGGTCATAATTTACAATATATTCAACATGTTACACTTGGTAATGTTGGCAATATAGATTCTATCGGCAGCCTTAATCCAGAAGAATTATCGATAGAGGTAAATCCTCGACTACACGATATCACTCCACTTAATGAATTAACAAAGTTAAATTGGTTAAAATTAAGTTCAAATACAAATTTAAGCTGGTGTTCTGTGGATATAATATGCAGGAACTTAGACAATCCCAATTTTAGATTGGATTTAAGCGGAAATGCGAAAGGATGTCGTAATAAAGAGGAGATACGGGAAGGGTGTATTTCAGGTACTGGGAGTTTTATAGAAACAAATCTAATAAATATCAGTCCACAGCCGGTAACCAACGTATTGAACATATCGGGACTTTCAGAGGATATGCCTTATATGATAATCAATATGGTCGGCGACCGGGTCATGTCGGGTATGGCTTACGAGGCCATAGATATGTCATCATTGCCTGCCGGTATGTATGTATTGAAGTTGTTTGATAAGACATATCATAAGGTTTTGAAAAGGGTTAAGGTTGTGAAGATGTGAGTTTTAATTTATGGGAACCTCGAAATCATCAAACACTACGATATTTCAAATTATTAAAAAGCTTTGGTTTTAGAATTTTAAGAGATTACCTTATTAAGATCATTGTATTAACCAGAAAATGTCATTTCATTAAATATTAGTTGAACAAAAGTGCAAACAGAATTACAAATTGCACTACAAGCAACTCGTTTCAATCTCATTCAAAATCCAATCATTAAAAATTTTGTGCGATTTTAGAACTGTTTTTCAATCGTTTATGAAAATATTTTTTCAAAAAAATATCAAAAATGTTTTTTGTTTTGTGAAAAGGAATTACCTTTGCGGCCGCTTTCGGATTAAGTAAGCGGATTTGATTATTATTATTAAGGTAAAAATAAAAAAAGTGAATACACTAAGTTACAAAACCATATCAGCCAATGCTGCCACAGCGAATCACAAATGGTACGTTATTGATGCTGAAGGCGAAATCGTAGGACGACTTGCTACAAGGATAGCTTCTGTTCTACGTGGTAAAAACAAGCCAGATTTCACGCCCCATGTTGACACTGGTGATTATGTAATCGTATTGAATGCGGACAAAGTCAGATTTACTGGCTCAAAATTGGATGACAAAGAATATCAAAGATATTCGGGATATCCAGGAGGTCAAAAGAGACGTACAGCTAAAGAGATGCTAGAAAAAAGACCTGAAATGGTTCTTGAATTAGCAATCAAAGGTATGTTGCCTAAGACTAAATTGGGAAGAGCACAAATTAAAAAATTGTTTTTGTACACAGGATCTACGCATCCTCATGCTGCACAAAAGCCGGAACCTTTTAAATTTTAATATCCTATGGAGATGACAAATAGCATCGGAAGAAGAAAGTCTTCCACAGCAAGAATTTATGTTACGAATGGCAGTGGTAAAATTGTAATCAATGGCAAGGATCTTAAGGAATATTTTCCAATGCCGATGACACAAGCTACTGTATTAGAACCGTTAAAAGTATTAGGCGTCGAAAGTCAATACGACATCAAAATCAATGTTAGTGGCGGTGGATTTAAAGGACAAGCAGAAGCTATCCGCATGGGTATTTCCAGATCGATGGTTAAAATTGACGAAGAGAATAAAAAACCATTGAAAGAGAAGAAATATCTTACAAGAGATGCAAGAGAGGTTGAAAGGAAGAAATTCGGTAAGCCAAAGGCAAGAAAGAGCTTCCAGTTCTCTAAGCGTTAATCTTATTATTACCATTTTTTATTAATCTAAAAGAAAAAGTATAAATAATGAATAAGCCGACACATAATGAAATGTTAGAAGCTGGTGTTCACTACGGCCATTTAAAAAGAAAGTGGAATCCTAAGATGCTTCCTTACATTTTCATGGAAAGAAAAGGTATTCACATCATAGATTTAAACAGAACTTCTGAAAGTTTGGATCGTGCCGCATATGCGATGAAGCAGATGGCAAAGTCAGGAAAGAAAATTCTGTTTGTTGCTACTAAAAAGCAAGCTAAAGATATCGTAGCTGAAGCAGCAAGAAGTGCAGAAATGCCTTATGTAACCGAAAGATGGTTAGGAGGGATGATGACGAACTTCTCCACAATCCGTAAGTCTGTAAAAAAGATGAATAATATTGAAAAAATATTAACGGATCCAGCAGTTTCTATTACAAAAAAGGAGCGTTTAACACTTCAGCGCGAGAAAGAAAAGTTAGAAAAAGTTTTGGGTGGTGTTGCTAACCTCAACAGATTACCAAGTGCTGTTTTTATGGTGGATATTCATCATGAGCATATCGCATTGGCGGAAGCTAAGAGATTAGGTATGAAAACATTTGCCATGGTTGACACCAATTCAGATCCAAATAAAGTTGACTTTGCGATTCCGGCTAATGATGACGCATCTAAGTCTGTAAAGTTGATCACGGATTATATTGTTGGGTCTATCAAAGAAGGTCTTGAAGAAAGAAGACTTTCTAAGCAAGAATCCAAAGAAGATTAAGCCTATTTTTTTAAAAAATTAATTATATTATATAATGAGTGAATTAGTAATATCAGCTGCTTTGGTGAAAGAACTAAGAGATCAAACCGGAGTTGGTATGATTGATTGTAAAAAAGCTTTGACTGAAGCAAATGGAGATTTTGATAAAGCAATCGAATTGCTACGATTGAGAGGACAAAAAATGTCTGAGAAGCGTGCAGACCGTGATGCTAAAGAAGGTGTAGTAATAGCCTTAGTAAACGATAGCAATAATAAAGGTGTTGTCGTTAGATTAAGCTGCGAAACTGACTTCGTTTCTAAAAATGAGGATTTCATAAACCTTACCAATCAAATTACTCAAACAGCACTTGCTAGTTTTCCAGCTGATGTAGAGGGCTTATTGGCTACTTCTATGGATGGTTCTACTATTGGCGAGATCATTACTGAGCAAGTTGCTAGAATCGGTGAAAAAATCGAGTTGACACAATATGAAAGAATGGAAGCTCCTTTAGTTGCTTCATATATTCATATGGGCAATAAGGCTGGTGTAATTGTCGGCTTAAATATTGCAGATAGCAGTTATATCGATGCTGGAAGAGATGTAGCGATGCAGGTTGCTGCGATGAAACCAGTAGCTTTGGACAAGGATGATGTTTCACAAGATATCATTAACAAGGAGATCGAAATCGGAAAAGAAATCGCTAGAAATGAAGGCAAGCCAGAAGAAATGCTTGAGAAGATAGCCGTAGGAAAGCTGAATAAGTTTTTCAAAGACAATACCTTGTTAAACCAAGTTTTTGTAAAAGATGGAAAAATCAGTGTTGCGGATTATCTGAAGTCTATCAATTCAGGTTTGACGGCAACGGGTTTTAAACATATAAGTTTAGTATAAATAATTAAAAAGAGAGCGGTATTGTATCGCTCTTTTTTTTTATCTATTCGTTCCACTTGTTGGACTTTAATTTTTTTTACTTCTAAATAGTTATTACCATGTCTTTGAAATATAAACGGATATTGCTGAAACTGAGCGGAGAGTCACTTATGGGTGAACAAAAATTTGGTATTTCGGCTGATAAGTTAAATTATTACGCAACAGAAATCAAAGCGCTTGTCGAAGCTAAAGCGGAAGTAGCGATAGTTATCGGAGGTGGTAATATATTTAGAGGTTTAAGTGCTCAATCTTCTGGTATCGAGCGCGTGACCGGTGACTATATGGGTATGTTGGCTACTTGTATCAATGGTATGGCTTTGCAGAGTGCGCTGGAAAAACTAGGCGTTTTTACAAGGTTGATTACAGCGATAGAAATGCGGGAAATTGCAGAACCATACATTCGAAGACGAGCCATCCGACACCTAGAGAAAGGGCGAGTTTTGATTTTTTCTGCCGGGACAGGATCTCCTTATTTTACAACGGACTCTGCCGCTGCGCTTCGTGCCAACGAACTAAATGCGGAGGTCATCCTCAAAGGGACTCGCGTAGATGGAATTTATGATAGCGATCCCGAAAAAAATGAAAATGCTGTCAAATATGACCATGTTCCTTTCGCTCAAGTCATTCATATGGGACTTTCGGTGATGGATATGACAGCTTTTACCCTATGCCAAGAGAACAATGTACCTATTGTTGTGTTTAATATCAATCAACCGGGCAATCTGATGAAAGTTGCTCAAGGCGACAAACTAGGAACCCTTGTGGATTGATATATATAATATTTTTGCCTATTCGAAAGAATATGCTTAACTTTAACCTCTTAATTAGATAATCCTAGCATTGACTTACCATGCCTAATCAAAATATCAATAGTGGCAGAAAACGGTATAACATTCTCAAAGATGCTGAACAAAAGACGATTGCCTTTTTATGTAGTGTTATGCCTGAATGGGTAACGCCCAATATATTAACCGCTATTGGCTTTTTGGGTAGTGTTATCGTGGCACTTGGATTATGGTGGGCACGAGGTGATAAAATGTTTCTGCTCGTTAGTATAGCCGGTTTTGCCATTCAATGGTTTGGGGATTCTTTAGATGGTCGCTTGGCCTATTGGCGCAATATCCCTAGAAAATGGTATGGCTGGTCTTTAGACATCACAGTTGACTGGATATCCATCGGTATTATTGGTTTTGGGTTTTACTTCTTTTTTACAGAATGGCAGTGGTCAGCGTTTCTCTTTATATTTGCCTATGGCTGGGCGATGATTAATGCGCTGTTGAGGTACCGGATTACAGATGCTTATGTGATTGATAGCGGTATCGTAGGTCCGACTGAATTGCGGATTTTAATATGTATTTTTCTCTTGCTCGAAATTTTCATTCCTGGTATTTTGCTTTATTTTGCCCTAGGTGGAAGTATAATCTTGATTTCGCTAAATATGAAGGATTTGAATGCTGTTCTTGATTATGGAGATCAACGCGATAAGGAAGAAAAATCTAAAAAATCAGAATAATTGTGTTTGAATACTACTAATTCTCTTTTATAAATCGCTCATATATACCTTTCCAACCTTTCCATAGTCCTGCTTCATCTAAAGAGCTATTGTGCCAAAGAATGGTCAACGGGCTGTTATGTTTTTGTGCCGTTTCTTTGTAAGTATTCATCTTTTGAATCGCATGATTAGCGTTTAATTTCAAGTAGTTTTTCATCGATACATCCATAATCATAAACGGATGTATGCGTAGCGTAGTTGTGGTTTCATTTTGTAAGTCATACCAATAAAAAGCATGTCCCGTACCGGCTCGGTATCCTATACTGTCGGCAAATCCCATGGTATAGTCATCTTGGATTCCGATATTCAGAAGTTTGTGATACGTTTGAGGCATCTGCATAATCAGGAAGTGTTGGCGAGAAGCAGAGATCGGTTTGCCTATTATCCGTTGTAAGGTCTCTATCTCCTGATGAAGGATTTGATCTTCTTGGTGTGCATGCCATGAAGGATGAATACCTACTGGAGCTTCGGTTGACAACGCCTTGATTAATGATTGAAATGGCTGAGCGGATGGATGGTGGTTTCTATCAATGGCCGTAAGTTTGTCGGACAATAAGATGAAATAGATAGGTGTAATCTTAGCTTCATTATGGAGGTCTTTGATGAAGGAATAGGTGTCAAAAGGATCTTGTTCTTGGCCAACTAAGACACGAAACCATGATTTTACCCTATTGAAATCCAACAGTAAGCAGGCTTTGCCTAGGGTAAATATATTACGCCATCCTTTGTGTTGGTAAGCCCATGCTTGATCGATATCAATTGTGGAGATCAGTCGGAAATGATTATTTTTAGGGAAGACATAATCCGGATAGGTTGCTTCAATCTTATTTTTAAGCAAAATAATGAGTTGATCCACAACGGGCTCTTCGGAGATTAGCTTAAAAAAGAGGCTGTTTCCAGATAAAAATCGATTCCATTGGTCGCTGTTGAAGTCAAAATACTCTTCGTATCGGCTTAGATAGCAAAAGATGATACCGAATACATCCATTGTATGGAGCTCATCAGGATGATTTGTCCACGATTGTACTTCTTGATAGATTTTGTCAAGGTAAGTTTTATCGACGGTGTTACTAGACGTCAATATGCCTGAAGGCCGAAATCTGAGTTTGTCAGGCCTAGGCTGGTCGGTATAGTAAATGGTAGGTTGAGCTGCAATAACCTCATGATCATGGGTAATCAAGCGGTACTCTATTGTTAGAATTTGATTAAAAACAAAGTCTAAGACATAGGTCAATCTTGGTGAATTGGAATCCGCAATAATTTGAATCATCGGCTAAAAATACTAATCATTATCCTTTAACAGTGTAAAATTGATAAAATTGTAGCACTTGGTTATTAATTTGCAACACATTTTTCAAATGAGAAACTAAAAATTGCTATTTTTGTTCTTAATAAATTTGTATATTTGTTTTTATGATGAGATGGTGGATGATCATAGGGATGTTTTTAATCGTAGCATTGAAAGATGTTTCGGGTCAGAAGTCATTTCAACCCAAGCAAGTGACCAATGATTGGAAAGGGATCATTTATCGAAATGAAGTGACCGGAAAGGCTACTTTGCACAATAATGGTTTTTCAATTGCCTATAATTCCGGAAAAATCCGAACCTACTACAAGACAACTTACTATCACCTTGAATTGGGTTATATGACGGATCCGAGAGAGCAAAAGCAAAATCGAAATATTCCGATTTCTTTTAATCGGGTTTCTCAATCTTTTAAATTTGGTAAGCAAAATTATTTTTACAATATACGAGCTGGAAAAGGTAGTAAAGTTTTGCTTACAGACAAGGCAAAGCGACAAGGTGTTTCAATCGGTTATAATATAGAAGGTGGTGCCTCATTAGGAATATTGAGGCCCTATTACTTGGAGTTAGTCTATAATTATGAGCTAGATGGCCGATATTATACTGAATTGCGTACGGAAAGATATACACCTGAAAACGCAGATAAATTTTTGGATTTTAATTCGGTATTTAGTGGTGCAACGACTAGTAAAGGTTGGTCAGAACTCAGTTTTGTTCCTGGAATTCAGAGCAAATTAGGCCTATTTGTATCCATCGGGAGTATGGATGAATACACGAAAAATATAGAAGTTGGTGTGATGGGAGATTTATTTATTCGTAAGGTTCCGATTATGGTCGAAACACCGAGTATAAGCGCAAAGCCATATTTTATTAAGTTTTATCTGACGTTTGAGATAGGAAAAAAGAGTAATTAATTGGTTCTCAAAGTGAAGCAATGTGTATATAGCGACTTCTAAATGCTTAACAATAGAGGACATAGGATAGAGTACAGTTAGTAAGCGATAATTTTTTTAAAAATTTTTTAAAATAAATTGGGAAATTGAATTAAAAGATATACTTTTGCATCGCTTTTGAAAGATACAAAAAATATAACTCAATCTCAATCTTTAAAAGCCCCTTTAGCTCAGTTGGTTAGAGCGACGGACTGTTAATCCGCAGGTCTCAGGTTCAAGTCCTGAAAGGGGCGCTTAAGTCCGGTATTCATAAAGAATGCCGGACTTTTTTGTTTTTAGCCGATGATATACATTTAAAAGTCGATATGTAGGTGTTCTACTGATAAATATACGGTTATATCCAATAGCATACGGACCATGCTTCTGCCTAACCACCAACCAACATGGATTAGTAAATCAAAAGTAATCTTTAGTATAGATGTTACAGTATAAATTGATTCAAGATAAAGTATCATATAACCAACATAAAGTAATTCCGTGCAATCCACAAGTCTGAATTTGCCTAAACTTGTTGAATTGAGGCCATCTAAAGGTTAAAGCAAGTAAGTTGTTTTACATCTCTCGTCCTTCGAAATCACCATTATCTCCACTTCTATTCTGTTTTCTATCTTTGGAGACATTGAGTCTATAATTGATGGTTGCCATAATTGGGGCTCTTCTCCATTGCATACTGACGCGCTGATAGTAATCGTCATGAAACAATTCTATATTTCTTCTCCTCGTATTGAGCAAATCTCGGGCAGAAAGCGTAAAGGTTGCGTTGTTTTTTAGGAAGTCCTTGCTAAATGCTACGTCGATTAAGTACATTTCTTTTTGTCTTCCTTGAGGGATATCAATAGGTGCTCTGTAATTCAATCGAAGTTGGAATTCGGCATTTTTCCAGAATGAAAACTTAGAGCCGAGGCGTCCAAACCAGCTGTAATTGTCGGTGCTAAAGTCTTGTCCTTCGTACTGGCCATTGAGTTTTGCCCTAAAAACATTGGCACTACCATCTAGTCTTAACCACTTCAATGGATTATAAGCAAATAGGAATTCTAAGCCGGTATTGTCGTTGGTTGCAAGGTTAATAGGCAAGGACAATGTGGTTCCGTCCGGGTTAAACTGCGTAATACGCTGAATGACATCGGTCGTATGCCTCCAATATATATTGGTTCCGATATTGCCATTGGTCCAGTATTTTATATGTCCCAATTCGTAACTGTCTGTATATTCGGGATTGAGCAATGGATTACCAGAGGAGATATTTCGATTGTCCGAAAAGGTGTAAAAAGGAATCAAAGTCCAAAAATGTGGTCGTCTAATCCTTCTTGAATAGCTAAGTTGTACTTGATTTTGTCCTTCAAACTCATAATTAATATGGCCACTTGGGAAAAATTTGAAATAGTTTCTCGGGCTTTTCAATTGAGATTCTACCAATTCTGTGCTAAAGTCAGTATATTCTGCCCTAAGACCTGCTTGGTAAGAAAGTCGGTCAATTTTTGATCCATATATTGCATAACCCGCGACTACATTTTCATTATAGATGA
Source organism: Chitinophagales bacterium (assembly GCA_026928325.1). Taxonomy (GTDB): domain Bacteria; phylum Bacteroidota; class Bacteroidia; order Chitinophagales; family Saprospiraceae; genus OLB9. The sequence goes on along the minus strand of JAIXKS010000062.1, from coordinate 9,958 downwards.
ATTGGTTAGAAAATTCCGGGATTTTTTCCCAAACATCGTTGATAAGATCTTCAGTCAAATAATCATTGGTTATTTTTCTGAGTTGGGTACGCATTCCGGTTTCAAACTTACTGTCTTTGTTGATAGGGTGGATATAGTCCAAGGTCAAAATCGTTTGCCTTTCTTTCTCTTCGTTATCAGCACGCTGCGTTTGATTATTGCCTTCCAATTGCCCTAAATAATAACTTCCTTCTAGATAATCAGCAACTTCATCTTCTTGGTAGTTGCTATATTGCACAGATGCGCTTAGTTCGCGTCCTTCTTGTTTGAATTTTTTAGTATAGTTCAGTGCGTATTCTAAAGATGGGCTTTTTTCGATTTCGGTTTCTAGGCGTTCTGTGTAGTAATCTCTAGGAATGTAATCGATTCCGGTCGTTTGTCCCGGCAAAAAACTATAATCAAAATATCTGACAGTCGTAGTATTATTACTTCTAGAGGTTCGATAAGAGAAGGTACCCGTAAGGATTTGATTATCTGTGATGGAATAGTCCATACCAGCTCTGAAACTATGCGACAATCTATCTCTAACGACTTTTCTTGAAGTATAGGTTGCATTGGTTGTATCTTTATTATAAAGCTCTAAGTAATTAAAGCCATCGGCAGGGCTATTGCCAAAATTCAGACCGTAATTTAAAAAGAAGTTAGTTCGTCCTTTTCTATAATTGATATTCGCACCGGCGCCGTAATTTTCTGGCCATCCACCCGACAATTCAAAACTACCGTTAATGCCAGGTTGTGTATTTTTTTTGAGGATAATATTGATAATTCCGGACATACTTTCCGCCTCGTATTTGGCAGATGGGTTTGTGATGACCTCGATCCGGTCAATCATATTGGCTTGTAAGGTTTTGAGCACATTGCTACCATTAGCATTATCCATGCCACCTGGCTTTCCATCTATGAGGATTTTGACATTCCCACTACCTCGCAAACTGACATTTCCGTCCACATCTACCGTAACAGAAGGTACATTATCGAGTACATCGACCGCAGTTCCACCACGATTCGATAGGTCTTGTCCTACGTTAAATACCCGTTTGTCCAAGGCAAATGAAGTTTCACTTTTTTTACCTGTAATCTGGATTGCTTGAAGCATTTCTGCATCTGTACCTATATACATGACGCCTAAATCCAGATGCTGATTGTTCGGTGAAATATGGATATCACTCACTTTTTTAGCTTGATAAGATATGAGTTCAATCAACAAATAAAGATTGCCCGGAGTGGCTTCAATTTTAAAAAAACCATGTTCATCGGTGATATTTCCGCTGATGATGGTACTATCTGCTGCATTAAAAACAGAAACAGCGACAAACTCAAGCGGGCCTTGTGTAGCATTGTCGAAAATGTATCCTTGTACTGAATATGAATGTTCTGGATTCTGACTAAAAGATAGGAATGCTGATACCGATAATATCAACGTAAAAAAGACATGTTTCATCTATATAAATGATTGAATATGAATAAAGACAATAATAGGATTGTATTGTTTTGGATTCAAGAGAAACTTAAAAAATTTAAGTATAATTTAACGATTTTAATAAGTTATTGGATTGATAAACTGAGGAAGGTGGAACCTGTATAATCTCAATTTGCCAAGCTGTATTTGTTAAGAAACCCTATCGAAGGGGATGAAATATTGAGAATTTTAAGTGTAATTCTTTTTTAGTAGCAAGTAGGTTGGGTTTTGTGATAATTTATGGGAATTAATTCATTGATAATCAGTATAAAATAAAAAAATCCTTAATCAATTAAGACTAAGGATTTCTAATAAATGTGGTCCCACCAGGACTTGAACCTGGGACCACCTGATTATGAGTCAGGTGCTCTAACCAACTGAGCTATAGGACCTGCTTGCTTTAAGCGAGTGCAAAAATAGTAATATTTATGATTATAGCAATATTTTGAAAGAAATAATCTAAAAATTATCATATTTGAACTTATTGTCAATAGCTAAAATGAGGATGGAATACCAATGAATTTTAGGTGAGTTACTTAAACCAGCTGGATTAATTTTTTTTTGGATTAATTTGGTTGCTTAAATGGTTGCTTAAATGGTTGCTTAAATGGTTGCTTAAATGGTTGCTTTTTTTTAAGAGAGATCGACAAAATTGGATTTATGAGCAACGAGTCAATTTTATGGGTTTAAAGTAAAATTTGAATAAAATCTTAAAGTCGGCCAAAAAAACAGAAAAAAAATGCTTAAAATTTGATGGACAATTAATAAAAAGCAGCTATGTGTTAACATATGCTGGTTAATACATTAATCAACATTCAAATTAGTCATGTAAATATAAGTAGCTGATAATCAATTATATGAATTAAAAGTTTATTTGAATAAAAAATTGAAAATGTGGAAAAAAATATTTTTTAAAAAAGGTGTCAGGCATTGAAATATATCTATATTTACACCGTAATTTAATCCCGGACTCAACACAATATGGAAAATAAGGTAAAACGAGATACAACTTTTATTAACCTCGTGTCGGAATTTGAAAGCAGATTTGAACAAGGAGACATTCGGTTCTTAAATGAAAAGGTGTTATTACAGTTGGTAGATTATTATGAAGATGAATATCTTTTTGATAAAGCTATCGAAGTAGTGAACATAGCGATTGACCAATACAAATACAGATCTGATTTCTATATAATTAAGGCACGTCTTGAACTCAATATGGGTAGCATTAATGATGCATTATCTACCTTAATGATCGCTGAAAACTTTGCTCCCTATGAACGGGATATTCAGATGCTTAAAGTCCGAATATTTGCAATGAAAAAGGAGTTTGACAAAGCGCAAAATATCATCGATGATATCAAAGAAACTTCTATTCTAAGTGATCAAGTAGATGTATTAATAGGAGAATCTTTCATTCATGAAAATATGAAAGATTATAATGCAATGTATGATACCATGGCTGAAGCAATCCGCTTAGATAGTAAGAACGAAGAAGCTATGGAACGAATTTGGATAAGTGCGGAATTGTCAAGAAGATACGAGGACAGTGTGAAGTTGCATTTAGATATTATAGAGAATGACCCATATAATTTCCAAGCATGGTACAATCTAGGACATGGATATACATGCATTTGGGAATACGAAAAGGCGATTGAAGCTATGGAATATTCTTTTATTATCAACCCTGAATTTGAAAGCGCTTATTTGGATTGTGCGGATACTTGTCGGCAAGTAAAGGATTTCGAAAAGGCGTTAGAAATTTACAATGAAGCTTATTTTAAATTCGGAGCCAATCACGAATTGATGGTAAATATTGCGCAATGTAATATATCCTTAAATCGCACCAGCATCGCCAAACAATGGTTGCTAAAGGCAATAAAAGTGGATGCTTATAATGATGAAGCTTACTTCCTTTTAGGTGAGTGTTATGCAAGTGATCAAACTTGGTACAATGCTATCAACGCTTATCATAAAGCCATTCAGCTCGAGGCTAGAAGAGAAGAATATTATTTGGGTCTAGCTAAGGCGTATATGGCAGTCGAAGATTATAATAAGGCTACTGTCAATTTTCAGTTAGCCACTCAGACAGGACCGGAAGACACGTTGTATTGGCGAGAATATGTCAGTTTCTTGATCAAGTTAGGTTTACTTGAAGAGGCAGAACAAATTTTAGATGAAGCCGATGATTATACTTATGGCGCAGATCTCGTTTATTGCAGAGCGGCATTGTACTATTTGAGGAAAAACAAAAGTGAATGTGTGACTTTGCTTGAAGAAGCGCTTATTGAAGATTTTGCGATGCACCAGATATTATTTGAATTAGTTCCTGAGTTGCATATAGACAAAGAAATACAATCCATGATAAAATATTTTGAGGACTAATTTATATTAGGACTTTAAGATTTACTCTTTTAATAACCAAGACTGAAGAGCATTCCTCTCTGTGGAGTAGGGTGCTCTTTTTATTTATTTGTAATTCTAGTGCTCTGTCCACAAAAAAATCTTAATAAAATGTCGTTCTTTTTTCAAATCTCATCGTTAAAAATACTCGTCATAGTTACCACTATGCCTGCGTTTTTTGCCTTGATCTTTAAAAAAACAACTTCCATTATAATTTAAGTCTTTTTATAGACAGAGCACTGTGCTCTGTCCACAAAAGGATCTTAATAAAATGTCGTTCTTTTTCCAAATCTCATCGTTAAAAATACTCGTCATAGTTACCAC
>JAIXKS010000062.1:0-5726 GCA_026928325.1 Chitinophagales bacterium | reverse complement strand
ATACTCGTCATAGTTACCACTATGCCTGCGTTTTTTGCCTTGATCTTAAAAAAAACAACTTCCATTATAATTTAAGTTTTTTTATAGACAGAGCACTAGCAATATATTCTGACTACATAAAACACTTAATTGCATGTATAAATTCCTCACTTTATGATGTTTTAGGCGTCTAGTATTCTTCATGGCCTTGATTGAATGAATAGGGTTGGATAGGAATCCTTTCTTTTCGAAAAAATAGTAGTTGTTATCTCAAAAAAATATCTTACCTTTGACTTTAACTTTCGGGTAATGAATGTCGTAAGAGTTAAAGATATTTTCGTTAAAGAATTGTCAGTTGAATTTAGGCAAAAATACGCTTTGGCAGGAATATTTCTGTTTGCCGCTACGATTGTATTTGTTATCTATAAGTCTTTCAATAATATCAACCCTAGAGAATGGGTCATCATGTTGTGGGTAATTACCCTATTTGCAGCCTTGAATGCCATTGTCAAAAGTTTTCTCCAAGAAAAAAGGGAGACCTATCTATACTACTATACCCTATTTGATCCATTGGATTTAATCATAGCCAAGTTGGTGTATAACTTTGTTTTTTTAACAAGTTTATTTACGGTGATTACTATGATTATGTCTTTTTTTTCAGGATTCCCGGTGAAGGATTTTAATCTATTTGCCACGGGTGCCTTCCTAGGTATATTGGGAATATCGATTGTGTTTACTTTTGTATCTATTATCGCATCTATAGGGTCGGGACAGTCAACGTTAATGTCCATATTGGCTCTACCCTTGGTATTGCCGATTTTATTGTTGCTATTGAAGATTTCTACGGTAAGTGTACGGCTTCTTGTTGATACTACGGTAGGAAATGATGTACTGTTGCTATTGGGTGTAGATTGTATTTTATTGGGTGCTGTTTTAATATTATTTCCCGTCTTATGGCGGAGTTAACTTAGTCAATTAGATCTATGAACATAAAAGGATTTTGGTGGAAGATTTTGGGTGTATTGATTTTTATTTACGTATTGATCGGAGGTTTGACTGTGCCGCTCAAATCCGGTATTTTTCAATCGACACCTTCATCTGCTAAAAGTGGTTCGACAGTAGAAATCCAGGTGACAGGGTACAATACGCATTTTGCTTCAGCACAAAAAATCCGGGCGTGGTTAAAAGCCGATGCAGAGCACGCCATCCAAGCGGTAAGCGTCCAGGCAGTAGATGATATGAAGTTGACCGCTACCTTTGATTTGCCAGAAGCCTTGCCTTCTCCCGAAAAGATGCAGCCTTTAACCTTGATTGTTGATAACGAAATAGATGGACCTTTTCTACAACCTAATGCCATTTTTGTCTCCATGGGAGATACGGTACAAGCGGACGGACAAATGTGGAAGGCAGCAGCTTTAGGAGATTTTAGTAAGGTTGATAACTTTGTATTTCCGTATCGCAACATCCTTCATGAAACCATAAGAAATATATTTTTTCATGTTGCTTTATGGTTTGCCATGTTTATCATGTTGGTCATGGGCTTGATTTATGCTGTAAAATACATACGTACCAAAAATTACGACTACGATATTCAATCAGCGGCATATACTAAAATTGCTGTATTATATGGATTGTTAGGACTTGCGACCGGATCTGTATGGGCTAAGTTTACATGGAATACATTTTGGACTGATGATGTGAAGCTCAATATGACAGCGGTTACGATATTGATTTATCTGGCGTATTTAGTATTGAGGAGCACTTTTTCAGATACAGATCGAAGGGCAAAGATGTCTTCTGCGTATAATATTTTTGCATTTATAGCTATGGTGCCCTTATTATTTGTGATACCGAGAATGACGGATAGTTTACATCCAGGTAATGGTGGAAACCCAGCGCTTGGAGGTGAGGATTTAGATCATACGTTGCGTTTGTTTTTTTATCCGTCGGTAATCGCACTCGCTTTACTTGGAATGTGGATGGGACAATTGACGATTAGATACGAAAGATTAAAAGAAAAGTTTTATGAAAAATTTAATGGTTAAACCAATGAAATACAACATTAATAGAAATAGATGGGTTTATATGTTTTTACTAAATCTCTTAGTAATCACGTCGGCTTCAGCTCAAGGGAGTACGTTAGATTTCTTAAGGAGTACGGGTAAAATATATACTGTCATAGCAGTCATAGTAATTCTTTTTATAGGTATAGCTATTTATCTATACCGTATTGACAATAAACTAACTAAATTAGAAAATCAATTTAAAAATGAGTAATCAAGGAAAGTTTTTTGAAAGCGTGCAGCGAAACTTTGAGCGAGCTGCAGCACACACGGATATTCATCCGGGACTTCTTCACCAGATTAAAGTATGTAATGCTGTTTATCAGGTGAATTTTCCTGTTAGAATCGGAGATTCTTATCAGGTAATTGAAGCTTATCGTGTTCAACATTCACATCATAGGCTACCGACTAAGGGTGGTATTCGATTTAGTGAAATGGTTGATCAAGAAGAGGTTATGGCTTTGGCCGCATTGATGACGTACAAATGTGCCATTGTGGATGTACCATTTGGTGGCGCAAAAGGAGGTGTTAAGATCAATCCTAGGAGTTTTTCAACGGAAGAATTGGAACGTATTACACGTAGATATACGGTAGAACTGATTCGTAAAAACTTTATAGGCCCGAGTTTGGACGTTCCTGCACCGGATTATGGAACAGGAGAAAGAGAAATGGCTTGGATCCTAGATACCTACCAGACTTTTAAAGGTGGAGAAATTGATGCTGCGGGTTGTGTAACAGGTAAGCCCGTTCGTCAAAATGGAATTAGTGGAAGAAGGGAAGCAACAGGAAGAGGTGTTTATTATGCAATTCGAGAGGTATTTAATGACGAATCACAACTTAAAAAAATAGGTGCTACAAAAGGAGTTGCCGGAAAAACAATGGTAATTCAGGGCATGGGTAACGTTGGTTCAAATACAGGATTAGTTGCTCAGCAGGAAGGAGATGTTAAGATTATTGGACTATCTGAGTTTGAAGGAACAGTCTATAGTGAAAATGGCATCGATATGCAAGCAGCCTTAGATTATCGTGCTGCCAATGGAACGATCCTCGGTTTGCCAGGTACTGTGACTTTGAACGATAGAGGAGATTGGGTGGCTATCGAATGTGATATCTTGGTGCCGGCAGCTCTAGAGTCTGTGATTACCATAGATAATGCACATAGAGTAAGAGCAAAGGTAGTAGCGGAAGCGGCTAATGGTCCGATATCTGCAGAAGGTGCTGAGATTATTACTAAAAATGGTTCTATCATTATTCCGGATATGTATTGTAATGCCGGCGGTGTAACCGTTTCTTATTTTGAATGGCTTAAAAACCTTTCTCATATCCGATTTGGTCGTATGGATAAGAGATTTAATCAGAATACCTATGAGAATTTGGTTTCTACTTTTGAAAATATGACCGGCAAATCCATCACAGATAGAGAAAGACAGATTATCACCAAAGGTGCGGATGAAATCGATTTAGTGCGTTCAGGATTAGAGGAAACGATGATTAGTTCTTACCATCAGATTATGGATACTTATCACAGCTATCCCAAAGTGGATAATCTTAGAGATGCAGCATTCATCTGTGCTTTGAATAAAGTAGCTAGTGATTATATGACATTGGGCGTATTCCCATAGTAGATTTGCACATCGAAAATATTGAAAAGGTAACACGAAGTAATTTTGTGTTACCTTTTTTAGTTTTCATGCACTTTCTCCTACTTTTTATCAAGGTATTTTCATTCATTCATTGTAATTCATTTATCTTTGCAAGGACATGACTGGATTGGAGGCTTCGATTCAGGCTTATTTATTGTTGAATGATATTATGTGCTTTTATGAATACATTAAACTTAGAGCAAGGCGTAAGAGATAATATACAGATATGGTTAGAAGGTAACTACGATGATGCGACAAAAGCATCTATTCATCAACTGATAACCTCGAAGGACGAACGTGAGCTGACTGATGCGTTTTATAAACATCTCGAATTTGGTACAGGCGGGCTTCGCGGTATCATGGGTGCGGGTTCTAACCGTGTCAATAAATATACCTTGGGCGCAGCTACACAAGGATTTAGCAATTATCTCAATCAGCTGTATGCTGGACAAGAAGTCAGTGTTGCCGTTTCGTATGATTCACGCAATAATTCCGCTTATTTTGCGTCTGTGGTTGCAGATGTATTTTCTGCCAATGGTATTAAAGTGTATTTTTTTGAAGCATTGAGGCCGACACCGGAATTGTCTTTTGCTATACGACAATTGCAATGCCAAGGTGGTGTCATGCTTACTGCCTCTCACAATCCTAAGGAATACAACGGCTACAAAGCTTATGGCGCAGACGGTGGACAATTGGTTTTTCCTCATGATGAAGCTGTGATGCGTGAAGTCGCAAAAGTTCAAAATGTCGATGATATCCGATTTAAAAGCATTGACGCAAATGTCATTTCGATAGGTAAAGATATTGACGGCCTCTATTTAGATGCAATCGCAAAAGTTTCTCTTGCTCCAGAAGCCATTCAGCGACAGCGGGATTTAAAAATTGTATATTCGGCCTTACATGGTACGGGTAGTCAGTTGGTTCCACCAGCACTTCGTCGTTTTGGATTTAACAATGTAATCCTTGTCGAAGAGCAAATGAAGGCAGATGGCAATTTCCCTACCGTCGTTTATCCCAATCCGGAAGAAGCCGAAGCTATGACACTAGCTTTAGCTAAGGGTGCAACAGTGGATGCCGATATCATTATGGCTACAGATCCGGATGCCGATCGAGTAGGTTTAGCCATTAAGGATGGCGATGGCACTTTCGTTTTACTCAATGGCAATCAAGCTTTGTGTCTTTTGACGAATTATGTCTTATCAGCACGCCAACAATCCGGTAAAGAAGTAGCGTATCCCTATGTTATGAAGACCATTGTTACTTCCTATATGATCGATGCGATAGCAGCCTCTAAAGGTGTAGCATGTTACAATGTGTTGACCGGATTTAAGTATATTGGAGAAGTGATGACCCGAGAAGCTGGTAAAAAAACGTTTATCATGGGAGGTGAGGAAAGTTATGGATATTTGGTAGGAGATCATGCTAGAGATAAAGATGCGGTTGTGGCCTGCTGTATGTTTGCCGAGATGGCAGCGTGGTATAAAGATCAAGGTAAGAGCATGTACGATGCCTTGATTGCGCTCTATACAGCATATGGATTCTATAAGGAAAAACTCATTTCGATAACGAAAAAAGGCAAGGAAGGTGCTGAAGAGATTCGAGCCATGATGGATAATTATCGCAATCATACGCCGGAGCATTTAGGAGGTAGCAAGATTGTCATGGTCAAAGATTATAAATCGAGTATTTCTAAGGATATGAAGACTGGAAGCGTAGAAAATATTGACTTGCCAACTTCCAATGTATTGCAATTTTTTACAGAAGATGGCAGTATTATTTCCGCTAGACCTTCCGGAACAGAGCCCAAGATTAAGTTTTATTGTAGCGTAAAAACAGAACTTCAAGACCCGTCTGCTTTTAAGGAAACTGCAGCATTTTTAGACCATAAGCTATCTTTGATGTTGCGAGACCTTGGGATATGAGGTTGAGAGCACAGTGCACTGTTGACAAAAAAATCTTAATGAAATGTTGCTCTTTTTTCAAATCCCATCGTTAAAAATACTCGTCATAGTTACCACTATGCCTGCGTTTTTTGCCTTGA
>JAIXKS010000022.1:59946-62251 GCA_026928325.1 Chitinophagales bacterium | reverse complement strand
AATCCTAAAATCGACCTTGGTGAGACGTCATAATGTCTCGTTTACTAAAAAAATTATTATATTCAATGCAAAGTATGGGTAAAACATATTACATTTACCCAAAATATGTATAATGAGTCAGCCTAACAATCCGTTACTTAAACTTTTAGGTCTAGGTTTTGGAATCGCCATAACCGTTGGAGGAACTATTGGAACCGGCATATTAAGAAAACCCGGGCTGATTGCTTCGATGATTGGCGATCCTCTTGTAATTCTCTCTTTGTGGCTGGCTGTAGGAATTTACGCGCTTTTAGGCGTGCTTTGTGTGATCGAGCTTGCCGTATCCATGCCTCAAGCAGGTGCGTGGTATGTCTATGCTCGGAGAGCTTTTGGCAACTATATCGGGTTTGTCACAGGAATCACCAGCTGGCTCGGTACTGTGGCTGCACTAGGTTTTGGTGCCTATACCTTTAGTGAATATATTGGACTAATCATTCCCGACACCGAACCTATCGTACAAATAATAGCTATCGGGTTATTGGCTTTACTCACTTCTTTTCACTTGTTAGGCACAAAAATATCTGGGCGTTCTCAAGAATTTATTACGGTAACGAACGGCATCAGTTTGCTAATCTTCGTCATCATTTGCTTCGTTTTTGGGAAAGCTCCATCTATAGAAAGCGTACAACAGACCATGGAAGCAACCGCAGGACCAGTAACGCTCTTGGGTATCATCGCAGCCCTTCAAGCCATCTTTTATACGTATGATGGTTGGCATACCGCTTCATATTTTACAGAAGAAAATGCCGACCCGGCTAAAACACTACCCAAATCCATGATAACCGGGATAATCTTGATAATTACCATGTACTTATTGATCAACGGAGCAATATTATACGCCCTGCCAATGGATGTATTATCTCAATCTAAATTGGCCGCAGCGGACACGATATCCTATATTTTTGGAAGTGGATATGGCAAGGTGATTACGATATTTCTAATGATCTCTATCTTAAGTATCACGAATGCACAAATCTTATTTGCACCAAGGGTCATCTACAGTATGGGAAGAGACCGACTATTTTTCAAACAAAGTACTTTGGTCAATTCAAAAGGTACACCTTATCTCGCTACCATCGTCACCGCTGGATTATCCGGTGCGCTAATCTTGAGTGGTAAAGATACTTGTGGTATTTTATCAGATATTGCTACATTTTTCTTTGTCATGAGTTATATCGCTGGTTTTGCAGCCTTAATCCGCATGCGATATAAAGAACCCGATTTATTGAGACCCTTTAAGACACCATGGTTCCCTGTACTACCCTATTTTCTGATTATTGTATCTTGTTTATTTCTATTCGGAGCAATCTATGGCGACCTCAATAGCAGCAAGTATGCCTTGATTTTCTTAGTTGTGAGTTACCCTTTATTTTTAATTATTAATAAAGTTCGACAATCTTAACCTTCACCTAATAGCCAAGAAGCCTTGCGTTTTACTTTGTAATTTTCCTTTATAAATTTGCGGATATAAGCGGTTGCATCTTCCAAATCGTCTGTATAATACAAGAGATTTAAGTCTTCGGGAGAGACAGTGCCTTCCTGAACCATGACATCGACCATCTCACGAATATCTTTAAAAAATTCTTTTCCGATAAGTACAACAGGAAAATTATTCAAAATACCCGTCTGAATCAAGGTTACTGTTTCAAACAATTCGTCCATGGTGCCAAATCCGCCCGGCATCACTACAAAGGCATAGGAATACTTGATCAACAAGACCTTTCTAACAAAAAAATATTTAAAAGTTACTTCCTTAGTTAAATAAGGATTGGGAAGTTGCTCGTGAGGTAATACAATGTTACAACCAATAGATTTTCCTCCGGCTTCGAAAGCACCTCGATTAGCCGCTTCCATGATGCCTGGTCCTCCACCTGTCATTACTGCAAAACCCATCTCTGATAGTTTACGACCTAGGGTTTGCGCTTGTTGATAATGCACATGATCTTCATTAAATCTCGCAGAACCAAATACAGTAATACAAGGTCCTATAAAATGTAGTTTCCTAAATCCATTCAGAAATTGAAAAAACACCCGAAGAATAAAAAGGAACTCTTTTCCTCGGCTGTTGGGTCCCGATAAGAACTCCTTATCAGGATGTATAATAACGTGATCTTGCATCTTCTATTCACTATTGTTAAAAAAGCATAAACAATATTAACAATAAATGGTTGGATGCCACTTGCAAATAATCAATGAAACGATCTAGTGCTTTGTCTATAAAAAGACTTAAATTATAATGGAAGTTATTTTTTTAAAGATCAAGGCA
>JAIXKS010000022.1:0-59818 GCA_026928325.1 Chitinophagales bacterium | reverse complement strand
ATAATGGAAGTTATTTTTTTAAAGATCAAGGCAAAAAACGCAGGCATAGTGGTAACTATGACGAGTATTTTTAACGATGAGATTTGAAAAAAGAACGACATTTCATTAAGATATTTTTGTGGACAGAGCACTAGATGACTACACCTTATCTGTAAGAATCAATAAAGGCGAAATAGCATTTAAAGCAGCAAATTCTGTCACACTCTTGTGGAAAAGATTTTGAAATATATTTCTATGTTTCGTAGATAACACGACCAATTCGTTTACGTCGCGTGTTACAATATCTCTCACGCCATCAAATACATCAACATTGGATATGATTTCCACGTCATAAGGTGTACCATTCATATACGTATCAACGATGGCTCTAATACTAGTTTCGTCAAATTTGCTGTTATCTTGCTTTTTAAAATGAACGATACTTAATCTAGTATTGCCGCCAGTACAAAGCCCCAAAACAACTTTTAGATGTGCTGCATCTTGGTTTAAATCTTCTGAAAGAAAGGTCACTTTATTGATTTGTGAAGCGCCTGCATCCGGAGGTATCAAGAAAAGCGGACAATTACTTTTTTCGATCATATCTAGCGAAATAGACCCAAATACTTTCTTGAATGCACCACCTTCACCAGTAGTACCCATTACGAGAACCGTATCCTTTTCTTTCGACAATTCCTTGAGTTCCATCACAGGAAATCCTACTCTAAAGATGCCTTCCACCATAGGTTCTTCGACAAAATTGCCTATCCAATCTTGATTGAATGACTTGACGTATTCTTCTAATTTCTCTCGATGGATTTTCTCCACTTCGTCATTAACAACGACGATTTGGTTGACATCGGCAGAAGTTGGATAATATACATGGGTTAACTTGATGACGCCTGGCAAATGTTTAGCTAAGCGGTGCGCAAAATTATAAGCATTCAACGATGCTTCGGAAAAATCTGTAGGAACAATTATTTTTGTCATGGTACCATAATTTTGAAGTCTCAAAATGCTTTGGATTGCTTCACGGAGAGAAGCGTTATAACTGCCATTTGGCTTAATTTCAAACAACAAGTCGTCATTTACTTTAACTGCAGGCACAGAAACAATATTGTCCTCCATGATCTCTGAAATCTTCGTCACCTCTTGCAAATCATAGACAATGGAAGCATTATCCATAAAAGATTTTAGTTTGGTTTTGACCAACTGATAACTTGGTGACTCCGTACCGTAAATTTTTATCTTCAACATTTGCATTTACTACTTAAAAAATATCAATTATCATTGATGAAAATGGGCAATATGCCGCAGAAAGCTATTGAACAGCTTGATTAAACATTACAATGGTTATTCGTACTGAGAAGTAGCTTGACCTTCATTTGCCAATTGCAAAATGATATCAAATGTCGTAACAATTCCGACAATACGGTCATTTTCCACAATTGGAATGGCATGAAAAAGATTTTCTCTAAATACTTCTAACGCAACATTTATTTTTTCAGAAGGCTCCATTTTAGCCAACTTAGTGGTCATAATGTCTTTTGCAACATAATTATTCAATCGTACTTCATCTTCGATTTTTTCGTTATTATCTGTCAAAAATCCTCTTCTAAAGAAAAGAAAATCCGATTTACTCACGAGGCCAACCAATTTTCCTTCAGCGATAACCGGTAAATGGTGGATTCTATGCTCTTTAAATAATTTATCAAGTGCGACCAAAGATTCATTTTCTCCAACACAAATCGGGTTGGGCGTCATAATTGTCGAGATTGGATTCAATAGGTTCATATAAAATATTTTAAATTTGCCTCAAAGTTGAGCCTTTTTTACATGAGGCTATATGATATTTATCATTATCATTTATGATATTTATATAAAATAAACTCTGTATAATTGCAGACCTTTGATTATGATTTACTTAAGTAATAAATTATTTTAGCTAAATGGTAAAAAATCATCAAGATGCCATCTTGAGGCTTCAAACGATATTTGATTCAGCTGTAGATGGTATTATAATCATTAATACTTCCGGCATCATTGAAGAAGTCAATAATGCTGCAAAAAGTTTGTTTGGCTTTTCAGAAGAAGAAATGATAGGTAATAACGTTAATATGTTGATGCCTAATCCCTTTGCCACAAACCATGATCAATACATACTCAACTACTTAACCAGTCGAACTCCAAAAATCATCGGCATCGGTAGAGAGGTCATTGGTCGTAAAAAAAATGGAGAAGAATTTCCATTTTGGCTGGCTGTAAGCGAAGTAAAACTTGCTGAAAGAACGATCTTTACAGGGTTTGTTCATGACCTATCTGAAATCAAAAATGCAGAAATTCGATTAAAAAAGCTCAACGAAGAATTAGAAAAAAAGATCATTGAACGAACCTACGAACTCGAAAATGCCGTTAATCAACTGCTTTCGTTGAACAAACAACTCGAGGAAGAAATCACCAATAAGATCAAAATTCAAACCCAACTTAAAGAAAGAGAAGCCGATTTAGAGCGAGGTTTAGCTAAAGAGCGTGAACTAGGAGAGCTCAAATCACGTTTTGTATCTATGGCTTCACATGAATTCCGCACGCCGCTTTCGACCATTTTGTCTTCTGTATCTTTGATAGCTAGATACACAGAAGGGCATCAACAGAGTAATCGAGACAAACATATCGACAAAATTAAGTCCTCGGTTATTCATCTTACGGGAATTTTGAATGACTTCTTGTCAATGAACAAGCTCGAAGAAGGAAAAGTAGATATCCGAATAGAAACTTTTGACATTATAGAAGTCTGGAATGATGTTATCGATGAAATGTACACCATCTTAAAGGCAGATCAAAAATTGATCAATACTATGAATACCGAAAAAGGTTGGATTACTTCGGATAAAAAGATTTTAAAAAACATCATCATCAATCTCATTTCCAATGCGATAAAATATACCGAGGTAAAAGGAGAAATCAGATGCACGCTCGACTATCAAGACAATAGCTTTAGGATCTATGTCAAAGATAACGGCATGGGTATTCCGGCAGAAGATCAAAAACATTTATTTGAAAGGTTTTTTAGAGCTAGCAATGCCGTTAATATAGAAGGAACCGGGCTTGGCCTGAATATTGTTAAGAAGTATGTAGAAATGCTTCATGGGAACATGTCTTTTCAAAGTGAACAATTTGTTGGTACTGAATTTATTATTGAATTACCTACAAAAAACAACCATATTACCTATTAAACCAACGTATAATTATGAGCACGAAAATTTTAGTTATTGAAGACAATATAGATGTTAGAGAAAATATAGAAGAACTACTCCAACTCAGTGGATATAATGTGGCTACGGCTGAAAATGGGAAAGTGGGCATCGCCAAAGCATTAGAAGATATACCTGATCTAATCCTGTGCGATATCATGATGCCTGAAATGGACGGATACGGTGTACTACGCATTCTTTCTAACAATGTATCAACCATGAATATACCTTTTATCTTCCTAACTGCAAAAGCTGAAAAAGATGACTTTAGAAAAGGCATGGGACTAGGTGCCGATGATTATATTGTCAAACCGTTTGACGATGTAGATTTACTGAATACTATAGAAATGCGTTTGAAAAAAAATGAGCGTATGCGAACTGCATTCAGTGAAACCAGTCAAGGATTACAACGATTCTTCGATGAAGCCAAAGGACAAAAAGAATTTGAAAAGCTACTAGAAAATCGAGAAACCCGTAAATACCATAAAAAAGATATCATTTTCGAAGCCGGACAATACCCAAAATGGTTGTATTTCGTCGTCGATGGTAGCGTCAAATCTTATCAGATTAATGATTTTGGCAAAGAATACACCACTAATATTTATAGCAAAGGCGAATTTTTTGGGTATGTTCCCTTGTTAAAAAACGAAAGATATCACGCTTCTGTCTCTGTAATTGATGATTGCGAACTCAAACTGATACCTATAGAGGACTTTACCCTATTGCTCTATAATAATAAAGAGTTTGCTGCAAAATTTATTAAAATCCTAGCCAGCTTGTCCGAAGAAACAGAAAAGCAACTGTTAGAACTTGCCTATAGTTCCGTTAGAAAACGCGTAGCGAATGCCTTGCTAAAATTTAGTGATTCTAAAAATTCCACTACAATGTCTATCTTAAGAGATGACATCGCCAATCTTGCAGGAACCGCAAAAGAGACCACTATCAGAACTTTATCGGACTTCAAAAGCGAAGGACTAATATCCATTGATGATAATAAAATAGAATTAGTCAATATCGAAAAACTTCGCAATATGCCGCAATAAGGCCAAGCATCAGCAATATTACAAAAGGTTTATTACATATCGTTTCATCCAAAATCAAATAAAATATGGCATTAGGTACAGAAACTATAAGCACGATTATGAGTACAAATGTTCATTGTGTAAAAGTCGATCAAAAGATCAAAGATGCTATTGAGGTCATGATGGCGCACGATATTCGACACTTAGTAGTAAAAAACGATCAAAATGAGCTCGCCGGCATCATCAGCAAAAATGACGTTGATAAGATTAGACCACGACATAATAAACCCAATGACGTCAATGAAAAGCTCATGGAAAGCCTGAATATCGAGCATATGATGACGAAAAATGTCCGCACCGTCGAGCCCAATGATACTATCAAATATGCGGTAGAATTGATAAGTCATTGCTCTTACAATGCACTTCCTGTTGTCGATGATGATAAACTGGTTGGTATTATCACCACCACCGACTTATTAACCTACTTATTAAGACATTGTTAGGAAAATCACACGATACAAATAGTGGAATCGTTAGTGCTCTGTCCATAAAAAGATTTAAATGATAATGGAAGTTATTTTTTTAAAGATCAAGGCGAAAAACACAGGCATAGTGGTAACTATGACGAGTATTTTTAACGATGAGATTTGAAAAAAGAACAACATTTCATTAAGATTTTTTTGTTGACAGAGCACTAGTGCTCAGTCTATAAAAAGACTTAAAAAATAACGGAAGTTATTTTTTAAAAGATCAAGGCGAAAAACACAGGCATAGTGGTAACTATGACGAGTATTTTTAACGATGAGATTTGAAAAAAGAACGACATTTTATTAAGATTTTTTTGTTGACAGAGCACTAGTGATAGTCCCTAACGTCAAAAAGTAAGGATAATCTTCCCCATAAAATCTCTAGACTCCATCAATCGATGTGCTTCACACGCTTGTTCCATAGGAAAGCAATAGCCAACCATATCTTTAAATCGTGCATGAGCTAACAAAGGAAACGCTCTTTTCTGAATATCCTCGGCTAACTCTTGTTTAAAATCATAACTCCGAGCTCGCAGAGTACTCCCTGTAATGTGTAGCCTTTTGCGCATCACTTTTTTGATATCCAATTCAGGATGACCGCCTTCCATAGCATTGATATAAACCAATCGTCCCTCTGCTTTCAACAAATCAAGATTAGCTGACAAATAAGGACCACCAACACTGTCTAGAATAACGTCGATGGTCTCGCTACCCCATTGTTCGACTATATTGTCTGCCTTATAATTAAGAACATGGTCCGCCCCTAACGCTCGACAATAATCCGCTTTTTCAGCACTTCCGGCCACTGCCACAACACGACAACCATAGATATGAGATAATTGGATGGCCATCGACCCGATTCCGCCGGAACCTCCATAAATCAACACCGATTCGTGCTGATAGAGATTGCCTCGCTGAAAAACATTGTGCCATACCGTAAACAAAACTTCCGGCAAAGCCGCAGCATTTTGTAAAGATATCCCTTCTGGAATTGGCAAGCATGATCCTTCATGGGCTACAACATATTCAGCATATCCGCCACCGGCCACAAGTGCACAAACTTGATCGCCAACTTGCCATTTTCTAACGTCTTTGCCTACCTGTTCGATAATGCCCGAAACCTCTAAACCCAATATATCCTGAACAACTCCATCCGGTGCCGGATAATATCCTTTGCGCTGAATGATATCGGGTCGATTAACACCAGCAGCGACGACGCGAATCAATACCTCATGTTCACCAGGTATAGGCTTAGGTCGCTCTGCAATTTTCAAAACTGACGCATCACCATATGTATCAAATACTACTGCTTTCATTTTATGAATCATGTCATTTATTCATGCTCATAACAATAAATGTTGCTTACTGTTGAAGCGTTCTACTTATATTGTTATGCCATACTCAGTTTATCTATCTGTCATTACCTCGGATATTCTACCTAACATCCCTAAAAAAGTCAATAACCACGCCATTATAGCCATGTAAATGAAATATTTCGGAATAAAAAACAAAAAATCAATTCCACTTACTTCCATCAATTTAAAAGTGCAAACCGTGTACATTCCAAGAGGAAACACCATACCCCAAAACTGCGGTCGATATGTAAATGGAACTTTAGCTACAAAATGTCTCCAAATACCAAGAATAACAATCAAAGGGATCCAGAATGTACCTACTGACCAATATAAAAAAGTCATGCCCAAAATAAAAGGTTGCATTGGGATCATCCATTCGATACCCTGTCCATGTTGTATTAGAGCAGTTCCACCTAGGGTAATAATAGCCACGGCACCCATATTTATCCAATAGGCCGGTGCTAATTCAACAGTTCGAAGCTTAAAAAAGGCCATTCTATAGAATATCAGCGTAATCACCACAATATACCACAGACATCCATTTAGGAACATCATAAATGCAATAAAATAAATCCAACCATTAGAAGCAGGATAGTACTCAGCTGTCGCAGAACCTAAAACCGTTACAGACTCAGTCGCTACAATAATCAGCAACCACAATCCATTCATATTTCGTTGAATTCTGCCCTTTTTGCGTTTGATGATAATTGCCGTTAAAACGCTAAAAATAACCGTACACCAAAGAAAAAAACCAGTCAAAAGGAATAAACTAGCGATTACATAATCTCCTTCAAAATACAAAAACTGGTAACCTACAATATTCGTCGCAGCAACAATTGTCAAAAAACCCGGACTTTTAGCCGCATCCATCAAATCTCGATAGATAGCCGGGATATACCATAAAGTCCGTAGCATGTACATGATAACCAATATGCCATAGGAAAAAACATTCATATAGAATAACCACCTACCAAAAACCACATAACCCAATAAACTCGCAGCTATTGACACGATACCTGTTGCCATAGGCAATGCAAAATATCCCGGATAGAGTTGTTCAATCTCTCTTTTAACATTGGTCAATATTATATTCAAATTTCTTATCTTTTATGGCTAATCCTTCACATCAAAATCAAATCAAATCCAAAATTACTATAAAGAAATGGATTGAGCCCGGTTTAAACTAGGAAAATTAAGATTCGAATAAAGATAGCCACCTATTGAAATATTTTTCTCATTAAAACATAAAAAAATGAACCCATTTAAGGAAAATGCCTTATCTTTGAACAGAAACAGGATGCTATTCGCATAAAAAACAGATAGTGTTATGTTCTTTTTCTAAATTTTTTCGAAAAAACACAAGTAAATCATAAGTTCAACTTGCTTTTTCGACGATTTTAGCTAAAAACGCGCATTAAAATCTAATTTTGTGCGACAGGAACATCCTAAGGCATTTTTAATTTAAAAATGATATTATATGAGTACCCAAAATCTGATAGATCAAATCAAGTCCGCGCTTTTTGGCGTTGCCGTAGGTGATGCAGTTGGTGTTCCCTATGAATTTAGATCACGATTGGATATGGTTAGTAATCCGGCAACAGATATGATTGGTTATGGCACCTATAATCTACCGCCAGGATCCTGGTCCGATGATAGCTCACTCACTTTTTGCCTAACAGAAGCATTTTGCAGCGATGGTTATAGTTTAAAAGCAATCGCACGAACCTTCGCTCGATGGGTCAATGAAGCATTTTGGACACCTTATGGTCGTGTTTTTGATATCGGCGTGACCACGGCGCAATCGATACGAGAATTGGAAGCAATTTTGGATTCTGGCAAGGATGAGTCATTCAAAAATCTAAAACATAAGGCTACAGAGTTTGACAATGGCAATGGTTCCCTCATGCGAATTTTACCATTATTGTTCTACATCAAGGACAAGTCTATTCAAGCGCAATTTGAAATCATCTATGATGTGTCATCACTGACGCACAAACATATTCGAGCAGCTATGGCTTGCCTAATATATCTAACCATGGCCGGAAATCTCATGGATGGTTTAGACAAAATCACAGCTTATGAAAAGACGAGAAAAACCATTCAAGCGTTTTGGGAAACGATTGATTTTCAAGAAAGCGAGCGGTTTTTCTTTGTCAGAGTTATTCAACAAGATATCCGGCTCATAGACGAATCCGACATTAAAAGTAGTGGCTACGTCATCGATGTACTCGAAGCAGCCTTTTACTTCCTTTTACGTGAAAATTCCTACAAGGATACCATTCTTAAAATAATCAATCTTGGTAATGATACGGATACTGCGGCAGCTATTGCAGGAGGACTTGCAGGCTTACACTATGGTTATGACAAAATCCCGAATGAATGGATTCATCACCTCGCCAGAAAATCAGACATCGAAGATCTTGCTGCGCGCTTTGGAGAAAAAATTACAACCCTTGTTTAATCGCTAAACTCAAAACAAAGATGTCGCTTAGAAAAATATATTATAGTTTTTCTCCCAAAATGAGATTTTTCATCAGAAAAGTATTTTTCCTTCCTAAAGACCTATTCGACACGATATTCGATAAAAGACACCGATATCAGCCGCCAAAAGGTGATATTTACATAGGTTCAGGAGACTTTATCAATCAAGGAGTACATCAGTTAAATCTTTTGATTAAGCACATCGGATTACAACATAACCATATCGTCTTAGACATTGGTTGCGGTATGGGTAGAACGGCTGTTCCTTTAACCCAATATCTCAGCCATGAGGGAAGATACGAAGGGTTTGACGTCGTCGAAAAAGGAGTAAAATGGTGTAATTCTAAGATCAAAAAGGACTTTCCTAATTTCAACTTCTTGTATGTTCCTCTCAACAATGATTTGTATAATACCCACGAAAACAAAGCTAGTGAATTCAAATTCCCGTATGCAGATCATACATTTGATAGGGCTTTCCTGTTTTCTGTGTTTACGCACATGCAATTAGAAGATATTGAGCATTATATGAATGAAATCCGCCGGGTACTCAAACCTGATGGCCTTTGTCTGGCAACATGCTTCATTTATAATCAAGATATCGAAGACGAAATTGCACAAAATGGAGGTTTCGACTTTCCGATTAGCAAAAAAGGATATCGACTTATGGATGAAGATGTAAAATGTGCCAACATCGCTATTGAAGAAGATACGCTTAAATCGATGATTTCCGCATCTCTATTAAAGCTGGACAATTACAAAGAAGGCTATTGGAAAAAAGCGATTCCTAAAAATGAGGGTATCGATTTTCAGGATATTATAGTTCTCAAAAAATGAAACACAAATCCATTTAATGCATTGAATCTAGTGCTCTATCTATAAAAAGGCTTAAATTATAATGGAAGTTATTTTTTTTGAAGATCAAGGCAAAAAACGCAGGCATAGTGATAACTATGACGAGTATTTTTAACGATGAGATTTGAAAAAATAACAACATTTTATTAAGATATTTTTGTTGACAGAGCACTATGTGGACAAACAAAGATTATTTTTCGATTCATTCCAATCGTTTAGCATCTTCCCACAAGGCGTCCATCTCTTCTAGCGACATTTGGTTTAGAGGTTTTTCAGCATGGCATTCAATATGCTCAAATCTTCGTTTAAACTTCTTATTAACACGTTCGAGAGCTGTTTCCGGATTGAGACCTTCATATCGTGCGTAGTTGATGATTGAGAACAAGACATCGCCCAATTCTTCCTCCATGTGATCCTTATCCTGACTTGATACGGCTTCTTTAAATTCTTGTATTTCTTCTTCTACTTTATCCCATACTTCCGCTTTAGTATTCCATTGGAAGCCATATTGTCCAGTTTTTTCTTGCATTCGATAAGCCTTGACCATAGCAGGAAGACTATTAGGTACGCCACCCAGGACAGAGCGTTTGCCTTCAGACAATTTGATTTGCTCCCAATTTCGCTTGACATCTTGTTCATTCTTGACAGTCGTATCACCATAAATATGAGGATGCCTTTTGATAAGTTTATCACAAATACCATTTAAGGCATCAGCTATATCAAAAGCATTTTGTTCAGATCCCAATTTAGCATAAAACACCATGTGCAACATCAAATCGCCGATTTCCTCCTTGATATCTGTCAGATTGCCGTCCATTATCGCATCGGATAATTCATAGGTTTCCTCAATGGTAAGGATGCGAAGAGACTCGAAAGTTTGTTTCATATCCCAAGGACATTGAGCCCGAAGGTCGTCCATAATATCAAGTAGGCGACCAAAGGCCGCAAGTTTAATATTTTTTGATGTTTCCAATATATTTATATCTAAGTCTTGGATAGGAAAATCCATATTTCATCGCCGTCAGGCTTGACTTTTTAGGATTTTCTTATCGGGTTAACAATCGGCTGCAAAACTACACAATAAAAAGAAATTGATTTGTGCAGAAAGTGTTTTTATTATGAAAACGCAATTTACAAAAATAAAAAAGGCATTCACAAAAAAATGGAATGCCTCACTTTATAGCTTTTATGCTATCAAATACTATCCGTAAATAGATTCTTTTTTGAATTTCATTACTAATAAAGTATAGACAATAGCACGGTGCTTATTTCTATTGGATTTTCCCATTTTCTCCAATGCTTCTGCAATCGCAGCATCTAATTCAGCACTATCCTTTAGTCCTAATTTTTTAATTAGGAAATTGTTTTTTACTCTTGCTACTTCCTCTGCGTCTCCACCTGAAACTAAAGAAGCATCTGCAAGATAAATAGATGGACCTAAGCCTTTAGTAACCTTTCTTAATAAGTCAGCAGGAATTTTCAATCCCAATTCCTTAGCATTTGCCTCATATAGGGCTACTTTTTCATCAAATTTGCTCATAGATTGTGGTTTTAAATGATTTATAAATAATTTGGTTTAAAGATTATTTTTAAGAAACACCGCAAATTTTCATCGATACAGCATTTTGTTAAAAACAAATATCACTTATCATGACGTGTATTATATAACAAAGTCACTAAATTATAAAAAAATTTATGATTTATAACTATTGTTTATAACACAAAAAATCAATAATAAGTTTTTGAGAGCCTATTTTAGACCACAAAATTAAATATTTTAAATTTATAACCACATATTTTTGACGAGAATATCCGAAATACCGATTATTTCTTTAGGATTTAATTGATATTTGTCAATCACCGAATCTAGTAAAGAATCACGAATCACCAAAATAAGCACTTGGTTTTTTTTAGAATTTTGCCAAAGATTTAAAAAAATAGAGAGTTCCGGCTCTAGACCCAATCCCTTTAACTCGAGCTTTCCGATTTCATCAATAACAACATAATTTTTATCAAGCCCCTCAAATTTTCGCATCCATGCATGTATAAAATCAAAAGTTTCTTTGAGAAAATAAAACCGACCTACTTGGATCGTATCGGCCTTCGCTCCAGCATCTGTTTGTAATGACATTAGTATATCTTCATCGAGCAAGTACAAAAACCTCGTATTGTCTATATCCGGGCAAATAAAACCAGAAACGTCAGTTCTTCCTTTTGTCCATCCTGTCAACCAAGTAGTTTTTCCTGATTGCACAGAACCCGTCAATATTACGATATCAGCCATTACTTATGGATTTCTTTAACTGATAAAGCGATAAAGCCAATCACTAAATATTTGACCCGATTAAATCCTGAAAAATGGTGATTGACATACCGTAGCATCGAATAAGCTTTGAGCGAATAATTAGGTATCAAATCGATGATATCCTTCCACATGACATCATCGATATTTTTACGCTGAATGTACTTTTCTACTCCTTTTTTTATCAAAGGTCCAACAATAAAAACAAGAGCAAGACTCACTAACAACGCACGCAAAAACATCCATATCAACATCGTATAATTAGTTTCCGGCAAGACTATTTTTAAGATTAAAAGTATCAATACAAAGACGGCTACTGAAACCCACAATCTCTTTTTAAAAGTGGCGGCCTTGCCTTTATCTAAAGCAAAACCATAATCCAAAGCGGGCATTTTATGCATAAACCGTTCGACTTCAGTTGGCAATCGAGGTATCCATAATCCAAGCCATACACCGACCACTAGGTGTAAACTTAAATATATACCAAATACTGTATAGACAAGAGATATATCCGTAGTCCAACCCATAGAACCCGCAACAGAGGCAGTTGCCAGATCTAAGCTCTCAAAAAAATTATTACCAAAAATCAATAAAGCAACCAACAATTTCTGAATCGCTGATTCAAATAAAGCCAACACAGCGAAAACCATTGTTTTTAACTTAAAATTAGACTTTTTTCTATATATCAGGCTGCCAATGTATCCTTGAAAACCCACCGCTATGTACGCTTGCCATGGCGAATGCGGACTCACGAGCAATTTGACCATCAAAACGATAAGGAGCGCTTCTAGGATTTTTCCTGATCCTTCCTTTTGATAATAACCAATTAATGCGATACTGATTACTGCAATGCCTCCGACTAGAATACCTGTAAAAGGAAGTTTAAGTGCATGCAAAACACCACCAATACTAGTCTCAGCAAAAGCCCACATCAAAATAAAACTTTTGATATCGATATCAGATATCGAACTTACCTGTGATGATGTTTTACTTTCAATGTTCATAAGACTTATATCTTGCTCGTTTCGATGTAACTTCATATTTTACTACAACAATTGCAATGTGTGGCAAATATAGAGTATTCTTCCGACTCTTTTGCAATACGACCTTTGTTCCTTTATTAATAAATTGAGGACAAAATAAGTCGGTATATGGTTACGGATGGACAAAAATCATAAATTATTCGCAGTTATGCCTTAAAAATGGGAAAATCAGCGTATTTTCGCACTTCTTTAAAATCAAGTTCAATAAATAAAAAGATACAAGGATATGTTTACTATTAATATTTATATAAAATTTGCTTTAATAGCCATTGGTTTGATTGGTGGAGTTATACTTACCTTCCTTATTGGATTTGGTTATTCTTGGATATTTTTTCTGATAGGCATCATATTTCTCGTTAGTTATCTTCTATTAGGAACAATTCAGTCTGCCTCAACGATGTTACAAAATGGAGATTTCGAAGGTGCCGAAAAAAGGCTAGACTTAACTTTATTTCCAAGATTACTCTATGTAACCAATCGGGCTTTTTATTATATTTTAAAAGGTTCATTTGCAGCTCAACGCAAAGACAATGCTGAAGCTGAAAGTTATTTTAACCAAGCGTTATCCCTCAAATTGCCTTCTGATAATGAGAAAGCCATGGTATTGATGCAATTAGCCGGTATGCAAACCCAAAAGAGCAACTGGACTGCAGCTAGAAATTATTTTTATCAAGCTAAAAAACTAAAAGTTACCGAACCACAACTCAAGGAGCAGATGAAACAATTTGAAACGGCTTTTGAAAACCGTGGACAAATGAAAGTTGCTCAAAGTATGGGTATGAAAACAAATCAAATGGTAGCTAGAGGTGGAAAAAGAAGAAGACCACCTATGAGATAAATGTTATGTCCCTTATTCTATTGCTCTTTCAACAAGAGGATCATAATGAAATGTCGTTCGTTTTCCAAATCTCATCCTTAAAAATACTCGCCATAGTTACCACTATGCCTGCGTTTTTTTTCTTGATCTTTTAAAAACTAACTCTCAATATTATTTAAGTTTTTTTTATAGACAGAGCACTAGATGAGATGATACATTGGATGCATGACTATTGTAGGTCAATTAGGCATTTTAACGCTTTGAATAGTAGCAGATTACTACTGATCTATCAATAGATCCTTATTCAGCTAAGTGACTTTTCAACCCGTCTCCTTTGACTAAGGTTTTGCTATAATTCAACTTATAGGTTTTGAATCAAATACATTACCTTTTCAGTAAATGGATTGCAATATCTCAAATGAAAATCATACAATTCAGGCACTAAATTTTGTTTTTCTAAATAGGATTTAAGCATACTTTTAGCTCGATTGAGCCGCACTTTAACGTTAGACTCTGTTATACTCAACATATCGGCTGTTTCCTTAACGCTAAATTCATTGATCTGTCTAAGTGAAAAAACAAGTCGATAATCTTCGGGAATATTAGCCAAAGCTGCTTCAATCGCATCTTTGATCTGGTTGTTTTGTAGTTTTGAGATGGCATCTTCAGC
Organism: Chitinophagales bacterium; assembly: GCA_026928325.1. Taxonomy (GTDB): domain Bacteria; phylum Bacteroidota; class Bacteroidia; order Chitinophagales; family Saprospiraceae; genus OLB9. The sequence continues at coordinate 45,522 of JAIXKS010000022.1, read as the reverse complement.
AGCTTCACCAAAAACGGGCGTTACGTTTTCTGAAATACTATCTTTAGATAGTTCATTTTTAAAACTCAATTTTTCCTTTTTCCTGAAGCAATTATTCAACATTATCCTAACAATCCAAGTCTTAAAGTTAGATCGATTTTCAAAATGAGATAAATTTTTGAAAGCATCGATATACGTATCTTGCATTAAGTCCTCTGTGTCTTCATGATTATAATTATAAGACCGCCCTATCCTATATAAATACGGATTAAACCGCTTTACGATAACTTCATAAAGCGGTTTATCTCCATTTAAAATCCTTTCTATTATCTCGACTTCCGTCAAATGATCATCAACTACCATGAATCATACATATATTTTAGTAATAATACTGCATTATGTACAAATGTATAATAATTTATTCAATTGGAGGCTATAATCTATTTAAACATTTGTGGAAATTGCTTAACGATACCTTCTGTTAGATAATCTCCAAGGAATACCATGTGACCTAAAGCTTCTTCAAAACCACCAAAAGATTGGCTATAATCGCCCTTTAGGATACTTACAGAATAAGCGATCGTGTGCGTAATATGCATTTCTAAAGCACCTTGAGTTTCTGCTGCTGTCCAATTTTTTGGATTAGCTTGAGCCAAAAAAGCACCTATATCTTTAGCATTTCGATACCATTCTTTAACAGCTACTTCAAGATCTCCGGTATTGTTTTCTTGGGCAGCTTTAAGAACAGGCACTGCCAACTCTATATGCTCTGTCAACAAGGCTGCTAATTGATCTCCGGCAGCTTGACCGTAGAAAGGAACAATAGCGTTACCGATCTCTCTTTGATTTTGTAATAGACGATTTAATTTTGCACTTAACCCTTTAGGATCGTTAAAGTACGCATCAACTGTGATTAATGTCCAATACATATGTGCATTCCATAGTTCCTTCATCGCTGCATTTAGCTCTTGAACTTTAGGATTTGCCATTAATGTTGTTAATTCACTCTTAGAACTATTACTTGTAGTTGCATGATTCATGTGTTGTGCATCTACTCCAGAAATTGCAATAATCATTGCAAACATAAAAATTAAAACTCTCATTTTGTCTTCGTATTTAATGATTTAAAAAAAATTATTGAGTTATAACCTATTGGAGTACCGAAGCCAAAAAGAGTTACAAAGACTCAATTATTAAAATTACAAAAACGAAGAATTTATGCGTGAAAATTGATTTTCATATTTACAAAGCATTGACTATCAACATATAACTTACGAATTATATTAAGATCTAAAAGAAATGTTAAATATATCAATATGGTACAAAAAGGAAAATGCTCATTCAAAAAAGCGGTCAATCGTGGCTGCCATAATTCGATCTCTTCCGGTCACAACATTTCCTTCGTCATGCGTGGTGAGCCAGATTTCAAGAACATTGTAAGTATTATGCCACGTAGGATGGTGATCTGCCTTTTCGGCCAATAGCGCCACTTGGGTCATAAAGCCAAAGGCCTCTGAAAAATCGCGAAAAACAAATTTTCTATATAGTTGGCCATCGATCTCTTCCCATCCTTTTGTATTTGAATTGTTCATAAATTTTAAATTTAAGTTTGATAATAAAAAAAATTAAAACGTTTATTTTGGTAAAAATTGCATGTGTGTCATTTCCTTTCCCATCAGTGCTTGCTCTCCGACCTCCACAAAGCCTGCTTTTAAATACAAACGCTTGGCATCGGGATTGTCTTTGTCCACAAGTAAGCCTAGAGGAAGGCCTTCTTTAAAAACATATATATTAATTAGATGATTTAACAAGCGACTACCGATTCCTTTTCCCTGAAATTGCGATCCAATCCCAATACAGTCTATATAATATTCACCAGCTTGGGTTTCATCCTCTGGTTCAAAACTCTCCCCATATAATTGATGTACCATATCTCCTACTGGTTTTCGCAGTTGATAAAGGTCTGCTCCATTATAGACTATTGCTGCGCCCACTACCTTGCTATCTTGTTCGACAATCCAAGCATGATTATATGAATATTGATTACCTTCCGAGCAAATCAGTCGATACATAAAATCAAAAGCAGCGCTACTATCCTCTTTTCCTATAAACGCATATACAATCTCTTCCATAGCCAACATCGCAAATCGAGCAATGTCGAAGCTATCATCTATAGTAGCTTTTCGAATTATTATCTGAGGCATCATTAATTATAATCTTCAAAATCCATTAGAAAATCAATAAAAAAACTTCAATCTAACTAATTAGAGTATAACAAGATATATTATAAAAATATTCACAATAACAAAATAAGCCAGATTCTTTTCATGAGATTAATATAGTAATTATAACATTTGAAGGACAACAAAGATTAAATAATACATAGATTTTGATACCAAAACATTGCATAGTACAAGATGCAAACGATCCAACGAAATATTGAATATTTACATATATAGATCTTCTTTAATGATCGTCTTTATAAAAAAGTAAATTGAGCATAATTGCATTAAAAGCTAACACTTTATATATTTATTCATATAAAAAACGATATAAATAAACAAAACACGCACTTTGTTTGGTCAATTTTACAGCAAAAGCTACCTTTGCAGACTTTTTTGAAATTTATATTTAAAACAATTTTATACGATGAACAACTTGGTTTATTTAGTTCCCATAATGGGTTTGATAGGTCTTATCTTCATGTTGGTTAAGGCCGGCTGGATTAACAAGCAGGATGCGGGAAATGACCGTATGCAGTTTATATCTAAAGCTATAGCGGATGGCGCTCTTGCCTTTTTGAAGGCTGAATGGAGAGTTTTAACTATTTTTGGTATAGTTGTATCCATCCTTCTTGCTTGGTCTGGAACATTAGTAGAAAGTTCTGATTGGCTAATAGGTATTACCTTCCTTGTAGGTGCTTTCACTTCGGCTTTTGCCGGATATATCGGAATGAACGTTGCGACCAAAGCCAACGTACGAACTGCTCAGGCTGCTCGTACAAGCCTCAAGGATGCGCTTAAAGTATCTTTTGCAGGAGGTGCTGTGATGGGATTAGGTGTGGCAGGACTTGCTGTTTTAGGCTTAAGTCTGATTTTTATTTGGTGTTATTTTATGTATGTAGGTAATGACATCAACGGTTTAGGTATGCACAAGGCATTGGAAGTAGTAGCAGGATTTTCATTAGGGGCAGAATCTATTGCATTATTTGCCAGAGTCGGAGGTGGTATTTACACGAAAGCAGCTGACGTAGGAGCGGATTTAGTAGGAAAAGTTGAAGCAGGTATCCCTGAAGACGACCCAAGAAACCCAGCTACCATTGCGGACAACGTTGGAGATAATGTTGGAGACGTGGCAGGTATGGGTGCTGACTTATTTGGTTCTTATGTTGCTACAATCCTAGCTACGATGGTACTTGGTAGTGAAATCATTTCAAATGACAATGTAGGAGGTATGGGACCAATCATCCTTCCACTCATGATTGCCGGTCTAGGATTGATATTCTCAGCAATATCAACCTTCTTTGTAAAAATCAAAGATGATAAAGGAAATGTCCAAGGTGCTTTAAATGCTGGAAACTGGGGAGCGATAATACTTTCGGCAATTGCCTCTTATCCTCTAGTAAACTACTTATTAGCGGATACAATGGATATCAGAGGTTACGAATTTTCAAAGATGGATGTTTTCATGGCCATTATTTTGGGATTAATCGTAGGAGGTCTGATTTCATGGATTACAGAATACTATACAGCGATGGGCAAAAAACCGGTTAACTCAATTGTACAACAGAGTTCAACTGGTCATGCGACCAACATCATTGGAGGTCTTTCTGTTGGTATGGAATCTACGGTAGTTCCGATTCTCGTACTAGCATCAGGTATCTTTATTTCGTTTAAATTTGCAGGCCTTTATGGTGTAGCTATTGCTGCCGCAGGTATGATGGCGACGACAGCGATGCAGCTTGCTATTGATGCATTCGGGCCGATAGCAGATAATGCCGGAGGAATTGCCGAAATGAGTGAATTACCTAAAGAAGTACGTGAGCGAACAGATATTTTAGATGCCGTTGGAAATACAACAGCAGCAACCGGAAAGGGATTTGCTATTGCCTCAGCAGCATTGACTTCACTTGCCCTATTTGCGGCATTTGTTGGTATTTCGGGTATATCATCGATTGACATCTATAAAGCGGATGTACTTGCAGGACTATTTGTAGGAGCAATGATTCCATTTATATTCTCTGCTTTAGCCATTGCGGCTGTAGGACGTGCTGCTATGAAAATGGTAGAAGAAGTGCGCCGTCAATTTAGAGAAATCAAAGGCATCATGGATGGAACAGCCACTCCTGAATACGATAAATGTGTAGCGATTTCTACAGAAGCATCGATTCGAGAGATGGTTGCACCAGGAATGATAGCACTAATCGTACCCGTTATCGTAGGTTTTGCTTTTGGCCCTGAAGTACTCGGTGGTCTTCTAGCAGGAGTTACTGTATCAGGAGTATTGATGGGTATCTTCCAAAACAATGCCGGTGGTGCTTGGGATAATGCCAAAAAATCTTTTGAAAAAGGTGTAGAAATCAATGGCCAAATGTACTACAAAGGTTCAGAGCCACACAAAGCCGCCGTTACAGGAGACACAGTAGGTGACCCATTTAAGGATACATCAGGACCATCAATGAATATTTTAATCAAATTGATGTCTATCGTATCATTGGTTATTGCGCCACATATTAGTGTTGGAACTGCTCATTCACATGGTATGAATCAACCGAAACAAAAAGATATGCAGATTCAGGAGCTTTCACACAATAACAATGAAAGTGTTTCTCCTGCCTTGATAAAATAATAATATATATATCCATAAATCAAAAGCGCTGCACCCGTGTAGCGCTTTTTTTTGCACAATTCTTAAAAATATAGACAAAAACAATCATTTTAATAAAATAATGATTGACTTATTAGGTGGATTTATAAAATAAACACTACTTTTGTGCTCATTTTTTAAATAATTTAAAATTATCATTTATGTTTGCAATCGTATCTATAGCTGGTCAGCAATTCAAAGTGACAGAAGGTCAAGAAATCTTCGTCCACCAGTTAGAAGCCGAAGCAGGTTCATCCGTGTCATTCGATCTAGTATTGATGGTAGAAAACAATGGAACTGTTAAAATAGGCACGCCGGTATTAGACAATGCTAAAGTAAATGCCACGATCATCGGCAATATGAAAGGTGACAAAGTAATCATCTTCAAAAAGAAAAGAAGAAAAGGTTACCAAAAAAGAACTGGTCACAGACAAAGTTTTACTAAAATTAAAATTGATTCTATCTCTGCGTAACTTTGAGTTGGCAGATTATTGTTTAATCTAAAAAAATAAAGAAAAATGGCTCATAAAAAAGGTGTCGGTAGTTCGGATAACGGACGGGATAGTAAAAGTAAAAGACTTGGAGTAAAGCTTTTCGGTGGACAATATGCAAAAGCAGGTAACATCCTAGTTAGACAACGTGGCACCAAATTTCATGCAGGTGAAAATACTTACTTAGGTAAAGACTTCACGATTCATGCTAAAGTTGATGGTACTGTTGCTTTCCACAAAAGCAAGTTGAACAGAACATGGATTACGATTATTCCAGCTTTAAACGAAGTAAAGGAAACCGTAGCTCCAGTTAAAGCTGCAAAACCAGCTTCAGTAACTCCTCCTCCGACTGCACAGTCAGAAGAAGAATAATAGAGATTGCGTTTTTTGTTGCTTTCTTAATAAAGAAACGTAGTATTGATAAATCAGAAAAGGCTTCCGTTTGGAAGCCTTTTCTGATTTGAGCCCATGGCTAATGTAGTAAACTAGTGCTCTGTCTATAAAGAGACTTAAATAATAATGGAAGTTATTTTTTTTTTAAAGATCAAGGCAAAAAACGCAGGCATAGTGGTAACTATGACGAGTATTTTTAACGATGAAATTTTAAAAAAGGACGACATTTTATTAAGACTTTTTTGTGGACAGAGCAATAGTTTGGCCATTGATAACACAAATTAATGCCCGAGACTGCTTAATTACAGACTATTTATGCCTCATCATATATTCCAATCCTTGCCTACCTTGAAGTCCACCCGTATGTAGGTACAATATTTTTGTTCCTTCCGAAAAATAATCTTGGCTTATCAATTCCATCAAACCATACATTGCTTTTGCGTTATATACGTGATCTAATGGTATATTAGTCGCATTTTCAAATTCTTCCATAAATGCCAATAAGGTTGCATCCCATTTAGCATACCCTCCAAAGTGATAATCGGTGTTTACCGCAAGTTTTTCGGCATTATTATTCCGGGCTAATTTTAAAATTTCGCCTTCCAGATGATCACTTTTTAAAGCGGAAAAACACAATACTTTACTTTTAAGTTGCTCTGCTCGTAGTAAGCCCGCCGTAGTGCCTCCTGTGCCACCTGCAAGCGCGATATAATCAGGTGTACCTAATGCCCTAAACATTGACACTTCTTCGATAATCTCGGCTACTCCTTTGAGTGCATACTCGTTACTTCCACCTTCAGGTATAAGTACAGCATCAGGATAATGGGCTAATATAGTCTTAATCTCGGGAGCAAATTCTTTGCTCCGATAGGCTTCACGACTGACCGACACCAATTCCATACCTACACTCTTGCAATATTTCAATGTTGGATTATTTTCATCAATTTCACCTCGTATTATACCTACCGATTGGATATTTTGATGATGACAAGCAGCAGCGAGTGCATGAATATGGTTAGAAAAAGCACCTCCAAAGGATATAACTTGAGATTTTCCTTGGGTTTTAACATTGAGTAAATTGTACTTTAGTTTACGGTATTTATTCCCTGAAACAAGTGGATGTATCAAATCATCCCTTTTGATAAAGAATTTAATCCCTTTCGCCTGAGTAAGCGGCGTAATAATCTCTTCAATAGGGCTCGGGATCCATGCATCAAAATTCATGATTGCGCATATTTTACACGAATGATGACAGACATTCCATTTCCTGGTTCGCTTTCTGTATGCATGACACCATGAACGAAGTTTACCCGAGTTTTGATATTTTCCAATCCCATTCCTTTTTGTTGGAGATTATTCATGTCAAAACCAACGCCATCATCTTCATATTGTATGACTAATTCGTCATCCTCTGCATTCAATTGAATTAAAATCTCATTGGCTTGTGCATGTTTGAGACTATTATTGAGCAACTCTTGAATAATCCGATACACGGTTAATGCAATCATCCGATCCATTTTATCCGGCATTTCATAATATTGAAAATCAATATCGGGATAATTGTCACCTTTAAACCGATTGATCAAATCCCGTATGGCAGGCACCAATCCCAAATCCTGTAAAGAACTAGGTTGCAAATTTCTAGAGATGGTTCGTACTTCACTCACCGCAGTATCTAGCAAATGATGTGCTTGTGAATATGATTTATCCGAACTCATACCCTTATTGATCGAGCCTAAGTAATCAAATTGTAGCTTGACCGCACTCAGTAAACCTCCTAGACTATCATGTAAATCCTTTGCAATACGTTCCCGCTCTATTTCTTGACCTTCAATCATCGAACGCATAGAATTAATCCGAATAGTATCTTCTAATTCTCGAATCTGCTGCTGATTAATCTCTTGTTTTTGGTCATTGATAATTTTGGCTGTAGAAATCTGTTGGTTATAAAATTTGACAATAAAATACACGGAAAGCAAGACGATTAGCAATCCAAAACCCAAAATATACAATGACCTTCTCTGCATGAGGTTTTTACTAATCTCGTATTCCTTTTCTATTTTAAGGAGCTCAATACTCGTTTGTTTTTCCTTAGAACCATATTTCAAGGCTAGATTATTAAAGGATTCTAATCTATTTTTATTGGCAATACTATCACTAAGCATGGTATAATTCAACAAAAAAGCATAGCCCATTTCGGCTCTTCCTGTGGCATTATATACTTCTGACAATTCTTTATAAATACGCTTTCTCCGCTCGCTATATGCCTGAAACGGCAATATTTCAAGGCTCTTACCAATGTACTTTTCGGCCTTTACGTATTCACCTTTCATCTTATTAATATATCCTATATAGAATAAACTTTGGGCGGCCATCTCATTATTCTCGATCTTTTTGCTGATATCAAAGGCTTCAAAAGCCAGCATAATAGCGCTATCTCGTTCAAAAGTAGATTCAAAAGCCTCAATTTTCGAAAAGAGAATTCTCAATTCTAATAGCGTGTCTTTCAAAATATGATTGGCTTGAGCCGCTTTATTCAAATACTTCATGGCCATCTGGTATTCTCCTATTTGACGATAGGTCAAATTCAAATCAAACCATACCAAGGTCAACGCATGTGTTTTTTCATCCTCACTATATGTTTTTTCGAGATTGAGTAATATTTGTAGAGCTTCAGTATATAGACCGGCATCTCTATACCGACGAGCAATGGCATGATTGGCTCTTAAAATACCATCACTATCCTTTGTAGCTTTAAAATGGTTGATCGCATAGTTATAATACTTTAAGGATTTATCATACTCTGCGAAGTAATCGCCCTCATAATCTCCTAATTTCAGATAAACCTCGGCAAGGGTTTCATTGTCATTATTACTTCTGGCAAGTTCTAGTATATTATTAAGTTCCTGATAGGTATAGGTCTTATTCCTATCAAACTGCCCAAATAACAAAACACTTAAAAGGACAAAAATAACAGTAAAAATCTTTTTAAAACCAGTCAATTTATTCTAAATCCATTAATTATCAAATGCGAAATTATAACAATTATTTTCAAAATGTAAACAATCTTTTCAATTAGTTTTTTATAACCTACTTATTTATATGGAAATGGGCACCCATCTAATAGGGATTATCTCAGATTATATGAATATAAAGTAAAAAAGCCCTCAACTTTTTGAGAGCCTTTTTATGCAACAGTCAAATCCCAATGAGTATTTACTTCTTTTATATCAATAAAAAGTCAATATTTTTATAGATACTTTATTTTATTTTTATTCGTTTGTTCGATTTTTTACGCTTTTAAGCAAATAACTGAGTCAAGCCAGGTTTGTACTTTGCCCTTGAATTTCATTTTTGAAATTAAATTCCATTTTTTGAACATTGTACTAGAACTTTTTAATTAACCAGACATTCCGAAGAGGATTTACCCCGTAATCCTGGCTCAACTCACTTATTGCTCATTCCGTAAACCTAAAAAAAGAGAAAATTTATATATAAAGGCAGTTCTTTAACTACCTTTCTTAAAAGTATGCTTCACTTGATTTCTAACAATATCTTCTGATTCCATTCCAACAGAACTCATAAAATACGCAACATCAAAAAAACTGTCTTTAATGTCACTTACTGCATTTTGCCTCTCGATGAAGTTCAGATTTTGGACTCCAGCCTTTTGTGTTTTAAAGGTAGAGAGCTGGTCTCCCCAGAAACAAACAACAACCAAGACTATGGTCAGCAACCTTCTGAAATCCAAAATCCTCTCCTTCATCTGAAACATTTTATTGGAAACTCAATCTTATTTTTTAATCACTTTTGATAGTACAAAGATCGCATCATTGCTAAATGTACACATCCTAGAAAACACCCAATTTTATTTTTAAGGGTTTACCCGAGTTTTTATGGATAAAATCTCTGTAATTTTGTGTCTATATTTATTAGAGTATTCAATACACATTATATGACACCAGAAATTCATATTTTAATCGCCGACGATCATACCATGTTTGTCGATGGGATGGAATCTATACTAGGCGGAGAACCTGATTTCAAAGTGGTAGGTAGAAGTTATGACGGACCATCTGTTTTGGATTTTCTCAAACGACACATGGTTCACTTAGTTTTGTTAGACGTCAATCTACCGGGAATGAACGGCATTGAGGTTTGCAAAGAAATTTCGGCAAATTATCCGGATACCAAGGTACTTGCTATTTCAATGTTCAACGAAGAGAGCTTTGTTTCTGAAATTCTAAATAATGGTGCAAAAGGATACATTTTAAAAAATACAGGCAGAGACGAATTGCTTAAAGCCATCAGAACGGTAGCCCAAGGAAATTCCTACTTTTCTGATGAGGTCACAGAAATCATCATGAAAGGGTTGATGAACAAACGTAAAAGTTCTTCTAAATCTCCAGGATTTTATCCTAGACTATCAAGAAGAGAAAAAGAAATTTTAAAGCTTATCGCTCAAGAATTTACCACTCAAGAAATTGCTGACAACCTTTATATCAGCCTCAAAACGGTAGAATCTCACCGATCTAGTTTACTATCCAAACTGAATGCACGCAATAGCGTAGGTCTCGTGCGAATTGCAATGGAACATCATTTATTAGACGATTAAACGCATTACTAATGCATATTCTACGCTCAAAAAAATAAAGAGAGCGGATAAAATCCGCCCTCCAATTGCATAACTCTAAAAAATGTGAACTTATTTCCCTCTTTATGATGCTAGATTTATAGTTTTCAAACTCAAAACCACAATCCACCCAATACTCATTACTTCCTCAATATTACTTTTTTAACCACGCTTATATCACCAAGTTGGATACGCAACAAATACATGCCTTCTGCAATGTGAGACACTGGGATATGATGTACATGACCTGAAACCAAATCTGTCATAATAGGTTTCCCCGTTATATCTGTCATTGTCCAACCTGTAATGATATGGTCTTCAAAACTCTGAATATTTATTTCTTCGGATGCCGGATTTGGATAAACCAAGACTTGTGGCATCTGAGTGACTATATTATCAGTTGAAGTTTGTCGCACAATATTAATATCAAAAGTGGTAATCTTAATCCATCCACCTCTACCATCATGAACCGTAAATCTGAATGCATCGACTTCTTCTACTGATGTCACCGGCATATAAGCAAATTTCCCTTCATTGATATCTTCTTGAGAAAATTGCGCACCTGCATTAACAGGAACACCATTAAATAATAGGAGACCTCTTTCTGGAGCTGCAACTATGGTATATATCAATTCATCATCACTATTATCATTATCCTCACATTTAAGTTTGTCCGGTGCTATAACTTTTGTCTGCCCTATACCCACTTCCATCGTTTCATTATTGACGATATAAGGTGGATTGGAAGTAACGTTAGAACACAATTCCAAATCCCAATTTTGCAATCTACCGCCGTCTCCTGTTTTTGTATCTTCAACAATTAGTTTCCAGTATCCGGTCATATTTTCTCCATTAAACTTACTTAGAGCTTCTTCTGGTCTATATATTCTATTTTGATGAATTGGGCATTGAAAGTAATCATTACTTTGATCATCTACACCTACATTAATCCCACTACCATTCGGACATTTATAGCCCCACAATCTAACCTGGGTTCCGGCTGGAGATTCAAGCGTCACAACTAGGTCAGCTGCTCGTTGGTGGATAGCTCGGATATTGAGGACATTGACATCATCTACTCGGCCTTCACCTGAAATATAAATTTCTGAAGAAATCGTAGGGGTTCCTGATTGGGAGATATTGATCGTCAATGGTCCAGATTGTGTAATTGCGCAATCCTTGGATTCTGTGTTAAAAGCATAAATTTCTGACCAAAAGCCTTCTCTACAAAAGTTATAAGATTTAACTCTCCAATAGTAGATGGTCGATGTCTTTAAAAATGTATTGGAATTAAAAAATGTATCTTGTCGCTCAACTTCAAAAACTATATCTTCCGGTTCAAAAGCTGGAGATGTAGCTACTTGTAAAATATAAGCTACTGCATCTTCTTTCTTTTCCCATCTATATCTTTGTGTAGGACCAACACCATTTTCGCCATTGACCGGATTATCTAAGGCTATATTATCTAAATTGGTTGTGGTGACATATAATCGAACGGTACGTTCTATGGTATCCAAATCAGGAACAAATGTTCGAACGACAATCTCATAAATGCCACTCTTCGATATATTATCTAAATTCAAATGCAAAAGATTGGATTCACCCGGCAAAACACCATCTTTATCCAATGTTGCTACAATTTCTTCAGGAGCAACTATCTCAAATAAGATCGTATCTGCCAATCCCAAAAATCCTATGGTATTAATCTCAAAATCGGCTTCATCCGGTAAGCATAAAGTCCGAATAGGAGCATCGATGTCCATATAAAATGTAGGTTCAGTCGGTGCATCAATTCTCGAATTAGATTTTGAAACGGTAAAGAAGATATTATCTGATGCCTTTACTACGATTCTTGCTTGAAATGCATCAACATTAGGAACAATAACTGTTTCGAAACCGTCATTCGGAACTTGAATGGCTGCCGGAATCATATTTGGGCCATCAAAATTCAAATCATTTTCCAAAGAAAAATAAATATCAACATATTTACAATTTATAGGCGCAATATCTGTGTTGCTTACATCCCATCTCACATCTACTTTATCACCGATCTTTAATTTTAAAGGCTCATTAGGTGAAGTGAGTTCGAAAGGGCCACTATTTCCATCAACTTTAAATTTGACTTCTTGCCATGCTGCTGCCGAACCCATCGGATGATCGTCCCTTGCTACAAGCCTAAATGTCAAATCCCTACCATAAGTTGGCAGTAATTCGTGAACATGTCCAAACTCATTTTGAAGAATGCGATTCATATTAGGGAAAAAACGAGTTGGAGAATTTCCTGGTTTAAGTGATCTAAATATAGGCACATTCCCTACCGGCATGCCCAATGGACTTGAGCCCTGAGCATCCATTTCATCCCAATTATATTGTAGATTATCACCATTAGGATCAATAGCCTTTCCGGTTAAGTAAAATGGCGTCACCTTAGGAATGTAAAATTCGTTTGGATAATTCAAGGTAACTTCAGGACGCAAATTTCCAAAATCTACTAATTGCGCACATTCAAACGCTTCCGCACCTTCTCTTGCAGTGAAGAAAAGAATCTGATCTAAGGTCCCGGCATGATAGTAGTCATCTCTAGCCACATTAAGGTTACTTGATCCACAAGCTCCCGGATATGCCATAATCGTCGAACCACTACCCGGCTCATATCCCGTTCCGGATGGTGTTTGACCTTCTTGCCCAGGGCAGTGATTGAAGGTATGACTTGCCGACATTTGATGCCCTACTTCATGCACAAACACTAAGATGATACCATTAGATATAGATGTACTATTATGGCAAGTCACGCCGGCTCCCTTGGCTTGAGAACATAAGGTACCAGCAGCAACACCTCCTACATCATAACATATAGAAAATAAGTGACCAATATCGTAATTATTAAAACCAACTCGTTGGCTGATTACCGCTGTATTTTGCCCTACAAGGCTCAAGCCTTCTCTAGAATTCTGATATGGATCTAGATTCCCATCCAAATTGATACAATTTTCATTACTTGCTATTATGACCAATCTGGCAGACACTTCTTTTTCAAAATAGACATTGGCACGATCTACAAATACGACCATCTCTGCCAACGCTTTCTCTTGGGTACCTCTCAATATACCCCATTCTCCTGTACATCCTAGAGCCAACCTATATAATCTCAATGGAACTTCTTCGCTCAGCACACTCCTCGGCATTGTTCTAGTTGCATCGTCATGTCCAAACAATTCGTCATGGACACCACATATCAAATCTTGGGACAAGACAGGATCGTCATAGTCTGCGGTATTATAGGACATAAAAATGTCACTTCTTTCCGTACTATATTGGTCAATATACACCATCTTTTCAGGTGAACTGATGGCTGCATAAAAATTATCAGGTGTTAAGGTCATCCTAGTGGTGACAAAACGATCATTTTTCTTATATCCTTTAAAACTTCTAATCTCTGGATGTCGAGCCGCAAGCTCTTCTTCCATAATCGGAGAATACCACACCACAAACTCATCTAATTCTCCGTTATTATCCGGCAAATACAGAATAAATTCAGGTTGTTGAAACAAGTTTTTACTTTCAACAGGTGCATTAGCTAAATAAGATACCATTTGCTGCCGGTCGAGTGCAAATGCCTTAAATCGATCCGGAGTGATTAACCTTGAAGATTCACTTCTCAATTGAATAGTAGATGCATCAACGGACGACCAGAATTGCTGTCCTTGCGCAAAAAAAGTTGTCAAGCCTATCAAAAGAGAAGTTATAAGTATTCTAAACATATCTTAAATTGATTATTACCATATCAAAATGTAAAATTAATAAATTTGTTCATCATCCTCTATTCGATATTATAACATAATTTTTTTTTGTAGTCTCTACGACATTTAAAACAGGGTTTTCTGACAAAATTGGCCAAAATTTTCAAAAATTATAAACTCGCCTTCTCCATAAAGAAATATTTCCAATACAAAATCCTTGAATTTTTTTTAAGGAAAAAGAAAATCTCCTTACCTTTGTTTGACTTCCACGAGGAATAAATTCATTATATGGAACATTTACCCGGACTCATTAAAGACCTAGCATTAATTCTCATTGTAGCAGCTTTTGTTACTTTGATTTTTAAGAAAATTAAGCAACCGGTGGTTTTAGGTTACATTATTGCAGGTTTTTTTGTAGGACCGCACTTATCTCTAGTTCCGACAGTTACAGACACAGAAAACGTTGAAACCCTAGCTCATTTGGGCGTTATCTTCCTCCTTTTTAGCTTGGGTTTGGAATTCAGTTTTAAAAAATTAGTTAAGGTTGGAAGTACTGCCGCTATTACGGCGCTAACTGAAATTATTGTCATCGTCATAGCGGGATATTATGCAGGTAGATGGATGGGTTGGTCATTTATGGATTCTATATTCTTAGGTGGAATGTTGGCCAGTTCTTCGACGACTATCATTGTCAAGGCTTTTGACGAATTAGGAATGAAAACCAAGCATTTTGCTAGTGTAGTATTCGGTGTTTTAATTATAGAAGACATCGTAGTCATCATGCTAATGGTCTTGTTATCTACCATTGCGGTTACTCGGGATTTTCAAGGTATTGAAATGTTGGGCATCTTAGGTAAGCTTCTGTTTTTTCCAATCATTTGGTTTCTCGGCGGTATCTTCTTAATTCCTACCCTATTTAAAAGAACAGCTAAGTTTTTAGATGATGAAACACTTCTAGTCTTAGCTGTAGGGCTTTGTTTAGGTATGGTGGTGGTAGCTGTTTCGGTCGGATTCTCCGCAGAATTAGGTGCCTTTATCATGGGTTCTATCCTAGCCGAAACTACCTCTGCCGAAAGAATAGAAAAAATATTTAATCCGGTTCGAGACTTGTTTGCCAGTGTCTTCTTTGTGTCGGTAGGTATGTTGATCGACCCCAACACTATTATTGAATATAAGTGGGCTGTACTCATCGTGACCTTGCTCACTTTAGTCGTCAAATTCTTAGGTACAACACTAGGTGCTGTCCTATCTGGACAACCTCTAAAACAATCGGTGCATGTCGGTATGAGTATGGCTCAAATCGGAGAATTTGCCTTTATCGTTGCGACTCTAGGACTCTCTTTAGGTGTTATCAGTCCGTTTTTATTTCCAATAGCCGTTGGAGCTTCCGCCATCACGACATTTACGACCCCTTACATGATCAAATATTCAGATCCTTTTTATGATTATTTGGATAAAAAAATACCGAATTCCATAAAAACCATGATTCAGAACTATGCGATTAATATCCAAAGGCTTCAAACCGAAAGGCAATGGAAAACAGTACTATTCGCCTATATCAAAATTTTATCCATCAACGGAATTGTGCTTATCGCACTCAACCTCTTAACTGTTGAGATATTAGCACCGTTTTTAGACAAGCAAATTAGCAATCATACCATAAGCCGCATCATTACTACGATTATTTCATTGATAGCCGCAGCACCATTTATTTGGGCATTTATAGGTAAAAGGCCTTCAAAAGTCGTCTATAAAGAACTATGGCTCTACGAAAAATATGGTATGGCACCTCTGATGATCATTCGACTTATAAGATTGATTTTAGGGATAATCATCATTGGCTTTTGGATTGATACTATTTTTACCGGAGAAGGAATATTTATCGCCTTACCTGTATTTGTTCTTCTACTCGTCTTCTTCCCTAAAAAAATCCAAAATAGGTATTATCGAATCGAAAAGCGATTTTTGGACAACCTAAACAAACGGGAATTAGCAGCAAAACAAGCTGAAAAACAAAATAATGCAGATACATTTATCGGAGAAGAAAATGATTTTTTATGGGATGCACACATGGTCAATCTTGAGGTTGATCCATTAGCTACTTATATCGGAAGGTATTTTAAAGAATTGCAATGGAGAGAAAAATATGGAATAAACATCGCCTATATCAAACGTGGAGACAAAATCATTTATGCACCTAATCGGGATAATCGATTACTCCCTTTTGATAAAATTGGGATCATCGCAACAGATGAGCAATTGGAAGTCTTTGAACCTATCTTCAATGAAAAAGAAGTAGTCGCTAAGCACGAAGAAGCACAACACGATGATGTCATCCTTTACAAATTAAAGATTGAAGATCATCACCTCCTTAATAATAAAACCATTGCGGAGTCTAAGATATGTGAACGAACCAATAGCCTTATTTTGGGTGTCGAACGAAACAATCACAATGTCCTCCATCCTAAGAGAGACTTCAAATTTCAGAATAATGATATCGTTTGGATTGTCGGCGAAAGGAAGAAAATATTAAGCTTAAAAAAAGCTATCTCAAATCAGTAAACCTATTTTACAAGTCAAATGCTTTATTAAGGTAGTTTCCATCTCAACATTTTGGGCTTTTAATGCATGAATTACGAAAAGCCAATACCCGTATTTTAAAAATAAATGCATTACATTAAACATATTATAATTATTTTTAATATATTTGCTCCTGTTTTAAAATATGATCGTGATAGACTCGCATAGACATAAGGGATTGAGACATAAATTAGTCAAGGAATTGGAAAGAAAAGGGATCAAAAATCAGTCCATCCTCAATGCATTCAGAGATATCCCTAGACACTTTTTTTTGGACGTTGCGTTTGCAGACTGGGCATACAAAGATGTTGCATTCCCGATTGATGCCGATCAGACGATTTCTCAGCCTTATACCGTTGCCATTCAAACGATGCTCCTTGAAATTCAGCCGGGAGACAAAGTCCTTGAGATTGGCACGGGTTCAGGATTTCAGGCTTGTGTGCTTTCATACTTAGGCTGCAAAGTATATACGATAGAACGACAAAAAACACTCTTTGATAAAACTGAACTTCTATTAAAAAAACTCGGATTCGGTCGGATTCGCACTTTGTTTGGAGACGGATTTCAAGGTGCACCAAGATTTGCACCCTATGACAAAATCATTGTAACGGCTGGTGCATCCGAACTACCTCGCAAGCTTTTCGATCAACTTAAGGTAGGTGGATATATGGTCATTCCATACGGTACCGGTGATGTACAAAAGATGCTTCGGCTCACAAAAGGCGAGAATAACACCGTCAAAAAAGAAGATTTCGGCGATTTTAAATTTGTACCCTTCTTAAAAGGCGTCAACATCTAATACGAAAGTCCCATTCAAATTAATCCTACTCACAATAAGGCCAAACGATACAATAGATAATCTATTACAATCCCGAATGCATAACCTTGCAAGATATTATTTTAATTTTAGACAATAAATTGTTAATTTCATTTAATGATTTGGTGAAGGCATAACATTTCAATCACAAATTTCGTTTTTAAAATATAGATTGCATAAGCAATGAATACATTATATTACATAACATCTAAAAAATAAATCTCATGTTAAAATTGAAATTAAGTTACCTATTCGCAGTGGTTTTCGGTGCATTTTTAATTACTTCATGTAATAACAAAGTAAACCAAGAAGGAGTCACACCATTTAACGATGAGCACACAGCTCAAAATTCGTTAGATTGGAACGGACAATACTTCGGCACGCTTCCATGTGCAGATTGTCAAGGGATAGAAACCATACTAACGCTCAATACGGATGGATCTTACCAACTAACTTCTAAATATCTTACGGATAAACCTAGCATTATAGATACAGTACAAGGCAAATTTACTTGGGAAGGAAATAACATCAAATTGGATGGGATCAAAGAAGGAGAAGGTTCGCCTTACTTTAAGATTGAAGAAAATCGAGTGAAATTCCTTGACTTGGAAGGAAAAGAAATCGAAGGAGCACTATCAGCTTCCTACATTTTAAGAAAAATGGGCAATGACATGGTAGAAGGTAAAACATGGAAATTGGTCGAATTGAATGGAAAACCTGTCAATGGTTCAGCTGAAACGCATTACCTTATTTTGGACAACGCAACAAATCGTGCCCAAGCAAAGGCCAATTGCAATATCATCAATATGGGATATAAGATTATTGACCAATATGCGATTCATTTCGAAGAAGGAATGTCAACCCTTATGGCTTGTCCGGACAATCTAGAAGATGAATTTGTCAAAGTTCTATCGACCGTGGATAATCTTTCGACAGACGGCAACAGGCTAACGCTCAATAAAGGAAGAATGGCTCCGTTGGCTGTTTTTGAATTGGCAGAATAGTATCCTCGTCAGTTTTTTATTAAAAATATAAATGGTTAGGCACAAATGGGCGTCTAACCATTTTTTATTTATGTCGCAACTTGGAGGACCCACACGCAGAGAAACTTTTACAATTGCAATTTTGTTTATTATATCGAATTTATAGGTTGCGATTTCCCATAACAAATACGATACAGTATATATGTTATTTTGACTTCCAAAAATAGATTCAGCATAACACTTTTTGTTCATATAATTTTATTAATCAATATTTTACACATTAAATACATCTATAACATATTTAGCAATCATGATTAGAAATACAATCGTAATACTTAGCATTTTTACCTTAATCGTAGGATGTATGACGACCTCCAAAGAGATGACAGAAGCCCAAAAAGCAGAATATCTAACCTTAGGAGACAGTCTTTCTGCCTATACGCAACAAATGTTACTTAAGAACCTTACGAAGGCTATTGAAGCGAGTGGAACAGCCGGTGCAGTGTCCTTCTGTAGTGAAAGCGCCATTCCTCTTACCAACGAAGCAGCAGCAACACATCAAGTAGCTATTCAAAGGCTAAGTGAAAAAAATAGGAACCCGGATAATACCCTTTCAAGCGAAACTGACATGAAAGCCTGGGAAGTTATCAGCGGTTTGATGCAAGATAAAGATGTTAATCCGAAACACTGGGTGACCAAAGATGGAGAAGCTGTATATTATTACAAAGCGATTCCTTTAGGGATGCCGACTTGTCTTTCTTGTCATGGAAATAAAGATACGGAAATAGAAGCAGAAACCTTACAAGCGATAACCATGAAATACCCCAATGATAAGGCCACGGGATATGAAATGGGGCAGTTGAGAGGTATTTGGAAAGTTCAATTAAAATAAAACAATCATGGAATTCATAAAAAAGCAAATGCTTACCATCATCGGAGTAGTCGTAGGTGCAATTTCCGGTTTTTTATATTGGAAGTTTGTAGGATGTAGTTCAGGTACATGCGCAATCACCTCTAATCCTGTCAATAGCACGATTTACGGAGCAATCATGGGCGGATTATTATTCTCAATGTTCCAACCTGACACTAAAAATCAACCGAAAAAAACTGAGGAATAACCCATCAAAATAAATAATCGGCAAGCAGACATTTATAAACATCACTGGTATATGGCAAAAGCTTTGTAGCAGTGATGTTTGTAGTAAAAGCTCAATTAACATTTTGGTTGACACCGTTTTTTGACCACGTCTTCCCAAAGTACACTTTTGAATAGCCTCAACAATTCCTTCAAAATTATACCTCTACACCCATTCACTATGTGGAATAATAAATATCCAACAGGGTAAACTTTTAAACATACAAACCATTGAACATATAAACCCTTCCATTGAAGTTCACGCTTTTTCATTAATTTTTATTAACTTTGCCAACTTTTTACAAAGGCTTAATTTAGAATTATTTTAAATAAGCATAAACCATAGTTCGGCACAAGTGTTTTAGAATACATAGCGTGCATTTTATCTAAAAATTTCAAGACCATGAAGTTTTCTATTGATATGAAGTCCGGAGACATGGCTTCAGAACCAACCCAAGAGATTATCGTAGGTATCGACCTAGGTACAACTAATAGTTTAATAGCCTATATAGAAAATGGAGTGCCTAAGACTATCAAATCTTCGCATGGGCAGCATGCTTTAACACCATCAGTGATACACTTTTCTGATAATGAAGATATTATTGTTGGAGAAGCAGCTAAATTACACTTATCAGATGCACCAGATAAAACTATCTTTTCAGTAAAACGCCTGATGGGTAAATCTTACGGTGATATCGTCAATTTGAAAAATAGCATCGGATACGAGATCATCGATAGTGAGGAGCAAGAACTCGTCAAAATCAAAGTTGGTAAAACTTTTCATAATCCTGTCACCCTATCCGCTGAAATTCTTAAAGCCCTAAAAGCGGATGCAGAAACGCATCTTAAAACGCAAATTTCCAAGGCAGTTGTTACAGTACCCGCCTATTTTAACGATGCACAGCGACAAGCTACACGAGATGCCGGAAAGCTAGCCGGGCTCGATGTCCTTCGCATAGTCAACGAGCCTACAGCAGCTAGTTTGGCGTATGGGATAGGTCTGGACAAAGAGCACAATACAAATATAGCGGTATATGATTTAGGAGGAGGCACATTTGATATATCTATTCTTCACCTAGAAGATGGCATCTTTGACGTCTTATCGACAAATGGAGACACTTTACTAGGTGGTGACGATTTTGATCGAGCCATTATATCCTTTTGGATGGAACAATTGAATTTGAGCCATGAAACACTAGTTCAAGATACCGAACTCAACCAATTATTGCGTATAGCCGCTGAAGAGGCCAAAATAGCAGTAGGTCGTGGTGAGATATATAACCACAAAGTGCGAAACTTCTCATTATCGCTGAGCAATGAAATTTTCGAAAATCAAATCAGTCCTTTAGTAGAGAGGACCATCACTTGCTGTCGTCAGGCCATAGAAGATTCAAAACTAAAGATAGCAGATATCGAGAAGGTTATCCTCGTGGGTGGTTCGACTAGGATCCCAATGATTAGCAGAAGGTTAGAAGAAGTTTTTGGAAAAAAACCGGACAACTCACTCCATCCGGATGAGGTGGTAGCTCTTGGAGCAGCAATCCAAGCAGACATTTTAGCCGGCAATCGAAAAGACATTTTATTACTGGATGTAACTCCGCTTTCTTTAGGTATCGAAACAGTGGGTGGCTTAATGGATACCATCATTCCACGCAACGCCAAAGTTCCTCAACGAGCCGGAAGACAATATACAACGTCGATAGATGGACAAAAAAACTTAAGAGTATCTGTTTATCAAGGCGAGCGGGACTTAGTAGAACACAATCGAAAACTAGGAGAATTTATCCTACGCGATATTCCTCCGATGGCTGCCGGCTTACCTAAGATAGAAGTTCATTTCATCTTAGATGCTGACGGCATATTAACGGTCAAAGCTAAAGAGCTTCGATCAGGTGTCAATACTTCAGTGGAAATCCGCTCTACTTACGGGATTACGGAAGAAGAGATGGCATTGATGCTCATAGATTCTATTAAAAATGCTTCTTCTGATGTGCAACAAAGAGCCTTGCTTGAAGCCATCAATGAAGCCAATAATATCATCCTAGCAGCAGATAAATTTATTGTCCAGAACAAAAACATATTGAGTCCAGAAGAAATTCATCAGATTGTTCAACTTACTAATGAGCTCAAAGCTCAAGTACAAGCCAAAAACAAAGATGAAATCGAATTGGCAATGAAAACACTTAACGATTATTCTTCTCCGCTAGCACATAAAGCCTTGGATATTAATATCAGTAAAGCTCTAAAGGAAGTGTCAGTAAATGACAATAACTTATAAAAAATGAAACGCCTAGTGATCTGTCTATAAAAAGACTTAAATTATAATGGAAGTTGTTTTTTTAAAGTTCAAGGCAAAAAACGCAGGCATGGTGGTAACTATGACGAGTATTTTTAACGCTGAAATTTGAAAAAAGAACTACATTTCTTTAAGATCTTTTTTGTGGACGGACCACTAGAAATAGCAATGTCAGAGAATACACCAAGACGAGTATTTTCTGACATTTCGGCTAGTTCATTTGAGAGTAATTAATTAAAAAGGGGGGATTCTTTAATTTATACTCCTATGAAAAGGTCATGCTCTTCCTCCTGAGGAAAACTGACCAACTTTTTAGATCTAGCAAATAGCCCGACCAAAAAGTTTTTGGTTTTAATAAAAAAAGTGTTCATGGGTTAAAATAATTTGTATATAATATATACGCAAATGTACAGCAAATTGTTATCCATTTTGCTGATAATGAATTGTTAACGGCTAAAATTCAGGGAAAACACCGATATAAATCCGGGTTTTTTCCAAGATTTAGAGACTATCTTATATATTTCTGAACTTCCTCTCCTTCTTCATCATAGATGTCGTTCCAAAACTTATTGGATTTGACATTGACTTTTCCTGTATTGGGGCTTAATTTCTTTTTAGTTCGTTGCGGATTCTCAAATTCTTGAGACGATTGGATTTTGTTGGCTTTGTTAGGCTTATTATTTTTCATGACAAAATAAGTAAGTCGATTTAATGAATTAATTTTAGAATTGATATATTAATAATAAAAAGATATGCAAATATGATAAGGTATTCATATATGACAAAATATTTAAGCAAAAAAAATCATATTTTTTATAAAATTTTTAAGATTCTAAATTCCAAATCTAAAAAAGATCTATACAATCGATATCTCGTATAAGTATAAAGCATCTAAAAATGCCATTATCAATTATCAATAGCCCAATAAAATACGGTAACTACACAGGGATATGCTTTCAAATCATAAAAATAAGAGCATTTTCTACAGACGAAATGCTTTTTGAGTAATAACAGTGCACCTGGCAAAAAAGAGCTATAGTATCAGAGGAAATTATCACTTTTTGATTGAAATAAATCATACCTAAAAGAGGTTACAAAATAAAAAAAAAGCCCACAGAATTTCTTCTGTGAGCTTTCCTAATATTATAAATTTAAAGCTACTTGAGGTTAGTCAAATACCACTTTTTTGCTAATCACACCTTTTTCAAATTGCAAACGTATGATATAAATACCATTTTGAATTTGATTTCTATGAAGTGTATAACGGCTTGCATTCAATTCAGGAACATTAAATAACATTCTACCTGAGATATCATGTAAAGCTATAGATTTGATAGGTGTATCTTCAGAAACTGAAAGGTTCAATTGGTCACTTGCAGGGTTTGGAGACATCTTCAAGTTAACTTGAGTTTCTGTTAAATCCTTAGCAGAAGATGTAAAGCAATCTAAACCTAAAGCTACACAAGCTCTTGGTGCGAAATAACCGATAATAGTATCGATGTATCTTCTAGCCGATTCTGCATCCGTATTACAATCTGTAGGTTGCTGACCTGGCTTCGGTTGAGAAGCAAAAGTCCATTCCCATGGAGCTCCTGAATCCGCAGGTGTATTATCAAACTGATAAAACCCTAAGCTTGAAACAGGATTACTAGCATTATAAGGGTCTTCACCTTCAGGGATTGTTTTAAAAATGTCGTTGTTACCAATTCTATCCATAATAACCGCAACATCACAAGAACCTGATACTTCCACTACCGGCTCTGGACCTCTCTCTGTAGGTACTCTTAATATCCCTGTTTGGCATGGTGCAAGTGCGTCAGATGCTACGTGGAAAGAAATCAAAGGAGTTTCGCCCTTATTAATCCAACTTGTATCTCCTAAAGCTCCTCCCATATTAACAGTTAGTGCAAACTTAGAAGAATATCCTGGGTGATTTTCAACACATAAAGTATCGCCATTTTTAAATCCGATAGCTGCTGTTGGAATATATGCCGGAGAAGAGAAAGTTGTAGGACCTTCACCTGTGATCGTTCCATTCTGTCCTTCAATAATCATCGGTACATTTCCAACACCTTCTACAGGTAAAATCCATTTTGCACCTGGAGTGCTAAGAATTTCTGAATAGTCATGTAAATAACCAGATGCCAATGACAAATATCCACCTGTACCTTGACCCCAAACAGTAATTTTATCTGGGTCAATGCCGTGAATATTACCTAATTCAGCAACACTTTTTCTAAAATATCGAACATACGCATTAACATCCTGTACGCCTCTGTACGCTGCTTGGATCAACGTGTATCTTTTCAACAATTCTTGTTCGATTGTTGGTAACCAGCCTTGTCTGTATTCTGCTACTGCAACAACATATCCCATTTTTGCCAATCTTGTTGCAATCTCTACGTTAGTAGAGTCTGCCACTGTTCCGCCACAAGATCCATTAAAAGAAAATGGAATAAAGTTTCCTGTGTGAAGATAAATAATAAGTGGTCTGTCTGTTTTCGTATCACCTTCAGGTGTGTAAAACTGAACACGAAGTGGTTGACGCTGAGATCCAAGACCTGGTGTGCTATTTAATAATCCTCCAACCCACGGCATCACCGTAAAGTTACTTTGTAATGGTATTAAATCAGAAACATTTACATTCGTAAATACTTCTTTTGTGTAACGCCCTTCTTGTGCTTGAACCATTGAATAGGTCATCAAAAATGCCAACCCAATGAAAAATTTTGTAAAAATTCGCATGTGTAAAAAGATTTAAAGTTAATAATTAAATTTTTGTTCTAAAATCGTATGTTAATGAAATATATGCCATTCGTCCTATCCTAGGGCCTCCATAAGTCTGAAATTGTTTGTTGTTCAATAAATTGGAAGCACCTACTTTTATAGCTAAATTTTGCTTAATTAAGTTATAATTGACTTGAGCATCTAATAGATCATAAGTAGGTATTGTCCCTGTAAATTGAGGTGAACCTTCGAAAATAAAGCCTTCAATCCATTTGTAGTTGATATTAAAGCCAAAAGTATTAACACCTGAACCTAAAGTAAAGTCTCTTCCAGAAACACCTACATTAAATTTATTTTTCGGTGTATTAAAAGCTGGAACGATATCATCATCCACTTGTGTGATTAGATTATTATAGCTATAATTCCCATTCAGCGCATAATATCTCCAAAAATAGTAATTAAGCCCAATCGCAAACCCTTGTGAATTGACGGTCTGATCCGAATTAGCGGCTATTCGGTAAGCATCTATATTCGATATTTGTCGAATAATAGATGGGAAACCAGGAAATAATTCAACTTCTACCGTTGGGATTTTAACACCAATCTGGTAACCAATGAAATCATTGTATATATTATAGTAATAACTTGCATCCACAAATAGCCGTTCAAAAAGGGTTGTTCTATACCCTACTTCAAAGGTTTTTACCTTCTCTGGCCTAATTGGAGCAATATATTTATCCACTAATTTAATATTAACAGGATCTGCACGCCAATCTGTAAAGTTTTCCAATATGATTAGACTATCGAATCCATTCAAATTACCAAGAAGCCTTGCAGGGCCTACATCTAAATCCAAGTATTGATCGGATAATGTTGGATTTCTGATTGCTGAAGAAAAAGATACCCTTAGGTAATTATTATCTGAAGGCTTCCAAACTACTGATCCGGCAGGAGACACTAAGAAATCAAAATTTTGATTCTTGTCCAATCTCGTTGCTGCTGACAAGGTAAAATCACCAAACTGCTTACTAGCACCACCATAAACGCCGTATTCAAAGTTAGAAATCCTTTCAAATTCGTCTCTAAATATCGTTCCTTCCGAATTTGGTCTATACAACCTTGCATTCGCACCTACAGTTAGCTCTTTAAAGAAGTCGGTTGTAAACTTATATTCGCCGTGTACATGATACAAAGCAGATTTATCAAAGAAGCGTGTTCCATTTTCTGCGACATTATTCTTTTTTGATGTGAGATCATTAAAAAGCGAATCAAATCTAGCTGTACCTGGTTCATAAAAATCTTTGAGACTAAAAGTTTTATTTCTGCTAGAAGCGAATTTCTGGGCTTGTTGATGAAAACCAGCTAAGATTTCTTGATTTTCTGCTTGCCATGCTTTCATATTCTCTTTACTCATTCCCAGCGCTTGCAATTGTTCGAATACCTTATTTTGTCGCCAATAATCCTGGTAGGCTCTTAACCAAGCATCATCAGATCCACTAGCCTCAACTAGTTTTTTTGCAGTAAAATATGGATCATAGGAATCTCCAGCATCTTCATGAGTTGCATAAGCTCTTATAAAATATTTGTCTCTTTTTTTGAACTCAATCTTATGTTGAAAAAACTGAATACCTCGCAAACTAAATCTATTATCACCTTGATACACGGTCGTTCCATACCCAAGATTGGAAGCTAAAACTAATTCAGGAGAATCAAAATCTTTAGAGGGTTGCGTGCGAATGTGTATAGCAGCGCCTGTCTTTATATTCTTAGTATTATAATCTACTAAATCTACTTCCTTATAACCTTTTCTATAAAAAACATTCAATCCTGAAAACGAAGTAAATTCCGTATCGTTATAATATATATTGTATTCATCTCCATAAATATTGACAGCATTATAGCCACCCGGATTATCTTTAGATAAAAAGATATTATTTTTTGCAATCGTATCCACTACAGGATCATAATTATCAGCTTCCCAATCATTGGCTTTTAGAAATGAAAAATTCAATTTATAGGCGACAACGGGTTTTCCTGATTTGTTATTAAAGGCATCGGCAAACCTGAAAGCCGTTTCAACTAAATTTCGCTCTCCTACTTTGACAGAAGCCGCAAGACCTTGATAAAAGAAAGGATTTTTCGTTTCCATGGCAATCACGCCATTAAAGGCATTTGGCCCGTAGAAAGCCGAACTCGCACCTACCACTAAATCTACTTTATTGATATCCAATTCGGATGCGCCTAAAAAATTGCCTAAGGAAAAATTAAGGCCGGGAGATTGGTTATCTACACCATCTATGGTCTGTAAAGACCGTACCGGGCTCGTACTATTGAAACCTCGTGTATTGATCACCGTAAAGCCCAAACTCGCCGTTGTTAAATCTACGCCTTTTAACGACCCTAACCCATTATAAAAATCAGTTGATGCCGTTTGTTTTATAGCGATAGCGTCAATGGATTCTATCGTTAGAGGAGCGGCCTTTTGCTTCTCGGATATCCGCTGTCCCTTAATTTCTACGCCTAAATCAATGATTACTGACGATTCAGTTAGTTTGATTACTATTTTTTGCGTCAAATTATTGACAGTGTAGTCCAAATCTTCATATCCGACATAGGAAATAACTAGATTTGCTGGTAAACTGGGTACCTTTAAATCAAAATCTCCATCAAAATCTGTCACTGTCCCTACACCTTCTACTGCTTTCAGCATTACATTTGCTCCTATCAAAGCTTCCCCGGTCACAGCATCAATCACTTTTCCCTTGATATTATTCTGCGCAAATGACGATGTTAAACATGCAGCGAATATCAATGAAACTGTTAAAACGATATGCTTTAAAATTTTCATTAAAAGTCTCTTTTTTTGATTATTATTGGTATTAACGAATTGCAAAACAGATGCAATGTATAACTATTTTTTGATTCAATAAAAACAATTTTATTAAATCAATTTATTTAAAATTAAATCCAACATACTTCGCAAAACCTAAATTTTTAAAAAAATCAATACGTTATACTGAATTCGATGCGAAATCGTATATGTTTTAAAATTTCTATATAATGATATTGATGTTACAGAAATTAAATTTCAAATTATAATTTTTAATTTTTTTAAAATTATTTTTTATATTATCTTCAAATGTTTTGCCTTTAGTTCATAATTTAGCAATTTATCCTATCGATTGAGACCAAGATATCGTGGGTTTTTAAAGCAGAATTAAAGCGCTCTATCTATACCGAACTTCATGGATCATAGAAATTTTCATAATGAATAGGCAAAATTCGAAAATTATTGTTTTACTTTGTCGTTTCATTTGTACCTATACTTTCATCTAATGATCAGCTATATATTTTTCCGATTATTTGTTTTTTTATTTAGGATTCTACCCTTTAAGGTAATTTATTATATAGCGGATTTTATCAGTTGGTTACTATACAAGGTCATCAAATATCGACGAAAAGTAGTAGAACATCAATTGCGAACTAGTTTCCCAAATCTTAGCAATGAAGAACTCCATACCATTGCAAAAAAATCCTATGCAAATCTAGGCGATATTATCGTTGAAAGTATCAAGGGTTTTAGTATGTCAGAAGCCACCTTCAAAAAGCGGTATTCCTTCAAAAACCCTGAATTATCAAATGCGTACACTTCAAGTGGGCGAGCTGTCATTTTGGCTGCGGCTCATTATAATAATTGGGAATGGGGCGCTATTTCAATTCCTTTGTGGTTTTCTGATCCTTCTTTGGGATTTTACAAACCCTTATCTAACAAATACATGGAAAAATATGCACGAAAAATTCGAGGAAGGTTTGGGTTTATCTTAGTTCCCATTGGCAATACTTCCGAATATGTCAACCAATATAAAGACCAAGCACCTACTTTAATATTTGTAAGCGACCAATATACGCATTCGAAAAATGCACATTGGGTTAAGTTCTTAGGTCAAGATACAGCCTGCCCTCAAGGTGTGGACAAATATTCTAGATTATTACACGCTCCAGTATTTTATCTGCATTTCGAACGAGTCAAGCGAGGTTATTATGAAATATCTTTAGAAGAAATCACAGATGGCAACGAGGAATTGGATGAAGGCGTACTTACAAAAAGGTTCATGAAGACTTTAGAAAAAGACTTGATTGCAATACCTGAAAATTGGTTATGGTCTCATAAACGGTGGAAGCGACCAAGAAATGCTGATGATAATTTCATAGCATAAATAAATTGCATTATTACACTAAATTGTTAATTTCCAATACAAAATATATCATATTTATTTAAAATTTATCTATATTGGACTAAATTTTAACTTATTTTTGAGTCTTAGCCTTGACACCGATTGAAATAAGCCGTATATTTATCGAAATTTTCAACCCATGATCATATTCACCATTGCCTTAATGATATTAATCATGTTTGGAGATAGGATACTTCAAGAGGCGTAAGTAGAGAAAGGCAGATTTTTTACCCCCATAAAAAATCTGCCTTAGTTCTTTTATGAACTAAACAATTGATAATTAGAGATTTTATCTAAATTCGGCATAATTTTAGCAGTAGCTAATTGGCATATTGGAATATAGATTGTAAGCATGCATTCAAATTTGATTGTTTGTATTGCAATTTGAGTACTTTATATTAATTAACAACGTAGTTCATTAGTACAACACATGCGAAGACATATACTTATACTTTTATTAGGATGTTTATCTACATTGGCCTTTAGCCAAAATTTAAAATGGATATATAGTGCCGGAGGAAGTCGGGTGGATTATGGTAATGGTTTGGCCTTAGATAGTAGGCAAAATATATATGACATTTTGGTCTTCCATGATACGATATCCATCTATATCAATGAAAATCTCACTTCCATAGGAGAAGAAAATGTTGTCATTAGGAAAAGTACTTCTCTTGGAATTCGCCAGTGGTACCACCAATTGGGATCAAAGAATCGCGTTATCGCTCACGATATTATAACCGATGCGAATGACAATGTATATGTTACCGGTACTTTTGTGGACTCTCTTTTTTACAATGCTGAATTTATCCTCAAAGGAGACTCAGAAAAGCCATATGCATTCTTACTCAAACTCAGCGAAGAAGGCGTACTTCTTTGGGCAAAACAATTTACTTCAACAGTGGCTATAACAAGCAAAAGTATCTGTATTTTACCTCAAAATGACGTTGTAGTATCAGGACATTATGAAGGTAATGCCAATTTTGGAAACAACTTTGCCGATACTACCTCTGGATATAATGATGTTTTTCTAGTCAAACTTGACTCTGATGGAAATACGACTTATTTAAAATCCTTCGGTGGAATAGATCAAGACATCCTCAATCAACTGATCTCGGATAAACAAGGTAATCTATACCTTACGGGAGAATTCAGAAGTAGTTTCGCTATTGATGGTAAAACTCTAAATCCGGCTGGTCAAACAGATATTTTCTTGATAAAATTGGCCCAAAATGGAGACTTAATCTTTGCGAAATCCTACGGTAGTTCAGGAATAGATGTGGGTTATAGCGTGGCTGTAGATAGTAAAAAAGATATCATTCTAACCGGAAAATTTTCTCAATCTGTTAACTTTGGAGGTACGGAATTTACGAAGCTATCTAAAGGTGGTACTGATATATTTTTACTCAAAATGGATTCGTTAGGCAATACAATCTGGGTTAATTCCTTCGGGGATTTGCAGAATGATAGCGGTGCCAAGGTCATTGTCAATGAAAAAGACATCATCTTTCTAACCGGTACCTTCAGAGGCAAAGTGGACTTTAATCCATCCATTACTTACGGAAATAACAGCGAATCCAATGGAAATTCGGATATCTTCTATGCGATGTACAACCAAGATGGTACCTATAACCTTCATTATGCTATTGGAGGTATGGCCGAAGAACAGATAGGCGACCTTATTGTCTTATCCAATGGTGATGTGATTTCTTCCGGAGGATTTGGAGCCACAGTTGACTTTGAAGTTTCTTCCGATGAATTAGAAATCTTTAGTCATGGCGGTATTGATGCTTTTTTATTGAATATCTTTACTTGTATCAATCCTTATCTCAAAAAACTTAAAGTCGAAAAAAATATAATCTGTCCGGGTGAAAACATTTTAATACAAGTAGAAGAAGGATACTTAAATGCAGCCACCCAATGGTCTTGGCAGCGTCATCGATGCAATAATATCACTTTTGCCAGTGGAGATTTTCTCAGTATTCCCATCGATACCAGTACGACTTTTTATGTTAAAGGGTTTGGCGGATGTGTAACCAATGATGAATGTCAAAAGATAGAAATCAAGATTTTTACCGATAGTATCGTAAACCAAGATATTGTCCTTTGTGAAGGCGATTTTATCCAAGTAGGACAAAACTTTTATACGACTGCCGGCACCTATATCGATACTTTACAATCGGGCGGTGGCTGTGATAGCATCATCGTATCCAATGTATCGGTTTTCCCAAAATACTTTTTCACGAACAATATCGAGATTTGCAACGGAGACTCGATCAAGGTAGGTTCTAATGTCTATACCTTACCAGGAAGCTATACAGATCATTTAACATCAATTCATGGTTGCGATAGTACCATTGTTACCCACTTGTCGATCCTTCCTGCCATCATTGAACGTGCGGAGGCCATCATTTGCAAAGGAGATAAAGTGACTATCAGAGGCATCGATTATAACAAAGGTGGACTTTATATCCAATCTTCTCCTAACCAAAGTGGATGTACGGATATGTATATCATTAATATTATAGAATTAGAAACAGAATTTCCTATTTCTGTATCTTTATGCGAAGGTGAAAGCTATAGTGTTGGTAATAACACCTACAGTGCTACCGGCATCTATGTTGATAGCTTAATATCGAATTTTGGATGTGATAGCATCATTACGACCAATATTAAGGTATTTCAAAATCACGCCACCTACAATTACTTCTCGCTATGTGCAGGAGATAGTATCGTCGTCAATGGCATAATCTATAAAGAAAGGCAATATTTCATTGATACCCTTCAAAATGTCTTTGGTTGTGACAGTATCGTATTTACAAGTATCGATGTATTACCTCCGATCCCAGTTCAAAAACAAGACATCGTTTTGTGTGAAGGTGACACCCTTTTTGTCGGTACTTTTATACACACCACAGCGGGTATTTATATCGACACCTTATCGAGTATTCATAACGGATGCGACAGCATCGTCCAATCCACTTTGACTATCCTCTCTCGTTTAAACGATCAAAGTGAAACTATATGTGAAGGACAACAATTTACGATTGGCGATTCGGTGCTCGATGCAAGTGGTATATATCAGATTCCATTGAAAAATACAATGGGTTGTGATAGTATTGTTGTATTAAATCTAACGGTCGTCCCACAAGAACAAACCGAGGTTCATTACAAAATATGCCCAGGTCAATCGATTCTCATTGGATCCAACACCTACAATATTCCGGGCATTTATACGGATACTTTAAGTTCTATTTTCGGATGCGACAGTATAGTTACTTCCATTTTAGAGTTTAATCAGGTGTTTAAATCATTTACATTTGATATTTGTCATGGAGAAGCCATTACTATTAATAATAAAAAGTATAGCGATACAGGATTTTATACAGACACGCTTCAAACTGTAAATGGTTGTGACAGTATTCTTCTGATACAGATTACATCCCACAAAATTAATGTCATTGATACTTCATTTATACTCTGTAAAGGAGAAAGCATCAAAATCGGTAATAGCACCTATTCCAACAATGGAAAATTTAAAGAAACCCTAACTACCCAGTTTGGATGTGATAGTATCATCAATTTTGAAATTACCGTTATCTTTTTCGAGCCATCCATCGTTTTGACGAGAGATACTCTTAAAACCATTGAAATCCCAGATGCACAATATCAATGGTTTATTTGTAGAGACAATGAACAGATACCTATTCTGGGAGCTAATAAGCCATATTATGTCTTTTCTAATGCCGGAAATTATGCTATAGAGGTAACTTATAAAGGTTGTAGCTATTTGAGTATCTGCCTATATGCAAATCCAACCGCTACGATAGATGCTTCAAATCAATCGTCGCCTTTACGAATTTATCCTAATCCGGTAAATGAGCACCTGAACGTATTTGTTCCGGGAAATGGTCATTTGCGCATTATTACTGCCACGGGAGTCAAGCTAAAAGAAACATTCATTTATACAGGCGAAAACAACCTGGAAACCTATCAGCTTTTACCAGGATTGTACTTTATAGAATGGACATCATCTGTAACGGGTAAAACCTATAGGAATAGTTTTGTAAAATATTAATTGTAGGTAATTTACAAAGTTGTCCTTTTAGCATTACGATTACGGTATCATCATTTGCACCCTATTTCTTAAACCTTTTATCTAAGAAACTAGTGCTCTGTCCACAAAAATATCTTAATGAAATGTCGTTCTTTTTTCAAATCTCATCGTTAAAAATACTCGTCATAGTTACCACTATGCCTGCGTTTTTTGCCTTGATCTTTTAAAAAATAACTTCCATTATTATTGAAGTCTTTTTTATAGACAGAGCACTAGATACGAGCATATTGAATTGCATTATCTTTGCTCCATAAAAAGAGATTCCATGGCTAAACCTTTTCGGTTCAAACAGTTTGAAATTCATCAAGACCACTGTCCTATGAAGGTAAATACCGACGGTGTCTTGCTCGGTGCGTGGTCAGACATTAGAAACGCACAAAAGGCCTTGGATATCGGAACAGGAACCGGTGTTATTGCCATGATGTTGGCGGAACGCAATGAACATCTTAATGTCAAGGCCATCGAAATCGACAAACCGGCCTTTTTACAAGCTGCCAGTAATGTCAGAAACTGTATTTTTGCCAATCGCATACAAGTTTACCACTATTCTATTCAAGATTACGCTTCTATATCTCACCAAAAATATGATTTAATCATAAGCAATCCACCTTACTTTGATGCGGGAACACTCGCAGAAAATCCGCTTAAAGCCAATGTAAGACACACGATACAATTACCACATGAAGACCTTCTCATCGCAGTCCAACAATTACTCAAAGAAGGCGGTCATTTTGATGTAATTTTACCAGTCACAGAAGGTCGGCGTTTGATTGAAAGGGCTGAAAAATATGGACTTTTCCCTATCCATATTACGGAAGTATATCCCAAAACACATAAGCCCATCGAACGGCTCTTGATTCGTTTAGGTCACCAAAGCCAAGGAGCCACAATCGACCAACTTATTATTCATAATAGTGATCATCCTAAAGACTATACCGCGGCCTATATCCAGCTAACAAAGGATTTTTACCTTTTTATGTAGGATATTTTTTATTTACGACACTACAAATCGGGCATTTTTCGGGATCATGGCCTCGAGCCGGGCAATATTGTCTACCAAAAAAGATAATTTGTAAGTGCAATTTATTCCAAACAGACTTAGGGAAATGTCTTTTCAAATCTTTTTCTGTTTGTTCAACCGACTTTCCATTGGACAAACCCCATCTTTGAGCCAACCTATGGATGTGTGTATCTACAGGAAAAGCGGGTACTCCAAAAGCTTGGGACATGACTACAGATGCGGTCTTATGCCCTACCCCAGGCATGGCTTCTAGGGCTTCAAAAGAATCCGGCACCTTGCCATCGTGTTGGTCCATAATCATCTCGGAAAGGCCTTTAATGGCTCGAGCTTTTCGAGGTGACAATCCACATGGTTTAATAATAGCTTCGATTTGCGCCACATCTTGTTGAGACATCAATTCTGGATTATCAGCAAGCGCAAACAAGGCTGGTGTAATCTTATTCACTCTTTCATCGGTACATTGTGCTGAAAGTAGAACCGCCACCAAAAGCGTATAAGGATCTTTGTGATGTAGCGGAATCGGTGTCTCTGGATATAATGTTTCCAACGTTGTAGAAATAAAAGCTATTTTATCTTTGATTTTCATGCCTAAAATTACCATTTTTTATGAAATCGATCTTATCACCGAAAACATCAGCAAAAGACAACAAACGTCCCTGAACTATTGGAGCAGAGATTCCACTACCTAAAGCGTTTGGCGTTTTTATGACCATGGCTTCATGCCAATATCCAGAATGGACAAATGCACTCAATACCTGAGCACCACCTTCGACGATTAAGGAGGTTATACCCTTACTAAATAAGGTCTTGAGCAACCCTTCAACATTCCTACTATCTGCAAGTATAAAATGCAGATTATTTTCATCCTTATTTATATGACTATTGACAATCCAAGTCATGGCAGACCTATTATACAAA
Source organism: Chitinophagales bacterium (assembly GCA_026928325.1). Taxonomy (GTDB): domain Bacteria; phylum Bacteroidota; class Bacteroidia; order Chitinophagales; family Saprospiraceae; genus OLB9. Next base: position 10,594 of record JAIXKS010000022.1, on the reverse strand, counting down.
CGATTTGATTTGGGAATCTCCAAATTTGTGTCCAGTATGATTCTAATTGGCTTCTTATGATTCCAAAATCTTGCATCCATCGTAGGATTATCTATCATCGCAGTGTACTTCCCTATCAAAATCCCGTCATAAATCGAGCGATAACGATGCACTAATACTCTTGAATATGGATTTGAAAGCCATACCTGTTTACCTTCGATGCCCAATTTCCCATCTTTGGACTGTGCCCATTTCAATTGAACATAAGGAATTCCTTGTAAATTTGCATTAAATTTATCCAAGAGTGCTTTACAAGCACTTTCCATTACAGAGGTATCGACAAACACACCATTTTCTCTCAAATAGTTGGCTCCTTTTCCTGCAACGATTGGATTTGGATCCATCGTGCCTATAACGACTCTTTTGATTTTTTCTTTGACAATCCTATTTGCGCAAGGTGGTGTTTTGCCTTCATGGGAACAAGGTTCCAGCGTGACATACATCGTACTCTGTGGCAAGAAAGGTCGATCAGCATCTGCGACTTGATTTAATGCATTGATTTCAGCATGAGGGCCACCAAATCGTTCATGATATCCTTCGCCTATAATACGATCATTATAGACGATTACCGCTCCAACCATAGGATTACTTCGGGTAGTACCAAATCCTCCTGCTGCCAGATCCAATGCCCTTTGCATATAGACCGTATCCGCAGCCTGATCCGTTGTCATGCCATCATAAATTTAAGCGCCGTGACAATGTTTATATTTTTTACCACTACCACAAGGGCACAAATCATTTCTACCGATTTTATCTTCAGTTCTTTTGAAGGTTTCAGGCTTTTCATTTTTTTGAGAAACACCTTCTGCTGCCTTTCGAATCGCCTCTTCTTCCCGATTCATTCTAACTTTAGACAAATCTGTCTTTTCTACTTGTGCTTCTTGGACTTCACGTTGTAAGAGTAATTTACCATTGAGCAAGTAGGCACTTACATCACGGTTTATTTTATTAATCAGCTCTTCAAATAAGTTGTAAGCCTCAATTTTATATTTGACCAATGGATCCTTTTGTTCGAAAGATGCCGATTGCACAGAGTCTTTCAATTCGTCCATATTACGCAAATGCTCTTTCCAATGATCATCAATAATGGCCAACGTAATGGTTTTTTCGATATCTCTCATGATGCTACTACCATTGGTGTCAACAGCAAGTTTTAAATCTGCTGCGATGGGAAGTGGCGCATTTCTTCCGTCTGTAAATGGAATAGCTATCCTTTTATATTTATGGCCTTCGTGCTCATAGACTTGTTGAATTGTAGGCAATAAAACCTCTACGATATGTTTGCTCTTGGTTTCGTATTGTCCCATGGCCATACCCAATAGACGATTAATCAGTTCCTCTATCGGCGTTGATTTAAATGCATCTTCGGTCAATTCAGGATCAACGCCCAAAGAAGTAAGACATTCGTAGTTGAAATTATCAAAATTATTCGAATTTTTATTAGATACTACGATAAATTCAACCGAGCCAATAAACATATTAAATAAGTCCACAGCTAATCTTTCGCCATGCAGCGCATTATCTCTTTTCTTGTAAATGGCTTCTCGCTGAATATTCATAACGTCGTCATATTCCAGCAAACGCTTTCTAATTCCAAAGTTATTTTCTTCCACTTTTTTCTGAGCTCGTTCGATAGATTTCGTGACCATATTATGCTGAATCACTTCGCCATCCTTATGACCCATTTTATCCATCAATCCTGCTATTCTTTCCGATTGGAACAAACGCATTAGATTGTCTTCGAGAGATACATAGAACTGTGATGAGCCTGGGTCTCCTTGACGTCCAGAACGACCTCGCAACTGTCTATCTACTCGTCTAGAATCATGACGTTCAGTCGCGATAATAGCCAAACCTCCTACTTGCTTCACTGGTTCAGGTAGCTTGATATCCGTTCCACGACCTGCCATATTGGTTGCAATTGTAACAGCGCTTCTCTGCCCTGCTTCTGCTACAATTTCTGCTTCTCGTTGGTGTAATTTCGCGTTGAGGACATTGTGCTTGATGTTCCTAAGGTTGAGCATACGACTCAAAAGTTCAGAGGTTTCTACTGAAGTCGTACCAACAAGTACCGGCCGACCTTGCTCTGTCAATCGACCTATCTCATCTATAACCGCATTGAATTTTTCTCTAGCTGTTTTATAGACTAAATCTTCTCTATCGTCTCTTACGATGGGCTTATTGGTCGGAATCGTCACTACATCCAATTTATAGATTTCCCACAATTCACCGGCTTCTGTTTCCGCTGTACCAGTCATCCCTGCCAATTTGTGGTACATTCTGAAATAGTTTTGTAAGGTAATAGTGGCATAAGTTTGGGTCAATTCTCCAATTTTCACACCTTCTTTGGCTTCAAGGGCTTGGTGCAATCCATCAGAATATCTACGTCCTTCCATCATACGACCTGTCTGCTCATCAACAATTTTTACTTCTTCGTTGAGAACGACATATTCTTGATCCTTTTCAAAAAGCGTATATGCCTTTAACAATTGACTCGTAGCATGCAAACGACGTGATTTGACTGCGAAATCTTGAATCAAAGCTTCTTTCTGCTCAGTAAGTTTGATACCTTCTTTTTGTTCTTTTGCTGTCAATGCTTGGATTTCTTGCGTAATATCCGGCAAAACAAAGAAGTTTGGATCATTTTCGCCTAGGGACAAATACTCAATTCCTTTTTCAGTCAGTTCGACGTTTCTATTTTTCTCATCAATGGTGAAATACAGAGGTTCATCCGCTACATGCATATGTTTACTTTGCTCCTGCATATAGAAGTTTTCTGTTTTCTGGAGGACAACTTTAATACCCTCTTCACTCAAAAACTTAATCAAAGGTCTGTATTTGGGAAGGGAGCGATAGACTCTAAACAACGCCAATCCTCCATCACCTTCGTCATGACCAGTATTTCCAGCTTTAAACTGCCGCTTAGCTTCTGCTAAGAGTTCAGTCGCTTGTTGTCTTTGGATATTAAAAAGCTTCTCAATCTTAGGTTTTAATTCGAAATATTCTTGATCTTCAAGTCCTTGTGGAATTGGTCCTGAAATAATCAATGGTGTTCTTGCGTCGTCTATCAATACCGAATCCACCTCATCCACCATGGCATAGTGATGCTTACGCTGAACAAGCTCATCAACATCTCGCACCATATTATCTCTTAGGTAGTCAAAGCCAAATTCGTTATTAGTACCGTAAGTAATGTCACATCTATATGCTGCTATCCTTTCCGGTGAATGTGGTTTATGCTTATCTATACAATCGACAGTCAAAAATAAAAATTCGAAAATTGGACCAACCCATTCACTATCCCGTCGTGCGAGGTAATCATTCACGGTAATCACGTGGACTCCTTGGCCTGCGATACCATTCAAATAAGCCGGTAAAGTTGCTACTAGTGTTTTTCCTTCACCCGTGGCCATTTCGGCAATTTTTCCGTCATGAAGCACCATACCACCGATCAACTGAACATCATAGTGTAGCATATCCCACACGATTTCGTTGCCTGCAGCTATCCATCTATTTTTCCAAATGGCTTTGTCACCTTCGATGGTCACATAGTTTTTATTTACTGCCAACTTTCTATCGTGATCCGTTGCCGTAACAGTAATGGTTTCATTATCTTTAAACCGTCTAGCCGTTTCTTTAACTACCGCAAAACCTTCTGGTAATATTTCTTTTAAGATAACTTCAAGGTGCTTGTCCCTTTCCTTTTTGATCTTGTCTATTTCATTGTATAATTTTTCCTTCTCTAAGAAGTCTTCCATCAAATCAGCCTTTTCTGTATGAAGGACTAAATCGACATCTATAGCTGCAAGGCCTTCTCTTATCCTAGCCTGAAACTCCTTCGTTTTATTTCTTAACTCATCGTGACTCAGATTGGCATAAGATGCATAATATTCATTCGTTTTATCAACTAACGCCTTATAACTTTTGACATCCTTATCTTGTTTGCTACCAAATACATTTTTTAAAAAATCCAGCATAATATCTGTTATATATTTTTAAGTTTATCGTTCAATTAATTTTGTAATCGTTAGAACATCTAATATCACAAAAGACACCTACATACTACATTAATATAGATTTTACATCTTTTGTTTTAGGGACACAAAGATATTAAATCTGTCAAAATTACCTTTGTAAACTCCAATTCTTTTAAAAAATCGAGTAATATCTCCCTTTTACTATAAAGCCGAAAATCATACCAACGACATAATTTCCGACAAATTGTCAGTAATCAATATGGTATTGCACACATCTTTGCGATTAAAAAGATAGGCCTAAACAAGTTAAAGCTATCTATAACAACATTTAAAACCAAGTTCAACATTATGATATTCAAGCGTTTAAATAATACTAAAAAAACAAACAAGAAGTATTCGTTAACAGACAAAATCAATAATTTGTCATCTTAAATCATCAGCTACTAAATTTAAAAACAAAAATTCTGAAATCATTTTTTTACAAAAAATATCAAAATTTAATAAAATATAAATAAAATTGTGCTATCTTTAGGATATTGAAGATCATCCATATAGGAATCTATTATTTAAACCTTAACAAATTTTAACATAACATCATGGCATCACATCAAGCAAAAGGCCACATTCAATCTCTAAAATATCGAACTGAAATACAGACCGGCAACCATACGTTAATAGCCGATGAAGATTTAGATGTTGAAGGAGGCGACTTAGGCCCTAATCCAGGTCAATTATTAGCATCTGCTCTTGCTGCTTGCTCTTCTATCACCATGCGCATGTACGCTGACAGAAAGGGATGGCCTTTGGAAGAGGCTTTTGTAGAGATAGATTTTGATAGAAATATTCAAGATAATACAACTATTTTTACAAAAAAGATTACTTTGATAGGCAATCTGGATGAAACTCAGCGTAAAAGATTGCATGACATTGCGGATAAATGTCCGGTTCATCGAATACTTTCCGGTGATATTGGAATTCATTCTTCATTAGAATAAAGTAATACACATTGCCAAATCTAGATCATACTATAAAAAAGATTCAATGAAGTCTGTAAAAAGTAATTATTCTGTTATTTTATATGCCTTATTAGCAGTTATTGTCTTAATCCTACATTATGTTTTTGAACTTGATGTCTTTTCACCTTGGGAAAAATATCTTCCCTTTTTCAAGAAATTGAGTCTAAGTCTATTCTTTATATTCATCATCCTCCTTATCGGGAAAATCATAAAAAAATATATTGAAATACATGCGAATACAGAAGGAGATCGGTATAATCTATTGCGGATTTCCAGTTTTATATCCATAATCCTGATACTAATTGTTGTTGCTTCGTTTTTATTTCAAAACCTATATGCCACGGCGGTTAGTTTTGGACTCATTTCTTTAATTTTAGGTTTTGCGCTTCAAGCACCGATAACTTCTTTTATTGCATGGTTATATATTGTTTTTAGGCATCCGTACAAGGTCGGCCATAGGATTCAGATCAACGGAATGCGCGGTGATGTTGAAGAAATTAATTTTCTCGATACCAAAATGGTAGAATGCAGTGGTGACTATCTTCAAAATGACAGAAAAAGCGGACGAACCATATTTTTTCCTAATAGTTTGATTCTCAAAGAAGTCGTCATTAACTATTCAGGACCACAACTTCCTTTTATTTGGAATGAAACCGCCCTCCAGATTGCCTACACCAGTGATTTATCCTTTGTAAAAACTTGTCTAATAGAAGCTTCAAAACGAGATTTCACAACGCTTTATACCGAATATAGGGACGACATTCCAGAGCAATGGAAGCCGGAAGTTTATTTTCGAATTAATACTTTTGCTTGGTTGGAGGCAGTGATCTCTTATCCGGTTGAGCCACAAGATACCACCGGAAGAAGAACTAGAATCTTACAATATGCACTCCCGCTTTTAAACGCTTCTCCCGATAAAGTTCAATTTCCAGAAGGCACTTCGCGGTAGTCGCCCATTTATAAAATTAGTAGGAATAGTTTATTATTGTTTTAGTATTCAAATTCTTAAATATTTTGCTTGCTTATATATTAGGGATTTATTATTTTTGTTAAAAATATAGATATGCTGGATATATTTTTAAAAGACAATGGCAACTTTATAAATTATGGCAGTGAGCATTTAATAGCTTTCACACTATGTATTTTATTCATCGTTGGAGTACTATATGCCAGCAAAAAATATTGGACAACGGATCAAAAATTCAGGTACATCATCATCATTACCATTTTAGCTGCTTCGTCTCAATTATTTAAAGTTTTTTATAAATGGAATACTGGTATTTTTCATCCACATGAAGATTTTCCGCTACATTTATGTAATATGATGACGCTGCTCATGCCTTTTATTTTTATCTTTAAAATGAGAATTGCCTGGGGTATTACCTTTTTTTGGATATTAGCAGGATGTGCTCAATCCATTTTCACACCGACACTTACTGAATCCATGCCCCATTATGAAGCCATCCGGTATTGGTTGGTGCATTCGGTTATTATCATCGGGGCCTTATATGGCTTTGTGGCTTTAGGCTGGAGAATAACTTGGCTGGATGCCGGAAGATCTATTTTAGGACTCAATATTCTAGCTGCCATTATTTATCCTATCAATGTGATGTTGGGATCAAACTATATGTTTTTAAATGCAAAGCCACCTGGTCCAACGTTTTACGACTTACTAGGTCCATGGCCCGGATATATCGTATCTTTAGAATTTATAGTGATTAGTTTATTTTTAGTGATGACTATCCCATTTTATTGGAATGCCATTAAAAACTATTTAACAGCTAAATTAACCTAGTGCTCCGTCCACAAAAATATCTTAATGAAATGTCGTTCCTTTTTCAAATCTCATCGTTAAAAAAATAGCTTCCTTTATTATTTAAGACTTTTTATGGATAGAGCAATAGATTTGCAAGCTACATTTGTAGGCGTGATAAATCCTCAAATTTCGAGATTTAGAATTGCGCTTATAATTGAAAAAACATGACAATTTTCATGTAAATATAGATTGAGTAAGGATACAATTCAAAATATTGATTTAAATCATGACTTATAAGCTGTTTTATAACAAGTTTTTAACACTTACATATTATTAATTATTATTATCTTTGCAGTCATTTTGACGATTCAAAATAGGAAAAGATAATAATGGAGATGCGAGACCACAATCTGACAGTTTATAACAGTCTTACAAGACAAAAAGAGAAATTCGAAACCCTTCATCCTGGATTTGCAGGCATGTATGTCTGTGGACCTACAGTATATAATGATGTACACTTGGGCAATTGTCGTACTTTCATCAGTTTTGATATCATATACCGATATCTTAAATTTTTAGGATATACGGTCAGATATGTAAGAAATATTACCGATGTAGGACACTTACTCGATGATGGAGAAGACAGAATGTCTAAAGGCGCAAGATTGGATAATTTAGAACCCATGGAAGTTGCGCAAAAATATACACTTGGCTTTCACCAAGTCATGCGACTATTCAACACTCTTCCACCGAGTATCGAGCCTCGAGCCACAGGTCATATAATCGAGCAGATAGAAATGGTGAAAAAGATCTTAGATAATGGTTTCGCCTACGAAGCCAATGGTTCTGTATATTTTGATACCATCAAATTTGCTAAAGAAACGGGAGAATACGGGAAGCTTAGTGGTAGAGTCATAGAAGAATTATTGTCTGAAACTAGGGATAATCTTAAAAATCAAGATGAAAAAAGAAATCCAGCAGACTTTGCCATTTGGATGAAAGCTTCTGATGAACATATCATGCGTTGGCCTTCACCATGGTCTATAGGTTTTCCAGGGTGGCACCTTGAATGTAGTGCCATGAGTACAAAATACCTAGGAGAGCAGTTTGACATCCATGGAGGTGGCAATGACTTAAAGTTTCCACATCATGAAAACGAAGTAGCTCAAAATCTAGGTGCTTGTAACGTTCATCCAGCAAGATATTGGTTGCATACCAATATGCTCCTGATGAATGGAAAGAAGATGTCCAAAAGTGATGGTAACACGATTTCTCCTTATGAGTTACTTACCGGCAATAGTTCGCACGTATCTAAAGGATATAGCCCAATGGTCGTCCGATTTTTTATGTTACAATCCCATTATCGCTCCACCAATGACTTAACAGATGATGCACTACAGGCTGCAGAAAAAGGTTATAAAAGGCTCATGGAAGCTTACAAGTCCCTAGATAGCCTTACTTCAAATCAAACGATAAATTCAGAGTTGGATGAAAAAGTAAGCAGTATTATTCAAGGTGCTTGGGATGATATGGATGATGATTTCAATACACCTCGAGCAATAGCTCGATTATTCGAACTAGTAACTATTATCAATAGTCTTAAAGAAGGTCAAACTTCTTTAGATAAGATTTCACAAAATAGCCTTAAAGAATTGAAAGAGGCTTTTAATATAATAATTTTCGATATTTTAGGGTTAAAAGTAGAAGACGGTTCCAATGATGAATCCGTAGATGGTCTGATGCAATTAATAATCGAGCTTAGACAAATTGCAAGATCCAATAAAGATTGGCCCACAGCCGACAAAATCAGAGATAGCCTCAATGAATTAAAAATTCAGATCAAGGACGGTAAAGACGGCAGTACGTGGACGTATTTATAGGATTATTAAAAATCGTTTTATCTAATTTATAGAATCAGGTTTTCATTAATATTTTAATTTATAATAAAAGCAATGAAGAATTTATTTTTTATTTTAGCTGTAATTTTAACAGCACAAACTGTTTCGCTAGGGCAAACACCAAGCGAAAAAAGTTGGACACTTATCCACGAGAGATTTGCAACTTGGTGTCCCTATTGTGGAACTTGGGGTTGGGATCTAAAAGAAAATATGCTTGAAGAGTTTAAGAATGATAATGTAATTTTCATGTCTGTGGACTATAGTGGAGATTTAACAAATCCTATAGCCAAAGAATTTGACGAAAATTTTGGTGGCGTAGGTCAACCTATTTTTTATGTCGATGGCGTCAATATTGCGGCAAATGCAAGTAATGGTGCAACAAAAGTAGCGGAAACTAGACTAGAGGTCGATTTCAAAAAGGATTTACCGCCCTTTGCAGCATTAGGTTTAGATGCTACACTAAATGAAGAAACTAAAACAATCGATGTCAAAGCCTTGGTAAAATATGTTCAAGAAGTAGAAAGTGGAGACTACCTTTTGGGCTTATACTTACTCGAAGATGTTTGGGCAAATCAGGCAAGCCGTACAGGTTTACAACTTCACAAAAATGTATTGGTAGGAAGCTTTTTACCTAACGTATTTAATAATCCTATTGTGTCAGGCAAAGTAAATGAAGGAACTGAATTCAATTTTTCAGCATCTTTAGATAACCTATCAGGAAAAAGTACTGATTATAAAGTTTTAGGTGTGATTTGGACATTTAATAAAAAGTATTTATTCCACAATGGCTTTATTACTGACGTAAAATTAGCATCATCAACTAAGGATGTCGATACGTCTAACTTCAATGCGTATCAGGATGAAAGTGGGAATATCGTGGTAATTTTAGATCAGGATACAGATATTACAAATATTACAGAAATGATGATTTCAGATATCTCTGGAACTATCATTAAAAAAATATCCAAGAATGATATAAATTCTAAAGTACTCCAAATAAGCACAAACTACGTACCTGGAATTCACATAATAACATTAAATAATGGTGGTATTAAGACTTCTAAGAAAGTAGTACTTTACTAATAGCATTGTTCTTAATAAATATAGAAAAGGTTTTCATCGAAAGGTGGAAACCTTTTTTTGTTTCAATAAGATGGGAAACTTTATACAAAAGTTGTTTCTGAATCGGACTAAAGGTTCATAACAAAAAATCTCAGCGCAACAGAAATAAGATATATCAATACGATGTAAGTCTCTTAGATGAATGTATGCCCCATATCTCATGCAAGTATAGATAACACTTACGGGTAGGTAAAATCATGCTATGGAGCCCATTCCGATTCCAACAATCAGATATCTTTTGCTAAAATTGGGTGTAATTTGAATGGTACAATTTTATACTTGTAGAATTAGGCTCAAGTTATACTCACAATTAATATTTCTATTTTATAAGCAATAATGCAATTTAGGAGATTTAAACTATAATCAATATTATTGGGTTAACCTCAATTTAAGATTTAGGTTCGTTAGGAGTGTTAAAAGAACAATAAATAAGTGACTTAAACAAACATAATTGGGAACAGTCCAATGATTCATGATAAACAGTATCCTATATCAAAACAGAAAATAGATCTATACAATCTAAGCTTTTACTTTCAGACAATATACATGTATAGATACCAGTTACAGCCTGAGCACATCAAAAAATGGAATGTATTTCCAACACAACAATCAGATATTTTAATGAAGAATATATTTATCTGGATGACACTATCGCATTATACTCAATAAGTCTAGTGCACAATAGGTTTTCTAATACGTAATTTTTTATTTAAGGCAGATTTACAAGAAACAAAAAAGGCACACGCAATTGCGTGTGCCTTAATTTTATGGACTCAACAAGTCTTC
>JAIXKS010000052.1:11612-68003 GCA_026928325.1 Chitinophagales bacterium | reverse complement strand
AAGGTGATTTTTTTTGGTTTGGTGTCGTCTTTTAAGCTGCCGCATAACGGTTCTCAGCTATACGCAGGCAGGGATTTTTACCACTGAACTTCCTACGAAGAACTGAACTTTAAATTTACCACTTTCCTGTCCTACGAAGCACGAAACCCCTGCTTGCGTATAGGTGATGTTATCGCTTCGGTGTTCTTTTTCGTCTGTCAGTTTATGTGTCATATTTCCGTTTTTTGTCGTGCGGTGGTTTGGTGGCTCTTTTGCAAAACTTGGCTTTAGCGTGGGCTGGTGCGGTTTTGCAAATGTGCCAGCAATAGCGTGGGCTAAAAGTCTCTTTCTATTTGTTTTGCTGTCATTATTTTGGCAATCAAACTTTCAAATTTTAGCTTCTCGTCTTTTTTGGCTATTGTTCTCAGTTCTTTTATCATCCTGTCAAAATCTGTTTCCTTTTCTATGATGATGTACTCTACTTCATTGAGGTCAAGTTTCATTCTGTCGCCATTTTGTTTGGCTTCTGTCTTTTCTCGTTGTGCTTTTGTTCCAAAGTACAATTCCACCAAACTGTTGTCGGGAATGTATCGCCATTCTCGTTCGTCATAGAATTTCTTGCGTTTCTCTTTTCCGTCTTTGTACTGTTGATTGCCAATAAACTGCTTCAAATAGGGTACAAGGTGTTTTCTTTCATATTCTGAAAGGTCAGTATTCTTTACAAGGTTTCTTACCAAATTACTTTCACTGGTAACATACCACACGGGCTTTACACCGTTTTGACGAGCGTAGGTTCTTTTGATGCCAATGCCATATCTGCCATACCAGTCAAAATGTTCGCTGATTAAACTCAAGGGAATATCACAAAAGCAAGCCATTGGCACACGGTAGCCATTGTTTTTGAGTGGAAGTTTTTCGTAGGTATTATGGCAATAGAAACCATTTTTCAGATTGTCCACCAAATGGTCTATACTATCTGTGAAATTAAAAAGCGTACTTGAACTGATTCTTGCCATAGCTAATTCCCATATTTTACACTTGGCTCTGCCGCCATACTTAATTTTTCCTCTGCTTCTTTTACGGTTACCTGCCCATTCATCAACATGGGCAACAACCAATCTCGCAAGGCGGTGAGGTGTTGGTTTTGTTTTAGATTGATTTCTATTTTATTATAAAGAGGCTCAACAATCTTATTGAATTCTTCCTTTACATCAATTCTTGAGTCAAGTATTGGAATGTCTGAAAATTCAGCTTTATTCATATTTGACAAAACAGCACCTTTTTTAGCGGCAACATTAAAATCAAAATAGTTTTTCAATGCATTCAGCAAAAAATATCTGTTGTATGAATTTTTGACAGCTATAGAATTTATCTGCTGATTTGTTTGAGACAACTTGCTTACAATTCCAATTACCCCAATGGTACCAATGCAAGAAACACAAATGTCACCAGGATGTAAATACTTTGTAGATTGACTATCTGCACCAAGAATGCTCAATGTTCTTTCAGCATGAAGTATGAATAATTGACCCCTAATGTCATCTATAGTAATGAATGGGATATCGCCACCAAAATACTCTAATACTTTTGTAGAAGGTGTTTTGCCTGTGATAATGTTATATTCAATTTCAATTAATTTCTTCACCTCCCACCCCTCAGGAATCTCTCTTTTCAACTCGGCATTGTACACCATTTTACCGCCTGAGGATTTGTAGGGTCTGCCATTTGCATCAGGAAAATCAAACTGCACAAACCAATAGTCGTACAGCGTTTTTGCCATTGCTTCCAACTCTCTGTTGATTTTGTTGTTCAGCTCGATTTTGGCGTCTAAATCGGAAAGGACTTTGGCAATGGATTTTTGGGTGGGGAGGTCGGGCAAATTAATTTTAAAATTAGCAAGTGACTGCATAGGCACGCTGAATACAGTTGACCCAGCTGATAGCTTTAAGAAGATATTCGTCTTAGAATAATACTGTAACAGAAGTAGCAGAAAATATGAGTCTAAAATATTTTTCTTTGGCTTTAGTGTATAAACACCTTCTTTGATATTCCAATTGAGAGGTTTTTCGCGAATTATAGCGGTTTTTCCAATACTGCCAGTACCAGAGAACAGCACATCACCGACTTCTAAATTTGAGCGATTGTTTATTAAACACAGTGCAAAATCATTTACCTTGTCCGTTTGGGGCAAAAAGTCTATAGCTACTCCACTTAGTTCTCGAACAGTGATATACCAATTGTTAGCGTCTGCTGTGTTAAGTTGAAAATTATCTCGTGGATTTAAGCCTGTTTTTAGCGAAACAAGAGCATCACCCAATCTCATTTCTTTTTTAATCGTTGCCATAATCCAACCCTTTTAAATTATTCTGAATTTCCACTTCCAATTCTCTGCCCTCGGCAAAAAGTTGGTTCAGACTTTCCTCAAAGCCTTTCATTTTGGCGGCAAATTCATCTGCGGTAATGTCCACATATTCAATCTTCACCTCAAAGTATTGCCCGGCACTCAGGGAGTAGTTTTTCTGCTTAATCTCGTCATAGTTCACCACCACCGAGAAATCGTCCACGGCTTTTTTCTGGTTAAAGGTGTCAATGATTTGCTGTTCTTCGGCAGGGGTGAGTACGGTTTTTTGGTTTTTGCCTTCTTTTACGGTTTCGCCCAAATTGGAGGCATCTATCAGCACCACTTCGTTTTTGTTAGTTTTATCCAAAAACACAATGCTTACATTGGTGCCTGTAGTAGCAAAAATATTGCTCGGCATACTCACCACGCCTGCCAGCATTTTGCTCTCTACCATCCGCTCCCGTATTTTTTTATCAATGCCGCTCTGTGCAGTGATAAAACCCGTAGGCACTACAATGGCGGCCTTTCCTTTTTTGCTGAGCGAGTGCATAATGTGCTGCAAAAAGAGCAGGTAAATGGCCATTTTGTCTTTGGCTTGCTTGGGCACATTGGGTATGCCTGCAAAAAAGCGTTCGTTGTTTTCCTTGCTGTCCAAATCGTCTCGGTAATCGGAAAAATCGAGCTTAAAAGGCGGATTGGAAACGATATAATCGAATTTCTCCAAATTGCCTTCTTTGTCCTTGTGGTAAGGGTGCAAAATGGTATTACCCTGAATGATGTTTTGAATGGAATGCACCAGATTGTTCAAAATCAGGTTTAGTCGCAAAAGGCTTGAAGATTTTTGGCTCACATCCTGCGAATAGATGGTGCATTTGTCTTCGCCAATGGCGTGGGCAATGTTCATCAAGAGCGTTCCCGAACCTGCCGAAGGGTCATATACCGTTACGTCTTGGTCGGGTTCGTTCACCAAAATAGCCGCCATAATTTTGGCTACTGCGTGGGGTGTAAAATACTCGGCATACTTGCCACCGCTGTTGGTGTTGTAGTCCTTAATCAGGTATTCGAAAATGGTGGCGTAGAAATCGAATTTTTGTTGGAAAATATGCTCAAAGCTCACGCCTACCAGTTTGTTGATGATGGCTTTGGCAAAAGCATCACGCTTGCTGCCATCACTGATGTATTCGGTAATGCGGTCAAAGAGCACCACTTTGGCACCACCATCTGTTTTCACCGAGAAAATATCGTTGTTGGTAATGGCAATGTCTAAAAGTGTATCGTCAAAGAGTTTGGCAAAATCGCTTTCGTTTTGACGGCTGAAGAGTTCGGAGATAAAATGTTGCGGTTTGAGTTTGGCCGTATCGGCACCCAATTGCAGCAGCAACATTTCGTAATCATCATCCGAATAGGATTTTACGGTTTCTTCCCAGTTTTCGGCACTCTTCAATTTCGGGTCGAGTTTCTTTACCTCAAAGGCGAACTTATCGTTCATAAATTTATACAGGAAAACCTGTGTAATGATTTTAAACTCGTTGCCATCATTGCCCAAGCCGTAATTGGCACTGATGCTTTTAAGGCTATCAATCAGGGCTTTGGTCTTTTCTTTGAAATCTATGTCGTTCATATTGCTCTTCCGTAAAATTCATTGATATATTCGTTTACCACCAAGTTGTTGATGTACTTAGAGGCATCCGCATTCAGGTTAAACTTGTTTTTGTTTTTGAATTGGTCAATGACCAATCGCATCATTTGAGTGCTGAAATAACTTTCATTTTCCAACAACCTTGTGTTTTGCAATACCTGTAAATCTGCATCCTGTTTTACATTTATCAAGGCTTCATAAATCTGACTTTCTTTTTGGGTCAAATCGCCTTTTTCAACCAATCTTTTGTGGATGCGGGCATATTTCGGGTCGCTGTTGTATTTATCTTTCAGCAAATTGTTTTGGCGGTTGAGTTCCTTCACTTTTTCATATATCTGCGTGAGTGCTCCAATGTTTCTCCGCATTTCGTCTTGTGTAATCTCGTCCAGATTTTTCTTGTCGAAAAGGCGTTTCAGTTCTTCATACAGCGAAACAAACTCAGGGTCTTTCTTGTCAAAATTAATCGCCAAAGTTTCACGTGTTTTACGCAAAGTGTCTTTCAGTTGGTCTGCCAATACCAATTCTTCTTCTGATATTTTGGTAAAGTGAAACAGCACATCTTCCAAAGCCACA
The DNA here is from genome assembly GCA_026928325.1 of Chitinophagales bacterium. Taxonomy (GTDB): domain Bacteria; phylum Bacteroidota; class Bacteroidia; order Chitinophagales; family Saprospiraceae; genus OLB9. The sequence goes on along the minus strand of JAIXKS010000052.1, from coordinate 63,471 downwards.
TTCAACAAATTGGTATTGTCAATATTGTTTTTGAGTGCCTCTTGTGTATTGAGTAGGGCTAAATGATTTTCTGTTTCACGGTACAGTTGCCCCAACTTTTTAAAGTCGATTTTATCCAACAAATCAAAATGACCAAACAAGCGAATCAAGTTATACAAACTCTTGGCATTGCCCAATGCTTTTTTGATTAGCAAAACCTTTTCTCTGTCTTGAATTTGGGTGATTTGTTGTGAAAAAAGTTCTGCGTTATTGGTGTCGAAATGAAAGAGGATTTCTTTTATGTCGGCAATTTCTTCTTCAATCTCTTCTTTCGATTTGAAAAGGTTGGAGTAGAACTCCATTTCGTCACCCAGTTCAGCTTGCAATTCATCAAAATAAGCTTTGTTGGTGGCGTCAAACTCTGCTCTGATGTCGGCAAAGTCCACCACATAACCGTATTTGAAATTCTTGTAGGTTCGGTTTACCCGTGTAAGTGTTTGCAACAGATTGTGGCGTTTGATAACCCGTCCAATGTAGAGTTTCTTCAATCGTTTGGCATCAAAACCAGTCAGAAGCATATTGTACACAAAGAGGAAATCAATTTTGCCATCTTTGAAATCTTCTACTAAATCTTTTCGCTCGTCCTTTGTACCAATGTCGTGTAGAATAAGAGCAGCAGAATTTACCTTGTAGCTATTTTTTAGTTTGGATTTGTATTCTGCTTTTGGTTCGGCTGCCATTGGCAGTTCAGAAACTTCATCTTCATTCAAAACATATTTTTGATTAAAGATTTCAAACATTTCTTTGGCTTGGTCTGAACTATCACAAACCACCATTCCGCCAATACTTGCATCTGAAAAAGTCAATCGGCTTTTCTCAAAGTCGTTCACAATGTATTCCAACATTGGCTCTACAAAACTGCGGTGTGCAAACACATCTTTTTTTGGAATATCACCTTTCAACACCTTGATTTTATCCAAAGCATCTTTCAGCACAATTTTATAATCGCTTTCTATTTCTTCCCGAATTAGGCGTAAAGTGTAGCCATCAGCAATAGACGCATTGTAATAGTATTTGTGAATGTAGTCACCGAATAAATCTTTGGAATAGTAGTCTTTGGAAATCAAAGGCGTTCCGGTCAATCCGATTTTTATAGAGTTTTTGTCAGATTGGGTTAGGTTAGCCAAAAAACTGCCTTGTGGATTGTAGCTTCTGTGTACTTCGTCCAAAAAGTAAATCCGTTGAATGCTGATGTCATAATCCTGCGATTGCACCACATTGGCTTCTTCGCTGAATTTTTGAATGTTTACCACCGTAATTTCGGGTTTGCCCGAATGGTTGTGAATTGCAGTAGTGGTTTTGATAGATTTTACAAAATCGTTTTTTGAGTCCACAATATGCACCGTAAGCCCACGAGCGGTAAATTCCCGCTTGGCTTGAATAAGTAAGTCCAAACGGTCAACAATAAAATAGAATTTTGGAATGACTTTTTTCTTTTGGAAATAGTCGGTCAGGTAACGCACATTGAAATAAGCTAAAGCGGTTTTTCCACTTCCTTGCGTATGCCAAATGATGCCTTTTTTGATGCCACTTTCTAATTTGTTTTCAATGGCTTTGGTGGCGAAAATCTGCGGATAACGCATTACGTGTTTTTCAATGCCTTTGGTTTCGTCCACATAGGCAATTGCATATTTCAGGATAAAAGCCAGTCTGTCTTTGCTAAATAGCGAAGTAGAAACACGATTGGTTGGCGTATTAGTGTCTTTGTTGGTCAAAAACTCAGGCGAATTTTTAATGACTGCGAGGTTGTTATCCTTTAAAACAAAATTTTCCAAATCGTCATTTTCAGGAGCTAACAAGGCTGCAAGGTCTAAACTTTCTTCTTCTCTGAAATAGTTGAAAATCGGTTGTTTGTAAGATGGCGAAGCATAAAAAGCACCTTTTAGCGGTTCAATTTCTTCAATGTCATACTCCATATTGTTGGAGAAAACCATCAATTGCGTGAGGTTGACAAACTTTCTGAATTTCTTGTTTTGAAATCGTTTGTTGATGCGTTCACGCTCTGCAATAATGCCGTCACGGTTATTTGGTTTCTTCACCTCGATAAAAACCAAAGGCATTCCATTAATTACAAGAATGATGTCGGGTCTAAATTCGTCATCACCGTTTTTGTATGTCAGTTCGGTTACAACGTGAAAAGAGTTGTTTTCAAAATTTTCAAAGTCAATGAGTTTTGTTCCTGATTCACTTGTCAGTTTTTCATAAAAAGCTTTTCCTAAGTCTTCGTTGGCCAGCAGGAGTGATGTGTCCACCAAAAGTCTTTCCGCTTGGTCTTGGTCAAAGTCAGGATTTATTCTGCAAATTGATTCTTTAAAAATGTTAGTAAATATGTTTGTGTCGGTGTCCCAAACAGCGTCTTTCAGTGAAAGGTACTTGTAACCCAGTCTACACAAATGCAGAATGGCAGGTATTTTCACTCTTGAATCTTCATTAAATTTCGTCATACTATATTTCTGTCTGTTGAGCAGTCCGAGCGTTGGCAAGAAAACAGCTCTTTTGCAAGCCGAAGTTTTGGCTTGTGCGGTGGGGCTTGTAAATGTGCTGTTTTGTGCGTTGGCTTGTCATTTCTTAATCTCTGTTTTTTTGTTCGGTTTCGTTTTTTACACTGAGCGATAACGGTTTGCAGCTTGGCGAAGTGGCGGAAATCGAAGCACAAATGTTCAGTTTTGCACAAAAGTTCAATCGAAGAACTACCGTTGATTTTAGCACTAAACCCGCCATTTTGCCAAACTGCTGTTACCAGCAGTTTTTTTACTTAAACGTAATTGTTATCAAAAAATAATGTGGAATTTTAAAATGTTCTCCTAGTTTTTCTGGTGCAATTTCTGATTGAGCAACTTCACAATATGAGCCTGAACCGTCTTCGTGAATTGTCGGAGTAATAATTGCAAAAACAGCATTTTTTCTCTGTAAGTCAATACTCAATTCTTGTTTACTTCCAAAAAAGTCTTTTAAAGCATATTTGTCCGAATCACTGCTCAGTTTAAAGTAAGATTTTTTACTTCCAAACTTCTTTCCTCTTATGTAAGTTTTTAGTTTTCCGTCACTTAGTTTGAAAAAGAATTTCAACGATTCTGTAGTAGAATCTATTTTAAAATAATCAGTTTCAGAACCATCAAATAGATTGGAAGTTTTGATTAGTTTTCCATTTTTGTATTCTTCAAGATTTATTTGATAAGATTTGCCTTTAAGGTTTTCGCTTTCAAAATTTAGTTGCTCGATATAAATATTTTCAAAATCAATTACGTCTTGAATATCTCTGTTTTGACTTCCATAATTATTAGTCATTTTAACAGTGTTTTGAGCAAATGCGAAATTTGTCAATATTATAAAAGCAAATAAGATTTTAGATTTTTGTTTCATACGTGATTCTGTTTAAAATTGCTGGTAACTCACAAATATACGAAGGTTTCACATATGCCAAAATTTTTTAACCCTTTGTTTTTCAAAACAATAAGTTTTTTATACATTTAAGATATTTAAATTGCGAAATTTTATGGATATACAAAATGCGAAGTTGGGTTTCAAACCAAATTCATACCAATTTTCCTAAAATAAGCATCACAATAGTGCGTAAGATAGAAATCTTATTCAACGGCTCCTAGTGCTCTGTCCACAAAAAAATCTCAATGAAATGTCGTTCTTTTTATAGGCAGAGCACTATAAGACGATCATCACATGTATCCGACAACGCCCTATCTACTCAAGAACATCGACCTTTTTCGATCCAGATCTCTGAAAAATGGGTCGTAGATATCATTGATATAATAAATCATCTCACCCGTTGACTTCATTTCTGGACCTAGGTTTTTATCTACTCCCGGAAATTTTTCAAAAGAAAAGACCGGTACCTTGATAGCAAATCCAGTTAATGCTTTATTGACTTTAAAGTCACTGATTTTATGGGTGCCTAGCATCACCTGAGTTGCCATTTTGAGGTATGGAACCTGGTAGGCTTTGGCTATAAATGGCGTGGTTCTCGACGCTCGAGGATTGGCCTCAATGACGTACACTTGTTCGTTTTTGATGGCATACTGAATGTTGATCAAGCCTCTGATATTAAGCGCAAAAGCGATTTTACGGGCATAATCTACCATTTGTCCCACGACTTCAGGACTTAGCGAATAGGTCGGTAAAACGGCTGCACTATCGCCAGAGTGAATCCCTGCCGGCTCTATGTGTTCCATGATACCCATGATATGAACATCTTCTCCGTCACAAATAGCGTCTATTTCTGCTTCTTTTGCTCTTTCTAAAAATTGGTCTATCAATACCTTATTATCCGGCATGTGTTTGAATATACTCAACACGTGTTTTTCTAACTCTTGGTCATTGATTACAATACGCATGCGTTGACCACCCAAAACATAAGAAGGTCGTATGAGTACCGGGTAGGAAACACGGTTTGCTACCGCTATTGCTTCTTCGACTTCTGTGGCTACGCCATAATCGGGATAAGGGATTTCAAGTTCTTTGAGTAGATCGGAGAATCGCCCTCTATCTTCGGCGAGGTCCATATTATTGAAGTCGGTGCCTATGATTTTAATGCCTCGCTTGTGCAATTTTTCCGCCAGTTTGAGCGCGGTTTGACCTCCTAACTGAACGATGATACCTTCTGGCTTTTCGAGCTCGATGATTTCTTCCAGATGTTCCCAAAATACGGGCTCGAAATACAATTTATCGGCTATATCAAAGTCGGTAGATACGGTTTCTGGGTTACAATTGATCATGATGGCCTCATAACCTGCTTCTTTGATGGCCAATAATCCGTGAACGCAACAATAGTCAAATTCGATACCTTGACCAATCCGATTGGGACCAGAACCTAAAACGATGATTTTTTTCTTTTCAGAAGGCAAACTTTCATTTTCGGTCTCAAAAGTAGAATAGAAGTAGGGTGTGTGAGCTTCAAATTCGCCGGCACATGTATCTACCATTTTGTATGTACGGGTTATACCTTGTTTTAATCGGTGTTTGGTTACTTCTTCCTCTTTGATACGAAGCACCCAAGCGATTTGAGCATCGGAATAGCCGACAGATTTGAGTTCTAATAAAAAGTCATTTGGAATATCTTCGGGTACATTGTATTTCATCAGCTGGTCTTCATATTTAACCAGTCTTTTGATTTGTTTGATAAACCAAGGGTCAATTTTGGTCAATTTATGTACCGTTTTTTCTGGAACACCGAGTCGGAGTGCGTCTTTTACACGGTAAATGCGGTCATCACTCACTGTTTCGAGCCGTCTTAGGATGTCTTCAGTTTGGATCCATTCTTTCATATCGGCACCGAGACCAGCACGATTATTTTCTTGACTTTGACAAGCTTTTTGAAGGGCCTCAAGAAAATTTCTACCTATGGCCATGACTTCTCCTACTGACTTCATCTGTAAACCTAGGGTATTGTCAGCACCGTAAAATTTCTCAAAATTCCATCTCGGCATTTTTACAATCACATAGTCGAGCGTAGGCTCAAAAAAAGCAGATGTAGTCTTGGTGATTTGATTTTTTAACTCATCGAGTGTATATCCAATGGCTAATTTAGCCGCAATTTTGGCGATAGGATACCCTGTAGCCTTACTCGCTAGGGCAGAAGAGCGCGATACACGAGGGTTGATTTCGACAGCTATGATATCTTCAGTTATAGGATCCATGGCAAACTGTACATTACACCCTCCTGAAAAATGGCCAAGAGATTGAATCATCTTAATGGCATCATCACGCATATGTTGATATGCCTTATCCGAAAGAGTCATAGCCGGTGCTACAGTTATACTGTCTCCCGTATGAATACCCATAGGGTCGATATTTTCGACCGTACAGATGACCACGACATTGTTTTTGTCATCACGGAGCAATTCTAATTCGAATTCCTTCCATCCCAACACCGCTTTTTCTACTAAAACTTCATGCGTAGGCGATGCTTCTAACCCACGTCGCAAGGCTTCGTCAAAATCCTCTTCTTTCATCACAAATCCACCTCCTGTACCCCCGAGGGTGTAGGATGGGCGAATCACAAGAGGAAACCCAATGCGCTGAGCCGCTTCTTTGCCCTCGAGAAATGAATTTGCTATGGCGGAATCGGCGACTTTCATGCCTAGATTGATGACGTGTTGCTTAAAAGCTTCCCGGTTTTCGGTCAAATCTATTGCTTCGACGCCAACACCGATCATTTCGACACCGTATCTTTTCCAAACGCCCATATTGTCCGCCTCAATGGCTAGATTGAGTGCAGTTTGACCACCCATGGTAGGGAGGACCGCGTCGATTTTATGTTTTTCTAGGATAGAAATGATACTTTCAACGGTGAGCGGCAGCAAGTATATGTTGTCTGCGGTCACGTTGTCGGTCATAATAGTGGCTGGATTAGAATTGATAAGGGTGACTTCAATACCTTCTTCTCTGAGCGATCTGGAGGCTTGAGTTCCCGAATAGTCAAATTCACAAGCTTGTCCTATGATAATAGGTCCGCTACCGATAATCAGTACGGATTTGATGTTTTTATTTTTAGGCATGTAAAGTGGAATATGTGATCGGGACACAAAGGTAAATATTTATCATCTTCTAAATAGAACATTTTGTATAAAATTATATATATGCTCGATATTTTAATTCAAAACTACGGATTTTTCGGTTTTGAATCGTAATATTGTATTAAAATCACTTTTATGGCGAGTAAGCAAGTGCTGATTACCGATAAAGTCCATCCGATCTTGATTGATGGATTAAAATCCATGGGTTATCATGTGAATTACGATACTTCTGTGGATAACGAGAAGCTCGAAAAAATAATAGACCAATACGAAGGCATTGTTATTAATAGCAAGATTATTATGAATAAAATGCGTATTGATATGGGGCAAGGCTTGAAATTTATCGGTAGATTGGGTTCTGGACTTGAGATTATTGATGTAGCTTATGCAGAAGGCAAAGGCATTGCAGTATGCAATTCTCCTGAAGGAAATAGAAATGCTGTAGCTGAACACGAACTAGGCATGTTGCTTGCCCTCTTAAATAATATAGTAAGAGCTGATCGGGAAGTTAGAAATTTTAGCTGGAATCGGGAAAAAAACCGAGGAAGAGAATTAAGCGGACAAACCATCGGCATTATTGGTTTGGGGCATACAGGGACGTCATTTGTAGAGAAATTGTCATCTTGGAATGTTAAGATTTTAGCCTATGACAAATATCGAAAAGACTACCCAAGCACCTTGGATTTTGTAGAAAAAACAAATTTAGATACCTTAATTAAAAATGCTGATATCCTATCTTTGCATCTACCTTTGACCGATGAAACGCGATATTTGGTGGAGCGGTCTTTTCTAGAGCAGTGTAAACCGGGTGTCATAATTAGTAATACGTCCAGAGGACAAGTAGTCGATACCGAATCCTTGGTTTGGGCGCTACAATCGGGAAGGGTTGGCGGTGCTTGTCTCGATGTTTTTGAAAACGAAAAACCCGACACCTTGACCCAAGCCGAAAAGGCACTTTATACCCAACTTTACGAAATGGAAAATGTGGTTTTATCTCCGCATATTGCAGGATGGACTCGGGAATCTCTTGAAGGTATTGCATCCGTACTTTTAGAGAAAATCAAAGGTCGGATTATAGGGTGAAATGTATTTTAGGATACAATTTTCAATTAATTAATTAAAAAGTTTTGAAAATCGCATTTTAATTTCTTAACATTGCGGACTATTTTAAGTATTTATTAACATAATCAAAAATTCAGTGTATGAATAGATTATTACTCTTGTTTAGCTTTATACTAGTTAGTTGTGCGGGATTAGTAGCCCAGACGACGATTGAAGGTAAAGTTAAAGATGCAGAAACCGGAGAGCCAATCGTGCTCGGAGCCGTTTCTTTGTTTAGAAGCGGCGTACTAATTGTCGGTACGGAAACAGACTTTGACGGTAACTATTTTATTTCTGATGTTCAACCAGGAACATACGAAATGGAGGCTAGTTATGTAGGGTATGCTTCTCAGCGTCTGACAGGTATTGTAATCCAAGCGGGTAAGACCAATAGGATCAATTTTGAAATCTCTGACGATGCCCAGTTACTCGACCTTGGTGTTGAGATTAAGGCTTATAAGGTGCCGTTGATAGAGATTGATAATACAACGCAGGGAACAACAGTGACTGCCGAAAAAATTCGTGCACTACCAACCAAGCAGATCAATGCTATTGCGGCTACAGCTGCGGGTATCTCATCTCGTGATGGTGGAGATATCTCAGTAAGAGGATCTCGTTCAAACGAAACGGTTTACTTCCTTGACGGAGTAAGAGTTAGTGGTAACTTGATTCCACAATCTGAGATTGAGCAATTGCAGGTTGTCGTTGGAGGAATTGAAGCCAGATATGGAGACGTAACTGGTGGTATCATCTCCTTGACCTCAAGAGGACCATCTGACAAAGTAACAGGTAGTCTTGAACTTGAAAAGTCTTTGGATGGCTTTGGTTATAATTTGGTTAGTGGTAATATCTCAGGACCAATCCTTAGAAATAGCAAAGGACAATCTATCTTAGGATATCGATTCTCAGGTCAATACAAAAATGTTAAGGACAATAGCCCTTCATCGCTTGGTGTTTGGCGTGCTCCAGAGAGTTTGATTAGAGAATTAGAACAAAATCCTACTTACTCTATTGGAAGTACAAGATTCCCTTCATTAGAAACAAAGCGAACTGAAGACTTAGGCTCGCCATTTAAGGCAAGACCTAATGATGAGGACATCAATTTAGACCTTACGGGTAGGATTGACCTTAAATTGGCAAACAATATTGATGTTCAAATATCTGGTAACTATAATGATAGAAAGGATAGATTCACGCCGTCTAGTTCAGGCGTTTCTGGATCAGGTTCTTCTTGGGCTTTGTTGAATTGGGTAAATAATCCGTATCAATATTCTAATACATATAGAGGAAACTTTCGTTTGACCCATAAGATAGGAAGACAAAGTGGGGATGGCGAAGAAAAAACCTTCGGTGGAATCAGAAATTTCTCCTATACTGTAGTATTGGGCTATCAAAAGAATAAGTCTCGAGCCGAAGATTTTAGACACGAGGATAGACTTTTCAACTATGGTTATTTTGGAAAGACTGATAGAACTTGGGATGCTGTTTATGGGTTTTTCGATGAACCACGAAATGTGATTTTTAATGACGTGGAATATAACTTCTTTGCTGGTCACTTGGGATATAGAGAGACGATTGGAGAATACGTTTTAAATCCGAATATAAATCCTATTTTAGGTTCTTATAACGCAATTAATGGAGTAAACGTCAATGGTCTATTAGATCAGAATATCAATAGTGTTTGGAATAACTTATTTGCAAACGTAGGACAAGTTTATAACAATTTTAGTAAGAGTGATAATGATAGATATTCATTAAACCTTACGACTGGATTTGATTTATTCCCAGGTGGATCTGAAAAAGGAAGACATAATATTCAGCTTGGATTTTTGTATGAGCAAAGCATTAATAGAAATTGGGGTATTTCTCCTTTTGATCTATGGAACGTTGCTGACCTTCAGGCAAATGGCCATATTAATGGTGTGGACACAGCTCGAATCTTAAGGACAGAAATCCAAAATATTCCAGGTGTTGGTCCAATTGAAGTGCCAGTATATGAGACTTTCTTAAATATAAATACAGATAATAAATTTTATCGTTCGGTTAGAGAGCTGACCAATCAATCAGATCATGATTATGTCAATGTATGGGAGATTAATCCTAGCGATTTAAGTTTAGATATGTTTTCAGCATCAGAATTGATTAATAGACAAGGATTGATTAATTACTATGGATTTGATTATCTAGGTAACAAATTAGGCTCAGACGTACGTTTTGATGATTTCTTTACAAGTAGAGATGCTAACAATAGAAGAACCTTTGTTGTCGCACCTCAACAGCCTATTTATGGTGCGGTATTCTTACAAGACAAGTTTTCATTTAAAGATATCATTTTCCGTTTAGGAGTTAGAATGGATTACTATGATGCAAATACAAAGGTGATGAGAGATCCTTATGCATTGTATGAAATCGAATCGGCTAAGGATTACTTTAGTAGAACAGGATTAGTACAACCAGCCTCCGTTGGTGATGATTATAGTGTATATATAGAGAGTGAAGAAAACCAAGCTGTCAAAGCCTTTAGAAAGGGTGATCAATGGTTTTTACCGAATGGAACAGCTGTTTCTGGTGGTAATATAATCTATCAAGGTGGATTAGTTTATCCTTCTTATGCAGGTATCAGTAAAGAGACTGGCAGACAAGAAAGACAGTTGAATATTCAATCTTCAGGACCAGATGAATTAGGTCGAGTGTATAAGTCTGAGTATTCATTTGTGGATTACAAGCCGCAAGTAAACTTCATGCCTCGATTGGCATTCTCATTCCCGATATCTGATGACGCAGGTTTCTTTGCGCATTATGACGTATTATATCAGAGACCACCTTCAAATTCATTTGCTTCAGCATTGGATTTCTATTTCTGGGAGGATATCTCTAGAATTAATCCCAATGGTGGTGCTTTGAATAATCCAAATTTGAAACCGGTACGTACGGTAGATTACGAAGCAGGATTCCAGCAAAAGTTGTCAGAAGTTATGGCATTTAAAATGTCAGCGTACTACAAGGAGATGAAGGATTTGATCCAACAGCGTGTATTGGCAAACGTAGCTTCTCCATTGAATACGTATAAGATATTTGATAACCTTGACTTTGGTACTGTTAAAGGATTTTCTTTCACGTTGGATAGAAGAAGAACCAATAATCTAGAACTTTCTGCTACCTATACGCTACAGTTTGCTGATGGTTCAGGAAGTGATGCTAACTCTTCAAGCGGTATCAATACGAGAGGACCTATCCGTAACTTAATTCCACTTTCATTTGACGAGCGTCATAGAATAACAGCTGTTATTGACTACCGATATGGAGCTGGAAAAGCTTATGATGGGCCAAGAATTGGAAATATTAATATTTTGGAAGATTTTGGTATTAATTTAACATCATTTTTAGTTTCTGGTCAACCATATACTAAAAATACAGAACCCGCATCGCCTATTTCTTTAAACGGATCTGGATATGCCGGATCTATTAATGGAGCTCGATTACCTTGGAACTTTATTACTGACTTGAATATTCAGAAGAGATTTCCAATTGTGATTAGTAGCGAATCTAACAAAAAGATGTGGTTTAATGCCTATTTTAGAGTACAAAACCTATTTAATACAAAGAATATCGTCGATGTGTATAAGTTCTCAAACGATGCGGATAATGATGGATATTTGCAATCTAGTTTTGGTCAGGACAGAATACGAGGAGTACAAGATACGAATAGAGATGTAGAGGCGTTTTTGGATGCATATGGATGGCGAATGTTAGCTTCAGGTAATTATACGCTTCCACGCAGAATGTACTTAGGTGTGATATTAGATTTTTAATTATTTTATTATAAACGTTTTAAAAATAAACAGATGAATATCAATAAAATATTCTTTTCGGTTATCTTTGTAATGTTACTCGCATTACTAGATCTGAATGCTAAAAACCCAGAAACGTCGGGAAATGCATCTGTTCCTTCATCGGATAATACCGGTTGGAGAGCTGCATGTACTAGACCTACTAAACAGATTGAACTTGAAATCAATAACGTTAGAGCGCGATTACTTACGAGTGGAAACTTGTGGTATGATGCGAACTATATTGTACCAAAACCAGCTCCTGGTCAACAGCCGGTATCTGCATTATTTGCGGGTGGAGTTTGGATAGGTGGTGTTGATAGAGCTCGTAACATTAGATTATCAGCAGTTACTTATCGTCAAGAAGGTTTCGACTGGTTTGCCGGACCATTGGATTTGAATGGTGCAACAGACAAAGAAGTCTGTGATGTGTGGGATAGATTCTTTACCATGAATGGTACATCTGCACTTGCACATGCCAATAAAGTTATTAAATCCTTAGAATCAGGTGTTGCGATAGATTGTGATTCAATTCCTGAAGATATTTTGTATTGGCCGGGTCAAGGTAACCCGCATTGGAGAAAGAAGTACCCATTTGCATTACCTGATCAACCACTTGGAAGTTTCTGGGATCATGATGAAAATGGTATTTATGACCCTTGTGGAGGTGACTTCCCGATCATTGATATCCGCGGTTGTGAACCAGAAAATGTATTTGAAGCTCGTGAGTTGATTCCGGATGAAATGGTATTCTGGATATATAATGATAATGGTGCAGCTCAGACCTTGTCAGGACCAAATAGTATCCAAATGGAAGTCCAAGTTCAATCTTTTGCTTATGCGACAAACGATGAGATCAACGATATGACCTTTTATCGGTATAAGTTGATTAATAAAGCGAAGGAAGATTTGCTAGACTGTTACTTCTCTATGTGGGTGGATCCAGATTTGGGTTGTTATCAGGATGACTACATCGGATGTGATGTAGAGCGATCTTTAGCTTATGTATATAATGAGGATGATTTGGATGGAATCGGGGCATCATCTGCATGTGCTGGTACACCAACTTATGGATCAAAAATTCCTATGGTTGGTATTGACTACTTTAGAGGCCCACTAGGTCCAAGAGTTTATAAAAGAGACGAGGAGGGTAATTTGATACTTGATGCAGAAGGTAAAAAGGTACTTCTTGAGCCGGAACCATTTACAGGTGCATTGGATACCTTGATAGAGTTGGGTATGACATCCTTTACTTATGCAGAAAACGGAAGTATTGGATCACCTCCACCTGCGACTACGGACCCTCAACGAGGAAGAGAAGATGGTTTCTATAACTATATCCGCGGGTTATGGTCTGATGGAACAGCAGTTACCTATGGTGAAACAGGATATAATCCTGGAAGTACAGATACGGTTAGATATGTTTTCCCAAGTGCTCCAAACGATAGAGATCCGAATGCTTGGTCCATGTGTTCTGTTAATATGCCATTTGGAGATAGAAGAACCATGCAGGCTACTGGACCATTGTTATTGCAACCTGGTGCACAGAATGAATTGATTGTTGGAGTTGTGTTTGTACCAGATATTCCGCACCCATGTCCGGATCTTACTAGATTAAGAGCAGCAGATGATATCGCACAGGCATTATTTGATAACTGTTTCGATATAACAGAAGGACCGGATGCACCGGATCTTACACCTGTTGAATTGGATAGAGAGTTGATCTTGTTATTGTCTAATGAATTTTCTTCTAATAATTACAATGAAGAATACGAAGAGTTAGACTTACAGGCACCTCAGGATGTTGATAATCAATATCGCTTTGAAGGTTATAGAATTTTCCAAATAGCCAATGCAGCAGTTACAGCTCAAGAATTATCTGATGTCACAAAGGCGCGTGAAGTAGCTAAAGTGGATGTAAAGAATGGCATTAAAGAAATTTATACTTGGTCAGGTCAACCGAATCCAATTATCGAAAATGGACCAATCGTATGGACTCCTAAAAGAGAAGTAACAGGTCTAGATTCAGGTGTTAAAAAATCATTTAAGATTGTTGAAGACCAATTTGCTTCTTCAGATAAGAGATTAGTGAACCATAAGCAATATCACTTTGTCGTGTTGGCTTATGCTTATAATAATTGGAAGAAATTTGATATCATTGAAGGTGAAGGTCAAAAGAGAGCTTATTTGGAAGGTCGTAGAAATGTTAAAACTTATACTTTAGTTCCTCGACCTATCGTTTACGAAGACTTACAGTCAGCCTATGGTGATGGACCAATTGTAACGAGAATTCAGGGTGAAGGTAACCCAGGTAAGTTCTTGGATGTTGATCCTGCAATCTATGATCTTATCATTAATAAGCAATTTGATGGTAGAATCACTTATAAGAGTGGTTCTGGACCAATAGACGCTAAAGTTGTTGATCCACTTAAAGTAAAGGATGGTAAATATAGACTAGAAATTCTTGGTAATTTCCAAGCTAACAACCAAGGTACTTTATGTGCTTTTGATAGTGATGCATATTGGAGATTGACGGATGTTAATAAAAATGAAGTTTTACTTGACAATAGAAAATTAGTAGATATTAAGGAGTATATTATCAATAACTTCGGATTCTCTATTACGATAGAAAACTTTGACGAACCGGGAGTTGCTAAATCTGGTTCTAATGGTGCTGTGGGTGCTAGATTAGAATATAAAGATCCTAATAACAACTTGTGGTTTAGTGCTATTCGCGACGGAGGAATTTATGAAACAGGTGTTGCAGGAACCCGATTCTACGACTTTGTTCGTTCAGATAAAAATGATGTAAATAGCAGTCTTGCCAGAATGGGCCAAGGTTTCTTTGTTCCAGTTTTATCAACGCGTTACGAAGAAGATCCGGATGTGCCATTCTATATTAGCCCGGGTCCAAAGGAGATCATGAGATTCTCGACGGCTAGTAACGTTAACTCTTTGAGATACCGAGATTTGAACAATGTTGATATCGTCTTTACGAGTGACAAGTCTAAGTGGAGTAAGTGTGTCGTTGTTGAAACAGCTTCAACAGATATGATTGCTGCAGGTGGAGAAACCATCAATGGTGCTAAGAATTTTGATTTAAGAAATTCTCCGTCCATTGATCAAAATGGTAATCCATTGAATGATGGAACTGTTGGATTTAGTTATTTCCCTGGATACGCCATTGATGTTGAAACTGGGAAGCGTTTAAATATTTTCTTTGGTGAAAACAGTATCTTCTCTGGTGAAAATGCAGAAGTGTTACAAGGAAAAAATCCAATAGGTGGAGACTTGATTTTCAATCCAACTTCTGAAGGTATTCTTGAGGAGTTTGTAGTTCGAAATCCAAATACAAATGATATCGAAGGTGTAACTGATATTAGAGGATTTGTTGCTGGTGGTCACCATTATATCTATGTAACAAGGATGGAATACGATGGATGTGAAAACATTTACGGTCGATTGAAGTATTCAGCATCTGGAGGATCACCTACTACCAACAACAAGCATAAAGTATTGTCTGCTATTACTTGGACAGCTATACCATTACCAACAGAGATGACCTCTTTGGATAAGGGATTGATACCTAATGATCTTACCGTTAAGTTGAGAGTAAATAATGCTTATGGTATGTCTAAATACTATAGCGTGGATACAGAAAGAGGTTGTTTAACAGATGGAGATTTACCTGTTTATGAATTTGAATTTAAAGGTGTCGAATCTCGTCAATTGGCGACTCAAGAAGAATATGTAGGAGCATTGGCTAATGTAAATGTTGTTCCGAATCCATATTATGCTTATTCTTCTTACGAGACTTCTCAGTTTACGAATGTCATTAAGATTACCAATCTTCCGGCTAAAGCGGTTGTAACGATATACAGTATAGATGGAAGTTTTGTTAAGCAGTATAATCGGGATGAGCGTGAAGCTATTTTGTCAGGAACAAATAGACCGACTTCTACGCAACAGGTTTATCCGGATTTAGAGTGGGATATGAAGAACTTTAAAGACATTCCGGTTGCGAGTGGTGTTTACTTGATTCATATTTCAGCACCTGATTACGGTGAGGAGCGTACGATTAAATGGTTTGGTGTCAATCGTAAGTTTGACCCAAGTGGATTATAATAAGAGTGAATGAAAGGAGAGTGTGTAAAAACACACTTTCCTTCTTAATCAATTTAACAAAATAAAAAAATCAAAATCTTATGAGATATACATTTTACACTGTATTAACTTTCTTGATTTTTGTAAGTACTGCTTTAGTAGCTGGTAACCCTGACAGACAGGGACAAGCGGGTGCTTCAGAGCTTCTTATTAATCCATGGGGTCGAAGTGCAGGATTGCACTCTATGAGTACTTCTTCTGTTATGGGTGTAGAAGCGATGCGTATTAATATCGCAGGACTAAGTCGTATTGAAAATCTTGAAATTGGAATTACGAATACTAATTTATATTCTGGAGCCGGGTTGCAGATGAATGCCGGAGCCATAGGTTTTAAAATGGGAAAAAGTGGCGCCTTAGGTATTGAATTTTCTTCCCTTAATTTTGGTGATATTCCTGTGACTACAACCAATCAACCTGCTGGTACGGGTGGTTTTTTCTCACCTAGTTTTTTCCAATTGGGTGTTGGATATTCTTTGACCTATGCCAATAAAATCTCTGTTGGAGCTTTGGTTCGATATGTATCTGAAAGCCTTCAGGATATATCAGCCTCAGGTATAGCAATTGACGCTGGTGTTCAATATGTGTCTGGAGAAAATGACAATTTCAAATTGGGTATTGCCCTTAAAAATGTTGGAACGCCAATGGCTTTTGGAGGCGAAGGTTTGACTGTTAGAAGACCAAATCCTACACCGGACGGAGGCGTTGTTTATGAAATTGCTTTTAATTCAAGAGGTGCAGAATTCGAATTGCCTTCTTCATTAAATTTGGGAGTCTCTTATGACTTTTATGTTGCTGAAGAAAATTATATCCGCGCATTGGCTAATTTTACATCTAATGCCTTTTCTAAAGACCAAATTGGTTTCGGAGCTGAATTTTCTTTCCGCAATTTATTTGCTGTAAGAGGTGGTTACAAATTAGATGTAGGACATAGTGATGTTGAAGCTCAAAGTATTTATACAGGGTTTTCTGCCGGTGCATCCGTTGAAGTTCCGATTTCTAGCGGAGGTGCCAATAAATTGGGCTTGGATTATGCGTATCGTACTACTAATCCATTCAAAGGAACCCATAATTTTACTTTAAGATTTGCATTTTAGGGAACTTTCTGCCTAGCAGATATGTTCTAGTACTATAATCAATTTTAAAAAGTTAACAAACGTTTTCACTTTTAGAAGTGGAGACGTTTGTTTTTATTTTATAATATCTAGAAAATTTAAAAATATGTCTATTTCATACATGACCCAAGAAGGATATGACAAGTTGAAGGCTGAATTGGATGAATTAAAATCCAAGGGGCGTGACGAAGTGGCCAAAGCAATTGCTGAGGCTCGTGAAAAAGGTGATTTGTCAGAAAACGCAGAATACGACGCAGCAAAAAATGCGCAAGGCATGCTCGAGCTTAAAATCAATGATCTTGAAAAGGTTTTTGCACAAGCTCGGATTATAGATGAAAGTCAACTCGATACTTCTAAGGTTACGGTGTTGAGTAACGTAACTATCGAGAATATTAAGTCGAAAGCCCAATTGACCTATAAATTGGTTGCCGAAGCTGAAGCTGATCTCAAGGCAAAAAAGATATCCGTAAAATCTCCGATTGGAGAAGCTTTATTGGGTAATTCTGTGGGTGATATTGTAGATGTCTCAACCCCTGGAGGCATTGTTAAATTCAAAATCGTTAAAATAGCATTATAAAATGGCTTCTATATTTTCAAAAATTGTTTCGGGAGAAATACCTGCCTATAAAATAGCTGAGGACGATCGTTTTTTAGCCTTCTTGGATGCTTTTCCAATCGCCCGAGGTCATGTTTTAGTGATTCCAAAGGCTGAGATTGATTATATTTTTGACATAGATAACGAGACATTTTCGGATTTGCATCTGTTTGCGAAGCGGGTGGCTCATGCACTTGAACAAGCGGTGCCTTGCCAAAGAATTGGTGTTGCTGTTGTTGGCTTAGAAGTTCCTCACACACACATTCATTTGATTCCGATTAATAAAATTTCGGATATGAATTTTGCCAATCCAAAATTGAATTTCACTAAAGAAGAAATGCAAGCTATTGCCGATAGCATTAAAAATCTTCTTTAAGCGTTAGGTTCTCGGTTTTTCTTGAATAGATAGAGGATTCCTCCAATACCGATTAATACAAACAAAATAGATATATACTGCGCTTGACTCCAATTGAGACCTAGAAGTTGGTATCTATCATTGACCCGAATGGTTTCAATAAAGAATCTTTCAATTCCATTGATAATCATATAGCTGAAAAAGATCGTTCCAGGGATTTTGAATTTATGCCTATTGAACCAAAGCGCGGCTACAGCGATCAAACTAAAAACGATTTCATAAATGGGTGTTGGATAGACTTTAGGCGTTAACTGGTGACAATACCTATATCCGCTGCTGAGTTGACAGCTATCTTCGATGCTTTTGCCGGCTGCTCTGGCTTGGTTATATATATCCGGGTCACAATTGGCCATTAAGACACCATCGTTGTTGACATTGTGCGGATAATCATAGGACCAAATCCAGTCAGGTAAGAACCACCAATCTGGTTGAGCTGCTGCTACAATGCCCCAATCTCCGTCTCCAGACAGTTGGCAACCGATACGACCTACGGCATATCCGAGTAATATTCCCATACCAGCTATATCCATCATATATATGGGCTTGATGCCTAGTTTTTTGACATACCAATATACGACAAAGAACGCTAGAATGATACCTCCATAAACATTTAATCCACTACCCGAAAAAATAGCTCCTATAGGATCCTTTAAAAAACTAGGCATGTCCTCGAAAACAGAAAATAGCTTGCTACCTAGTACACCAGAAAGTCCCGCCACGATGATGATGTCATTGGTTTTGGATGATGGCCAAAACTGAATGGTTTCTGTTTTGACTTCTTGTGATACCTTAGAGTTTTTATACCAATAATATCCAGCCGTGATGAGCGCAAGTATTATACCGATGATCCAATTTCCTTCCGAAGAAAAGATAATCGCAGCAGGGTCACCTTTAAACCTCTCGAATTGTGTGAGGATGACTGGAAGCTTGGTACCTATCAATAATGAAAATATAGCGTTGATGATGATGTCCTGATTACTCAATTTTTCTGAAGTCTGTGCTAAAATGTTCTTAGGCGAGATTTTACCGTTTTTCTCCAATCGAATGAGTTCGGATTTAAGTAAAAATGCTGTAGAAATCAAAGCCATGACTAACATAAATCCAAATGTTTTAAAGATGGAAGTCCAGTTATCAGGCTGAGTACCAAAAAGGTCGTGGAAGAAATAAGATAAATCAGGATACATACGCTCATTGTAATATTGTAGCAAATTTATGAAAAATTTCCATTACTGAGATATTTAGCACGGTTTTTGGATGAATTAGCTATAAATATAAATCATGCATCAATTGAAACAAATTTTGCTTTTGATCCTATTGGTAGGAAGTAGTCTAACCATCTATGGACAGTCTCCAGGCGTCGCACTTTATACCGGGCTTACGGGTGTATATTCTTCTGACCGGCAAGTTACAGATAAAGGAGATTTGCATTATGGATGGTTAGTGGGAGCTGACGCTAGGATAGTGGAAGGAGATTTGTATTTTATCATCGGTGGCCAGTATATTAAAAAGAGTCTTCATTCGACATCCAGCCCTTCATTTTTTAAGGACAATGATTTTACGGTTTTAGCTGGAAGATTGGGCTTAGGTTTTAATATCTTGCATATTGGCAATTATGGAGTATTGAGGAGCAAAGTATTGGGATCCGTCAATTTTGTTTCAAAATCTCCAGATAATGGGCTGAATATCGATGGATATAAGGAATTGAATAACTCATATATGGGTATTTTGACCGGCTTAGGCTATACTTTGGGTATATTTGAGTTGGATTTAGAATACCAGCATGGGATATTTAATGCCTTTTACAAACAACCTGACACGAAGTTTAATGGGTTTACGCTAACAGCGGGCGTACATTTTTAATTGAGAAAAGGATTTGATCTTTTTTCAAAATCAATAGTTGTGGGATCTCCATGACCCGGATATACTTTTGTGTCGTTGGGTAAGGTGAATAATTGAGATCGTATAGAGTGGATCAAGATATCGTAATCTCCTCCGGGGAGATCTGTCCGTCCAATACTATTGAGGAATAAAACATCACCGGATATAAGCACACCGGAGGCTTCGTGATAAAACGAAATACTTCCTGGGGAATGTCCAGGCGTGAATAGTACCTTTAAGGTTGTATTTCCAAAATGTACCATGTCTCCGTGATAAAGATAGGCTTCAATTTCGGGAGAAGGATCGTAATACATTTGATATAAAAGGGCTACAGATACTGCACTTTGTAAGACAGCAACTTCTTTTTCATTTGCCGTGAGTGGTAAATTGTACTTTTCGGCTACAAAACGATTGCCAAAGACGTGATCAATATGGCAATGTGTATTTAGCAATAGTGTGGGCGTAAGCTGGTTATGGTTGATGAAATGCTCCAATTCACTTTGTTCTGAAATGGTATTGCATCCAGGATCTATAATAGCACAAGCACCTGAATCATCGTATAAAACATACGTATTTTCCTCAAATTCGTTGAAAGTAAATGTGTGGATCTTCATAAAAATAGGTCAAACTATTAAGAGAATTTGAATTATAACAATCGGGTTGTCCTATATGTTGTGTTGCGATAAAATTGATTAAAATAATATATTTATCCGAATAATTTTTGAATATTGTTAAAACATACTATCTTTGCAGCCGCGAATTAAGGTCGGGTGGCCGAGTGGCTAGGCATAGGTCTGCAAAACCTCGTACAGCGGTTCGAATCCGCTTCCGACCTCATCACAGAGGCCGTATTATTTGAAATAGTGCGGCCTTTTCTTTTTTTTGTATTGCTCATCATCAAATTAATAATAATATGAACATTAATGAGTCTTCACCCGGTAAAGTTACAGGTTATGAAGAGATTATTAATGGTGTCCTCATAAAATCTGCGAATCAGGTTACAATACAGATCAGTTTTTTAACGATGGATATTGTTCGAATTCGGTACTGTACAGGAGACCGATTTGACGATCATTTTTCGTACGCGATCAATAAGCAGTTTCAAAGTGACGAGTTTATGTTGATTATTATTGATAATCGGGATAACCTCATTGTTAAGTCTGAGACCGTAGTCGTCAATATTCACAAGCCGGATTCTAAAATTATTTTTACCGATACATCCGGGAATATCATTTGCCGGGATGAACAAGGTTTTCATTGGGAGGAACATCCGGTTTATGGTGGAGACATCGTCAAAATGAGTAAGGTAATCCAAGAAGGCGAGCATTTTTATGCTATGGGAGATAAAACGATGCATCTCAATTTGCGTGGTAGGAGAGTGACCAATTGGGCGATGGATACCTATGGATTTAGAAAAGAAGAGGATCCTATTTATAAGGCAATTCCTTTTTATACGGCGATTCATAATAATCGAGGCTACGGTATTTTTTTTGACAATACCTTCAAGTCCGTTTTTGATTTTGGATCAGAACGCAGTGTAGTTACAAGTTTTTGGGCTGAAGGTGGAGAAATGAATTACTACTTTATCAATGGTCCTCAGCTTATCGACGTGACCAGACGATATACGATGTTGACCGGAACACCCGAGATGCCGCCATTATGGGCTCTGGGTTACCAACAATCCAAATGGAGTTACTATCCGGAATCCAAGGTCAGAGATGTTGCGACAAGAATGAGAAAAGAGCGGATTCCTTGCGATGCTATCTACCTAGATATCGACTATATGGATGCTTTCAAACCTTTTACTTGGGATTATAAAAAATTTCCGAAACCTAAGGAAATGATTGCAGATTTAGAAAAGGAAGGATTTAAAACCATAGTCATCATCGATCCAGGCATTAAAGTTGATTTGGCCTATGATGTATTTAAAGAAGGCTTAGCCAATAATTATTTTTGTCGTCGTGCGGATGGACCATATATGAAGGGTAAGGTATGGCCGGAGACTTGTTATTTTCCTGATTTTACAAATCCTAAAGTACGCAAGTGGTGGTCAGGTCTTTTCTATGAGTTGATTTATGAAATGGGTGTCAGTGGCATTTGGAATGATATGAATGAGCCCGCATTATTTGAAATAGAAGGTAAAACCTTTCCGGATGATGTAAGGCATGATTTCGATGGTCACCCGTGTAGCCATCGCAAAGCGCATAATGTGTATGGAATGCTGATGGCAAAAGCTACCTATAAAGGTGTCAAAAAATATCGGAATGGTTTGCGTCCGTTTATATTGACACGGTCGGCGTATGCTGGAACGCAACGGTATGCTGCTACGTGGACGGGAGACAATATCGCTTCATGGGAGCATTTGTGGATAGCTACGATGCAGTGTCAACGGATGGCAATCACGGGGTATTCCTTTGTAGGTGCTGATATCGGTGGGTTTATAGACCATCCATCACCCGAATTATATACACGTTGGGTACAGTTAGGTGCTTTTCAGCCTTTTTTCCGAACCCATAGCTCAGGCGATCACGGAGATCAAGAACCTTGGTCATTTGGTAAGGAAACGTTGAATATCGTCCGGAAGTTTATTGAATTGAGGTATCAGCTTTTACCGTATATTTATACGGCTTTTTACCAGTATGTGTCTGAATATACACCGATGATACGTCCGATTTCGTATTATGATCAGATGGATAGTGATACTTTATATCGGGTGGATGAGTTTTTACTCGGCGATCACATGTTGGTGTGTCCGATTTTAGAACCCAATGTCGAAAGTAGATTTGTTTATTTGCCTCGCGGCCAATGGTATGACTATTGGACAGATACCCTATGGGAAGGAGGAAAAGAGATTAAAGCAGATGCGCCTATGGATCGCATTCCGATTTTTATACGAGCGGGAGCGATCATTCCAATGCAGCCAAGCATGCTCTATGTCGGTGCTCAAACAGTTGAAACATTGACGCTACACGTTTATTATGGAGGAGAAGAGACTTTGAGTTATCTTTATGAAGATGCCGGAGATGGTTATGAGTATAGCAAAGGGATTTATAATAGGAAGGAGTTTAAAACGCGAGTGACAGCGGACAGTTTTAGAGTTTCTCTCAAAGTTTCAGGGCATTTTGAGGCTGCTTACAAGAGGTATAATGTTGTCATTCATGGTTTGCCGATGGAATTAAAATCGGTTTTTATCAATGAAAAGAAGGCAGACCGAGATGTATTTAAGTTCGAAAATAATAATTTAATTGTCGAGGTAGAGCGGACAAAGCTATTGTCTATAGAAGTGAAGAAATAATGGTTGGGTTACATACCAAAAATATCATAAGAACGTTAGAAGTATATGAAAAATCAGTTTCGTAATATATTTTTTATTTTGTTGGCTTCTTTTGGAATGCTTTCAGGAGTTTCGGCTCAAAAAGGATATGAACTTGGTGGATGGCTAGGGACAAGTCACTATTTTGGGGATCTCAATACCAATTTTAGATTAGATAAGCCTGGGTTGGCTTTTGGTGCGATAGCTCGTAAAAATTTTAATAGCCGGATATCCTTTAGAACATCCTTGAATTACGGAAGAGTTCGCGCTTATGATTCGGATTCTGAAAATAGATTTGAGAAAAATAGGAACCTTAGTTTTCGTTCTAATATCATCGATTGGACCAATGTGCTAGAATTTAACTTTTTTCACTACGAGCACGGTCACCATACCTATAATAAGACGCCTTACTTTTATGGAGGGATTAATGTGTTTCACTACAATCCTACAGCGGAATTAGATGGAACGAGATATTCGCTACGCCAGATGGGCACTGAAGGGCAGACTCTAGGTCAGGAATACAACACGATAAGTGGCGGTTTTGTCCTTGGAGGTGGCTTTAAATTTGATATAAATAAGGTGATTAGTGTCAATATAGATATTAGTACGCGCTTTTTGTTTACGGACTACTTGGATGATGTCAGTTCTGTCTTTCCGGACAAACAGGCGTTGGCAGATACGCGAGGTCCGATTGCGGCGGCTTTGTCCGATCGTTCTTTAGTAGAAGGTTTAGGGGCACAGGGTAGGCAGCGTGGAGATACGAAAGGAAAAGATAAGTATTCGTTTTTTGGAATTTCTGTGGTTAGATATTTTGGAGGCATTGAATGTCCGGAGATTTCAAAAATTTATTAGTAAAATAAAAAAGATTAGCAATGAAAAATTGGTTGATGATTTTTGCGGTTGTACTCTTCAGTATATCGTGTTCTAAAGATGCAGATTTGTCTAATAGCCATTTGAAAATTGTCGATGGTTTGAGTAATTTTGAAAATGAAATTGAAAGCGGTGTTACGCTTGTATTTTTTCATGCCACTTGGTGTTCGATCTGTAAGGCACAGAGACCGGCAGTAGAAGATGCTACCCAAAATAGTGCTTTGGATTTTGTGAAGTTTATTCAAGTTGATACGGATAACAACAAGGATATAACGAAAAAATACGATGTTCCTGGACAACCCGTTCTTTTATTCATGAAAGATGGTGTCGAGCAACAGAGGTTAGCAAGTTCCGGGCATAGTCAGGAGAAAATTGCCAATATATTGCTTTCGCTCAAGTAATCGGTCTATAGCTTTGCATCTACGGTAGCAAGCGCAGTCTCATCTACGTTGCTAAAAATCGCTGCGAGTTTTGCTCTCGCCATTTGTCTGATTTCTTGATCGATATAACATGCGATGGTCACGAGGCCAAAAGTGATGACACTTAAATCATCTGTGAATCCAAGCACTGGTGTTAGATCTGGAATGGTATCGATAGGTGACAAAAGATAGGCAAATGCACCTAAAATAATGCGCTTCGCCCACTTAGGAGTATGTGGGGATTTGTAGGCAAAGATCATCAAAAAAGCCGAATAAATGAGTTGAATACCCATAGTTTTGATGTGCTTACAAATATATGACGTGATTATTTTTACCATTGTATTCATTTGACTTGTAAAGCCTATATAACGCTGATGTCTAAAAAATAATTCAATTTATCGTAAGAAAAATTCAGATAAAGCGATTTTTTGTCTTTATTACTTCGACCAAGTATTGTACTTTAAGAT
Source organism: Chitinophagales bacterium (assembly GCA_026928325.1). GTDB lineage: Bacteria > Bacteroidota > Bacteroidia > Chitinophagales > Saprospiraceae > OLB9. The sequence goes on along the minus strand of JAIXKS010000052.1, from coordinate 38,738 downwards.
ACAGTATAGGGCTCTAAATCCATCTTTCCAATTGATTTTCTTGCCTTCGGCATAGGTTCGACCATAATATGAAATACCTACTTCATAAATCCGTACTCCGGCTATTCTAGATACTTTTGCGGTCACTTCGGGCTCGAACCCAAATCTTTTTTCTTTGAGTTGGATGCTTTTGATGATGTCGGCTTTCCAGAGTTTATAACAGGTTTCCATGTCTGTTAGGTTTAAATTGGTCATGGTATTGGAGCAGAAAGTCAGAAACTTATTTCCTATCGAATGCCAGAAAAAAAGAATCCGATGTGGCTTTCCTCCGATAAATCTCGATCCATATACCACGTCCGCAAATCCATCCTTTACTGGTTTTAGAAGCAGGTTGAACTCTTCCGGGTCATACTCTAGATCGGCATCCTGAACGATGATATAATCACCTGTAGCGCCTTGAATTCCGGTGTGGATGGCAGCACCTTTTCCTTGATTTTTTTCGTGCTTAAAATATAGGATATGGAGGTCGGGATGTGCGACTATATAGTCGGTGATTTTGCCTTCCGTATTATCTTTAGAACAGTCATTGATGATGATGACTTCCTTTTGAATATCGGCGTCTAATACCACCTTACGAACCCGATCGAGTAGCGCAACGATGGTATTTTCTTCATTATAGGCAGGTATAATAACCGATAACTTCAAAATAATTATTTTTTACTATTGCACAGCCGTTACAAAAAAAAGAATACAAGCTTCTTGCCGTATTGAATGGCAAATGTACTTATTTCTTTGTAAATATCAAGTTTATAATTTAATTAAACATTATAAATTTTTAATATATAAATAGATAGACGCTAAAAGAACCTTGGAAATAAACCTATAATATCCAGCTAGGAGCACTATTACTGCCGTAGCGGATTTTTTTGGATCAAGCGATAAAACCAAGGGATAAGTATCAATTTTGATGATAATGGATAATGAAACTTCATGAGAATATATTTAAGCTATAAAAAATAACTAATTTCGGGCTTTCATTGTTGTTAACCATAATCATTTACCATTTATCTACGACATCATGCAGTTTCACTCATTAAAAATACATAAGATCCATCAGGAAACACCAGATACGAAGGTCATCTATTTTGATATACCCAAGGATTTGCAAACCGCTTATCATTACGAACCGGGTCAACACTTGACGATTAAGATGCTTCATAATGGAAAGGAAATTCGTCGTTCGTATTCTCTTTCGACGATTATCAATGCCACTCATCCGGGTATCGCTGTTAAGTTAGTGAAAAATGGCGTGATGTCAACTTGGCTACATCGGGATATAAATGAAGGTGATGCGCTTGAAGTGATGACACCACAGGGTCATTTTGTTGTCCATGCGGATCATGATCAATCAAGAGGACATTATTTTTTTGCTGCCGGGAGTGGTATTACACCAGTGATGTCCATGATTCAGACCTTACTCGAAGAAGAGCCTGCCAGTACTTGTTATTTGTTGTATGGTAGTCGTAATGAAGACAATATTATTTTTAAAAATGATTTGGATGCTTTGGCTAAAAAGTACGAAGGACAGCTGTTTATTACCTATTTTTTAAGCCAACCTAAGGTCACCAAAGAAGGTGGATTTGCGGGTTTATTTGCGAAAAAAGTCGTTTCATGGAAAGGTCTAACGGGAAGAATCACCCAGAAGATGTGTGTTGATTTTTTGAAAGAACAGGGTTCGAGACATAAGGATAATCAGTATTACGTTTGTGGACCAGGCGATTATATAGAGAAGGTCGAACAATACCTTCAAGGCATGGGTATTGATAAAAAATCAATCCTAAAGGAATATTTTAGAACAGCTGAAGCGGAACATCCTTCCGATGCTGGCGTGGCGCTTGGTACGGTTCATGTCGTATTAAATGGTGTCCGGCATACGGTAGAAGTCCCAAAAGGAAAAACCATCTTGGATGTGTTAATCGACGAAAAACTGGATCCTCCATATTCTTGTACGAGTGGTACTTGTTCGACATGTATGGCTAAGGTACTTGAAGGAGAAGTGTCGATGGATGCATGTTATGCTTTAGATGATGACGAAGTGGAAGCTGGGTTTATTTTAACGTGTCAGTCCCATCCACAATCCGATGAAGTTAGTATCACTTACGATGTGTGATGGATGGATTTTAGTTCTTTCAAGTAGGTTCTTAGTGGATAGGTTGTAATTTATGTAGGGAAGATTTGTGTTTCTCCATTCATATTAAGCGTATTATCAAATGGCACAACGGACTTGGTTGTATAAAAATCCAAGTGGATTAGAGTTTGAGGTTGGTCTTTATCATGGTGATGAGTCCGGACATATCGTGATTTATGTTGGTGGAGAGATTATCCAGATTGATTTTAGTGTTAAGGATGGCAAGGACTACCAATTTATGCTGGAGCAAGAATTATTTAAATTGTCTTATAATCCTGATTGGTCGAACAAATATGAATTATTCAATGAAACTACAAAAAAGGAAATTCCATTGATTGGAATGCCGGCTCGAAACCCACTTCACCGACGCTTGCTCATTTTATTTGTAATCTTTTTGGTATTGGTTTTTATGAGTATCCTTTTGTTGGTTTTTAGTATGTTTTAGTAAATGTTATTTTAATGTCGTTTAGTTAAGCAAAGAATGTGCGACCACGTCGTGATCGTTTGATTATAGGCCATCCATTTTGCTTTATATATACGACCCAGAATGGGTCGAACAAACATATAAATAGTCTAAACTAAACGACATTGAATGTTATTTTGTAACTTGATAGCACACCCATTTCGACTACGCTCAATATGACAGATGACGCTGATTGGACAGATTTGCACGGATTTTTATCTTCGATTATTTGCTTAATCCTGGTGTACGTTGTAAAAACTCATCTTTGAGTAGGGTTTGGCGACTTTCTAGTGGAATATCCCAACCTTTGATAAAGAGTTTTTCGATTTGTGTCTTTGTTTCGAATGGGTCGCCATCAGTAACGAAGACGTTGGCTACTTTCCCTTTGTCCAGGCTGCCATACATGTTGTCAATGCCAAAGATTTCTGCAGTATTGATGGTCACGGCTTTGAGGGCTTCTTCTACACCCATGCCATAGGCGGCCGCAAACCCGGCATCAAACGGAAGATTGCGCGTATTTTCGGCATTGTTGGTGCGAATTGCTACTTTTACACCAGCTTTAGCCATTTGTCCTGCATTGGTATAGGCGGCATCGTAACGGTCATTATCTCGTCTTGGTAAGCTCAACACGGGGCCTGTGATCACCGGGATTTTAGCGGCTGCGATCTTGTCGGCGACACGCCAACCATCAGCGACACCCATCAAAACGGCCTTAATGTTTTTTGATTTTATCCATTCGAGGGCCGTTTCAATATCGGCTTTTGAATTGACTTCGATGAAGAGTGGCTGCTCCTTGCGAACGATGGGCAACATGGCATCCATGGCGGGATTATTGCGGTTCCAAGTGGTCTTTTGAGCGGTTGCCGTGGAGTCAATGCGGTGATAATTGATAATTTCTGCCCAGACTTCATTGATTTTTTTGAGTGCATTTTCTGCATCGCTTTTAATATCAGTGTCTTTCCTGCGGTCCCATCTGCCTCGAAGTCCTGTAGAGGGAAACTGCATCACGACCCTTTCTGAGCCGCAAGACATCTGCTCCGGTGTATAACCAAAAAGGTCAATCACGGCACCTGTTCCAGAAAAAGTACCACCTTCCGGTTTGCTAAATACGGTTGTAACACCGTTGAGTCGTGTAACAGGTATGGAAACAGAATTGGGATTGATCGCACTCAATGCCCTCATGTGAGGAACAAAAGCTCCGAGTTCGGCATAGTCATTGGATAAGGAAATAGATCCAATCTCTGCAAGTCCAAGGCGGCTTCCTGCATCTATGAGACCGGGATATACATGCTTGCCAGAACAGTCGATTACGGTGGCATTTGGTGCAACTACGGTTTTGCCCATATCGGCAATGATTCCGTCCTGGATTAGCAAATCTCCGGTAAAAGTCCCGTGCATCACGGTATGGAGCATCCCGTTTTTGAGTAAAAATGTTCCATTTTCTGCTTTTTTAACCTGCTGGCCAAAAGTATAAGACGTAGAAAATATCCACAAAAGGATGAAAATATATTTATTGCTTACATTCATTGTCAACGATGTTTTAAAATAGGTTGGTTATTTTGATTTATGCTCCATCATCCATTCCGAAAATCCTTGAAGGCAACTATCTTCTTCTTCGCTATGGTGCATCTCTTCGTAAAATGAGGATTCATTGGCTGTCGGGCTGATTTCTAGTCTGACATCATCAGGATCCTCTTGGATACTAAATCTGACGACACCATCTACGATGGTCATTTGAGGAATTGCATAAATCGACAAGGGATGATTTTTGAAGAGGACGACATCGCCATCTTTGCCTATGGCAATCGAACCTACGCGGTGGTCTATACCCAATTGTTGCGCTGGGTTGATAGTGATTAATCGCAGGGCTTCGTCGTCACTCAGTCCGCCATATCTTTGAGTTTTTGCTGCTTCGTGGTATAAATGACGAATGAGTTCCGGATCATCTGAATTAATAGAAGTTGTCACACCATTTTTTGTCAAAATAGAGGCGTTGTAGGCTGTGGAATAATACACTTCAAATTTATAAGCCCACCAATCGGAAAATACCGATGCAGTCGCGCCATAAGCTGCCAATTCCGGAGCTACTTTAAAGCCTTCGTTGACGTGTTGAAAACAGATTTTTTTGACACCATAATCTTTGAGAACTCGCATTAACATCAGGATTTCATCTGCTCGATAAGAATGACAATGTATTAAAATGTCACCTTTTATAATGTCGGCCATGGTTTCGAGCCGAAGGTTGTATTCTGGGCTTTCTTTGATAAGGCCTTTACGGAAGTCGTCCCAGCGTTGCATATAGAGTTTTCCCTCTGCAAAAGCATCTCTGAACGTCTGTTCCATGCCCATACGGGTGTTCGGAATAATATTTTTTCCTTCTCCATGTACGCGGATTGGATTTTCGCCAAGGGCAAATTTTATCGTGCGTGGTGCGCCTTCCATTTTGAGTTTTTCAGGATCAACGACACCATATCGGTGCTTGATGGTTTGACATTGACCGCCGATCGCATTGGCTGATCCGTGCATCGCATGTGAAATCGTGACTCCGCCGGCAAGTGCTCGGTATATAGCGATATCAAATGGATTGAGGACATCACCTACCTGTACTTCCGCTGTGACCGGACTTGCAAATTCGTTGATGGCATCCAAGGCAATATGAGAATGTGCATCAATGATACCGGGCATCACAAAAAGCCCGGAAGCATCGATTACCCGCGTATTTTTGGGATTGATTATGTTTTTGGCAATTTGAGCTATTTTCCCATTCAGGATCAAAACATCCGTGTTTTCTTTGATACCATCCGTAATCGTCAGTACAGTTCCGTTTTTGATCAGTATATTTTGACTATAGAGGAATCCGGTAGTGCAAAATGTTGCTATTATTAAAAGTATTCTTACCATAATTTATTGAATTAAAAATTATTGGGTTTGCTTAACCATGTACCTTTTACGGGGAATGAGCCAAAAGCTCCTACAGAGATTGTCCCTGAATAGTTTTTATCGTCCATGTTTAGTTCGAATTGGAGCGTAACCGGTTGTCCCATATCTACACTCGATGTAAAAGTCAATGTCTTGCCATCTAAGCTGACATTATCTGCGAAAATCTCATCATAGGGTCGCGTGTTATCAAACATCGAAATTTTATATTGGTCATCGGCAAAGGTGATATTTACCTTCCCTTCTTGAGACATACCTTGAATATCTATTATATACGACCAAATACCTACATATTTAGGATCTTCACCGTTGCTTTTACCACTGTTTTTGGCTTGAGGTCTATCGGCATATTCATACTTGCTTCCTTCTACAAAGACATATCTAATTTTTGATTTTTCATCAAAATATGGTTTGTCCGTGATGACTAGATTAGCAAGTTTGCCTTTTTCGACCGTGCCGGCCTCTTTGGATATCCCAAGGAGTTGTGCAGGATAGGTGGTCAAAGCCGCAAGTGCTGCCGATTCTGAAAGGCCGTGAGTTATCATCGTTTGGATGTTTTTCTTAATGTCGGTTGCTTTTACGGAGAGACATGAAAAGCCAAAAGGGATGCCAGCTTTTTCGAAAGCAGATGCCTGGGATAGGTATTCCTGAATGGATTGCTCTTTTTTGAGTTCGAAATCGCTTTTATCTGCCACTTTCGTGGAATCTTTTTTTACGTCTTCTTTTGGTGCTGCCGGCAATTCTAGCGATAATAACACGGGAATATTATGTTTTTTAATCTCGTCTATGTTGTACCAACCTTGTTGTACATCAGCGAGAATTAGGTTGAAACCGAGTTCACTTCGGAGTTTCATTGCCCGATGGATTTCTTTAGTGTGGTTTGCTTTGATGAAGAGCGGTGTTTTTCGGGTTGTTACTTCGTAAATGGCTTCGAGTTCGCGTGAGTACTCTGGGCGATTATATTGGGATGGTAATGCTTGATAAAGGCTTTCTTTCTTACCATAAATCTCTGCATTTTTATACAATTCTCTAAATTTGGCCATAACGCCCATAACCGTTCCGGGATAGATGCCTCTGATAGGTGCAAATTGAAAATTTTGACCTATATCTGCTTTGAAAAGCATCCTGTCTCCGGGTTTATCACCGAGAATAAAAACATCAGAAGACCCGGGCAACATCAATCCGCGGGGTATGACATTCGATAGGGTAAAACCTGCGGTACGCATTTCAGGTACAGATTTGTCGGTTGATTTATAGCTGTCTTTTGCACGAACTTGTGGCGTTATTCCGGCTTCTTCATTTTGCGGATAAACGGTATTGGTCACCTTGGGTCTTTCTTTTTCTTCCGGTCGGGCTATCCCGGTATTGGAATAAGCATCTATAAATCCCGCATACACATACATGGAATCAAGTCGAATCTCCAAGGCATCAAATGGTTTTTTGAGCTGTGAGCCGATGTCAGCGATTTTACCGTTTTTGATTAATATATCTTGACCAGATAGGATTTTTCCGGGTTGAGGTACGACGAAGCAATTTTTTAAAATATAAATATCACTCGCCGGTTTGAGGTCTCCACTGACCTGTGCTTGGACGCAAATGGTGCTCCATGTCAGGAAAAGGAGTCCTATATAAGATTGAAATTTGAAAGCCATACAAGGTGTATTTGTTTGTTGTCATGACAAATTTAATCACTTTATAGAATTGCAGATTGTTTTTTGAAAATAATTGTGGAATAAATAATAATTTGGATATTTATGAAGGGTGAATTTGACCGAAAGGGAAATTAGTAATAAAAACGTTTTCTATGAGATTTTGGTGATAGATGGCGGTAACTAGAGGTATGTCTGCTCAACATGGATTTCATTATTTGTCTGTTTTGGTCATCAAAATGATATTTTTAACGGTCGAAATGGTTGGAAATGCGTATTTTTGCGGAATAATTTTAATCAATCTAACATTTGGACATTGTCGCATTACATATAGAAAGCCTGATTTTTACAGCAAATCCGTCTATCAGCTTTGATGACATCAAAAGTGCTTTGGAGGAGAGTTTGAATATGGAGTTATCGGATCAGGATTTGAACACGTATTTGGATACTTTGATGGTTAAATATGCTTCAGATGACTACGCTATGGAAATCGTCGAAGTATCTGGCGGATTGCGGTTTATGACCAAGGGAGCTTATCACCATACTGTAGGAACCTATCTCAAACAGAATACACATAAAAAACTGACAAAATCGGCATTAGAAACATTGGCAATTGTTGCGTATAAACAACCGGTTACAAAAACAGAAATAGAATCTATTAGAGGTGTCAATTCGGATTATACCATTCAGAAACTTTTAGAAAAGGATTTGGTCGAAATTACCGGTAGAAGTAGCGGTCCAGGTAAACCATTGTTGTATTCGACATCGCAAAAATTTATGGATTACTTTGGTCTAAAGTCTATGGAAGATATGCCCAAATTGAAGGATTTTGAAGAAGTAGAAAATCAAATAGGCGAGCCGGAAGCCATTGAGACAGAACAAAATGCCGGTTAAAACTATTATAATAGTTGATGTTTTTCGAATCATTTAGAATTGGAAAGTTGAATTAGTAATGGTTGCCTCTGAAATCTATAATCATATAAAATTCTTAATTCGAAATCAGTAAATCGTAAATTAGTTAACGATTAAAAAATTAATCATTATCCATTCATTATAAATCATATCGTCATCATGGAAGATACGCCATTGGTTAATAGGGTTGCCGCAAGTGGTTTGATAACTTTAAATCTGGAAGATTACTTTCCGGAAGCTTCATTTATAGATTTTGATATTAAAGACTATCTTTTTCACGGTCTAATTCTCAAAGAAAAAGATTTTAGGGATGCTTTGAAGCAGTTGGACTGGTCCGAATATAAAGATAAAATCGTGCTAATAGGGTGTAGTACAGATGCTATTATTCCGCTGTGGGCATATATGTTGATTGAAAGCTATCTGATGGGTACTGCTGTCGATACGTATCAAGGTACACAAGAAGAATACTTGAGGATGCACTATCGGGAAGCTCTTAATACAATGGATCCTACACAATATTCTGGGCAACGTATCGTTATCAAGGGATGTGGCAATAAGCCGGTTCCACCGTATGCCTATGCCAAGATTTCAGAGCGATTGATTCCTCATGTTCAAAGTTTGATGTTTGGTGAACCGTGTAGCACGGTGCCGATTTATAAAAAGCCAAAAACCGTTGTTTAAATTTAATATGAAGCCATACAAAAGATTGTTTCCCGTATTTGGTTTTATAGGTGGGATGATGTTTACGACCTTACTTTTTTTGTCATCGGACTCCAAGTCATTGCGTGAAGCAATTACGGAATTGACACAGCGAATAGTGACCATCAAACCCGAAAGCGACTTGCATTTTGCTGGAGAAACCGTACCAATAAATGAGGATACTTATGAACGTTTGGACCGGGAGTTGACTGTCAATGCTTATTGGCAATCGACGACGCTGCTCCACTTGAAGTTGTCGCAAAAATATTTTCCTGTGATTGAGTCGATTCTAAAGGAAGAAGGTGTACCAGATGACTTTAAATATGTGGCTATTGCTGAAAGTGGGTTGAGGAATCCGACTTCATCCGCATCGGCTAAAGGCTACTGGCAATTTATGAAGCCAGCAGCCATAGAAATGGGATTAGAGATTAGTGAGGAAGTTGACGAGCGGATGCACTTGGAAAAGTCAACTAAAGCTGCTTGTGGTTACATCAAACAATTGCAAAAGCGTTTCGGAACATGGACAGATGCGCTCGGTGCCTATAATGTCGGCCCTGGGAGTTATGGCCGGTCTATGACAGAGCAAAAAGAAAGCAACTACTACGATTTGAATATCAATGAAGAAACATCCCGTTATGTATTCAGGATATTGGCCATCAAGGAAGTGTTGACACATCCGGAAACCTATGGTTTTTTTGTCGAACGTGCAGACCGATATTTACCACATACCAATTTTAAGGAAATTACTGTTACGGAAACGATCGAAAGTTTGGCGGATTTTGCACATGAACATGGAATCACTTATCGGATGCTCAAGTATTATAATCCTTGGTTGCTCAAAGGAAAATTAACGATTGCTCCCGGAAAAAGCTATGTGATTAAGATTCCGAAATCATAGGCCTAAGGCTACTCTGAGTTGATCGGCATGGTTTGCGGTTTTTACATCGTAGATGATGTGTGTGATGATATTGTTTTCATCTGTGACTACGGTTGTACGGTAAGTGCCTAGAGATGTTCTACCCATAAATTTTTTAGGTCCGTGGAAGCCAAAAGCATGGAGCATCTTGAGTTCTGGGTCAGCAATCAAGGTAAATGGTAGGCTATACTTGGCGATGAATTTTTGATGTTTGGTTACGTTGTCTTTGCTTACGCCATAGATGGTATAACCATTGGCCTTGAAGAAGTCATGATTGTCGCGGAGGTTACATGCTTCTTTTGTACAGCCTGGAGTATCATCTTTGGGATAAAAGTAAATGATATTTTTATTTCCGAGAAGGGAAATATTAGTAATAGGCTCGCCATTTTCAGTCATGGCTTCAAAAGCTGGGATTGGATCGCCGACTTTTACTTTTCCATTGATTTTTGCATTCATAATCATGTTTATTTTTATTGATTTTGTGGTATTGGGTTGGATAGCAATAAGATAGTGCTCTGTCCACAAAAAAATCTTAATAAAATGTTGTTCTTTTTTCAAATCTCATCGTTAAAAATACTCGCCATAGTTACGACTATGCCTGCGTTTTTTGCCTTGATCTTTAAAAAAATAACGTCCATTATAATTTAAGTCTTTTTATAGACAGCGCACTAGTTGTTCTAGCTCTTGTTTTACCAACCATTTTTTACTTTTTCGTTCATTATTTCTTCAATGATTGCTTCTTTTTCTATGCTATTTGTTTCAAAAATATTTATAAGATTCTCTGCTTTTTTTAGATATTCTTTCGATTTTTGTTGGTCTATCGGTATATGTAAATAATACAATTGTAGATAAAAATCAAAATAATAAGGATAATATTTGATTCCCATTTTATAGATTTCGATGACGAAATTATTTAAATTACTGCTCCAATATCGGGAAGCCAAACCATTGAATTCAGCTATTTCAGGAGGATAAAAATGATTTGCTAAAGTAGATGCGGATTCTATTTTACGGATTTCCTCTTCAATAGATTTTGGAATTTCGATTAAGGTATAAGCCTCATTTACTTTAGCGATTTGCGAAAATCGACCATTAAATGAGGAAAATAGTTTTGTTAAAAAAGGAGCTGTAGATAGGATTGGGACTGCGTTGTGATTGGTATTGTTAGCAATATTTGTATGAATCGCATCGAAAAAAGAAGGAAAATCCCTTTTAAGTGCTTCCAATGAATTTCTATGATAGTAATCCTCGTGCATTGCTTGGCCACCTGCAGAAATGAATATGTTTTCTTTAGCAATATTTTCATTTTCTTCAAATGCCATGATTAAATCTTTAAAATGGTCTAACGGTGTATGTGCTATAACTGCCGAAAAATAAGTTGGGTTTTTTAGATAAGCATACAAGGAAAAGGAGGCAGAAAACGAATGACCCATTATAATCTTGTATTGGCTTGGATTGTATTTTTGGATTTTTTCATCCAACTCATGTACGATAAATTGATATAACAATAAATCTTCACCCTGAAGTGATTGAATTTGACATTCTTTAATTCTGTCCTCAAGTGGGATCGATACTATTAGAGCTTGAGGTATTTGATGTGTGTACTGGAGGTAGCGAATGGTATTGATGCTAGGATTTGCAAACCACTCATGTTGGGCATCCAAAATGAAAATAACGGGTAATTTTACTTTTTTAGATTGGTATTGATAAAATTCTGGTGTAGTAATATGGATTGTTCTTTCACGCTGAAAGACAGTGGAATAAAACTTAATCGTTTCCGTATTTTGAGCTTGAACAAAGTTGGCTAAAAAAATGACAATTATAAATAACCAGATTATTTTCAATGTGCTTTGATTTAAATGCCTATCCATGTTTAATGCTCCGGACTAATATCCTGATTTTCTTCGATTAGCGTTATAAATTCATCTTCGTTGAGGATTTGAACAGTTCCTAGATCTTGCGCTTTTTTGAGTTTAGAACCGGCTTTTTCTCCTACGACTAAGATATTGAGTTTGCTGCTGACTCCGGATACATTTTGAGCACCGGCTAGGGCAGCTTTTTCTTCGGCTTCTTTTCTACCCATACGCTGCAATGTTCCAGTAAATAGGATTGTTTTTCCGTAAAAAACACCGTCTTGGGATACTTTTAATGGTTTATCTTCTTCGGTTTGAGCTAGATTGACACCGTAAGATTCCATGCGTTCCAACATAGCGATATTGGCATCATTGGCAAACCACTGAATGACATTTTGGGCTACTACCGGGCCGATATCCTTGATTTCTAGATAACGCTCCATCGTCCAATTTTTAAGGTCTAAGACATGATTTATTTGTTCGGCAATTAACTTGCTTGCTTTTTTACCCAAGTGATGGATGCTCAGGGCATGTAGGACACGATGGATGGGATTTTTTTTAGCTTTTTCTACTGCATTTTTGAGGTTTTCAGCGGATTTGACGCCGAACCCATCTAATTGTTTAATCTGTTCGTAATCTAGATTGTAAATATCGCTCATGTCTTTGATCCAATGGAGGTCATAAAACCTTTCGACAATGGATTTTCCAAATCCTTCGATGTCCATGGCTTCCTTGGAAGCGTGGAAAATCATCTTTTGTAAGTCCACTAAACCGCAGATACATGTAGGGCATCGCCAGGCAGCTTCGCCCTCTTCCTGTATGAGTTTGATGGGATTGGGTGTGTCATTTATTGGGCATAATGTTGGAAATTCAATAGGCTTTTCGCTACCGGTGCGCAATTCAGGAAAGGATTTGACGATATAAGGGATGACATCTCCAGCTCTTTCAACCAAAACGGTATCACCTAACCAAATATTTTTATTTCGTATAAAATCCTCATTATGCAAGGAGATAGATGAGACAGTAACACCAGCCAGATAGATGGGTTCAATCTTGGCTACGGGCGTTATTGTACCAAACCTACCTACTTGAAATTCCACGGCGATGAGTTTGCTAGTCGCTTGCTTGGCTTTAAATTTAAAGGCGATAGCCCACCGAGGATGGTGTGCTGTAAAACCACATTTTTCCTGCATTTTTAAGTCATTTACCTTGATGACCATACCGTCGATTTCATAAGGATAGTCATCGCGGCGTGCTTCCCAAAGTCGTACAAATTGGTGTACTTCTTCGATGTTTTTGCAGCGCTTCATTTCGTGCTCCGGGATTTTAAAACCGAGGCTTCCTAATAGTTGAATACCTGCAAAATGCGTATTGAAAGCAGGTAATTGAGATACGCCCTCGTCGTCGATGGCATAAGCCAATTGATAGACGAAGGCTTCTAATGCCCTTTTTCGGGTTTCTATCGGGTCTTTGGTGCGTAAGCCACCTGTAGCGGCATTTCGTGGATTGGCAAAAAGTGGCAAGCCTTCTTTTTCTCTTTCTGTGTTGATACGGTCAAAATTGTCTTTGCGGATAAGGGCTTCGCCACGAAGTTCAGCCTTAACGATATGGTGTTTTGAAAAGTTGGCTTTGAGCGGAATACTGGGCATAATACGGGCATTGGGTGTCATTTCTTCGCCGACAGTACCATTGCCTCGGGTTGCTGCCCTTACAAACAGATCATTTTCATACACGAGGGCAATACTTCCACCATCAAATTTTGGTTCTACCACATATTCGACAGCGGCATCTAAAGGTAATTGGCACAATTTCTTTATGGAGGCATCAAAGTCATTCAGGTCTTCTTCGTTGTAAGAATTGGCTAAGGACAACATTGGAACTATATGGTGTACTTGCTGAAAATCTCCCGAGAGGTCACTACTTACTCGTTGTGTCGGAGAGTCAACGGTGATTAATTCCGGATGTGCAGCTTCGATGGCTTCAAGTTGCTTATACAGTAAGTCATATTCGTGGTCTGAAATCGTAGGATCGTCCTCGACATAATATTTGTATTCATGATAGACGAGGATTTTTTTTAGATCCTCAAGGTTGCTTTCTTTAGCTGGGTTTTCGAGAAATTGTCGAGTTAAATCTGAGTAATGATGTTGATTTTCCGCTGTGTACATGTCGATATGCATTAGAATGCAAAAATAGGTATAATAATCCCAAATTACGCATTAGAAAATCTATTATGCGCCAAAATAGCTTCAAATCAGACGTTTTACTGAATTTATTATCTGTAACCATGGATGGCTATGCTTTTTGATTTTAATACGAAATTGACATTCAAATAAGCTCAATCTGATTTAAAAAATATCCAATTTCTGCGTTAGAAATACTCGACATAGCAAAGGTTATGTCCGTGTTTTCAGCCTTGAACAATGTAATTTTTTATAATGAATCTAAGACCGGTTTTATATCGTTGATTTGAATCCAGCTAAAATACTATTTAGTGCGGTTAATGTACTAATAAAAATATCACTTTATTGATCATCAGGTGTTTATGACCGCACTAAATTTAGATGTTACATGTCGGAAATTATAAAGATAGCCCAGGAAGGTGTGATTTTTTTAGTACGAATATTTCCTTTTCGGAGGTGTTGTAACTTTTGTTTTTTAGGAGAAAAGGACTATTTTTAAGTTCATTTTTTTACGAATTTAATCGTATGTGTCATCATTTTATTTTGTGGATTAGAAATCGTCATAAAATATATGCCCGATGCTAAGTGGCTCGTATTTGCCTGGAGTATCTCCTCGTTATGGTGAAACCAGTTGATGGGTAAGATATTGCCCAATACGTCTGTAAGTTGCACGGACCAAGGTTTGGATGGATATCCAGAGATGTCTAAGTACAAAATATCATCTACGGGATTAGGGAATACCAGTGCGTCAATCATGTATTCTAGCGTGTTTACGATACATTTGGTTTTAAATGTCATCGTTTTTGAGTTGAAAGTCTCTGTATTTTGGCATTGGTATTGGAGGAAGTACTGGTATTTCGTACAGTCTTTTAACCCGTTCAAGATAATGGTTGCATCCGTTACAGCAACCTTTGACCAGTCGTCTGAATCTATTTCTTTCCAATATAAGTCGGTTTTTTCGGGTATATCTCCAGGAAAAGCTAAGGTAATAATAGCACTATCTGTTCCGACCGAAACCGAAGACTCGGCATTAGCGTCACAGGTACTCGAAATCCAGACACAATAATCTTCGACCTCGCCGTATTCAAAATTATCAAATTCGCAGGCATTGTCAAAATTTTCATACGAAAGCATCAGACGCATTCGAGTATAACCAGTTTTAGCGGACTCCGGAATAAAAATATTTTCTATTAAACTGGTTCGAAAGGGTACTTGCGTTTGAAATACGAGTTCATCTGTACTCCAGATTCCGTCTTGATTAAAATCAATAAATATTTTGAAGTGCTCTGCATAGGCACTAGATTTATAACCTGCTGTCAGATGAAATTGATAGTAAGTATCTCGTTTGAGATTAAAGACATTGACACCTGCAAAATCGCTATAACCGGAAGCCGCAGCGCCCGATTCCATGGATTGATTGTCGATTGAGAAGGATGCTATCCACTCTTGATTGGCGTTATTGCGCAACGAAGTACAATAGTCCAGCGCAGTACACGATTGGCAGGAAGTACTGATATATTTCGTGTCAGTAAATGCAGATTGATTGTTATACGTCAAGCATTGGGCTTGCACGCTAAAACTTAGGGCATAGCATTCGGGCAGTTGGTCGAATACCAAAGTATCACCTTCCAATAAAATGTAGGATGTATCGGATACAGATGGATTAAAATATCGGATGAGGTATTGTGCATTGTCAGAAGATTGGATCGAAAAAGCGATCTGGTCTCCACTAGTCTGAATATTGGTGATCTTCGGAATGCTACAGCAACCTTGAGTATGTACGAAGCTAGAATACCCGTAGGTGTCTGGGAAGAGACCTGCATTACTTGCCCATTGAATTTCGTATGCGGTACAAAAATCGAGACCAGTGATTGTATCTCCATTTTTGAAATTTTCGATGACGATCCAGACTAGATCTTCAGCCTTTCGGTATCTTAGATTGATCGATGGCTCAGAGCCAATGACCCAAGATATTTGGATGCCGCTATCGTTGGGTGTTGCCAATATACCGGATGGAAGGATTCGATCAGAACAAATCGCTTGGAGATTGGCCAAGCTTCTATAAGCGTTGAGTTTACCACCTGTCGTAGTTACGTTTTTTAAGCTGGGTAGATGTAGCGTACCATAAAAGATCATATCTCTAGCAATGCGTGCAGCTCCGGCAGGATTGTCAATGACTATAGAATCGAATACCGGACATCCAACCGCATACAGTAAGGCTATAACGCCGGTCACATGAGGTGTCGCTGCGGAAGTTCCTCCAAAATTTCCGTAATTTGTTCGGTTTAATGTATAGACTTGTTGACCATAAGCGCCCAAGTCGATGGATTTGCGACCATATCCGGCTCCGGTGACTTTTTGGTCTAATTGATTAATATTAGTAACAGAGATGAGATAAGGAGACGTACAAGTCGTAGGTAGATCTCCTGCTGTATCAACATCCGTATTTTTATTGGTGGTAGCAGCGATATTGATAATCCCGATAGCACCTAAGGAGTCGTACAAGGAACACCAAATAGGCGCTTCCTCTGCAAAAACATTATCGATGCCCCAAGAAGAATTGGTAGCTACTACAAAAGCACCTTTTTTACCCTGCGTATCGTTATATAATTTGCGCATAGCGTAGGCATAGGCATAAGCACCGAGTGCATTTGCTTCAGTGGCATCGCCGTAGTTGACGGGCATGATTTTAATATTCCAATTGACACCACTGACGCCTATACCATTATCACCTTTTGCACCGATAATCCCGGTTACAGGTGTGCCATGGCTACCACCATAATAAAGACTATCATTGCCAAACTTGATGTTCCATCCCAGATAGTCATCTATGTAGCCATTCCCGTCGTCATCTATGCCATTGTCGGGAATTTCGTGATGATTGAGCCACATATTGGATTTAAGGTCGATATGATTGCCATTGACACCATCATCAATGACACAGACGACAATGGTATCGCCTAAATAATTGGTTCCTCCGGTTGTGATATCCCACGCATTGTACATATCCAAGTCAGCACCTGGTAGTCCGCCATTTGCGCCGGTATTGTTATATTGCCATTGGTTGATAAGCAATGGGTCGTCCGGAACAGCACGATTGATTAATCTTCTGTTGGGCATAACCGTTTGCAATCCGGGATATCGTTTTAAAACTTCTGTATAATCATATTGCGATGTCGGTCCAAAGTCCAATAAATACAACTCAAAAGGTTGCTGCATGATAGACCGTATAATCACTGTATCAGAAGAAATGGTGAAAACAAAAGTCTTAAATTGGTCTAATGCATTATGGTCTGATAACTGTACGATATATTGCCCGGGAATGACATCAGACGAGCTGCGCCACTGACTTTGAGCCGTATGCTGAAAAACCGAAATACAGCATATCGCTACCATTAAAATCAACCTATGTATCATACACCAAGTTCAATTACGTTGTCAAAGATACAAAAACTTTACTATTCGGTAAAAATTAATTGGTCAGAACGTAATGTAAGTGACAATATTTGTATAGAAATACAAGGGAAGTAACAGCAAAATTATCAAATCTTCACTACTTTAACAATACCTGTATTTTCAATACTTAGAACATAAATTCCAGGTGGAACAGAAGACATATCTAATGTATTTGACAATAATTTTCCTTGCAATTTGACTTCTCCCATTACATTCATCAGTACAAAGTCCACCGGATATGCCGGTAAATCTACATGTATATAGTCACTTGTAGGATTGGGATAAATACGCAAGGCCGGAACCCGGTACTCTTCTGGTTTCAGTGATGATACATCAGAAAATGAGTAAAGTATAATCTGACTTTTAAAATGAAGCTGACCCGAAGATGCTTCATCGCTTACGTGGATACCAATAGTAGAACCATTATCAGATAATTGTATATGAGATAAGTAAGGTCTTTCCGGATCCCGGGATTTTAAGGTTGTTATTTGCTCTACGTACTTATCATCAATATATTTGTATAATACTGGTAACGTATCTATTGTGTAAGGGTTGTAGCCGGAAAGAAAATATCTGCCATCTCCCGAAATGTCTATAACATCGGTTTCAATACCGGGTAGTTCCTGACTAAATGTCTTTACAATTTCATTCCCAACGATATCATATTTTTCGATTGCGATTGAGTGTATTGTATCTTCCCATGAACCCGATAAACAATGAAAAGCATTTCCATTTATATTGAACTTAATGAAAGGGATATATTCCTTATACACATCAGGTATAATATTGAGATCTGTCCAAATACCATTTTCTTTGACAAACAATTCAATTTTATTATAAAACAAATTCCGGTATTGCAATCCTTTTACAAATAGTTTTTGGGAATTGCCGTCAAACTGTGCATAAGGCTCAATAAAATCCTCTAATGTCGTTTCATAAACTAAATTCCAACGACCATTGATATATTCCAATAAATTTACAAAAGTCTTTGCTTCATTATACTTAGTATGGTTCAGTACTGCTAATGTATTGCCGTCATGGGATAAAGTAAAAAAATGTCCCTGGTCGGTATGAATTTTCCTTTCAAATACTAAGTCCTCCATTTCTGATCTTAGTACCCAACGGTCTTCCACAAAATCATAAACATCAAGTTTAGTTTTTCCTGTTATTCTGTCTTTATATGTACCTGCAAAAACTGACCCGTCTTCGGATAGCTCATAAAAATCCCAAATTCTGTTAGTTATCCTTTCTTTTTCATTCCATTTTCCGTTGGTGTACTTAAAAGTTCTTGTTTCCGGTATATCAAATGCCACTATTGTATTACCGTCTCCCGAAAGTTTAAAGTCACGAAAAATAGTGTTGACTGATTCGAGAATTTGCCCTTTCTGTGTCTGAGCATGGTTGTAGCTAATACAAATACAACTCAAAAAGACAAGAAGAAAATGTTTTTTAATCATGAAAATCAATTGGCGGATTCAAGTCATAAATGCAACTTTTCCGTCATTATTAATTAAATGCAAATGTACTTGATTTGGAGATAAAAATCCAAATCTTTTTCTTGGTCTATTGTTTAGTTTATCTTCTACATATTCGATATCATCATTTGTGATTAAATTAAAGTCGTAATTCTTTGGGAAATACTGTCTTACCAACCCATTAAAGTTTTCATTTGCTCCTCTTTCCCAACTATGATAAGGTCTTGCGAAGAAATAATCTATCTCCAATTCTGTTGCGATTTCTTTGTGTAAAGCAAATTCTTTTCCATTATCGGAGGTAATGGTTTTCAAAAAGGACTTCCATTCTGTAAGGATTTCAATTGCCTTTTGCTTGGTCTCTTCCGATGACTTTGACTCTAATAATGCCATTTTTGCTTTTCCTGTTACCCTGTCATTTGCCGTCAATATTGCCCTTTTGTGATTTTTCCCAATTACTAAATCTATTTCCACATCTCCTATTCTGACTTTTTCTTCTACTATTTTAGGTCGATTTTCAATACTTACTTTATCAGGAATTTGCCCCCGTTTATCCTTTGAAGCTCCTCTTTTACGGTATCTTTTGCCCTTTGTCCGCAAGTGTGTGTAAAGATTGCCGCCCTGTCTTTTGTCTGACCAAATATGTTGGTAAATTCGCTCTATTGACACGCAATCGTCTCCTTGAAGTTTAGAAAATCCTACGACTTGCTCCGGACTGTAATCTTGTCGGAGTAATTCTTCTACATTTTCCTGAATTTCAGCGGTAAATCTGATTTTCTTCTTTTTTGTTTTATGCCTGTTAGCACATTTTCTTTCCGCCAATTCGGCTTTGTACTTACCACTTCTTTGGTCACAATTCCTTTTCAGTTCTCTACTCACAACTGACTTATCCCGATTAATTCTTTTAGCTATTTCACTTTGTGAAAAACCTTCTTCTTTTAATACTTGAATTGTGTATCTTTGTGCTACGGTTAAATGTCCCATTTATTGCGAATTTTGGACGAGGAGCAAAATGAGGAAATTTTACCATTCAGAAAAGGAGAGGAGAGTTTTTCTCTTCTCTTTTCTGAAAAAAATTATCCCTTATTTCTTTCCTACCAAAAGTTGCATTTATTAGTTGAACTCAAGATATTTTAAATAAATGGTCATAATAAATTGGAATAAAATTATAATTTCTGCTGTTTTTATAATCGTTTCAGGTTGTCATAAACCGACACCCGATTGTAGTAACTTTTGGGGACAACATTCCGATGAGTGTCCTTGTCAAAATGGTTGGTATCCATGGCAATCCTTATGTATCCCGGATGATGTTAATGGGCTAGATTATAGGGGATCAACAGCAGAGTTAGACTGTCTCAAAGATTTCTTAATGTTAATATCTAAAGATCTACCGTACAAGGGATTTATGTATGTTTTACCTACCGGGTTTCGTGAATATGTACATTTTATATACATGGATGAAACATTTGGATATTCTGAAATAATTGGAGGATGTGAGGCAGGATATTTGCCTGCATTCCAGGTCGTTATCAATCTTAACGATGTGTCAGCGCAAAAGGATACAGTGCGGGGTACTTTGCGGTGGTGGCATTATGAAGATGAGATATATCACGACTTAGAAGAGGAGGTTTTCTTTATAAAGCACAGATAATTTATTCAAACAGGCTGTCCGAAACATCGGACAGCCTGTTTCTTTTTCAAACGCCTGATTAATTTTCAAAAAATATGACATAGCTCAAAGCTGTATGGTTATGGATATCGGAGCAGAAGGGCAAATTACAAACTCATTGAATGTGAATGCGAAGAATTATTCACAAATCTGGAACTACATTGAGCATGAACAGTAGGAACAGACCAGTATATTGAAGCCTTTGAATGCTGATTTACTTTATTCTGTTGTAAGTTTATTATACCTCAAAGAAAATAGTGGAGTTGCTTTGATTTTCCACTAAAAAACAGCCAATTAACCACAAAAATCATACAAATTATAATTTTTTTCAACATTTTTATACATATTACAAAAATTGGTTATATATTTGTAGTTAAATTTAAAGTTGATACACTAAAATTAAGAGGTCATGTTTAAGAAAACGCATAAATTATTGACAATTGTATTGGTGTTTGTCTTGTCCAATGGAATGGCACAAGAGACCCTAGAAAAGGCAGAAATCCAAGCTGTGTCAGGAGCGTACGAAACATCTATTCAATCGTATAAGGCACATTTGGAAGCTAATCCTGAAGACTATTCGGCTAGTTTAGCCTTAGCAGAATTATTGTTTACGTCGGGATCTTATGCAGCTGCAGAGCATTATTATAGCGCAATACCTGTAGATGTGCCGGAATATGCTGTTATGGGTGTTCAATACGCTACCATGCTCAAAAAAATGGGTCGATATCAAGAGATTCCTGTACTTTTGGCAGGATATATCGAAAAGTTTCCGATACAAGGATTAGCGATCCTTCAAGGACTCGATCATGTGAATGCGGCTTTTGAACAAGCACCCAAATACGATGTTTTAGCGATGCCGGCCAATAGTAATACGACTGACTTTGGATTGACGTTTTATCACCATACAGCAGTTTTTAGCTCGTTTAGAGAAGACATCCTCATGGACGAAGTATTGAGAGATTTCAATGCTTCCACTATCGGGCATAAAACTTTTAAGTATGATACTGAAAAAAACAGAATTGATTATATCACAGGTCTCAATCACAAAATCACGCATCTTGGTCCTATAAGCTATGCTACCACTGTCAACCGATGTGCTTATATCGAAGGTAAGGTTGGTACTCGGCTGATCATGGATAAGGATTTTAAAAATGCAAGTGTTCATATCGCCACGCTTAACGCCAATGGAGAGATGACCTCATCCAAGCCCTTTCCTTACAACGAAATGGGATCTTCGATCAACTCTTTGTTTTTGAGTTCTGATGGCAGAAGTTTGTACTTTGCATCTGATAGAGCTGGTGGGTATGGAGGTTTTGATATATATGTGAGCCATTATGACAAAGATACATGGTCGCAGCCTGTCAATTTAGGATCAGAAATTAATACGCCTTACAACGAAATAACACCCTATTTATTTGAAAATCAGCTTTATTTTGCCTCTGATAATCTGATGGGATTAGGTGGTTATGATATATATATGTCAAACTACGAACAGGGCATGTGGACAAGTCCAATGCCGTTGGAGCGCGATATTAATTCTCCTGGCGATGATTATTTCCCTGCATTAAATGAAGCAGGCGATATATATTTTACTTCGAATCGTTTAGGTGGACTTGGTAGTAATGATATCTATAAAGCGATGCGCCAAGAAGCGGAAGAGACCGAAGTTATCATGGCGGATATTCCAGAAGCAGTATCGTTAGAAGCTTTAGCCGAAGCTACTCAAAAGCATACCGTGGATGAAAATACAGTTTTAGCTGTTTCCTTGACTGAAGGTGAAAGAAAAAATACGGCCTTCGTCTTACCTGAATTTGATACGGACAAAGTAGGAAAAGCCTACGAATCCGATGAATTGTGGATGGATGCACATCGTACAGCCTTAGATGAATTATTGCCTAACTCAGAGGTCTTTTTTGTTCAGTTGGCTTCAATGACGGCGGTCAAACCCAATTATGGTAAATATAAACCATTGCTTAAATACGGCAATATCTACCGCATGGTATCTAGTAATACAGTCAAAATCAGGTTAGGTTATTATTCCGATAGAAAGGAAGTGGAAGATGTTTTGGCGAAGGTAAAAGCTAGTGGGTTTAATGATGCCTTTATAACTTTTGAAGCATTGAATACGGCACAAATGGAATTAATGATGTCTAGCAAGGATGATAAAAATTTTAATGATGCCGGCAATTTTAATACAACTAATAAGGATGTTTTAGAAGAATACCGAGCATCCAACCGGTATAAAGTGCGATTGGCATCGTATGAGGATCCAATATGGTTTGAAGTCAATAAGGTGAAAGACTTAGGACGGGTAGAACAGTGGACAAAAGGAAGTTGGACGATTTTTATCCTTGCCGGATATAGTTCTTACGATGAAGCCAAGCGTGTACAGATGCAAGCGATCAATCGAGGCTTTAAGACCGCCGAAGTAGTAGTAGATAACGGAGGGATTTTGGAGCGGATTAAGCAGAATTGATTTTGAAGGTTTAAGGGTTTAAAGGTTTATACGTGTAAAGAGGTAAGTTTAAGTTTTTGTTTTACACGAAATGACCCGATTAACAAATATAGAAAAAAAGAGCGTGTCAGCAAATGCCGTCATGCTCTTTTTTGCTATATTATATCTTTACGTATAAAGTAAGCAATCTTTTTTAAGGTAATCTTGTTAAGTAACTATTTAGGTAGGATTGATTTTAATCAAAAAATGTCAATTTTCTGGGATATTTCAGTTCTTTTTTCATCAATAGCGCTGCTATTAACGCAAAAAAGTAGCTTGATCTGACGAAAAATTCACTTATTTTTATGTTTTGAAAGCATATACCTGATTAGTTACCTTGTTGATAAAATTCATAAATCGAAATTAACCATTAATCATTAACCCATTATTACCTTAGTCTTATGAAGCGAAAAATCGTACCGGGAACATTGCCAACTAAAGATTTGCATCAGTATCTTGTAGGTGCAGTAGCGCCACGACCTATTGCCTTTGTCAGTACGCTCGATGAAGATGGAGTGCCCAATTTGGCACCGTATAGCTTTTTTAATACTTTTTCTTCTAATCCTCCGATTATGGTTTTTTCGTCGAACCGTAAAGTTTCCGATAATACGACGAAAGACACCTTGCATAATGTACGCGTTAGTGGAGAATGTGTTATCAATGTAGTTACTTATCCTATTGTGCGACAGACTGCTTTGGCTTCGGTAGAGTTTTTGAGGTCTGTCAACGAATTTGAGAAAATCGGCTTGACACCGGAACCGGCAGAGACAGTTAAGCCGGCTAGAGTAAAAGAATCTCCCGTTAATTTTGAATGTAAGGTTAAAGAAATCATTGAGTTGGGTGACCAAGGTGGTGCCGGACATTTGATTATTTGTGAAGTACAATTGATAACAGTATCTGAAGAAGTAATCGATGGCAATCGCATAGATCCACACAAACTTGATTTGATGGGTAGAATGGGAAGAGCCTACTATGTCCGAGCAAGTGGGGATGCTATCATGGAGATTTATCAGCCATTTATCGCCACGCCGATTGGCTTTGACAGATTGCCGGAAAAAATCAAAAATTCAAAGATATTGACAGGCAACGAATTGGGATATCTGGCTGCTTTGAATGGGTATCCTTCGAAGGAAGATGTAGTAATTGATGAGGCCTTGTACGCCTTAGACTATGAGGAAAAGCAAAGAAAAGCTTCGATATTTATCGCCGAAGGTAAAATAAATGAAGCAATGGCACTATTGTATTACTAATTTTCACTAATATTGTTGTCAGTTTTATAGACCTCAATATTAGACATATGCAAATCAGATTTTGCGGAGCCGCCCGCTATGTAACCGGTAGTTCTCATTTGATCATCTTAGATAATGGATTTAAAATTCTTTTGGACTGCGGTTTGTTTCAAGGTAGAGGTGACGAGACTTGGGAATGGAATAACCATTGGCACTTTAAGCCTTCGGAGATTGATTGTATGATATTATCTCACGCGCACATAGATCATTGTGGACGAATTCCGAAGCTGGTCAAAGACGGATATGCCGGAGCTATACACAGTACACATGCTACTCGTAGTCTATGTGCCGTCATGTTGATGGACAGCGCCAAAATCCAAGAATTTGATGTAGCGTGGTTTAATGATCGCATCATCCGAAAGAAAAGAAAAAGTAAAGAACCTCTACGTGAACCCTTATATACCACGGATGATATTGGTCCGGCGATGATAAAGTTTGAAGGTCATCCTTATGATAAATGGCAAACGATCCATCCCGATGTTCAGGTGTTATTTAGAGATGCCGGTCATATATTAGGGAGTGCCTCTATTACCTTAAAAATCAAAGAAAACGATAAAGAGATCATGCTTGGTTTTACCGGGGATATCGGAAGGCCGGATCGACCTATCTTGAGAGATCCCATCCCTATGCCGGAAGTGGACTATCTCATTTGTGAATCTACATACGGAGATCGATTGCATGAGAAAACGCCAGAACAGTCAGAGGAGTTTTTGGCCATAATCCGAGAAGCTTGTGTCGAGAAAAAGGGCAAATTGCTTATACCGGCTTTTAGTCTAGGGCGTACTCAAGAGATCATCTATATGATGGATAAGATGGCCAATCAGCAATTGTTGCCACCCATCAAAGTATATGTGGACAGTCCGTTAGCTGTCAATGTTACGCATATATTTCAATTGCATCCAGAGTGTTTTGATGACGAAATCAATAAATATATCCAAACCGATCCCAATCCTTTTGGGTTTAATAACCTAATCTATGTCAAGGATGTCGAAACATCGAAGTCCTTAAATACGACTAATGAACCTTGTATCATCGTATCCGCCGCCGGTATGATGAATGCCGGAAGGTCTAAGCACCATCTTTTTAACAGCGTTGACAATCCCAATAATACGATCTTAATCGTAGGGTATTGTACACCTGAAACACCAGGCGGAATATTGAGGTCGGGTGCTAAGTCTATTCGACTTTTTGACGAAGAAAAGCCGATAAATGCCGATATTCGCATGATGGATTCTTTTTCCGGGCATGGAGATAGAGACGAAATGTTTAAATTCATCAGCAACCAAAAAGGACATGTCAAAAAAATATTTTTGGTACATGGCGAACCTGAAGTTCAGGATAATTTTAAATCTTTTTTGATTGAAAAAGGCATGGGCATGATTGCGACTCCGACGATGGGACAAGAGGTGAGGATAGAGGTTTGATTTAATTGTTGAATCGTTGGATTTGTCGAGTTGGATTAGTTGGTTTAAGGGTTTAAAGGTGTAACTTTTATTGTTGAATTGTTGAATCGTTAGATTTGTCGAGTTGATTTTGAAAGCTTTAGATATGGTTTATAAACAGGGAAGCGGAAGCGTTTTTAAAGATCTGCTATGTGCTTCTTAGTGAATTCTAAGTGAACTTAGTGGTAAAGTGAATGTGGAAACGTTGGATTGTCGTCCTATATAAACGTTAAAAAGTATTGATATTTAGTGCAGGTAAGAAATATATCGTACCTTTGTGCTCCTTTTTTAAAAAAATAAGCATTAAATATATGTCTAATTTACAATCAACCATGAATTATAAGGTTAAAGATATTTCTTTAGCAGATTGGGGACGAAAAGAAATCATGCTCGCAGAAGCAGAAATGCCAGGATTAATGGCATTGAGAGAAGAATATGGCGACTCTAAGCCGCTGAAAGGCGCAAGAATAGCAGGATGCCTGCACATGACGATTCAAACCGCAGTATTGATCGAAACGCTGGTAGAATTAGGTGCTGAGGTTAGCTGGTCTTCATGCAATATCTTCTCAACTCAGGATCACGCAGCGGCAGCGATTGCAGCTAAGCATATTCCAGTTTTCGCCTGGAAAGGCATGACAGAACAGGAATTTGACTGGTGTATCGAGCAGACGCTTTTTGCATTTGAAGATGGACAACCGCTTAATATGATTTTGGATGATGGCGGAGACTTGACCAATATGGTTTTTGACAGATATCCTGAGTTGGTAGCCGGTATCCGAGGTTTGTCAGAAGAAACAACGACAGGCGTACACAGACTTTATGAGAGAGAGCAAAATGGCACATTGGTACTTCCTGCCATAAATGTCAACGATTCTGTAACTAAGTCAAAATTTGACAACAAATATGGTTGTAAAGAGTCTTTGGTGGATTCTATCCGAAGAGCAACAGACTTGATGTTGGCCGGAAAGGTAGCGGTAGTAGCCGGATATGGTGATGTAGGTAAAGGTTCTGCGGCTTCATTGAGAGGTGCAGGATGCCGGGTGATTGTCACAGAAATAGACCCGATTTGTGCTTTGCAAGCGGCTATGGACGGCTTCGCTGTAAAAAGAATGGAGACTGCACTCAAAGAGGCAACTATCGTTGTGACAGCTACCGGAAACAAAGATATCATCAGAGGTGAGCACTTCAAGATGATGAATGACAAAACCGTGGTTTGTAACATCGGCCACTTCGATAATGAAATCGATATCGCTTGGCTCAATAAGAATTATGGTCAGACCAAAGATCAAATCAAGCCGCAAGTAGATATGTATAACGTGGACGGTAAAGATATCATCATCTTAGCAGAAGGCCGTTTAGTGAACTTAGGCTGTGCAACAGGTCATCCATCTTTTGTAATGTCTAACAGCTTTACCAACCAAACACTTGCACAATTAGAGCTCTGGAATCATGCCGATAAGTACGAAAACAAAGTTTATACCTTGCCTAAGCACTTAGACGAAAAGGTCGCTAGATTGCACTTAGCAAA
>JAIXKS010000052.1:0-11602 GCA_026928325.1 Chitinophagales bacterium | reverse complement strand
TTTATACCTTGCCTAAGCACTTAGACGAAAAGGTCGCTAGATTGCACTTAGCAAAAATCGGTGTAGAATTGGAAACGCTG
The DNA here is from genome assembly GCA_026928325.1 of Chitinophagales bacterium. Lineage (GTDB taxonomy): Bacteria > Bacteroidota > Bacteroidia > Chitinophagales > Saprospiraceae > OLB9. Next base: position 11,522 of record JAIXKS010000052.1, on the reverse strand, counting down.
AGTGAAGCGCAGGCAAAATACATTGGTGTAACTGTAGAAGGGCCGTATAAACCGGATTATTACAGATATTAATAGGGAATCTCAAAAAATCCCAAACTCGGCGTTACTTCAAAGTTTTAAAATGCTCATTTACATCAGTAAACTCCGCTTTTTAAATTTCGAAAAGCCTTGATTTTAGAGATTTTAGAGATTTCCAATAGAAACTTTTACGATAAAGAAAATGGGCTTGTATTCAGAAGGATACAAGCCTTTTTTTATTAGTAGGATTTTTCGTCGCAATATATTGGGAAAACCAATCATAAAGTTTTTGAATAATTTTGCAGAAAGTTGTTGTAATTTGAAAGTTATTGAATAAAAATGCAGAAACTTTATAAAAATTAAAAGTTTTTGAATATATTTGCAAAAACATTTGAATTATGCACACTATAATAAGACCACAATATACTGTTGTGCTAAACGCACTTCGCGATAAAAATGTGATAAAGGTAATCACTGGCATCAGACGTTGTGGTAAATCTACCTTGTTGGAGATGCAACGTGATACACTAAAAAAACAAGGAGCAAATACCATTTATTATAATTTTGAAGATGCAGATAATGTAGTCCTTAGTGATTGGCAGGCACTTTATAAAGCCATAATCGATCAATGTAAAACCGAAGAAATGAACTACATTTTTTTGGATGAAGTGCAAATGATATCTGGTTTTGAAAGATTGGTGGATGCATTGTTTGTGAAAAAAAACACGGATATCTATATCACAGGTTCTAATGCTTTCTTGCTATCGTCTGGTTTAGCAACTTTGTTGTCTGGGCGATATTTTGAAATCAATGTTTTGCCATTTTCATATAAAGAATATAAGGAATCTTTGCCGGATGCAACACTTAATGACTATATGCAAATGGGTGGCATGCCCGGAGCAGTGGACATGCTTTCGATTGGTGAAAACTATACCCTAAAATACCTGAATGATATTTATAATTCGGTGATATTGCAGGATGTCATCACACGTAGCAATATTACCAATCCACAAGAACTATTTGCTGTGACACGTTTTGCTTTTGACACGATAGGTAGCCCACTTTCGCCCAATAGCATTTCTAAGTATTTGAAAAATGAAAACAATTATGTGGACAGCCGTTTGGTATTTAAATTGATTGAGGCGTTGAAAGATGCATTTATTCTATACGAATCTAAACGATATGATATTAAGGGTAAAGAACAACTACGGACGATAAGTAAGTTTTACTTGGTGGACTTAGGTTTCAGACGGATGCTGCTCGGCAAGCCTAAAACTTCAGATGCCGGGCATCTACTCGAAAATATCGTATATTTTGAATTGCTGAGACGTGGATATAAAGTTTGGACAGGGAAGTATAATAGTAACGAAATTGATTTTGTAGCTCAAAACGAATTTGGTGCTATGGAATATTTTCAAGTAGCCTATACCGCTAAAGAAGAAAGTACCCTGCAAATAGAATTAGCTGCTTTTAATGTGCTTAAAGACAATTATCGGAAAGTATTACTCACGACTGATGAATTGGAATTTAACAATGATGGCATAGAGATATTAAATGTCGAAAAGTGGTTGTTGGGTTAGAGAATTTAGAACTTAGAATTTAGAGAACTTAGAGCTTAGATGGATTAGAGCTTTGAGAGCTTAGAGGATTTAGAGCTTAGAGAATTTAGAGAGCTTAGAGCTTAGAGGATTTAGAGCTTAGAGAGCTTAGAGAACTTAGAACATAGAGAACTTAGAACTTAGAATTTAGAGAACTTAGAGGGTTTTGTTTTTAAAATAATAAAAAGAATTTAAAAATATGGCACAAGAAAATTATCAAAAATTGAAAGTTTGGCAAATGGCAATGGATATTGTCACTCAAACATACTTGCTCTGTAAAAGGCTTCCAAAAGAAGAATTATATTCGTTACAAGATCAGATGAAACGCTCTGCTGTTTCAATTCCATCGAATATTGCGGAAGGACAAGGAAGAAATTCTATTAAAGAGTTTATCCGATTTTTGTTTATTGCAAGAGGCTCAAAAGCTGAATTAGAAACGCAACTTTTAATATGTGTGAGACTTAATTTTCTTTCTGAATCAGACATAGCTCCTACATTACTTCAATTAGAAGAAGTCAGTAAAATGCTTTCAAAACTTGTATCTAATTTAAAGACAAAACTATAGATCCTATATGCTGAAGAAATGGAATTAGATCGATTAAAAATTTAGTGGCATAAAAAGTCCAATTTAACGAAAGTTGTAAAAATTAACAAGTTTGGTGAAATTGATAAAAAGTAGTAAATTTGTCGAAAATTGTAAAAATGAACAAGTTTCGTCAAATTGAAGTAAAATGATAGAGCGAACAACTTATTTAGAAAGGCTTAAAAGTCTGAAAGACAAAAACATAATTAAGGTTTTAACAGGTGTAAGACGTAGTGGGAAAAGCACGGTGATGCAAATGTTTCGGAACTATTTGGTAGAAACGGGCATTAGTGAAGCGCAAATTCTATTTATGAATTTTGAGCAAATCGAAAATATCAAATGGTTGAATGATTTTGAAGGCTTATATTATCATATCATTGGACAGCTTGATTTATCAAAACCATGTTATGTTTTTTTAGATGAGATACAAAATGTCAAAGAATTTGAGCGTTTAGTAGATGGTCTGTATGTAAAACCCAATATTGATGTATATGTTACTGGGTCGAATGCCTATTTGTTGAGTAGTGAATTAGGAACTTTGCTTACAGGACGTTATATTTCTATACATTTATTGCCATTTTCATTTAAGGAATATGTGAGTGCATTTGAAGATAAAAGTCGCTTGGACTTATTGTTTTCAAACTATTTGAAATATGGTGGGATGCCGGGAATACTTGAGTTTGCCGATGAAGATAAATTGAATTATTTACAAGGTGTCTATAATGATATTTTAATTAAGGACATATTGGTTCGGAATAACTGGTATAAGGAAAATAACTTTGAAAATGTGGTCAAATTTGTTTTAGAAGCTGTTGGTTCTTTGCTCTCTAGTACAAAAATAACCAATTTATTAAAAAGTGAAGGATTTACTGTTTCTCATTCAACCGTTAATAACTATTTACAAGCATTCACGGAGGCTTATTTGTTTTACAAAGTGCCACGTTACGAGATAAAAGGGAAAAATATCTTACGAACATTGGAGAAATATTATGCTGTAGATTTGGGATTTAAACGAGCGATTTTAGCGAAATCGGATACAAGTGATTTTGGGCACGATTTAGAAAATGTGGTCTATTTAGAACTTTTACGCAGGTATTCCCGGGTTTTTATAGGAAAAGCAGACCGAACAGCAATGGATTTTGTGGTAAAAACACCGGAGGGTGTCCAAGAATACTTCCAAGTAGCTTGGAGTACAAGGGAAACGTCAACTTGGGAGCGAGAAATCCGGCCATTTGAAATAATTAAGGATTATAACAAGCGAACTTTGCTAACGATGGACGTAGAGCCCGAAAGTTCGTACAAAGGCATTCAGAAAAAGAATGTAATAGATTGGTTGTTGAGTGATTAAGGGCATTATATAAAGGATGGGAAAATGAGGTTGGATAGATTGGAATGATTTTGATATGTAGAATATAATTGGCAAAGGCTTGCATTCACATGGATTGCAAGCCTTTGTAATTTTTACCCTTGGAGTTACTGTAATTAAAAAACCCGGGAAAAAGTATGAAATCTTATGGTTTCAATACGGATAAATAACGAAGGTTGGATTTGAATTATTGTATAGAACATATATATTTTTATAAAATTTATTGGCGTTAAAATAAAATGGCTGAAGCTGGTTTGTCATATATATATATAAGGTGTCGATTAGAGGTAAATCCTAATAGGGGCCGATGTAGCAATTAAGATTGGCGGAAACTTGGATAAAAGTCGGACATTGGGGTGGTATTTTGATATGGAAGGATGGGAGTTATCATAAAATTGTCAAAAAATAGTTAATGAAGGTGTGCGAGCGGGATAAATTTGCTGCAACTTAGATGTAGTTTGGAATAATGCCAATTTTGTAGAACCTGATAAATTGCAACAAAGAAAAAGAAGTTTTGACGATTAATGCAAAATAAAATATCGAGATCTAGGAACATTTCTTAGGATGAGCGTAATTTAATTTTATCGAAGAGTAGATTGCCATGGGGTATGGTGATGTGAAATAATAATTTAAAACATTGTAAATAAAAGAGTATCAATTGTTTTGTATAATGCATAGTTTGTTTACCTTTGTGGCAAATTTTCAAAAAAGATAATTCTATCTGATGAGAAACCGGATATTTATACTTATTTTATTGTCACTTTCGCTTGTTTTTAGGGTTGATGCTCATGAGGATCATAGTGTTGTTCATGAAGAGGGACACGGGAAGTTTGATCCGGGTGCAACAGCGATTCACCATATTAGTGATGCCAATGTTTATAGTATTTTAGATGCTGTACGTATTCCACTTCCTATGATTTTAAAATCAGATCAAGGATGGGATATATTTAGTTCAGGCAAGTTTGCAGCGGGTGCTCATGAAGATGGAGCGAATGCTTTCAATGGTTATGTTTTGCACCATGGTAGTGTTTACCGAGTAGCAGAAGCAGGATTTCCAATGGAAGGTTTGATAGCTATCGATGGTTTTAAGCATACGGAAGAAGTAGTAGGCGGCAAGTCAAAGGATGTATATTTTGTTAATTATCAGAATAAAGAATATAGATTAGATGCCAGAACAACGTTGGATGGAGGAATCCTCGGAGGCGGATTTACTTCATTTATGGACTTTTCGATAACGAAAAATGTAGTGTCGATGATTCTGGTATCTCTCTTTTTGATTTGGTTATTCCGATTGGCAGCCAAGCGTTATGCAGCAAGCCCGGATAAAGCACCTCGAGGAGTTCAGGGATTATTAGAGCCTTTGATATTATTTGTAAGAGATGAGGTTGCCATACCATTTATTGGAGCACGTTATAGAACGTATTTACCGTTGTTATTGAGTATCTTCTTCTTTATCTTGGGTCTCAACCTTTGGGGTCAAGTTCCATTTTTGGGAAGTGTAAACGTAACGGGAAGTTTGTCAGTAACATTGGTATTGGCGGTATTGGTATTTATAATATCCAATGTACTTGGAAACAAGCATTATTGGGGACATATCTTTTGGATGCCGGGCGTACCAGTTCCGATCAAGATCTTATTGGCATGTGTAGAAGTGATGGCTTTATTTATCAAGCCATTGACCTTGATGCTGCGTTTGGCGGGAAATATTTCAGCTGGACACATTGCGATATTGAGTTTTGTGGGTCTTATCTTTATCTTTGGTAATTCAGGAGAGAGTTTGGGAGGAAGTTTAGTAGGTACAGCGGTATCTATACCATTGACGATGTTTATGATGACCATCGAGTTGATTGTGGCTTTTGTGCAGGCGTTTGTATTTACAATCTTGACAGCGTCATATATCGGAGCGGCTATCGAAGAGCCACATCATGAAGCAGCGCATTAATTAGGAATAATAGGTAATATTGAAAATAATTTTTTAATCATAATATTTTTTAAATCATGACAGGAACAGTAGCAGCAATAGGTGCCGGATTAGCGGTAATAGGAGCTGGAATTGGTATCGGTTACATAGGAGGAAAGGCTATGGAAGCGATCGCAAGACAACCGGAAGCAGCCGGAGATATCAGATCAAACATGATCATCATGGCGGCTTTTGTCGAAGGAGCGGCTTTGATTGCGATTCTTCTTTCAATCCTTATGGCCTAATTGGACCGGAAGCAAAACGAAAAGTAAGGTTGCAGAGCGGTTGGCCGAGCAATCTTCTTTTATTCTGAAGAAAAAAATAGAATTGTTAAAAATATAGCACTATAATTATAAAAATATGATTAGTTTAGTCACTTTTACACCGTTTCAGCCCACGCCAGGATTAGCAATCTGGTCATTGTTAATTTTCTTGATATTCTGGTATTTGGTTGCCAAATTTGCATTTAAACCGATAGCAGAAGCTTTAGAAAAAAGAGAAGAAGATATTCAGTCAGCCATGGATACTGCCAAAACGACCAGAGAGGAAATGGCCAATATGAAAGCTGAAAATGAAAAACTTCTAGCAGAAGCCCGTGAGGAACGTTCGAAAATCATACAAGAAGCCAAAGAAATCAAAAATCAGATGATTACCGAAGCTAAAGAAAAAGCAAAGGAAGAAGCTAATAAGATTGTGGCCAATGCAATGACTGAAATCGAAAATCAAAAGCGAGCAGCCTTTGCGGAAGTTAAAAACGAAATTGGTGTTATGGCTTTGAGTATCGCTGAGAAAGTGATCAAGAAAGAATTGCAAGGCGACGCCAATCAAGAAGCTTTTGTCAATACCTTAGTTAAGGATATTCATTTAAATTAATCCCATTTAATAAGGTTTAAAAAGTCAAAATATGTCAATTAGCAGAATTACAACAAGATATGCAAAATCTTTGATCGATCTGGCAGTAGAGCGCAATGAGCTCGAGCCGGTTAAGAAGGATGTTGAGTATTTTTTGGCTGCGCTGCAAAGTAGGGATTTAATCCTATTCTTAAAATCACCTATTATCCACGCCAATAAGAAGTTGTCTGTGATGCAGGCATTGTTTGGCGATAAGCTAGGGAAGATGACGATGGCATTCTTTGATATCATCATCCGCAAAGGTCGTGAGATGTATCTCCCTGAGATAGCCCATGAATTTATAGGACAATACAAGGCATTAAATCAGATTTCTACCGTTAAAATCACGACGGCGATACCTGTTTCGGACGCTGTACTTAATGAAATCAGAGCCAAACTTGCAGATACGAATACGCCGATTGAAAAATTGGATATCGAAACTCAAGTCAATCCTGATATTATGGGTGGCTTTATTATCGAGATTGGAGACAAACTGTACGATGCTAGTGTTCAACGTACATTAGAACAACTAAAAAAGGAAATCACACAAAATTAAATAGTATATCATATTAATAAAATAATCTAAATTTATAATACTATGGTTGGTATAAAACCTGATGAAATATCCGCAATACTGAAACAACAGTTATCCGGATTCAAAACAGAAGCAGAACTTGAAGAAGTAGGTACCGTACTTCAGGTAGGAGATGGTATTGCCCGTGTTTATGGATTGTCAAAGGCACAGGCAGGAGAGTTGGTGGAGTTTGATAATGGAGTACAGGCGATCGCCTTGAACCTAGAAGAAGATAACGTTGGGGTAGTATTATTAGGCCCTGGTGATGGTATCAAAGAAGGTTCGACTGTTAGACGTACCAAGCGTATTGCTTCTATCGAAGTAGGAGAAGGTATGGTAGGACGTGTAGTCAACGGATTGGGACAACCGATTGATGGTAAAGGACCGATAGCTGGAACTACCTATGAGATGCCTATCGAAAGAAAGGCACCGGGAGTTATCTTTCGTCAGCCTGTAACCGAGCCACTACAAACCGGAATTAAAGCGATTGACTCTATGATTCCAATCGGAAGAGGTCAGCGGGAATTGATCATTGGCGATAGACAGACCGGAAAGACGGCAATCGCTATTGACACGATTATCAACCAGAAGGAATTTTATGATAGAGGCGAACCAGTATATTGTATATATGTAGCATCTGGTCAGAAAGCATCAACGGTCGCACAAGTGATGAAATCGCTTGAAGATGGTGGTGCGATGGCTTATACGACGATCGTATCAGCATCTGCATCAGATCCGGCACCACTTCAGTTCTATGCACCATTTGCAGGTGCTGCGATTGGAGAGTTCTTTAGAGATACAGGACGTCCGGCGTTGATTATCTATGATGATTTGTCGAAGCAAGCGGTAGCATACCGTGAAGTTTCATTGTTGTTGAGAAGACCACCGGGACGTGAAGCTTATCCTGGAGACGTATTTTACTTGCACTCTAGATTATTGGAAAGAGCGGCTAAAGTAATTAACAATGATGAAATCGCTAAAAATATGAATGATTTACCAGAGTCATTGAAGAAATCAGGACTTGTAAAAGGTGGTGGTTCGTTGACAGCGCTTCCTATTATTGAAACACAAGCAGGAGACGTTTCCGCATATATCCCGACCAACGTAATTTCGATTACAGATGGACAGATATTCCTAGAATCCAACTTATTTAACTCTGGTATCAGACCGGCTATTAACGTGGGTATCTCCGTATCGAGAGTAGGAGGTAACGCACAAATCAAATCCATGAAAAAGGTAGCAGGTACCTTGAAATTGGATCAGGCACAGTTCCGAGAACTAGAAGCGTTTGCAAAGTTCGGTTCTGACCTAGACGCAGCCACACAATCCATCCTCGAAAAAGGTAAGCGTAACGTAGAGATTTTGAAGCAACCACAATATTCACCAATCACGGTAGAAAAGCAAGTTGCAATCATCTATCTAGGTACACAAGGATTGTTGAGTAGTGTTCCTGTTAATAAAGTAGGTGAATTTGAAGAAACATTCTTATTGACTTTAGAGCGTTCGCATGCCGAAACATTGGATCTCATCAGAAAGGGAAATCTAAGTGATGATATTCTGAACACGCTTAAAAAGGTTGGTGCAGAAGTAGCTAGTCAGTTTAAATAAGATATAAACCATATTATTTTCTTCTTTAATTAGAAAACATGTCAGGAAAGTTAAAGGAAGTAAGGGAACGAATCAAATCGGTACAGTCAACGCAACAGATTACGAAGGCCATGAAAATGGTTTCCGCATCTAAATTGCATAAAGCACAGTTGGCAATCACCGAAATGAGGCCTTATGCCAATAGACTGGAAAAGATGATGAAAAATATCGTTTCCAATCTGGATGGAGACTTCAATTCGCCTTACGTTGTCATCAGACAGCCTCAGAAAGTAGCGATTGTAGTGATCACATCAAGCCGAGGATTGTGTGGCGCATTTAATACAAATATTATCAAAGTAGCAACGGCATTGGCTGAGCAAACTTATGCAGAGCAACTCGCTGCCGGCAATGTCTCTTTTATATTTGTTGGTAAAAAGGGATATGATGTGCTCAAAAAGCGTTTTCCACAGTGTCAACTCAATACGGAATTTCTAGATTTGTTTTCTAATCTAAGTTATGACAATATCTCTAAGGTATCACAGATGTTGATGGATCAATTCAAACCCGAGGGATATGACAAGGTTGAAGTGTGTTACAGTATGTTTAAAAATGCTGCGGTACAAGACCCAATCGCTGTTCAGTTTCTTCCGATAGTACGAGATGAGCGCAATAATTTGCCCGATTCAAAAAAATCAAAAGCAGATTACTTATTCGAACCGGATAAGGAGCAATTATTGGCAGAATTGATACCGAGCATCTTACATACAGCATTCCAGAAGTTTATTTTAGACACGCATGCCTCAGAGCATGGAGCTAGGATGACCGCCATGGACAATGCAACGACCAATGCAGAGGAATTGATGAAAGAACTTAGAATCAATTACAATAAAGCACGTCAAGAAGCAATTACTAAAGAATTGTCAGAAATCGTAGGAGGTGCAGCTGCATTGAATGGATAAGATGATATAAATGATCAGATATAAAAAAAGCCTAACAAGGATTCTTGTTAGGCTTTTTTTGTTGGTGGGGAATTCTTCTTATTGTCCTACTCCTTCTTAAATGGCTGTTTAATTTTGGAGATTTAATACCTTAGAACCCTATTATTTTGTATGCAAAATGTCAGGTTTAAGCTGACTAAAACGATATAAAATATCATTTTTTGAATATGAAAGAACCTTCCTTTTTTATGGTCTTACTTCTCGGCCTAATTGATTGGCTTTTTGCATTGGATTTGGCTTCTTGTCAAAATTATGGCTTTTGAATATTTGAAAGCGGCTTGGAATCTCGCGTACCGGAAAGCTGTTGTTCGACTCGTCGATATCTGCTGTTTCCTTGTATGGATCTAGGGTTATGCCTGTTACTACCTTGTCTTTAACGAATACACGGGTTACTTGCTTTTCGTTTTTTCGCCAGATTTCTACGGGAATGCGTTCTACCTCTTTTGATCCATCTTCATAGGTCCATTCGATGATAATCGGCATGACGAGTCCTCCTCGATTGCTAAATTGCAATTCGTAGTAGTTTTTGTCTCCGTATTTTTTGATTTTCTCCTCTTTAGGCGTTAGTTTGTCGTATCTATGCATGATGGTTACATCAACAGAATCTGCGGTTTCCCATGGTTTATAGGTGTTATAAAAGTCAGTGACGGTTGAATCGCGCTCTACAGGAAATGATTTTATCTGTTCCCGATTGAGCGTTTTACTCAAGAAATCCTGTGGCTTTTTGATGATATTGGTAAATGTATCTGTTTTTTGTACGGGATCTTGATCTACGTCTATCTTATACCATATGACAGAATCCAATGCTATATCCACAGCATCGGTTCCATAAAACCAACCTCTCCAAAACCAGTCTAAGTCGATGGCGCTGGCATCTTCCATCGTTCTGAAGAAGTCTTCAGGTGTCGGGTGCTTGAATGCCCATCGTCGGCAATATTCTTTGAAGGCATGATCAAAAAGTGATCTTCCCATGATGGTTTCGCGTAGGATGTTGAGGGCTGTTGCCGGTTTTCGATAGGCATTTCTACCAAAATCGGCTATATTTTCTGAATTGGTCATGATGGGCTCGAGCATTTCTTTGGGTTGCTTCATGTAGCTGATGATATTGGCCGGAATGCCACCATCTGATGCATACTGATTGTCCCATTCTTGCTCTGCCAAAAACTGTACGAAGGAGTTGAGTCCTTCATCGAGCCACGTCCATTGTCGTTCATCACTATTGATGATCATCGGAAAGTAATTGTGTCCAACTTCGTGAATGACGACCGAAATACAAGCTCTTTTGGCTTGTTCGCTATAGGTGCCATCTGGTTCTGCTCTTCCCGGATTAAAGGCAATCATGGGGTATTCCATTCCGTTGGCAGCTTCGACAGATATGGCTACAGGATATGGAAAAGGTATGCTATAATTGGAATAGGTACGCAAGGTGTGATCGACGACTTTTGTCGAATATTTGCTGTAAATCGGATAGGCTTCTTTGCCGTAAAGGCTCATGCACATGACTTTTTGTCCTAGGTCATTCAAATGAGGCATCGCATCCCAAACAAATTTTTTGCTTGCTGTCCAAGCAAAATCTCGTACATTTTGTGCTTTGTACCTCCATGTTTTTGTCTTGGAAGATATGGGTTGGATTTCGTTGGCTCGGGCTTCCTCATAGGTTACGATTTCGATGGGAGCAGTTGCACTTTGGGCTTGTTGCCATCGCTTATATTGGGCAGGAGTAAGCATGGATTTGAGATTTTGACATTCTCCAGTTGCAGCTACAACGTGATCATCCGGGAGCGTGATTTCCACGTCATAATCTCCAAAAGTAAGTGCAAACTCGCCTCTTCCTACAAATTGTTTATGTTGCCATCCTTCAAAGTCACTGTAAACACACATTCTCGGAAACCATTGTACGACGGTGTAGAGGTAATTGCCATGATCTTTAAAGTATTCATATCCTCC
>JAIXKS010000027.1 GCA_026928325.1 Chitinophagales bacterium | reverse complement strand
CGAGCTCTATATACATATACCTGTTTTTGATACCCAAACGTTGCCTGAGATTAAAATATTTTTAAATATTTTTATTTGTAATGTGTATTTTGTTGATATGTTAGCATGTTGGCGCATTGGGTGGTTAGCATGTTGGGTTGGTGGGTGATTAGCCTAATGTTTAATGTTTGATTTTAAAAATCAACAAAAAGAGAGACAACCGACAGATTTTTGTATTCTATCGGCTGTCCATATTGGGTGTTCTTACTCCATTTTTATAATCCTATGCCGCTCATTAATTTGATAGTTCATTATGTTCAGGATATAGATACCTGACGGTAAGTTGTCGATATTGACTTCTAAGGTTACATTATGAACAGATTGTACTAAGCTGCCATTGAGGTCATAGATATCGACCTTAGCCGAAGTGTCTAAGGTTTCGATGGTCACTATGCCTGTGGTAGGATTTGGATAGAGTTTGAGATGGTTTTGTGTGGCAGGTGTATCTTTTGTCTTGGTGACGATGCCCATCTTTGCACCGTCTAGCATGATCCAACTATATAGTCTTAAGCCCTCGGGTGACGGTAGGTCAAACTGTTGTATAAGCAAGAGGATGTCTCCATTGTCCATCATAGTAGCCCATTGTGTACGAAAGTGGTCTCTGATTCCTTCTACATGAATCTTTTTTAAGACGCGATTATCGTCGCCATCTGTAACTCTGAGCTCAAAAAAGGTGCTCTCACTTTTCTTGTTCTGTCTAGAGTGAGTTAAAAGAATTCTATTGTTAATGATATCAATCATAGGTTCAAGCCAACCATAAACGATACCATTGTCTATTCCATCTCTCAGCGTGTGATTAAGTTTGTCAATAAGCTGCCCTTTAGTGTTGAATAAATAATCATGAATATATTGATTTCTATCATCCCAATTTTGAATGGCTGTTTGTATAATAAAATGTGTTGGTACAACTGTACGAAAACTCATATGAGAAAAAGTATCAACAAAATGATGAGATAAATAGGTAGAATCTAATATTTTGAAATCTCTATCAAAGATGGAGTATTTTACTGAAAAATTATCTTCATATAAAGAAGGTGCGAAAATCATTCCTATAGAATCTTTATTAAGATCAAAATATCTAAAAATACCTGATCCCTTACCTCTAAATAAAACAATGCTATCTCTATGAATAAGTTTTCCATTGGAATCTAAATAGGCCTTATTCATAAAGTTAGTCAACTTAGTTCCTTCCCATTTAGCATCATAAGAGTGAAATATATAGCCATCCTCTGTTAAATAGAATCTAGGGTTAATAACTGGCGGAGTACTAAAAGTATTTGAAAAAAACGTTGTCAGAGAGGTATCTGCATAATCTACAAAATGACTATCGATGACAATGCCCTTTTGACCATCAATAATCATATGAGCCGGATAGCAGTATTCCCAATAACTTTTTCGTCCTAATCTTGGCTCACTTTCATCACATAGTGTGACAACAAGGTTGCCATCACTTCTTAATTCAGGTACACTAATACTTTTCCTACGTGGATGTAATTGATAGTCGGTATAATTCCGCTGTACTTCCCAATATTTTTGCCCTGTAGTGCGATTGAGTTTTTTTATGACGAAGCCACAAAGACTTGCAGAAGTATTATTTTCGTATAGGCCTTTATAATTATTAAACAAATATATGGTATCATTATCCACAATAGGAGGAATTACTAACCCATAATCTATAGATTGATTGTTTTCTTTTACATTATCCATCCAAATTAGCTCCGACCACTTAACGACATCTTCTTGAAATTTTAAAGGTAAATTTTGTTGTGCCACAGATGACAAAGAAAAGAGAAGAAAATATAGGTATAAAATGTGTTTCATGTTGTATGATTTTTAATGAATGATGAAATAATACTTCTGTTTACTCTATTTTTATGATCCTATGCCGCTCATTAATTTGATGGTTCATTATGTTCAGGATATAGATACCTGACGGTAAGTTGTCGATATTGACTTCTGAAGTAACATTATGTACAGATTGTACTATGCTACCGTTGAGGTCATAGATATCGACCTTAGCCGGAGTGTCGAGGTGATCGATGGTCACTATGCCTGTGGTAGGATTAGGATGGAGTTTGAGCTGGTTTAGTGTGGCAGGTGTATCTTTTGTCTTGGTGACGATGCCCATCTTTGCACCATCTAGCATGATCCAACTGTACCACCTTGATGCTGCGGGATCGTTGACATTAAACTGTTCGATAAGTAAGAGGATGTCTCCATTGTCCATCATAGTAGCCCATTGTGTACGAAAGTGATCTCTAATGCCATCTACATGAATTCTTTTTAAGACAGTGTTGTCATCAGCATCTGCTACTCTAAGCTCAAAAAATGAACTTTCGCTTTTCTTATTCTGTCTGGAGTGAGTTAATAGGATCCTTTTATTTTTAATATCAATAGCAGGAAAGAGCCACCCATAAATGATGCCATTATCTATTCCGTCTTTTAGGGTGTAGCTAAGTTTATCTAATAATTTTCCTTTATTATTGAAAAGATAAAAACACAAATGTGTACTTAGTGTTGTAAAATCTTCTAATGATGTTAGTACTATAAAATATTTCGGCGAAATATATTGAAGCCCAATATATTTAAAGGTATCAACAAAATATTGATTTAATAAAAATGAATCAATTTTGACTAAGTTATGGTCAAATTGTGTGATTTTAACTTCTAAACTATCTATATTTCCCGTATTTCCGGTTGTAAATGAGATAGTTGCGCAAGTTGTAGAATCTCCATGTGAACCAACATAACGATAGGAATCTAGGAAATATTTATGAAAAAGATATATTGAATCAGAAGTAATGATTTTTCCGAAATGGTCTAGGTGAGTATATTGTAAAATCGGTTTAATTTTATTATTTTCGAATTTGAAAGAGAGTCGCTTATAAATATACTTATCATTCTCATAAAAAAATCTTGGTGCTAATTCAGTTTTTGTTTCTAATGTAGGTGAGGCAATTGAAAAGAATGAAGGCGTGGTTAAATCACTATAATTAACAAATTGGCTATCAATTGCAATTCCTGTTTTAGTGTCAAATAATATAAAAGCAGGATAACAATAACGCCAATCTGAATTAGTGCCATTACTTTCTTTATTTTCATCATATAGTGTGATTAAGAGATTGCCATTTGCTAACTGAGGTACACTTATGCCTTTTCTTCGTGGATGAATATTGTAATTTGTATAATTTCTTTGAACTTCCCAATATTTTAAGCCTGATATGAGATTTACTTTTTTTATAGTAAAGCCACTGATATTAACATATATACCATTATCAAGGCGACCTTCATAATTATTGAATAAGTAAATAGTGTCATTATCTATAATTGGATCAATAGGAAAACTGTAATCAAAAAATTGATTGTTATTAGCTGCATCATTTATCCATAGAAGCTCCGACCACTTAACGATATCTTCCTGAAATTTCAAGGGTAAATTTAGCTGCGCCGTGGATGACAGAGAGAATAAAAGCAAATATAGGTATAAAATGTGTTTCATGTTTGGTTAATTTTTGTTTGTAAAAGAACATGTCAGGAAAGGCAAAGATGCCTTTTCTGATATACTAGAATTAAATATCACCTTCTATTTGAGTCTCAGATGAAGGAGTCATAGGACCCATTTTAGGACCACCGCAATCGTGAGTGCATTCTTCAGGACAAGAGCCTTCGAATTTCTGATAATTCTGAGGGTATCCATAAGTGAGGTTTGGTTCTCCATTTTCAAAAACCTGAACACAGTATTCCGTGCTTCTTGCACAGCATACACTACTCCCACAATCTTCTTGAGATATTACAAAATTTGCATCACCTGTACCTGTGCCTGGTGTAGTTTCAATACCTGTATCTATTACACCTTTAAGCACCCATTTATAGCAAGTGTTTTTAATGTATTTAACAGAATAGAATACCTTGTTTTGATTTTCACACATGTATTTAGAAGGAGCTGCTAATGCAGCTTGATAAGCTTCTGTAAATTCAACTTGCATACTAATATCATGGTCAAGTGCATCAAGGAAGCTTTCTAGAGTACCATTTAAGTTATGAAATTTTATTTTTTCTTTTAATGCAGGGCATGAAGCTGCCATTGAATTTAAATCGTAAGTTAAATTATGAATAAAATGTACTTCATTAATAGTAGAACCTATAACTAAAAGACATTTTGTAAACGTATAACTAACGGGTATTGTAAGAGAAGGATATAATTGGTGTAATATTGACGAATTCGAATATAGGCTCAGACCACCTGTAAAGCTAATTGTAATATTTTTACTTGTATGCGAACATCCACTGTATTCGGTATATAACGTCTGTGGACTACAAGCTGATGAATTTCCACGCAATTCAATTGCTTGATTTTTGGCAATAGCCTCGTTGGTAGTATTTGGCTCTTTGGCACATGAATAAATAACAAGAGCTGAAATGGCTAAGGTTGCTAAATAAATACTAATTTTTTTCATGGTAATGAAAATTAAAATTTTAAATAAATTCTGAATAAAAACCTAATCAGGTAAAAAACCTACCCGGTGTTTTGATTAAAGGAGTGACACCGATTAACACTCCAAAGTCAAGATAATGCACTCATATTAATGTTAGATTAAAAAGTTAAAAAAATGATTTAATAACGTGCTCTATATACATATACCTGTTTTTGGTACCCAAACGTTGCCTGAGATTAAAATATTTTTACATATTTTTATTTGTAATGTGTATTTTGTTGATATGTTTGGTATTAGAAGGTAAAGTGATTAGGTGATTAAGCGATTGAAAATGGAGGATATTTAGTTAATATTGATTATCCTTTACATATCAAGAGTCATCATTTCTAACCGAGAGAGCAGTCAGGTTCGCTTCAAATATTATCATTTCATCAAAATCAATTTCTTCACACTGACGTATTGTTGATTTTGTAACCTGACGATATAGATTCCTGCCTGTATATGTTCCGGTATAGATACGTTATATACGCCATTTACAGACTTGTGGACGGTTGTATAGACTGCTTGTCCCACTTCGTTGAATATGCTGATTGTACCCTCGTGGATATCACTGTTCTCGATTGTGAAGTCGCCTGTTGTCGGGTTTGGGTAAAGTGGTACATCTTTGTATAAGGTGGAATTGGATGTGGAGGTCCGCTTCAAAAATTTGATTTCGAGACGTTTTTTGTAATGCTGAAATTGATCCAAAATAACTTCCGCACTCAATACATTATCATCTAAACTCAAAATCTCCGATACTGTATGGTCAGCCGATGGCATTATGGTCATGACAAAGATTGTATCCGTATCTGAAAGTGTGACAGGATTGCCATCAACCCATAAAAAAAGCATATTATTAAGTCTTGGTGTTAAATCAATATTATCTAGTGATACTTTTCGCGTCCTGATTAATTGAGCATCAGTAAAATTAAAAGCACCTTGTATAGCATAAATATGCTCAAAAGTCGGCGAAAAGATGGCTATATCATGCTCCACACCTTTGGTCAATTGGTCGTCATAGCATGTTAACTCAAATGGATGTAAACTATTTTCATCCACTAAATTAACCTTGACCAAACCATGTACATGAAATACACCGTTAATGTTGTACCCAAGTTCAAAATAAAAACTATTGCCCCGATAGGCGAAAAAATCAAAAATCTCAATCGATCGAAAGACATTACTAAATGGAGATTTTATTTGAAAGTCGGATATATTCCCTAAGCAATGCATTTCGTTGCCGCCGTCAAACAACTTACCTTCTATTTTAAAATCTTCTAAAGAAGATTGGATTGTTATTTCATCGATAACATGGACAGGATCGGTACAATCTGCATTGAGGATTGTAGTCACCGAGGCAATACATGCCGTGCTATCTGCCAAACTATAGACTGTGAAATATTGAGTCAATGGCGGGTTATTGATATCCAGAACCCTAATCGTATCCGCAGGATTATCCGATGAAAATGAATATGCTTGCCTGTTGAATGGTATTTTAAAAATCAAATCCGCAGCATGGATAATGGCTTGTCCATTGGAATTCACCACAACTGTTGTATCATAACAAGCTATCGGGTGATTTTTATCTACTGTGATGATTTGAATATGATTGAATTTCTCTCCTTTAACCCAATTGATGGCATTCCAATTTCTATGAATGTAGTCGCATGGGTCTGAACCAAATCGTTCATCTGTATAAGAGAAATACATGCTGCATTCTGAATCAACGTGCGGCTCACCGGTATAATATTGATCAGAACATGTTGGTATCGTAATGTCTTTCGGCCAATAAATATCGCAAATACTATGATCTTGAAGTAAAATAGTCTTATACGTTTTCAGACATGGACTACCTGTTTGAATAAAATCTTTATACACAAATTCATTATCAAAATTGTCATTGATTTTGAAAAATGACAATAAGCTTCCTGATCGTTCTGGTACAAAACTGATAGTTGCAACTTTAAAATTGATAAATTGTTTATTTGGATTAAATGGGAAATTTATAAAATTCGTAACAAAATTGAGTTCTTTTTTGTCGTACTTTGGATTGGCAATAGTTACACTATTTCCGAGAGTTACACCATTGACATGTCCATCTTCATAATTCAATGAAAATTTCATGCCTATATCCTGAATGTCACCATTATAAATCAAATCAAAAGATACTTGCTGCCCTGCATTGACTTCCAATGCTGGAATGCTTAGCTTCACAAAGCCTGTCGGATCTTCTTCGCAAAAACAGGAATGCGTCAATGTGGACTCAACAGCACCATACTTGAATGCACTGAAAATGATTTCAGCATTACCATCTTCAAATTCTAAGACTGTTGAAAGATTTTCCATACTAGTATTAAAGTCCACAAAAAACCATTCGTCTGATACTATGTCTATAAGTCCAATCATGTGTCGTTGTAAAAGCACCAAATCCAAAGTAGTTAGATCACCGTTTTTATTTACATCACCCGCCAAACGTGTAGCAATATTTTCTTTGTAATAATCATATATATATGCTTGGGCAGTGTAAATGTCTTTAATCGACACATGCTTTTTATGTCTTGCTGATGATGATACCTTCACTGCATAAACATCGTTTGGGTTCAATCCTGTAAATGTGGTCGGATTGGAAGTTGATGTGGCAACAATTTGTGATGAATCCACTGTGTAATTATACAATTCCAAATGGACGGGTTCCTCAAAATAGTTTTGACAACCGTCTTCTACGTGTACCGTGATTTTGCCGTTCTGAGCCATCAAAATCAAGCTGAAAATCATAAATAAAAATGTTAAACTTCGTTTCATTTTTAAAAAAAATTAGTTATTAAAAAAATCAATTAAATATTTCATTATCATTCTATTTATTAAAGATTTTTCGCTACGCTCAAAATGACTTTTTCACTTTTTAAGAGAGGATTGCAGCGGCAATTACCGCCGAAATCCTTAATTTATCAAGAGTCATTTCGAACAAAGCGAGAAACCTGTTCACTTCTTACATATCATTATTCTCCATTCTCCATTCAATGCCATTTAGTTAAGCAACAAGTGTGCAACTGCGTTGAGGGCAGATGTATTTAAAACCCGTTGTCTTTTCGGCTTTTTGCACCGCCTTGAAGAGAGAAACCGAAAATAATTAACTGAACTTATCTTCATAAAATACACTTTATTTTCCCTAACTAAACAACATTCATTTTCAATTTTTAATTTTTAATTTTTAATTCTCATCTCTTAATTATCCATTCTAAATTCTAAATTTAAAAAACCACCGTTACTGATCCAACGACTTCTTCCTTTCCTCCTGCATCATACACCGTAATCCGATACACGTACACGCCCGACTGCACCTTGCTGCTTCCCGGTATCCAGCCCGATTCTGCGTCGCCACCTGCCAAGTTCAATCCTTCGTACAGCCTGTTGCCCCATCGGTCATATACTCGCAGATCGTACCTCACGCCTTGCCTTTTTAGGAACAATCTTCCGTTTTCGGCATTGTTGGGTTGCATGCTGATGATGTTTGCCATTGCGTTGCTTGTGCTGATTGATTCTTCATCTACCTTTACTTGTAGCGTGCTGATGACCTCGCATCCGTTTTCATCTATGAACCGAATTTCATAGACTCGGTCGCTTATGATGTTAACTACGATTTTGTCCTTGTCGTGGTGGATATCCTCTACCGGGTCAAACCCGATATCCGTGAT
The DNA here is from genome assembly GCA_026928325.1 of Chitinophagales bacterium. Classification (GTDB taxonomy): domain Bacteria; phylum Bacteroidota; class Bacteroidia; order Chitinophagales; family Saprospiraceae; genus OLB9. The sequence goes on along the minus strand of JAIXKS010000027.1, from coordinate 62,505 downwards.
CGTGCCGCCTTTTACACGGTATGGCAGCTCCCTCGTGCTTCCCTGCTTACCTGATATCTCTGTGTCTATTTCCACTTCTACTCCGCTCAATCCGATGATATATACTGTGTCTTTTCTGAAACATCCTTTTTCATTGACCACGATAACTTCGTACTGTCCTGGCGGTACATCTACCAACCTGGCAGTTTCTTCTCCATTGATATATACCTCCGTTAGGGTATCAGACTGATGGTTAATAACGCTGATGATGCCGTCTGTCATACCGCAATGTGCATCTTCAAGCGCTATCTCATAGTCAAAGTTTTCTGCGCTGCCTATCTCTACTTCGTAGGTCTGTAAACAGCCTGTATCATCTATGCCGGTGACACTGTGTCTTCCGATACCTAAGTGCGTACTGTCGCCTGTTTTTCCGTTGCTCCACTGGATATTTGTGCCGCTGCCGCTTATGGATACCGATACTTCATCGCCTTCACATACTACCGTATCACTCAATATCACGCCTGTAAAGCTACTTGGTCTATACTGATAGTGCAAGGTCAATATCGTATCGCATCCTACTTGTGACGCTAATCGTTGCTCTATCGTCATGCCAGGTTGATACGTCTGTCCGTCGATTGTGATCGCTCCGTTGTCGCAGGTCATCGTATCTCTCGATATTCGTATCTCTTCTGCTGCCAATATGCGTATTATCAGCAATGTGTCGCATCCCATGTTGCTTGGTATTCTATCGACGATGGTATCGCCTATATTGGCTTCTCCATCTTTGTATTTGTATGTCGTGCCGGGACATATCTCTACTTCGACATTTTGCTCGATCGTGTCATCTCGATGCTTCACGTCTATCGTCGCTGTGGCGCTACAGCCGTCTGGCTTGGTGATCGTCACGCTGTATCGTCCTGATGTACTCAATACTCGTATGGACTCCGTGCTGCCGTCACTCCATGTTACAACATCTCCTGCTTGTACCGGAACGACTACCGTATAGGTTTCTGAACCGCAGATACTTACTTCGCTTGGTATATCAAGCTTTATATCCGCACCTCGTATTATCGTCACGATGCTTGTATCGTTTGGGCAATATTGGTTCATGCTTAGATATCGATACACCGACGATGTATCCAATGCCGAGTCATACACATCATAACGTGATAAAGGTGGATTCCAAAATGCACCTGGCTCGCCGCCGATATAGGTTGATAAATTTGGTATCACGACATGTCCGCACACGGCTATCGTCGTATCTCTGCCGACTTGTATCGTATGGTCGATAAGGATATACGTCGTTGCGACTTTGCTCTTGATACTATTGAAAGCCTCGAAGCGGATCTGTCGCTCTCCGGGTACAGGCGTAAAAGACAGATTGAAATAATCCAAGGATCTTAATGCAGTTTTCCAGGATTCGTCCGAACGGTCACTATTCATTTTCAACACATATCGCTTTGTGCTGCCGTCGATGACCTCTTCTGTAAAGTCTGCATCTACTGCATTGCCAATCCATATACTTTCGTCCATGCCGTTAAGTGCGCCTGATAATGTCAGCACGATGCTATCTAACTCTGCTGATGTATTCAGATAGACATCTCCATCTACGATACGGGCTATCTTCTGTTGGGTGCATTGTATGCCCGAAACCCGAAAATCATACGGATACTCGCCACTACTGTTATCTCTGTCAAGGTCGAACAGTAAGTCGCACTCTGTGTCGGACGAGAGGAATTCTGTGGGCGAGGTACCGCCAAAACTGTCTCCTGCTATTCTACCTGTACATAAGGTGTCAAGACTACCATTTTGTAAGTTTATTTCTACTAAAACATCCGCACCCGAACCAAATCCAAATATCCTTACATCATCACAATCATTATAAGTTGTAGCCATTGAAACAAAACTATATTTTCTTCCAATACTTGTAAATAATATTTCACTTTTGGAAGCGTCAGTAGTGTTAAGTCTGAGTATTGCTGAACTATTATCGGGAGTATTTCTACGACCAGAGAGATAAAAATCTCCCTTATAAACAGTTAAATCAGCACTTCTATACCCTTCCGGCAATATTCCAATATCAGTAAAAGTATTAGATTTAACATCGTAAATTACTACTTTTTCATTAGTCAAATAAAGTTTACCTTCCGCATCACTTACTAACCCCTGAAAACTACCAAGTTCTCTTGGTATAGGAATCTCGCTTACTTCTTTGGTGCGAATATTTATTTTATATAAAATCTCATTTAGACCAAGTAAATAAAAATTACCATCCGGACAGAAAGCAATATCATTATAACCATCACTAACAAATTCATTATAGATTATCTTTTGAGTACAATTAGCTATATTAATTTCTTTAATTTCAGTTCTGTCGCCCCAACCGCTACCTTTAATTGAATACACAATCTGACTATAAGAAACATTTACAAAAAATAAAAAATAAATCAAGGCACATATAATATGCCTTGATTTATTGAAATTGGAGTATCTATTCATAAAAACTTATTTAATAATGGACTTTTATTCCATTAATTTTCATCATTAACTAACAAAGCGTTTTTAATGTACATATATTTTCTTTGATGTTATACCACTTTCGTTGATCAAAGTTACTATATACATTCCACTCATGGTTATGTTGCTAAGGTCTATTTGCTGATTAGTGCCATTATTGGTAATTTTGCATTCTAAAACAGTTTGTCCACTTGTATTGCTAATAAACAATTGTCCTTCTCCTGTATAACCTGTTTCGATTTCCAATACGCTTTGATCAGCCTTACTCATGGCAGCTCTAAAAAATGCACTGGTTTTAAAAAATACTGTGTTCATTGTAAAATAATTTAATGGTGAATAAAATATTTAATTCCTATACCAAGCCCGTGAAAATGTTGATGACGGAAAAATCCTGCATCACTCTTCAGCTTGGTATATTGATATTGATATCCTCCATATATACTCAGTTTTTCGGACAACGGGTATATATAAGAGATATTACATCCAATGTGAGGATAGGCTTTGCTATCATATAGTTTTTTCAAGTCGATCATCGTTTCAGGTTGTTGCCACACATCTCCTGTATTGGCGCTATATATAGGCATGGCAAGACTTCCCTCTATCGACAAGCGCATAGTGTTGATGTAAAATTGCTTGCCTACTGCGACCATCGGAGAGACGACATGATGTTGGGTAAATCTTATCTTCGTCCAGTCGGTCGTTGTTAACACTTGCTTCTCACCGACCGTTTCCACGACTTTTCCTTCAAAATTGGTATAGGTTTCTATCAGAAAATCTGGAAGTGTGATGATATCATAATCTTTTCCTGAAGTCATCCACCTTTCCTGATGACGCATCCAGTTGATACCGGCAGCTATGTACCATCCATAGCCCATTTCTTTTCCAACGATGAATGAAGCGCCATAAGATTCCAATGGTTTTTCGCTGATTTTTCTTTGGTCAAGCATCTCATTGGGTTCAATCGTCGTCTGCTTGTAACGGTAAACCTGCTGTCCACCCAACATACGCACATCGGCAAACCAAGCGTTACGTTTTTTGAGCGGTGAAATGCCAATACTTGACATAGATAAAGGCTCTATCGCCAACATAGACGACAAAGCCTCAAATTGCAAAGCGGTAATAGGTGCGACCATCACATAGTTGATAGCTGACTGATCGAAAGCATGGGTCTCCACGGCTTTGGGTTCGGTCTTATCATGTATTTGAGCTATGGTTTCCTGGTCATTCAGATCAACCTGTTGGGTGATATTCACCGCTACTTTCGCCATGTTTTTACTTTCATTTGCTACTTGTTGGATACGTTGATTATCCGTAAGTTCTATGATATCGACGTTATCTTTTGAAGCGTTTTTGAAAGTATTTTGTGCATAGATTTTTGAATTGTTTTCCGCATCAGGTTTAATATTCGACACTTCATCTATTCGCTTCGTATCGGTTACACCATGCTGTAGATCGGATGTTGTTTCTGTTAAATGTACCGCCAGATTCTGATACAAATCCAAATCCGAAGTTATTTCAGCACTCGCTTCATGTGTTAGAGGATTGTTGGTCGTGGTTAGATTGACTACGGTTTGAGCTAATACATCCATAGGAGTAGCTTTTGGCTCCATCAAGCTGTAAGCCATCCAGGATACCAATCCTGTCGAAACCGGTATCGTTGGAAATATCCAGAAAAAACCTCTGCGCTTCTTCCTTTTATTTAACCGCTGTTCCAATGCCGCCCATTCTTTGGACAGATCTATCGGAGACGAATAGTTTTTCAATTCGTTCAGCTTTTCTCTTCTATTGTTGTTTTCGATATTCATATTATTTGGTTTGAATATTTAGTGATAAAAAAGCTGTTGTTTCTTTCATTATCCCAAATTATGCATTGGGATTCGTTATGAGCGTCAAAAGAGCAATAAATCAGGGATTTATTATCGAAAAGCATAGCCATCGCTATGGTTACAGATAATAAATTCAATAAAATGTCTGATTTGAAGCTATTTTGGTGCGTAATAGATTTTCTAATGCGTAATTTGGGATTATATTTCTAAGCATTTCTTTAGATCTAAAAAGTTTGGCTCGGGAAGTTGATTCCTGTATTTGCAATATTTCGGCAATTTCTCTATGAATGTATCCTTCGATTTCGTACAAACAAAACACTTGTTTATAGCCGTCCGGAAGCCTTTCGATGATGCGCATTATTTCTTCCATATCATCCGCCAAACTGATACCGTCATCCGTTAAGTATTGCCTTTCGTCAATGTATGCTAATTCAATCATGATCTTTTTCTCTCTTAGTTTATTGAGTGCCGTATTGATAACAATGCGTCTTGCCCAAGATTCAAAATTTACGATGATTTTGAGATTAATAAAATAAAAAAAGTGTTTCATGATAATCTAAATTAAATTTTAAATAAATTCCTGAACAAAAACCTACTCAGCTAAAAAAAGGTATCCAGTGTTTTAATTAAAGGAGTGACACCGATTAACACTCCAAAGTCAAGATAATGCACTCATATTCATATTATTTTAAAAAATTAAAAAATGATTTAAGAACGTACTCTATATACATATACCTGTTTTTGATACCCAAACGTTGCCTGAGATAAAAATATTTTTTACATTTTTTATTTATAATATGTAATATATTGTTAATTAGGTTTTAATAATATCGACTTTTAAACATGGATGAGATTAAATTGGAAAGTGATATCGGTTAATGAATAGTTTTCTGAAATTCATTATTTTTTTTCAATCATTGTCTTCTAAAAAATGGATTAAAATCAAATTGATTAGATTTCTCAGGATGTTCGAGATCACAGTCAGGTAGGAGCGTGGTTTGTTCCACCAAACCACAGCAAACGACTCTTAAAAGAACATATTATCATTAGCAGCAAGGCTATGAATCATTAAAGTTTTATCGGGCATCATTGTTTTATTAATCAAATATTAAAAAAAAATGTAATAACTTTGATTGAAAATTTAAAATATTGTTGTAGGTTTGTCATTTAATTGAATGCATTTTTATTACTAATTAATGATGATTACACGATGAGAAAGTTTGTATTTGTATTTTTTATAATAGTTGCTTTTGGTTCCATTTCAATGGGGCAGGATATGTCTCAATCGCAAGGCACGAAACCTACGTTTGATTCCTACCATAAAAATATTTATTTAGAATTTTTAGGAAGTCATATCTTGTTTGGTGTAAATTATGATATGCGATTACGCAAAGGTAGGATGGATGGTATTGGTTTTAGAGCAGGTATAGGAGGATTATCTGTTTCTGGTTATGACCAAACTACAAAAATAGATTTAGGAATCGTGACGTTCCCTATAGAGTTTAATCATTTAGTTGGTCAAAAGCGAAGCTCATTGTTAACGGGTGTTGGCATTTTACCCGTTTATGCTACATTGAGTGCTGAAGGTGAACTTGTTGATTATGAATATATTAGAGGAGAAGGGTTCGGGATTGTCGGTGGTTTTCTGACTTTCGGATATCGGTTTCAACCTTTGAAGACAGGCATCATGTTTCAACTGAATTGGAATCCTATGATTTTACGAGGTAGTGGATTTAATGCCGGATGGTTTGGCATTGGTTTAGGAATCGGTTTTAAATAGTTTTTTGTAGTATTGTTGGAAGATGTAATCTTTTCTGATTTTTAATATCTAAATTTAGTGCGGTCGTAAATGTCAAGTTATCAATGAAATGATATTTTTATTAGTGTTTTAACTGCACTAAATGATATTTTACTAGGATTCAAAGCACTAATAAAGCTATTCGGTTAAACAATAAATCATTTATCCCAGATATTCAAGTCAACGAATATAAACTGGCCTTAGCGGAGCATCCGTTAAAAAATCATGGAATAAAAACTAATGTCGTTTAGTAAAGCAAAGAATGTGCGACCACGTCGTGGTCGTATGATTATAGGCTATCCATTTTGCTTTATACATACGGCCCAGAATGGGTCGAACAAACACATAAATTGTCTAAACTAAACGACATTGGATTAGGATTCGTTATGAGCGTCAGAAAAGTAATAAATCCTGAAAAATTTCTGATTTGCAGCTATTATAATGAGCAGTAGATTTTCAAATGCGTAATTTGAGATTATAGGATATTGGATAAAAAAAAAGACCGATTCTCCCTACAGAACCGGTCTCGAGTAAACAATTTGCTTAATTAATTACTCATAACTCAATCTCGTAATAGTATAATACCAATACCGTGCCAAAAAAAATATTTTCTTAATATTTTTTTCATATCGCACAAATAGGGTAGTAATTACTATTTTTTATTATTGACTTTGTCTAAATATTCTGCGCCTTCAATATCCAGTTTTTTGGATAGCTTCGCTATCTTTTTGAGATCTATTTTGCCTGTAAAACTCATCATGACAAAATTATTTTTACCTCCGACCAATAGGAGTAATTCAGAAATACTTCCATTAGATTCCTTGGTGATAAATTTGATATCCGCATCTTTGTCTTTCATAGCGACAAGCGTCTCGTACGATGGTATATTCAGCCGTTTGTTTGCCTCTGCATAGACTTTCACGGCATCAGTTTTAGTGCTGATAATACGGAGACCTTTTAGGTCTTTGACGATAGCTGATAATTCCTTTTCATCATTGCTGTCCGTAGCTTTATATGCCATTTCGAACATTTTAGGGCTGATATATACGGTTTTAAAGTTTTCATTTTGCTGATAATCGTTAAACAGACGTTCTATCGCATCACTTTGACCATAGGTGCATATGACAGTGCTTATCATGATAACGAATAGGGAAAATACGTTTTTCATAAGGGTTGATCTTTTTTTAATTAAAATTATTCTGTTTTAAAGATATTGATTTTTTCGATTTTCTCTAAATTGTCTTTTAGAGGTTCTTGGCTTTCTTTAAATTTGTTAGATACTAAAGCTAATGCTTCTCTAGTGATCCGTAAGGCTTCTTCTGGATCTTCCACCTCATAGACTTGCGCTGCCAATGGGTCTTCGGTTTGACTTGCAATCATGTTTTTAATAACAAATAATGCACCTAGTGCAAACACTGCGATAGCGGCTACGCTTACCATCCACGAGGACATTTTTTTTATGGTATGTTGTTGAGTTTCAACCTGATTGTTTACATTCTCTGACAATGAAATGATAGGCGCAACATAGGTTGTTTCGAGTTGCTCTTCAAAAAAATCAAATAAATCCGTATAGGATTGATGGGCTTCGGATATTTGGCCACTTTTAAAGTAGCTTTTGATGATTTGTTCTTCTTTTTGAGTCGTCGTTCCTTCCCAATATTTATCTAGTAATGTGTCTATATCTGTTATAACGGGAGATTGGATTTGTTGTATAGATGCTATCCCGATAAATAAATCTTTGAATGGTTGATGCGCTTGATGTATTTCTTTTCCAAGGAAATACTGCATTAAGACGGCATGTTCTTCTACACTAGTTTCTCCTTCCCAATATTTGTCTAAAAGCTGATCAATTTTATTATTCATACCTTTTAAAATTCCTTTTTAGTAAAGCTTCTTTGAGCGTTTTTCGTGCACGATGCAGACTTACTTTGACAAAGTCAAGCGTATTTTCTGTAATATCAGCTATTTCTTTATAACTATATCCTTCTACATCTCTCAGGTAGATAATCATCCGTTGCTTTTCCGGTAGTTCGTTGAGCAAAGTCATAATACTATTCATTCGATCATTATCTTCCAATGCTTTATCGGGAGTTTTATCACTATCTCTGAGGAAGGTGTATTCCTCAATATCATGAACAGGAACCTTACGGCTTCTAACTTTGTCGATAGCGAGATTTCTCGTTACGGTCAAACACCATGCTTCTTTATTTTCAATATCGTTATATTGATCAATACGATTCCATATTTTTATAAAAAGCTCTTGTATGATATCTTCAGCATCATATGTATTACCTACAATTCCCAAGGCCAATCTATAAAGACGGTCCTTAAATGGTAAGTCTAGGGATTTAGAATGTTCTGTACTCATGCACAACTAATTGACGTTTTTTAGATGAATATTGTTACAAGTTGAATTCATCATTTTTGAATATAATAACTGCAAAAATACTTTAAGTAATAACAATATGACAATATATAGCGTAATTTTACGTAGTAATCATTAGTTTTGTAGCAAATTTGTAAAATCGCTGTAGTCTTGGGGATCATACAACGCCAAAGTCTAAAATATTCGATTGTTAACTTTATAGGCACTTTTATAGGATTTATAAGTGTTATTTATATATATCCGCGAGAACAAGAGTTGTACGGGTATTTTCAGTTTTTATTTAGTACTGCCGCTATTTTGACGCCTATTCTAGGGTTGGGCATTGGTTCTGTCATCATTAAGTATTATCCTATTTTTGTTCAAGATAAACGGCAGCAACATTTTCTTTCTTTTACAACGGTTTTGGCTACGATTTCGGCCATTATACTTACAGGGATACTAGGTATTATCTACTATTTATTTAAAGATACCTTGGTTGCGCTTTTTGATAATTTCACCTTCGTTGAGGACAATTTACCTGAAATTATTGCTTTGAGCTACCTAAATCTCTATGCGACAATCTTCTTTTATCATGCTGTAGCAAGGTTTAGAGTGGTCATACCGGATATGATCTACACCTTGGGCATGAAGTTGTTTTTGCCGATCTTGATATTGAGTGTTTATCTAGGATGGATAGCTCGAGGTTTATTTCCTGTCGTGATTCTCTTGTATTACTTTGTTGTGATGATCGCCTTGCTGGTGTATGTACTTTATCTCGATAAACATAGCTTGCGGCCAGCTTTAAAGTCTATGAATAAGGAGGAATATCGTTCATTTGGTTCTTTTATGTTTTTTTCATTGCTGAATGGGATAGGAGCATCACTAGCACTTAGGTTGGACAATGCGATGATAGGAAGTATGCTGACAATCAATGCAGTATATATATATGGTACGATTTTGACGATTTCTAATGTTATCGAGATACCTTCCAAAGCCATCAATCAGATATCTTCAGCCGTGATTTCTAATAATTGGGCTAATAATGACAAACATAATATTCAGGATATCTACCAAAAATCCTCTGTGTATGGCTGGATAGTAGGTTTGTTTTTATTTTTGTTGCTTTATTTTATTTGGGTGGATATCCTAGCCCTGATGCCAGGTAAAATCCAGTTGGAAGTGGCTTCCATTTTATTGATTTTTTCACTTTTGAGTTTTTCGAGGATTATAGACTTGGTTACGGGTGTCAATTCGGTGATTTTGTCCTATTCTATGTATTACAAATATCATATGTATTTCCTAATCGTAATGGCCATAGTCAATGTCACGTTGAATTATATATTTATTCAAATGATAGGAATTGTGGGCGCTGCATTGGCAACATTTTTATCATATTTGATATTTAACGGGCTTAAGTATTTCTTTCTCAAGGCGAAGTTTGGTTTTTATATCCAATGGCTACCGCATCTTATGATTGCTGGAATAGGAATTCTAATTTTTGCCGGAATGTCTTTTGTTTTGCCGGACTTTCATCCCATTTTCAATATCGTATTAAAAGCTATTCTGCTGACCATCACCTTTAGCATTGCTATTTTGACACTCAATCCAGGCGGCGAAATAAGAACTATCGTTTATGATTATTTGCAAAAGATTAAAGCAAAATTGTAGTGAAAGGACGTAATGGAATGAGCAAGAGACCATCCATAGAGTTTTCCTTACCGCATTAGCCCACCACCAATACGCCAATAAAGGAAGACAAAGTTTGATTCAATGGCTTAAGCATGACAGAAGGCCACTCAAACCCTTTTTTTTTACAAAGGAAAATCCCGAATCAGACTTGTTAGAAACTCACTAAATATCGCTGGTCTGCTTACGACCGCTATCAAAACGCCCGCCACAGCACCATAAAAGTGGGCATCATGGTCAATGTTGCCTTGTTGGTTTTTAGCCGCCCAAGTCGAATACCACAAGTACAAACCTCCAAAAATAATGGCAGGAACAGGTATTATGGCATATAATCCAAGCATACTCCAAGGATATAGAAGAATATAAATAAATAAGATACCCGAAACGCCACCGGAAGCACCAACACTTGCAAAATATGGATTGTTGATGTTCTTATAATAGGTGCGTATGTTGGCCATGACTATGATTAGCAGATAGGAGAACAGGTATAAAAAACTACCTCCGATTTGACCAAAATATCCAATATAATAATACTCAATCGCTTGCCCAAATTGATAGAAAACAAACATATTAATCCCTAAATGGATAAAATCACCATGCACAAATCCGGAAGTTACCCACCGATAATATTGACCATGGCGTGCCTCGACGTAGGGATGATGTTTTAAGGCATCCATCAAGCCTCGATTATTGAAGCACATGATGGAGATGATACAACTTATGATAACTAATATAAGGGTTATATTCATGATCTTATAGGTGGTTTAATTGCTCAAAGGTAGATAAAAATTGAGAATGTAAAAATATGTTTATGGATTATTAATTGTTATGTATATGGCTATAAACTTGGTGTTAAGCAATAATTAACATTAATTTTAATACTTTTTACTCATAAAAACCATCTTATTATAGTGAGATGCAATTCTAAAGCATCATTAATCGTTGTATATTTATAATTATTGGATAAAATGAAATACCTTGTCATCGCATTTAGTATCATTATGAGTTTAGTAAATGGAAATACAGATCAAAATGATTTTGATTTTGATAAAGCTTGGATTGAAGTCGAAAACGATATTAAAGATCGGCTTCCTAAATCAGCCCTTGAAAAGTCGGAACGCATCCTAAAAGAAGCAGAAATCCTACACAACAATCCACAGCAAGCCAAAAGTTTGATTTATATCGCGCGACTTACGATCCAAACGGAAGAAGAAGGTGTAGAACTAGTCATGGAGCGTTTAGAAAATAAGGTGAATGCACTTCAAGGTCCGTTAAAATATATCATGGCCACTTATGTAGCAGAGTTATATCAAAATTATTTTAGTGCAAATCGATGGATTATAGCCGATCGAACTGCCATAGCAGACGAAACTGCGGCCAATTTTAAATTTTGGGATGCACAGCGATTTCTCCATACTATTGAATATTGGTATCTATTTTCTATACAGGATAAAAGTATCATAGATGTTCCCGTAGAAGATTATCAGCTGGTAATGGAAGCCTACAATGACGCCGGCAGATCATTTAAACCTACCGTTTATGAAGTATTGGCAGATCGAGCCCTTGCTTTTTTTAATGATTATAATAATTACCGAGTGTCTAATGCGGAAAGCTTTGTTGTAGATCAAGCTTGGTATTTTGATGATGTCACATCCTTTGTTAATACTCCAATTCACGACCAAGACACAACTGCTTCTTCCTATAAAATTCTCAAACTGTATCAAGAGATATTGAGTAAAGAATTGAGAGCCAATAATCTGTATGCCCTTGCGGACTATGACCTCAATAGATTGAGTTATGTATATGCCGAAAGTACCTTAGAGCATAAATCGGATTTGTATCTTCAAGCTTTAGAAAGATTAGGTGCGAGTTGTCGCAAAATCGATTATTATACAGAAGTGGTCGCCGTCCAAGCTCAGCATATTTTGAATATAGCAATAGGGAAGGATCCGAAAGTAACAGCTTTGAGTCTTTGTGAGCAAGCTATTAAAACTTATCCTAACTCAAGTGGTGCCGCTAAATGTACCAATATCGTACGAAGGATTAAGGAACCTGAACTTCAAATCTTTGCCGAATCTGTTTATCCATCTCAGAAGGCGATGTTATTTGCATTCGAACATAATAATGTAGATGCTGTTGATATTTCGATTTATAAGTTGACAAAAGACCATCGGGCTGCGATGCATAGCTTTAATGAAAATGCCTTGTTCGAATATATTCTGGTGCAACCATTGGTTCAATCATCTACCCAAAAACTGGCATTGAGCCCTAGTTTTGACCTCCAAAAAACAGAATGGAGCCACGCCGGGCTTGATCTTGGTATATATGCCTTGGTCGTAGCGTCAAAGGGTGACCATCCAATATATCGATATGTACTATTTGATGTGTCAAATCTGTCCTATACCACCTACCTCAAAGGTTTTAATAGAACTATTTTAGTATCCAATAGGGTCACAGGAGCACCCATCGGCGATGTTGCGGTAGAATTGTATCAAGAATCATATAATTACTCCACAAATAAGGTCAAGACCACAACGTTCGGAAACTATAAGACCGATAAATCGGGCATGGTCCAATTTGAAGATAAAACGAATACTAGCTTCAAGGTTCGATTGAAATACGGAGATGATGTATGGGAATATGATAAGTCTTTTTATACCTATAGAATCGAAGATTCGAAGCCTTATAATTATGCGGAGTTTTACACGGATAGAGCCATATATAGACCTGGACAAACTGTATATTTTAAGGCAATTTTGCTACAGCAAAGTGCTCAAAGCATTCCTTCTATCTTGATAAATAAAGCCTTGAAGATTCGTTTTTTAGATGCTAATTACAAAGAAATTAGCCAAATATCTAAGAAAAGCAATGAATTTGGAAGTGTAGAGGGGAGCTTTGTGATACCTGAAGGTCGGCTTACTGGCAGCTATTCGATAGAAGTCGATTATGGTGAAGGCGTCAACGGAAGAAAATGGTTTAGGGTAGAGGAATATAAAAGACCTACTTTCGAAGTCAATATGTTGACGCCCAAAGCATCCACACAATTAAATCAAGAAGTCACAGTATCAGGAAATGCTGTTTCGCTGGCTGGTGTTGCGCTGGATCATGTTCAAGTGAGTTATAAGGTGACTCGGGTGACGACCTTCCCTTATTGGAGAAGTTGGTGGTCACTTCCATACAATGAATCCGCTTTTATCATCAAACAAGGATCCGCTACTACGGACAGCGAAGGCAATTTTGATATCCGTTTTGAAGCCTTACCCGATTTGAAAACGAATAAATCAAGTAAGCCTTTGTTTATTTTTAAAGTGGAAGGTGATGTGACTGATGTTCAGGGAGAAACAAGGAGTTTTTCGACTTTTGTTCGAGCTAGTTATTCCGAATTTGAACTTGTTGCGGAATTCCCATCGGAGTTAGATCGGGCAGACAAACCGGATCTCACGATTCAAGCTCTTGGTGCATCTGGTCAAAAACTAGCAGTAAAAGGTAGTTTTGAAATCATAAAATTAAAAGAACCATCCACAGTTAAAGTTAATAAATACTGGTATGGTACGATTCATAATCCTTTGAAGTCATCGGATTATAACAAGTGGTTTCCATACTTTACACCAGAACCGACCAATGATTATGCTTCGTGGGCATCAGAAAAAACTGTTTTGAAATCTTCTTTTGAATCCAATCAAAAGATAGACCTAAAGGACGTATTACAAGCTGGAGTATATAAAATAATTGCTAAAGCCCAGGATCAAAGTGGAACAGAAATAGAAAGTATAGATTATACCGTTGTATCGGACTTTGCCAAGGAAGCTTTTCCTAAGACTAACTTTCTCTTTGTAAAAAAATCTGAAAAAAATTATCAACCGGGCGAGGATTTTGTTTTTGAGCTAGGGACACCCGATAAGCAGATGTACGTCCATATGGTATTCGAAAAGGATAACAAGGTTTTGACGACTTACAATCTCACGGTCAATCGTCATAGTAAAATTTCAATCCCGATTCTTGAAGCTTATCGCGGTGGATTGAATTATCAATTGTTTTATGTCAAGGAAAATCGATGGTTCTCGAGATCCGGCCACATTGATGTGCCTTGGAGCAACAAAGAGTTGAAAATTACTTTTGAGACTTTTAGAGATAAGACATTGCCGGGAAGCAAGGAGCAATATAATATCAAGATTTCCGGACTACATAAAGAAAAGGTAATGGCTGAAGTCCTTGCCGCAATGTATGATGCCTCCCTGGATCAGTTTGAAAATCAATATTGGAAGACGGATTTTTATCCTACCAGCTATATCAGAGGTAGTTTGGATAATGCCGGATTTGGTTATAATCGAGGTTCGTATGGTCTGGATGATTCATTTAGGCCTAAGGAGCGGATTAATTACAAAGACGTAGTCTATCCTCAATTGGTACGACTGCTCGATCGAGGCCTTTATACGTTATCACCTCGAAGAATGGACGCCGAATATTCTATGATGAAGCAAGCCGGAAGGATGGATGGAAATGCAGTACCTTTGCCGGCACCAGCGGCTGAAGATTTTTCTTTTGAGAACGATTCGGTGGCAGATATATTTGCCAAAACAGAAGAAGCTAACCAGACCTACCAACAGGAACAAGACCTTAAAGATAGTGACATCGCAACGGTTCAGCCGAGAAAAAACCTTAAAGAAACCGTATTTTTTTATCCGGATATCAAAACCGATGCTGATGGAAATTTAATCTTGAGCTTTACCATGAATGAAGCCTTGACTAAATGGAAACTCATGTTGTTTGCACATACGGCAGACTTGCAGGTCGGTTATGATATGCGATATGTTCAGACTCAAAAAGAATTGATGGTATTGCCTAATGCACCACGGTTTTTGCGAGATGGAGACCTAGCTTCTATCAATGCTAAAATCTCTAACCTAAGTGAGCAATCATTATCAGGCAAGGCATCCATTCAACTTTGGGATGCCATCACGATGCAAGATATCACTAAGGAATTGGTCACATCAGATCTAGAAATCGCTTTTGATATCACCAAAGGATCTTCGCAAGGTGTGCATTGGAAAATTAAGGTACCGGATACCAAGTATAATGCGATTACTTATAGAGTGACAGCCATTTCGGGTGGGTATTCAGATGCAGAAGAAAATACAATTCCAGTGATTACCAATCGTATGCTTGTGACAGAGACGATGCCATTTTGGATTTCTGGCAATACAACCAGAACTTTCCGTTTTAATGCCTTTAAGGATAATAATTCCGTTACTAAAAAGGATTTTAGATATACTTTTGAATATACAGCGAGTCCTATTTGGTACGCTATTCAGGCATTGCCATATATTCAAGAATCTAGTAGTGCAAGTACACAGGCTCTGATTGATCGCATGTATGCCAATGTATTGGCCGCTTCCATTGCAAATGCTCATCCTAAAATCAAAGCAGTATTTGATCAATGGAAAAACTCGGATAAAGACGCATTAGTGAGCAATCTATTTAAAAATGAGGAGTTAAAAACGGCTTTGCTTGAAGAAACTCCATGGGTGCGTCAAGCTCTTTCTGAAAACGAGCAAAAAAGGAATATTGCCATTCTCTTTGATCTAAATAGGCTTGGCAATGAAAAGGCGACGACCATCAGAAAACTTCGCGAACGCCAATTGCCGAATGGTGGATTTCCTTGGATAGAAGGAGGAACCGATAATCTCTATACCTCACAGATGATTTTGGAAAACATCGGCCATTTGATACATCTGGGTGCTATGGATATGCAGGATCCGGATTGGAGTGATATTATCTCCGAAGCCTTAAAATATATGGACACAGGGTTAAATATAAGGTATGAAAAGCTGAAAGCAGATATTAAAAAATATGGTGGAAACCTCCATGATGACCACTTAGATTATATGAGTATCCATTATTTATATGTAAAATCATTTTTTAGTCATGTAAAGTCTTTGCCGATTGCAGAAGAGGCCATACAATATTATCAAGGACAATCTCAAAAATATTGGACTAAACGCAATTTATATGCACAAGGGATGATTGGCTTAGTCATGGTTAGAAAAGGAGACAATACCGTCGATAAAATCCTTAAATCTTTGCGGGAGCGTTCCTTCCAGAATGATGAACTCGGCATGTATTGGAATGAAGGAAATGGTTATTATTGGTACCAATTGCCGATAGAAAGGCAAGCACTTTTGATAGAGTTGTTTTCGGAATCCAAAGCCAATAAGGGAGAATTGGATCGTATGAAGATGTGGTTGCTCAAAAACAAGCAAACCAATCATTGGTCCACATCTAAAGGCACGGCTTCAGCGATTTATGCCTTGCTCATTCACGGCGAAAAGGGTGGTATCTCTAATTGGGTGACTGAAGGAACAGAACCGGTTATCTTCGTAGGTAATGAATTGTTGAATACTTCAACCCATGCAACAGAATCGGGTACTGGATATATTAAGAAGGCATGGACAGGATCGGATATTCATAAAGAACAAGCTACGCTCAAAGTAACGAATAATAATAAATCCGTGGCTTGGGGCGCTGCCTACTACCAATATTTCGAGGACTTAGACAATATTAAGACCTTTGAAGATACGCCTTTGAAACTTAAAAAGAAGATATATAAAGTCGAAAAAACCGCAAAAGGAGATCAGTTGGTTGAAGTTACAGCTTCATCTGTGCTAAATCCGGGTGATAAGCTTCATGTGCGTATCGAATTGGTAGTGGATCGAGAGATGGAATATGTACATATGAAGGATATGCGCGCAAGTGGGCTAGAGCCTGTCAATGTGCTTTCTTCATACAAATATCAAGGAGGTCTCGGGTATTATGAAGCGACCAAAGATTTGGCGACCCATTTTTACTTTTCCTATTTGCCTAAAGGTACGTTTGTTTTTGAATATCCATTGCGTGTCGTACATCAAGGCGATTTCTCAGCGGGTATCACGACTATCGAATGTATGTATGCACCTGAGTTTTCAAGCCATAGCCAAGGTATGCGGATCCAAGTGAATGAGAAAAAGTAGTCAAAAGTAACGAGATAGGTCAATTTGTTCTGTGGTTTTAAGTGGTAATTCAAATAGATTGACTACTTTTGCTGAGTTTAAAATGTTATAATTATGTATTCATTATTGAAGACTTCTCACTCACATTTTGCCTGGTTGGCATTGTTGGGTATTGCTATTGCGGCTATTGTTGCGCTTTTTTCATTTTTAAGTAAGAAAAACTCAGCCCAATTAAAAACATTTGCTTTGGTAGGCTTGATTATGGGCCATTTGCAATTGTTGATAGGCTTGATTCTTTATTTTGTTTCTCCACTTGGGATTAGTAATATGTCGGGAGCAACAATGAAGGATAGTATCGCAAGATTGTTTGCAGTAGAGCATCCGCTCATTAATATCATAGCCTTAGCTTTGATAACGATTGGATATTCAAAGAGTAAAAAACAATTGGGAACATTGGCAGCTTCTAAGACGATTATGATTTTTTATGGATTAGGATTAATCCTTATTTTATCTAGATTGCCTTGGCATATTTGGCCATAAATTGCAGTTTTTTTTACCAATTCAAATAAAAAAGGAGAAAAGCACGCTTTTCTCCTTTTTTATTATAACTCCATTATATTATTGAATAATCATCTTTTTCGATTGGATATAATTTCCAGCTTTCATCTGATAAACATAGATACCGGCAGGAAGATCATTGGATTCCCAATTTGTAGTATAAACACCTGGTTGTAGATACTCATTTACAATTTGATCGATTACCTTGCCGTGTTCGTCATAGATATCAATGACTACTTGACTGGCCGTAGGGATTTCAAATTTGATGGCTGTATTTCCTTGTACAGGATTGGGTGCATTTTGGTGTAATTTAAAAGCAGGTACAAGCTCATGACCTACTTCTTCAACAGCGACTGGTATTTGCGTTAATTTGATTTGCCAAATTCCACCACCTAAAGTACCTGCATAGAGGTTCGAATTGGTACTAGTTATACTTCCGGTATAAGTGTTGGCAGGCAAACCGGTATTATATACGGTCCAATTGATACCTAAGTCACCTGAAACAAAAAAGTTGGTTCTACTTCCGGTCATAATCCTACCGCCACTGACTGCAAGGCTTTGAATACTAGCATTAGCTAAGCCATTGGATGATTTAATCCAACTATTGCCATTGTCATTGGAAATGAAAATCCCTTGCTCCGTTCCAGCATATATTTTATTGCCATTTACTAATAATGCATTGATATAACTATTGGTTAAACCGTAATTTCTTTGGATCCAATTTTCGCCTTTATCCGTTGAAATGAAGATGCCATCTCCAAATGTTCCGGCTATAACTGTATTTCCACTTACTGCCATAGAGAAAATAAGCCCATTGGTCAATTTTCCGGTTTTGGTCCATGTTGATCCATTATTCGAAGATTTGAAAACGCCATTACCTTCTGTTCCGGCATAAAGGGTCGTACCATCAGTGACGATTACATTGATGTTTTTATCTGTAAGCCCATTATTGACTTCTGACCATGACTGACCATTGTTCGTAGAAATATAAACACCGCCTCCGGCAGTTCCTGCAAATAGATTATTACCGGCTTTGGCTAGTGCATTAATCCTGAGGGTTTTTAATCCCGTATTGGATGCCTGCCATGTACTACCTTCATTAGTACTAATAAAGATACCGCTTCCGTCCATTCCTGCTATGATTGATGATCCTAAAGTCAATAATGCTTTTGCTTCTGTAATCCGCATCCCGCTGCTTGTTGCTGTCCAAGAACTACCATTATTAGAGGAAACAAAAACACCAGCTGAAGATCCAGCAAATAAATTTGATTCAACATTAGCAAGATATAATTGATGAATGCCTTCCAAGCCTTTATTGATAGAAGTCCAACTTACACCATTATTTGTTGAGGTAAATAGACCTGCATTTTCTGTAAAGGCATATAGACTATTGTCCTTTGCAAAGAGCGATAAAACACTATTTCTAAAGGAAGCGCTTGAAGGTGTCCAGGTATTGCCGTGATTGGAAGATACATAAACACCAGCATTATTAGCTGCAAATGCCGTATTTCCTATATAAATCAAATCTACAATCTTTGTTTGAGGAATTCCGCTTTTAGGAGCACTCCAAGAAGCACCGTTATTAGACGAAACAAAGGTTCCTACACTAGTACCGGCGATTAGATTTTGACCGTTTATAGCGAGGGACAAGATGATTTTATTGGTGATACCTGTATTGTATGCTTCCCATGAAGTCCCATTATTGGATGATATGAAAACGCCACCTCCATTAGTTCCAGCATAGACATATTGACCACTTGTCTTTACAGACCAAATATAGGTTGAACTCAACCCGGTGCTGATCTCTTTCCAAGTTTTAGCATTGTCCGTGGATAAAAACATACCTTTAGATGTTCCGGCATATATATTGTTACCACTGACAGCCATACTCTGAACATTGGTTGTGGTTAATCCAGAATTGGATTCTGTCCAAGTAGCACCATTATTGGTTGAGTGAAATACACCGTATTTTGTCCCCATGAAAATATTTGAACCACTCGTAACGACACACTGAACCTTTCCTCCAAAAGGACCTCCTGAAGGTGTCCACTGGGCATACGTCGAATTCACGTTGAAGGCTAAAAACAATAAAACTGAAAGAAATTGTATCAAAATTTTCATGGTGATTTGGATTTTAGAAGTGAGATAAATAATAATGAAGTTCAAATATAAAGTAAAATTTTTGTATATGTAAAATTTATTTTTAATTTTTTACTTTTTTTATAAAAGAATCAGGGCTTTTATTTGATTTTGGGTAGATTCATGATGTATGTATGGTGTTTTCCACGATAGGGTATTCCTTTAATCATTGGTATCGAATGATTGTATTCGAATTATTGATTGTTGAATTATAATCGAATAACTAAACCTATTTATCCTTTTTCTGTTTCCTTTGAATCATTGTTTTTTTAGTTGTATTCGCGTGATGCAGCTGATGAATGACGGGTAGTTAAAATATGGCAAATACACGAGTTAATAGAACATTTTTAATATTTATTTTAGGAATCATTGCGGCTATTGGCCCATTTACGATTGATATGTATTTGCCGGGATTCCAAAGAATTGCTGAAAGCCTGCATACGACAGAGCGAGAAGTTACCTTTACGTTGACCTCTTATTTTGTGGGAATAGCTTTAGGGCAATTGGTTTATGGTCCTATTGTGGACAAGTACGGACGAAAAAAACCTTTATTGATCGGCCTTTCTATATATATCATTTCGGCTTTTATTATTACCATTGTTCCCTCTATCAATTGGATGATTGGAGCGCGTTTTATTCAAGCGATAGGTGCATGTGCGGGCATTGTGGCCTCTACGGCTATAATAACGGATGTTTACCCTCCGGCTTTTCGTGCTAGGGCTTTTTCTTCTATAGCCTTGGTGATGGGCGTGGCTCCATTGATAGCTCCTAGCATTGGTAGCTATTTTTTAATTCATGCAGATTGGGAATTTGTTTTTTATTTCTTGACCGTTTTTGCTTTATTAGTGGCTATTATAATCTATTTCTTTTTGCCAGAAACTGCCAGATATATGCACAATGAACCGCTAAAAGTAAAAGTTGTAACTCGAAATTATCTAGCAATCTTGGACAATAAAAATTTCATTTATTATACGGTCGCAGGTAGTTTGTCTATGTCGATTTTGTTTGCTTATATATCTTCGGCCTCTTTTGTATTCTTAACCTACTACGGCTTGGATAAAGCGACGTTCTCTTTGTTGTTTGCAATCAATGCTTCGGGTATGATCTCGGGAAGTTATCTAAATGGCATTCTAACTCGACGTTTTAATTATATTCAAGTTGCAAATGTAGCTTCCTATGTATTAGTAATATTTGCCACGGTTATTTTGATAGCGGTTTTATGGATGCCAAGCTTATCTTACATTTGGGTAGTAGTAGCGGTATTTTCTACGTTGTTTGCGGTGGGTATCATCAATCCCAATGCAACCGCTGCTTCGTTAGTTCCATTTAGAGATAATTCGGGTACGGCTTCTGCATTAAGTGGTGCTTTGCGGATGACCGGAGGAGCATTTGCTGCTGCTGCCATGGGACTATTGCACACGGATTCTACTGTTGGTATGTTTGGGTTTATTCTCTTCCTATCGGTTATGGTATTGTTGTTTTTGAAGTTGGCAAAACGCTCATTACCTGACAATAAGGGATAAATGTAGCGGGTTGTTTAAAATTCTTCGTCAAAAACCTCTCTCTTGGACTTTTGGTCTGTCGAAGTATTCATTTCCGTAGCTTTTCGTTCCGTATGATATAATCCACAATCTGTCAATTCCTTGTATCCTGTCGGTGGATTTGGGAAGTTTTCATTATAATTATATCCAGAGTCATTATCTTGTTCTAGCTTTTGCAAAAATATAGACGTTATAGGCTTGGCCATTACAGAGCCTTGTCCTTCACTAATAGATCTAAACCTAATCCATTTGTCATCGCCGCCGACCCATACTCCTATTACTAATGAAGGCGTAATTCCCATAAACCAACCATCAGCAAAGTCATTGGTTGTTCCAGTTTTTCCACCTATCTTGGATTTAACACGCATACCCGAACTTCCTGAAACGTTATTCGAAAGCATAGAAACCATAACCGAGTTGTAGAGCGGATTAATGGCAGATTTCCTTTCGGGAATACCGTTATAGATTACTTTTCCATTTTTATCTTCTATTCTTGAAATGAAAATAGGTTGTGTATAAGAGCCGTTATTGGCAAAAGCTGTGTAAGCACCAGTCATTTCAAGTGGTGTCAAATCAACAGCACCTAGACATATGGACGGAACTGCCGGAACGGCTAATCGACCATTTTCGAGCCTTAGATTTTTATCTATGCCCAGGTTATTCATTAGATCTCTGATCGGTTCGACCGTGCCCAATTCTTTAATCAACCTTACCGTAATTGAGTTTTTAGAATAGAGGAGCCCTCGATATAAATTGTACTTTTCGCCACTAAATCGCTCCTCGGCATTGGCAGGTGACCACTCTTCTCCTAAGCCAAACCCTGAATCGGCCGGAGAGATGGTATATTGCATGTCTTCAAATTCTTGACAAGGTGAAATTCCGGCTAAAGCCATGGCTTGCGTATAGACAAAAGGTTTGATCGTTGATCCGACGGAGCGCCGCATGGTGATATGATCGTATTTGAAGTATTTGTGATTGACGCCACCTACCCAAGCCTTAACAAATCCTGTACTTGGTTCGACAACCATCATAGCAGATTGAAGAAACATTTTATGATACCGGACAGAATCGTACGGTGACATGACAACTTCCTTTTCTCCTTCGTCGTAATCAAAGACTTTCATCTTTATAGGTCGGTTGAAAATCGCTTGGAACGAATCTTGAAGACTTTTGTATTGGGCGTTTAACGATACCCACAAATCATCATTTAAAAGTCGATGGTATTCACCTTGTTTGGAAACATCTAGTTTTTTTGCTTCTGTCGCCTGATGCCAAGTTTTGTGATTCGTATAGATAGAATCGAGGGTTTTAATGATATTGTCCGACATTGGAATTCCGGAATATTTACTAGCTATACTATTTAGCGTTGCACCTAGCATTTTATCGCGAAGCGCAAGATATCTATCCGAACTTTTACATTGACTTTCTAGGATGGAAGCCCTCAATTTTTTTTGATAATTATCTGCGTCATACGTCCATGGATCCATGTTTTTCCAAATTCTATTAAAGCGATCTTGATTTTTAATCATGTGTTCAGTGACCGCTTCCTCTGCATACTTTTGGTAGGTAAGATCTAAGGTTGTGTAGATTTTTAGTCCGTCTGTATAAATATTGTATTCGGAACCGTCCGCTTTTTTTATATTTTCTTTGGTAAAAAGTGTACGCAAAAATTTCGTCAACTCTGCCCTAAAATAGGGAGCAGGGCCATCACTCTGCGATTTTCGAACGAATGATGACATATCTAATGGTTCTTTTTCGAAGGCCTGCAAAGTGCTTTTGTCGATATATCCATTGTCTTTCATCAAGTTGAGGACGACATTTCTTCGTGCTTCGCATCGATCGGGAAATCTTTTTGGATTGTAGAGACTAGGATTTTTAAGCATACCGACCAATGTCGCTGCCTCGGGTATGGTCAGATCCGCTTGTGATTTGTTGAAGTAAATATTGGCAGCGGCTTCAATGCCGTGTGCTCCATTGATAAATTCAAATTTATTGAGATACATGGCCAAGATCTCTTCCTTGGTATAAGCTCGTTCTAGTTTTACAGCAATGATCCATTCTTTAAATTTTGATTTCACTAATGTGAAAATGCGCTTTGGAAAGGATACACCAGAAGTTTTCGGCCTTTCGTAAAGGAGCTTGGCTAATTGCTGGGTTATGGTACTTCCACCACCGGAACTCTTTTGGCCAAAAGCAAGGGTTTTGAACCCAACTCTGGATAGTGCTCTTAAATCTATACCACTATGTTTATAAAATCTAACATCTTCTGTTGATATTAATGCATGGACTACATCTGGAGATAATTTGTCATAAGTGAGCGCAACACGTTCCTCAATATAATACCTACCAAAAGCCTCTCCTCGCACGTCGTAAATAACAGACGCTAGGTCGTATTTAGGATTTTCTAATTCTTCAAATGATGCTATGCCGCCCGCTGTAAAAAAAACAAACACTGAAACCATTAGCCCGAATGACGCTAAAGCGATTGCATAAATGATTTTACTGTAACGGTGGTTCGATTGCATTAGAAATCTTGAATTTGGCCTATTGGAATGTTCATGATATGCGTTAAATTATAATGGATGGTTGTATAAAGCACTATATCGACCTTTGCTGAATTTACTGCCATTGAATGTCAGCGTCTTTTTGACTACGGCCTTTTCTTCATCTGGCAACATGTTGAAATCGTGACATTTTTCTGAGCAACAATTGCCATATTTTTGTGCACAATCTTCGCATTGAATGAATAAAAGATGGCAAGCATCATTAGCACAGTTTTTATGGGTGTCACAAGCTGCTCCGCACTGATGACATTTGCTGATAACATCCGAAGAAATACTTTCACCTAATCTTTCATCAAATACAAAATTCTTTCCGATAAACTTGTTTTCGATACCTAACTCTTTGGCTCTATGCGCATACTCGATAATGCCACCTTCTACTTGATATACATTTTTAAATCCTTTGTGTTTATAGTAGGCAGAGGCTTTTTCGCATCTTATTCCTCCTGTGCAGTACATGATAATATTGCGATCCTTTTTATCCTTTAAGAGTGCTTCGACTACTGGTAGAGCTTCTCTAAAAGTTGCAACATCCGGGCGAATCGCATTTTTAAAATGGCCAACTTCACTTTCGTAATGATTGCGCATATCTACGATGATGGTTTCCGGATCATCAGCGAGTTGATTGAAGGCTTCGGCTTTGAGGTGGATGCCCTTATTGGTTACATCAAATGTACTGTCATTTAACCCGTCCGCGACTATTTTATGTCTAATCTTGATGGCTAATTTAAAAAATGACTTTCCATTGTCTTCTACAGCTTTGTTGAGGCGGACGTTTTCAAGGAAAGTAATCGTGTCTAAGGCTGCTCTCAATTTTTCAAAATGAGATTCTGGTATAGAAATTTGTGCGTTAATTCCTTCCTCTGCCACATATATCCGGCCTAAAGTGTCGATTTCCGACAGTAAAAGGTACATATGGTCTCTGAAGATTTTAACGTTTTTCAGATGGTAATATTGATAAAAGGATATAGTCATCCTTGGTGTTGAGTCGGCATTCATTTTTTGTTTGAGAATCCGACCGTCGATTTTGTTATGTAACGTTTTCATGATTGACGATTAAATTGTTTTTGCAGGAAACACATCTTCAATGATAAATCTAAAAATACAAATCTAGGGTATTTTTTTTATAAATCGTGTAAAATCTCGATAATTTAACGATTGCTATTTATAAAAATCTACCTTATTTTATGTTTTACTACCTAAATATTTGAATATTTTACTTAATAATGCGTCTTTACGATTACTTCATTCGATTTAATTCTTCTTCTAAAATCCTCACTCGTTCTAGGCCATCGGCTAATTTTGCACGCTCTTTATCGACTACCGCTGCCGGAGCACCCGAAACAAATCTTTCGTTGTTGAGTTTCGCCTGTACCGCTTGGACAAATCCTTTTTGATACTCAAGTTCTTTGGTCTTTTCGGCAAGGATTTTTTCTGTGTCCAACTCCTGATTGATCAACACAATACATTTTTCTGTTCCTGATATAAACCCGGCACCGCTCGTATTTTCGTCGCTCGTCAAGGCGAAGGAAGCAAGATTGGCCAGCTTCGTACAGATTTGAGACCAGCCTTCCAAATCCATTAGATTTGAGGCCCTTTCTGTTTTTACGATGACCACATCTAATGTTTCGGCATTTTTTATACCGTTTTTGTTTCGGATGTCTCGGATATTGGTCACTATATCCTTAAGTTGCTCGACTTTATCGATCAGCACCTGGTCATACGCTGATACTTCAGGGTAAGAACTCACGATACAGTCTTTACCTTCTGGTCTAGATTGTAAAACATGCCAAATTTCTTCTGTGATAAACGGCATAAATGGATGTAACAATGAACAAATCCGTTCGAAAAGTTTAATGGTATTTTGCTTGGTTGTATCAGCAATTTTCTCACCAAATTCAGGTTTTACCATCTCCAGATACCAGGAGCAGAAGTCCGTCCAAACGAAACTATAGATGCTAATCAAAGCCTCTGACAATCTATAATCCTTAAAGTTTTTATCCACTTCACATGCTAATGCGGTAAGCTTGTGTTGCATCCATTCATAAGCCAAAGTATCACCATGAGTGGCGGGCTTGTCTGATGTTTCCCAACCTTGTACCAGCCTAAGCGCATTCCAGATTTTATTACTGAAATTTCGTCCTTGCTCTACTAGTTTTTCGTCAAACAATAAATCTCCTCCGGCTGGTGAACATGATAGCATACCGAAACGAACGCCATCTGCACCATAATCTTCGATAAGCTTAAGCGCATCCGGACTATTACCTAGTGATTTCGACATTTTACGACGCTGTTTGTCCCGAACCATACCAGTGAAATAAACATCGTTAAATGGCTGCTTTCCTTCCCATTCATAACCGGCCATAATCATTCGAGCTACCCACAGGAAGATGATGTCCCAACCCGTCACCAAGACAGAAGTAGGGTAGTAGTAGTCCAACTCTTTTTTAGAAGTAAAGCCACCAAATACAGAAATTGGCCATAGCCACGAAGAAAACCAAGTGTCAAGGACGTCTTCGTCTTGTTTCAAATCTTCTAATTTTATATTTGGAAACTTAACTTGTGCTTGTAAAAAGGCAGCTTCAACCGTTTCTGCAACAAAGACTTCTTCTTCGTAGTAATAGGCAGGAATGCGATGACCCCACCACAATTGACGAGAGATACACCAATCTTTGATGTTTTCCATCCAATATCTATAAGTATTCTTTTGATTTTTTGGAAAAAAATCGACTTCATCCTTTGCTACGGCTTCCAAAGCCGGTCCGGCAAGTGCTTTCATATCTACGTACCACTGTAGAGATAATCTCGGCTCTATAACACAATTGGTTCTTTCCGAACGACCAACATTATTCTGGTAATCTTCAGTTTTTTCTAAATGTCCGGCTGCATCAAGATCTTTGGCAAATTTCTTACGGACGATAAATCTATCCTCATTGAAATACACTCCTGCTTCAGAACTCATGGTTCCGTCTTCATTGAATACATCGACAATATCGAGATTATGCCTCAAACCGATTTCGTAATCATTGACATCATGAGCCGGTGTGACCTTCAACGCACCAGTTCCAAACTCCATATCTACATAACTATCCATGATAATCGGGATTTCTCTCCCGATTATGGGTACGATGACGCGCTTCCCTGCTAGATGACTATATCTAGGATCGTCAGGATGTACAGCTACGGCAGTATCACCAGGTATGGTTTCCGGTCGAGTTGTGGCAATGATTAAAAATTCATTGCTGCCAGCAATCTGATATTTTACATAATAAAGCTTAGAATGCTCCATTGCATACAGAACCTCTTCATTGGAAAGTACGGTCTTTGCTTCCGGATCCCAATTGATCATGCGTTTGCCTCGGTATAGTTTGTTTTTATTATATAAGTCCACAAAAACCTTAATCACAGAGGCAGACCTTTCGGCATCCATCGTAAAGGCAGTGCGATCCCAATCACAAGACGCACCTAATTTTTTGAGTTGGTCTAAAATGATACCACCATATTTTTCCTTCCACTGCCAAGCATATTCTAAAAATTGTTCTCGGGTTAAATCACCTTTCTTTATGCCTTGTTTTCGAAGCATATTGACGACCTTGGCTTCAGTTGCTATAGAGGCATGGTCAGTTCCTGGTACCCAACAAGCATTTTTACCTTCCATTCGTGCTTTCCTGATGAGGATATCTTGGATTGTATTGTTTAGCATGTGACCCATGTGAAGCACGCCCGTTACATTGGGCGGCGGGATAACAATGCTATAGGCTTCTCGCTCGTCTGGTTCTGAGTGGAAGTACTTTTTATCCATCCAATGTTGATACCATTTGCCTTCTACTTCTTCTGGATTATATCGTGGTGAAATCATAAATGATGCTTTTATTTAGAATTTTAATTTTTTGCTTGCTTGAATCGTAATCAATATCTTAAGGTATATACTGTCGGCTGTCCGGACTTATTGAGGATGACAATGATAAAGTTTCCATAATCCTCATCGTCAAATATATTCGTAAAAATATCCTCTCCCGATAAGGTGTTGGTAATCGCTGGAACGGTATTTTGATGACCTACGATTAAAACTCGATTGATATCTTCATCGTCTTTGATGCTGGAGATGATATCTTTTAATGTTTTGTTGTCATACGGATAGAGCTTCATAGCTTTAATATCGGCCAATGAATCTGCGGTGTACATCGTCCGCAGTGTCATCGTCGTATAGATAGCATCCACTCGTGTTCCTCGTAAGATATCCGCTAATTTTGCTGCGCGGTCATAGCCTGCTTGCGTCAATGGTGGATCGCCTGCGATACTTGTATCTTTTTCTGCATGCCGAACAAGATAGAATATTTTTGAAATGCTATCACCATTTAGAGAAATTCGCAAGTCACCTTCTAAGAAGATGGTATCTGATTGTATCGATAAAATGGTTTTGCCATTGAAATTAGTACTCATTTCAGCGTCTTTTTTACAGGATGCAAGGAAAGCAACACTCAGCAAATAAAAATATATAAGAAATCTAGATTTTAACATAAATTATATACTGAAGCCACAAACGACTTTTATTAAATGTATCAAGGTATAACAATATTAATTCAATTCTTGATGCCGATGTAATACAAAAAAACATCAATCCTTAAAATTAAGACTGCAAAGGTAAGAAAAAAATGACAATTTTAAGCTGTATTATATTTTGTCGTCAGTATAATGATATCATGATTTAAATATGATAATACGTATTGTTTTAAACTAATATGCTAAGTTGCAAAGAGCTGTTGGTGTCTATAAATAACTCTAAATATCAGCTTTTCATTCAGGCTTGATCCGACATCAGGATATAAGCCACACTACTACTTTGCACATTATATTTGGAAATCATGCGTATTATAGGCGGTTTTAGGAAACCTGCGAAAAACTAGAGCTTCGTCAATAAAAAGACTTAAATAATAATGGCAGTTAATTTTTTAAAGATCAAGGCAAAAAACGCAGGCATAGTGGTAACTATGACGAGTATTTTTAATGATGAGATTTGAAAAGAGAACGATATTTCATTAAGATTTTTTTGTGGACGGTGCACTAGCCTACCAACCTACAACAGACTTTGCCAAAGAAGGGCTTTTTAGCATCATGACCAATCAATTGGATTTTGAAGATATCTCGGTTTTAGATTTGTTTGGCGATAAGTGTATTTAGTTTTTTTGATTGAGTCTTTTGGATGGTTCTAAAATCTCTGGATAAGATTGATGCAGTTATTTTGGATAAATGGAAATTATTTGTAACTTTGTAGGTTAGCAGCAAAGCTAACGGAACCGGCTCCGAAACAAAACTTCGTCCGACTAAACAAATTCCGTTCAGACTTCGTGTGCTGACTGGAAAATGGCAGACAAAACAGCGAAGAATAGCAATCTTTCCAAAGCGAAAAATGCAAAGAATGACGAGTTTTACACTCAATATCACGACATAGAAAAAGAAATAAATGCGTATTTGGACTACGACCCAAACGTGTTTCGTGGTAAAACAATTTTACTGCCGTGTGATGACCCAGAATGGTCAAACTTCACAAAATATTTTGCCCAAAATTTTGAGCGCTTCGGTCTGAAAAAACTTATCAGTACGAGTTTTGCACCTGACAGCAAAATCTACAAAGGTGGCTACCAACCTACTCTATTTGAAACGAATAACCCACAATTTGATGAAAAGAAAACCGTAACAAACGGAAAAATTTTCACGCTCACGCACGACAAATCGGGAGATAACAGAATTGACATCAATGATTTAGAATGGACTTACCTTAAAGGAGATGGCGACTTTAAAAGTGAAGAAATTAAAAAACTTCGCAACGAAGCCGACATCATTATTACAAACCCACCTTTTTCTTTATTTCGTGATTTTTTGGCGTGGATTGTTGAAGCCGAAAAAAAGTTTGTAATTATTGGTAGTAAAAATGCAATCACTTACAAAGAAGTTTTTCCGTTGATTAAAGACAATAGATTATGGGTTGGAACGACACTTTAATAAAGATATGTTGTTTATATCTCCCGAAGAAATTGACCCAAAAGATAAGCCAAGTACCGCAACAAGAACTGTTGACGGAATAGTCTATTTGCGTTCTCCGTCAGTTTGGTACACAAACATTGACCACGGAAGACGACATCAACCTTTGCCATTAATGACAATGGCAGACAACATAAAATTCAGCCGACACAAAGAAATTAAAGGGAAAGAATATCAAAAATACGACAATTATAATGCTATAAATGTTCCATTTACAGACGCAATCCCAAGCGATTATGATGGTGTAATGGGAGTACCTATAAGTTTTTTAGACAAATATTCTCCTGAACAATTTGAAATTATAGGAATGTGCGAAAACGAAGATTTGTATAAGCAAAAAACAAAAGTTTACACATCGGCAGAATGTAAACAAGCCTACCTTGACAAATTTCAAAAAGCAGGAACTTATGACTTAAACGCAAGTGGTATAGTTTTCAAAAATGGTCTTTTGGAAAAAGTGTATCAAAGAGTGCTTATCAAACACAAAAACATCGAAAAATGAAAACAGATTTACGAACAGACATAACCATAAAAGACATTTGCGAGGGATTTGTTTACAACGAACTCGAAGGCAAAGGTTTGTTTGGACTTTCGGGAACTTTGACTATTCAACCCGAATACCAACGAAACTATATTTATGCAGACGGAAAACGTGATGTTGCCGTTATTCAGTCTATTCTCAAAGGTTATCCGTTAGGTTTGATTTACTTCAACAAAGTTGATAGCAATAAATTTGAAGTATTGGACGGACAGCAACGAATTACAAGTATTGGACGATTTGTAACCAACAAATTTGCAATTCAAGACGACAACGGAATGCAACAATATTTTAGCAGTTTGGCAACTGAATTGCAACAAAAAATATTGCAAACAAAAATGCTCATTTATGAATGTGAGGGAACAGAACCCGAAATCAAAGAATGGTTTAAAACCATCAATATTGCAGGTGTTCCGCTCAATTCGCAAGAACTTTTAAACGCTGTATATTCGGGAACTTTCGTAACACTCGGAAAAGAAGAATTTAGCAACAGCCAAAACGCCAACATTCAAAAATGGAGTGCTTATGTTTCGGGAAGTGCCAACAGACAAGAATTTTTAGAGTGTGCGTTGAATTGGGTAAGCAAAGGAAAAATTGACGATTATATGAGCCGTCATCGTTTTGACACCAATATCAACGAACTCAAAACGTATTTCAATACCGTGATAGATTGGGTTTCTACGGTATTTATTGATGTTGAAACCGAAATGCGAGGTTTGGAATGGGGACGACTTTATGAAACATATCGAAAACAGCCGTACAATCCACAAACCGTTTCTCAGCAAGTAAAAGAACTTTACGCAGACTCGTATGTAAAAAACAGAAAAGGCGTTTTTGAGTTTATTCTTGGTGGTTCGACCGACTTCAAACTTTTAGACGTTCGAGTTTTTGACGAAGCGACAAAAAAATCGGTTTATGCAAAACAAACAACCGAAGCCGAGAAAAACGGAACTTCTAATTGTTCACTTTGTACCATCGGACACGATGCCAACAAAACGAAAATTTGGGCTTTAAAAGATATGGATGCTGACCACGTTTCGGCTTGGAGTAAAGGCGGAGCAACTGACATCAAAAACTGCGAAATGCTTTGTAAAACACATAACCGAGCGAAAGGAAACAGATAAGCTTCTGGGACGTAGGTGGTTTTGTAGCTTTTGTAGTTGTTTTATGGTGGTTTCTCCGCTCATTCCACATTTTTCCACTTTCATTGAGTACATTTGATGAAATTGTGTTATCTTGTGTTATAATTATTTTTAACTTTATAAAATACAGACAGTTTTACAAAAATGGAATACTTCAGAGATCCGAAAAACCAAATATATGCTGACATAGCATTTAGATTAGGCAAAATAATAACTCAGTATGAGAAGATGACTACTGATGAAGAAAAATTTGAAACTACTTTATATTTAACTGTACTTCAAAACTTGTTGACTAATAGTAATGAATATGTTCGTAATATGACTAGAGGTGAACGCAGAGAATCAATTTTCAACCAAGAGATTTCAGATTCAATTTGGGGTATTGATACTACATGTTGGGTTAAGAATACATTTAATGAAAATCCTACTTTACAGAATTTTATAGCTCGCATAAGAAATTCTGTTAGCCATCCCACAAATATTGATATTGAAAGCGATTTTCCTTCTACGGGCTATACAACTATCAAAAACCAATCAGGATCTATTGATAGATTCAGATTTATAAACTCACCTGATACTATTAACAATAGACTTAAAAAATTAAATGAACAACAAGTATTCAAGACTATTTATCAAAGAGATTCAAATAACCAAATAATTCATAACGAATTTCCAAAAGATATTTCCTATAGGTCGATTCCAAATAATGAAGAAAAATTTCAACTGATATTGAATGATGAACCATTTATAAGAATTTCAATAATCGACCTTTCTGTAAAGCAACTTGGTGTATTTGTTAAAAATTTAGCCAATTATCTTGCCCAACCTATTCAAAAAGACTGGGATGGTATAACAATCAAAGATTTGATTGCAGCATGACAACTTTAGTTTATTTTGCATCAGGTCCTGATAGACCTGAATATCAGGAACTCGATTTTGATAGAATATTTTTAATTGATAATTGTTTCAAAGACAGAAGAAATTATCATAAAAGTATCTTTACTAACGGGAAGGTCACTTGTGTAGGTATGGATTGCCTTAAATCAATTGAATATCTAAAAAATGAGGGTATAAAAATTGACTGCTTTGTGTCCTTAAATGAAGGACTTTTTGAGGGCGGTGGTAGTTATGCAATCAACTCTGATATGTTTTTAGGCTACGCTATGCCATTATTCAAGGAACATTATATTCACATTATGAATAATTATTATTATCATCTTAATATGTATCATGTATCTATGGACTTACCTTATTCTACTGAAGCAATCAAAGAAGATGATGTTAGGTATTTAAGTCCGTTTATTTTTTCAAAAGAAAGCTATCATAAAGGGCATGCAAAAGTGTTTCAGATGCGTAGGCTTGATACTGCAAATACGGAAATTAACATTAACCCTCATATAAAATTACAAGTTATTCACGACAGTATTTGGAAGTACTACGATGATCTTGATATGTGCGCAATTTCTATTTTGGATCAGGGACAAAGGGATTTTTTTGATAGAAGACCCAAAGTGTTTAACATCAATGGGAAAAGTATAGATGAAGTTTTTGATTACTGTGAAATGTTTAAGATAAAAAGAATTGGCTTTACTCCATTCGGCCGTGGAAAA
Source organism: Chitinophagales bacterium (assembly GCA_026928325.1). Classification (GTDB taxonomy): domain Bacteria; phylum Bacteroidota; class Bacteroidia; order Chitinophagales; family Saprospiraceae; genus OLB9. The sequence continues at coordinate 29,217 of JAIXKS010000027.1, read as the reverse complement.
TATAATGGTTTCTTAAAAAAAATTGAAGACTTAAAGAATGAGTATCCTAAAGAAATATTGATGTTTCATTTAAACAAAAACGATTATAAAGAAATAAAACAATATGCTGAAACCAAAGGCTAAAATATAAATGAGTGAAATGTAGATGTATATCATCATTGAAAGTCAACAAGATATAGGTAGAACGTTTGGGTCGCAATGACGATATTGAATTTTTTTAAAAAATAATTAACATATTATTTTTATTTGTAATATGTAATTATATATATTTGCGGCGTCTAACGACAATTTGGTATTGTAGTTTTTTATTTTGAGATCTTAGTACGGAGTACTGTGAGTCAAAAACCGAGAAAGAATATTCCCCAATGAGGTCATCCCGATAACCGAAGATTGTGATAACTCAGAATACTCCTTCTACGATTTACCATTCAGTCAAAGTGTATGCCTTTAGCTTATGGTACTCCGTTTACTTCTCAAAATCTTCTTTCATGCGTGCTTGTGCCAAAAGTACGTTTTTTCCTCCAGCTTCTAAATAATTGCAATAAGTCTTCATTCTTTTAGGATGGAATGCATCGAAGCATCCAATATTTTGCGTCATTTTTTTTCTTTTGGCGCATTTTTGTATCTTAGCGCAAATTTTAAAAATAGTTTTATGCTAAATGTAAATTCGGAAGTAAATCCATTAAGGAAAGTAATTATACATAGACCTGATGAAGGTATAGCAAGGATCTCACCCAAAAAAGCAGCAGAATTGCTTTTTGATGATATTGTGCACCTACCTCAGATGAAAGAGGAACATGATGTTTTTAGAAGGGTATTACAACATCTGATTGGCAAGGAAAACGTGCTAGATACAGAGAGATTGATAGAAGAAGGCTTGGAAGCTAGCCCGGATGTAAAGGAAGAGTTGATCGATAAAATCGTCGATTATGAAGAATTGCCGCTCACTGATAAAGATTTTATGATGGCCTTAGATGCCAAATCTCTAACTAAATTGTTGATTACAGGTTATCATCAAGATGAAGACCATATATATTTTGATCCGATTCCTAACTTTATATTTACTAGAGATATTGCAGTCGTAATCAAAGGACACGTGATTATCACTAAAGCGGCTAAAATAGCGAGATATAGAGAGAACCTATTGACTCGATTTATATTTTATGCACATCCATTTTTCAAGCATTTGGATGAAGAAGGCAGGATTATCAACCTCAATCATTTAGATAAATTTCCACCATCTAAGCGAGGAGAAGTGGTTTCGCTCGAAGGTGGCGACGTGATGATGTTAAATGACGATTACATCCTCATTGGTTGCTCTGAACGTACGACGGATTATGCGATAAAAAGTCTGACAGAGGTTTTATTTGCAAAGAACCTTACTAAAAATGTTGTTCAGATTAATATACCCGACGATCGCGCTTGCATGCATATCGACACCTTGTTTACTGTGATCAATCATGACGAAATGGTTTGTTATAAACCGACAGTTTATGATGGGATTAGTTCGAATGTGATCGTGCATAGAAAAAATGGTAGTGAAGCCATCTACGATTCCGTGCGCAATTTCTTTACCCATGAAATCAATAAAAACTTCAAATTTGTTTTTGCAGGGGAAGGTGTATCTCCTTATCAAGAGCGAGAACAATGGACAGATGGTTGCAATCTCGTTGCAGTACGTCCGGGTGTAGCCATTGCTTATGATCGCAATCCTAAAACGGATTTGGCGCTTCAACAGGCGGGATATTCTATTGTTCACGCCATCGATTTCATTGAAGGTGTTAAAAATGGCAGTATCAATCCGGATACGATAGAAAAGACCATCATCAATCTACCATCTAATGAATTGTCTAGAGCTCGTGGAGGATCGCATTGTATGACATGTCCGATTGTACGAGAACCGATACACGATTTATTATAATACAATCCTATAAAGGTGTATAGTTGGGAATGTACATGGCGCGTCAGATATGCTGACACTGATAAAATGGGCTATTTGTATTATGGGAATTATCCCATTTTATACGAAATAGGTAGGGTAGAGCTCATGCGAAGTTTAGGTATCACATACCGGGAAATGGAAGACGATTTTCGGATCATGATGCCGGTAGCATTTGTTGAATCTAAATACATCTTGCCGGCCGGTTATGATGAAGCGTTGACGATTAGAACCACGCTAAATGATCTTCCAAGTCGCATTATAACCTTTAATAGTGAGATTTTTAATGAAAATCAAGTCCTGATACATAAAGGAACCGTAAAATTGGTTTTCGTCAATATGGATAATCAGAAGACGATGTCGTGCCCGGACTTTTTAATGCAAAAATTGAAACCATATTTTGGAACCAAGAAGCAATAAAATCATTAATTTCCTCTTGGATTTGCCATTTATCAAAACTATAATCCAATGGTCGAAATCGTATAGTCCTCCAGGATTTGGTGGTATTACGATCTATAGCGTTTTGTCTTTTGTTATTCAAGAGATTAAACAAGATAATGTATCCACAAGGGCTAATTCTGTGGCTTTTAGTTTGTTTTTGTCCATCTTTCCAGCTATCATTTTTCTTTTTACCTTATTGCCTATGTTTCCGGTTGTTCAGGATTATACCTTGATGTTAAGTCAACAATTGGAAGGTGTCATTCCTGAAAATGCCCACAATTACATTTTTTCGATCATCTATGATATCACATCGATCAAGCGAGATGGCTTATTGTCTTTGGGTGCGGTCTTGGCTTTGTTCTTCTCTTCCAATGGGATGTTGACGCTCATGCAGGGTTTTGATAAGTCGTTTAATGAGGTCTATAAAACGCGTCCTTGGTGGAAATCACGATTAATCGCCTTGGCACTTACCACGATTTTACTCTTATTGCTGGTCGTCTCTTTGATCATTACCATTGTAGAAGGAAAGATTATCAATTGGATTAGAACCGAATTTAATATTCCCGAAAGCTTACTGAGTTTGGCTAGTTTTTTTAATTGGTTTGTATCAATTCTTCTGATTTATACAGGTATTAGCTTGATTTTTACATTTGGGCCATCGATGTACCGAAGGATCAATTTTATTAATATTGGAGCGATTATGGCGACGATTTTTACGCTCTTGGCCTCGTTGGGATTTAGTTATTTTATTAATAATTTCGGTAGATATAATGAGATTTATGGCTCCATCGGAGCTTTGATCGTCATCATGGTTTGGTTTCAATTTAATTCTTTGATTCTTTTAGTAGGCTTTGAACTCAATTCCTCGCTCGTTGTACAAATGTATAAAGGGAAAATGAGTAAAGAAGCAAGGTCTGCTTCTGAAGACGAGTCTTCTATATCTTCTTCATTATAATTGTTTTAAGCGACGATACCTACTTCGGGGTTATCAATTAGCATGATTAAACTCAGGTGGTCTTCATGAAGTTGAAAGGATTCTAGTTTTGTCGTTTTTAGACTAGGAATAAGAGATATTCGATTGTTGAATAATTGAATGGTTGGTACCTTTTTAATATAGGTATCGGCAATCGGCGACAGTGCAAACGGTAGCACTTCTTGAAGCTTTTTTAAGATTCCGCTTTCAATAATCGGTGAAGCCATTCGATAAATGATGTTATTTGCACTAACTTTGACATGTAGGTCTTTTAAATCTATTTTTTGCGTATCCGCATCCAGTACTGGAATACAAGTTATGGTTATAATCCCTTCAAACGGAGAATCCATATTGGCTTTAATCTCTAAATGAGCACTTTTTGCGATATGGATACTATCAAGAAATATTTTTTTACCACCGATTTCTCTTTCGTTAATTTCAGATAATATTAATTTAGCAAGACTCTTGTATGAAAATGCACCATGTACTTCTTGGATTGAATGCTGTACTTGCTCGGTCATCCATCCGAATTTTGGATTAAATTCTGGCAAAATGTCGAGCGGTCGATCGGATAATTTGATGTCCATACCAAAATATAAATCCAAATTGAGATGTGTCGAATCGGATTTTAAATAGAGACTGGTAATCCTTTTTAAATCTGCGTTAAAATATACCTTTGGATTGAGTAGCAATAGAAAATTGGACGCATATTGAAGCCATTGTGCTTGAATCATAGCCTTTAAATCCAATTGTTCTTGAATCACATCATCCAATTTTGTTAGCACGCCTTCTTTCATGAAGTGTATGATGCAATCACTCAATATCTCAACTGGTATATTGAGCGTGCCCAAGTGGACGATGGGCTTTTGTGTCCATTGATGATCCAATAAAGTACATTTTGTGCTATAACTCAAATCCGCATGAATGTCATAAGCTATTTCTACGCGAACTGAAATACCGCCTTCTCCTTCTACTGAAAACAATCCGGCTTTTTTGTAAAATGTAAAATCTAAAGGTATATCGACAATCACTGAAGGCGCATTTTCCGATGCTTGAATGTTCAAGTCCGTGCTTTTAGATTTGTTGAGCGTGATTTCATAACTTTCGGATTCTATTTTATGCTGGCTGTATTGCTGCATATAATCATTCAAAAATTGATTGATTCCTTCCTTCGAAATGTGTAAGTTGATATGGATATGGTTATTATTTTCCATGATGATTTAAAGCTATAGAATTATCCGGCAAAAATAGAATATTATGCACAATTCTAAAACAAAATTATTAGTAAATAGGATTTTATAAAGTACAAATAAGTATAATTTGTAAAAATAAACACTAAAAGCGTTACGAAGTTTTTATTTTGAATGGATTGTTTCATCGATTAACTTTTTTATATGGATATGATGCTTTTTCTAAACCTTATCCTTATATTTACAAGATAAATGAGCGACGAGTTGTTTGTCTCAAAAGCAGATAAAGTTTAGAATATGAAATATAGATTGTTGACGGAAGAGGAGCAGACCGGATTTAAAACAGAGTTTATCCGTTTTTTAGCGGTAAATGGCCTAGATGCGCCATCATGGGATCGGTTAAAATCGGAACAAAAAGAACAAGCGGACAAAATATTTACAGATTTTAGTGATTTTATTTTTGAAAGTTTAATTGAAAAAATCAAATATCTAGAATTTTTTAATGGTGATAATTTAATGCTCTTCAAATGTGATGCTGCTGCGATTACACTGATCTGGTTGGAAAGCGAAGCAGATTTTGATTCAGTAGAGGCCATGATCGACGCCTTACCCAAAATGGCCGATAAATTTAGCATCTCTAGAGAAGTCAAACCCTACCATGGGAGTAGAAATGTGGAATTGTTTAAAATGGCCGAATCTGGTGCCAAAATCGTGGACAATAAAATATTTGACTTACTTGCCGGCTTCCTTCCCGATGATAACGCTTGATTGCTATCAATGGCGAAGTTGGGCTTAATGATGACTGGATTTTAGGATAGGTTTCAACATAAGCGTAGAATACCTTGTTTAAATGATGTATCGATTATAAATGCTTCAATAAGTAGTTTTATTTGGTTATTGAAGCGTATAAAAGTGAAAATTATGATATATGGATTAGAGCCTTCAAAAGCGGAAAGGCAAGCGCTTAGAAAGGAATTAATAGAATATACGGACGATTTTTTAGAAGCCTTGTCAGACGAACCCGCTTATGTAGCTGGTAAATACGATAAAACGGCCGAAGATCATCAATTCGAAATAGATGGCGATATAAAGTCTTTCAAAGAGATGCTTCAACTCATGGTTAATCGGGTAGATCGTACCGGTCTAAACCCGGCTTCAGGAGGACATCTCGGTTATATACCGGGAGGAGGAATCTATACAGCGGCATTGGGAGATTATATAGCAGCAGTTACCAATCGTTACGCAGGTGTGTTTTTTGCATCACCAGGCGCTGTTCGGATGGAAAATGCTTTGATAGATTGGGTTGGCAAGACTTTAGGTTATCAAGAAGGATTTGGTGGCAACCTAACATCAGGTGGCAGTTTGGCCAATTTGATCGGCTTATTTACCGCTCGCATTGCCAAAGGTATCCATTCTAAAAATGTCACTCAGGCTGTGATTTATACGACCACACAAAGCCATCATAGCATCATTAAGGCGTTGCGAGTCATTGGGTTAGAAGAATGCATCTTGAGATATGTGGATATGGACGATAACTTTAGGATGGACGCTTCAGCTCTGAAATATCAGATCGAAAGTGATGCCAAAGCCGGCTTGTATCCCTTTTTGATTATTGCTAATGCAGGCTCTACTGATGTTGGTGCAGTTGATCCATTGGATGCAGTTGCTGATGTAGCTGCTGAAATGAATCTATGGTTACATGTTGATGCTGCTTATGGCGGCTTTTTTATTTTGACTACCTATGGCAAGCAAAAACTAAAAGGAATCGAACGTGCTGATTCTATCGTGCTAGATCCGCATAAAGGCTTGTTTTTGCCCTATGGATCAGGGATTATAATGGTAAAAGACGTACACCATTTGCTTGAAGCCAATAGTTATGAAGCCGGTTATATGCAGGATACTCGCGATTGGCATCAAGAATGGTCGCCTACCGAGCTTTCACCAGAAATGAGCCGTAACTTTAGAGGCTTAAGAATGTGGATTCCACTTAAACTTCATGGCGTGAAGGCTTTTGAGGAGGCACTCAACGAAAAGTTGGACTTGCTCCAATATTTTTGTTTCAAAATCAAGCAAATGGGCTTTGAATTAGGGAATCATCCGGATTTAACTGTGGCTATTTTTAGATTCAATACAGGTGATGAGAACCGCGATGCTTTCAATAAAAAAATATTGTCTCAGATTCATGATGACGGGCGCGTTTTCATTTCTTCTACGGAAATCAATCATGAATTTTGGCTGAGAATCGCTGTTTTGTCTTTCCGAACTCAAAAAAAAGAAATTAAGATACTGTTGGGTATCATTAAAAAGAGTTTGGATACCTTTTACTATTCAAAAAAGCACTCATGACGGATCGCGAATTTCTAGAACAATGTTTGAGGTTAGGTGAACAAGCCGCACAATCGGGAAATCCTCCTGGAGGTGCCATTATTGTAAGAAATGGCATTGCCATCGCCGAAGGAATGGAAGCAAGTAAATCCAAGGAAGATATCACTTGTCACGCTGAAATAGAAACTTTACGAAATGCCGTTAGGTCGCTGAAAACGAAGGATTTATCGGATTGCACCTTATATACGACGCACGAGCCTTGTGTCATGTGTTCGTATGCAATTCGTTATTATAAAATTGCTAAGGTCGTGTATATCCATAGTGTTCCAAACTTGGGAGGAATATCGTCGGCATTTGCTTTATTGTCGTCTGATAATCTTCCGGAACATTGGACGAAACCGCCTATTCTCGAAAAGAAGGAAATATCTGATTGAAATCCGAAAAATCTGTTATTATTCTATAAATCGAATCAAAGCCTGATATAGATCCCGAATAGGTAAGCCCATCACGTTGCTATAACTACCACGTATGCTGTTCACTTTACACAAGCCGATCCAATCTTGAATGCCATAAGAGCCGGCTTTGTCGAAAGGTTTGAAACGGTCTATATAATATGTTATTTCGTCCATACTCATGGGATCGAAAGCCACATAGGTCAATGAAGTGAAAGCCTGCATTTTTTGTAAAGAAGCAAGGCAAACACCCGTAGCAACACAATGCTCCCGATTAGAAAGCACCGTTAACATAGCGATAGCTTCATCTTTATTGCTAGGCTTATTGTAAATGACATCATCTAGTATAACGACACTATCTGCCGTTATCAAGATTTCATTCGGATGTAGTGTTTTTTGTAGGGTTTCGGCTTTCCTTTTAGCGAGCATTTCTGCTACTTCTATAGGAGGTATATCTGATGCAAAATCTTCATCAACGTCCTGATATCTAATCTCAAATTCAAATCCTGCATCGTGAAGAAGTTGGCTTCGACGTGGAGATTTAGACCCTAATATAATCTTTTTATCTTTAAATATTTCCATATTTCTAGGTAATGAATAGAATGCTTATTAATCCTAAAATCAACAAAATTTTAATCAAAAAACTAACTTGTTTGTAATCGTCTTTATTTTTCGCTTTCTGAATTTTTAAAATAAGAAAAATCAGTGGGAACATAATGCCGATGATAATCAGCAAATTGTAGTAAATAGAAAAACCTGACCTAAATATAATTAGCCAATAACCCAGAGTGATTAATAAGGATGTGATTAGCAAGATAATCACATTTTTTGTAGGCTGAATGCCACATTTTAAAGGTAAGGTAATGATCCCGGCTTTCAAATCGCCTTCAGTATCTTCAATATCCTTGACCAATTCTCTAATTAAATTTAGTAAAAACATAAAGACCATATAAGCCATGAGCAAAACTCTTAAATGACTACTAATCGCATATCCCTTGGTAAATTGAGCAAAACCTAAGATTCCGATAACTCCCGCAATAAATAGGCTAACGAAGATATTTCCGATTAAAACCATACTTTTAAAAAACCTCGAGTAGAGATACATACTCCAGATTCCAAATGGATATACCCATAAATATTTCCACGTATCTGTGTGATAGGCAATATAAACAGACAGCATAGCACCAATTATTAGCAATGCAATATAATATATATAACCAGCTACTTCAGATATATGGTTGCCAATATACTGTTTGGATGGTTTGTTAACCTGATCGGTCTGTTGATCTATAATATCGTTAATCAAGTACCCAGAGGCAGCGATAATCAGGGTATCAAGAACAAATAAACCGAACAAATTACCTTTTAAAGTAACGGCTCCTACGTCGGGTACGATGATGAAATACTGTATAAAGTACTGCGTAGCACAAATTATTAATAGATTTACAGGTCTGAGAACCAATATGTAATCTTTAATAATTTTTAGAAATTCCATTGACCTTGCTGTCTCATTACTTTTTCGATAATTTCTCTGACACAACCTTGCCCACCTTTTTTAGCGGTAATGTACATGGCTCTTTCAAGGTTTTCGGGAGCTCCGTCCGCAGGACATACAGAGATACCAGCCAATGGATAGACGCTTAAATCCGGGATGTCATCGCCCATATATAAGATTTCTGATTTATCGAGACCAAACTCTTGTCGGAAGGCTTCAAAAGTAGAAGATTTTTCAGATAGTTTGTCGTAAATGTGTTTAACACCTAATATCTCAAACCTTTTTCTGACACCTTCTGAATATCCCTTAGTCATAATAGCTATATTATAACCTGCCTCCATCGCCAAGACCAAAGCTTGTCCGTCTCTGGTATGCATTGTACGAATAAAGGTTCCGTTTTCCATAACGATAACTTCACCGTTAGTAAAGACACCATCCACATCAAAAACTAGGGTAGTGATATGGTCAAAAAGCGCATGATCCATAATTTATTGATTATCTCTCCATTCATAGACCCAAAGCGTCTGAATTTGCTCAAGGTGGCCTTCATTGCAATTTTCACGAGTATCCGCAAAATTAGGAATTTCAAGAACCCATTCCATCAAATCTGTAAAGCGAATTCTGTATATTTTGGATTCGTTAAATTCATCACCAAATCGATCATATAATTTCATGCTGATATCTTCGTGATCACTCCAGTAAATAGGCAAATTGTCTATATCATTAAAAGCCATAGCGGTAAAAGATTTTTTGTTTTTTTATATGAATTAATCGTAATAGTAAATAATAAGCATAAACACGATATGTGTCATCTTCTTACGTTCTTAAAAGGAACAATAATAATAAATGATTGTTTTATTCATGAATTTGCTGGTTAACTTATATATAATAGAGTTGGGATATAGGTGTAAAGGTAAGCAAAAGGTTTTTAGATAAAATAGTAAAAATGTTTTATTTTTTAACTTTATAAATTACTATTAATCAGTATTTTAGGTTAGCTAAATAAGAAAATTGAATTTTTTTGATATTTTTTAAAAAATGTTTTTAGTTCAAAAATATGAATTACCTTTGCATCGCTTTTTGGAAAAAGTATTCGAAAGTTTTTAAGTATTGAATAGTTTTTTTATTAAAAATAAGCCAGTGTAGCTCAGTTGGCCAGAGCACGTGATTTGTAATCTCGGGGTCGGGGGTTCGAATCCCTCCACCGGCTCTTTTAAGAAAGGGGATCCGCCGAAGTTGGAGAGTCGGGGCAGACTGTAAATCTGTTGTCTAAGGCTGAATAGGTTCGAATCCTATGATCCCCACGATTCTCTTTGAAAGTGGATAGAAGTATTGCGGAAGTAGCTCAGTTGGTAGAGCATCAGCCTTCCAAGCTGAGGGTCGCGAGTTCGAGTCTCGTCTTCCGCTCTAATTAAGATGCTGAGTTATAACGCAAGGGTTTAATTGGCCGATGTAGCTCAGTGGTAGAGCACTTCCATGGTAAGGAAGGGGTCAAGGGTTCAAGTCCCTTCATTGGCTCAACATATTTGTTTATCATTTTTTTACTAATATAATTAAGTTTAGAAAAATTTTCACTGATGGCTAAATCAACATTCGTTAGAACAAAACCACACGTAAATATCGGTACTATTGGTCACGTTGACCACGGTAAGACGACACTTACTGCAGCGATAACTTTCGTGCTTTCAGAGATGGGATATGCTGAAAAGAAAGATTATGATTCAATCGACGGAGCACCCGAAGAAAAAGAAAGAGGTATTACGATTAATACTTCACACGTAGAGTATGAAACAGAAAACAGACACTATGCTCACGTGGACTGTCCAGGACACGCCGACTATGTTAAAAACATGATTATCGGTGCTGCTCAGATGGACGGTGCAATTTTAGTTTGTGCTGCTACTGACGGTCCTATGCCTCAAACAAGAGAGCATATCCTTCTTGCAAGACAGGTTGGTGTACCTGCAATCGTAGTATTTATGAATAAGGTTGACTTGGTTGACGACCCTGAAATTCTTGAACTAGTTGAAATGGAGTTGAGAGACTTATTGAGCTCTTACCAATTTGATGGTGATAATGCACCAATCATCCAAGGTTCAGCTATTAAAGCTTTGGAAGGTGATGCAGAAGGTAAGCAAAAGATTATGGATCTTATGGCTGCGGTTGACGCATACGTTCCATCTCCAACAAGAGAAATCGACAAGCCTTTCTTGATGCCTATTGAAGACGTATTCTCTATTACAGGTAGAGGTACTGTTGCTACTGGTAGAATTGAAAGAGGTGTTATTAATACAGGTGATCCTGTTGAAATCATCGGTATGATGAAACCAGGTGAAAAACCATTAACTTCTACAGTAACAGGTGTAGAGATGTTTAGAAAGATCCTTGAAAGAGGTGAAGTAGGTGATAACGCTGGTATCTTATTAAGAGGTATTGATAAAGAAGCGATCAGAAGAGGTATGGTTATCATCAAACCAGGTTCTGTTAAGCCACATGCTCATTTCAAATGTGAGATCTATGTACTTAGCAAAGACGAAGGTGGACGACACACTCCATTCTTTAACGGTTATAGACCTCAGTTCTACTTTAGAACAACAGACGTAACAGGTGACGTTACTTTACCAGAAGGTGTTGAAATGGTTATGCCAGGTGATAACGTTTCTCTTGAAGTTAAATTGATCAACCCAATTGCGATGGAGAAAGGATTACGTTTCGCGATTCGTGAAGGTGGTAGAACAGTAGGAGCTGGTCAGGTAACTGAAATTCTTGATTAATCATATTGATTTGCTATAAAAACAAAAAATTAAGTGCGTATTTATATTGCACTTAATTTTTTGTTTTCAGAAAGATAGGGATGTAGCTCAATTGGTAGAGTGGCGGTCTCCAAAACCGTAGGCTGCGGGTTCGAGCCCTGCCATCCCTGCTAAAGTTTTTAATTTTAAATCTGTATTTTATCAGATAAAAACTAAATGACGTCATGGATAATATTAAATTATATATTAAGGAAAGTTATGATGAATTGATTCATCACGTTACATGGCCAACTTGGGCAGAATTGTATTCAAGTGCTAGATTAATTATCATTGCAACGATAATTCTTTCCTTGATTATTTATTTTTTTGATGCTATTGCAAATACCGTTTTACAGTATATTTACAACCTTTAATATAAACTTTTAGTCAACATGTCTGAAGTTAAAAAGTGGTATTCACTCCGTGTGGTAAGCGGCAAAGAAAAGGGGATTAAAGAACGTATTGAACTTGAGGTTCAACGCGAAGGATGGGGTGATATTGTTACTCAGATATTGGTTCCTACTGAAAAAGTATATCGAATTAGGAACGGTAAAAAGGTTATTCTTGAACGGAATATTTTACCTGGTTATATTTTACTCGAAGTCGTTTCTAAGAAACTTTCCGGTGAGATTATTCAGGTTATAAATAATATCCCTAATGTGATTCACTTTCTTGGGAAGACATCTCCGATACCTATGACGCAGGCAGAAGCCAATCGTATGTTAGGTAAAGTAGATGAGTCTCAAGAAGTTACTGCTGCATTGATTGAGCCATTTATAGTGGGTGAAACCGTTAAAATTATAGATGGACCATTTAATGATTTTGTCGGTGATGTTAAGGAGATCAATGAGGATAAGAAAAAATTAAAAGTAATTGTTAAGATTTTTGGACGAGGTACTGAGGTCGAATTGAATTATATGCAAGTCGAAAAACAGGCCTAATAAAATATATTGACTTTAGATCAAATGTGATGCTTCCCTAAGGTCTAAATTTATCAATAATTAAATATTAAATTGAAATGGCAAAGGAAATATCCACGTATGTAAAACTCCAAGTGAAAGGAGGACAAGCAAATCCAGCACCACCCGTTGGACCTGCTTTAGGTTCGAAGGGGTTGAATATTATGGAGTTTTGTAAGAGATTTAATGCCGAAACTCAGGAGCAGCAAGGTAAATTGTTACCTGTGCTTATTACTGTTTATAAGGATAAATCTTTTGATTTCGTTATTAAAACTCCGCCTGCAGCTGCACAGTTATTGGAAGTAGCCAAAGTTAAAGTAGGCTCTGCAGTACCTAATAGAAATAAGGTTGGATCTGTATCTTGGGATCAGGTAAGAGATATTGCAGAAAACAAAATGAAGGATTTGAATGCCTTTACTGTTGAATCTGCAATGAGAATGGTTGCGGGTACTGCTCGTAGCCTTGGTATTACTGTTACAGGTGATGCACCTTGGGGCAGTGAAGCAAAAGTTGAAGAAAATTAATTTTTTTTAATCTGGTAAGGGAGTCAATCTTTAATATTGACGCTGGTACCTTAAATTTTATTTTATGGCAAAAGTAAGTAAAAAAAGAAAAGTAGCCAATGAGAAAGTGGATTCTACTAAGTTCTATACACTTAGAGAAGCTACTGATTTGGTGAAAGAAGTCAACACGACGAAGTTTGATGCGTCGGTTGATATTCACGTTAGACTTGGAGTCGATCCTCGTAAAGCTGATCAAGCGATTCGTGGTACCGTTACGCTTCCTCACGGTACAGGTAAAGTTAAAAGAGTTTTAGTGTTATGTACTCCTGATAAGGAAGCTGAAGCTAAAGCAGCTGGTGCTGATTATGTTGGTTTGGATGAATATATCACGAAGATCAGTCAAGGATGGACTGATGTGGATGTGATTATCGCTATGCCTAACGTGATGGCAAAAATCGGACAAATCGGACGTATTTTAGGACCTAGAGGTTTGATGCCTAACCCTAAGACTGGTACAGTTACCATTAATGTTGGTGCTGCCGTTGAAGAGGTAAAAGCTGGTAAAATCTCTTTCCGTGTTGATAAGTATGGTATCATTCACTCACCAATTGGACGAGTTTCTTTTTCGGCGGATAAATTAGCTGAAAACGCATTAGAACTCATTTCTACGCTTGAAAAGATGAAACCATCTACGGCGAAAGGAACGTACATGAAAGCAGTTAGTATTGCTAGTACCATGAGTCCAGGTATTGCTGTTGATACAAAAAATATTAAATAAACCCTTTAAATAATAAGAAATGACAAGAACAGATAAAGGTTTATTGATCCAGGAATTAAAAGAAAAATTTGATAATTCATCATATTTCTATGTAACTGACGCATCTTCACTCACAGTAGAGAAGATCAATAAATTGCGTAGAATTTGCTTTGAAAAAGGTGTTGAGATTAAAACCATCAAAAATACACTTGCAATCAAAGCTATGGATGAGCAAGCAGATACAAAGAACTTTAAAGCTATCTTTGGAGCATTTAAGGGACAGAGTACTGTATTGTTTTCAGAAGATGGCAAATTACCTGCTATCATTATTAAAGATTTCCGAGGTAAAGATGAGCGCCCCATTTTGAAGGCTGCTTATATCGATTCTGATGTTTTCTTTGGAGATGATCAACTTGAGATCCTTTCTAAACTTAAATCTAAGAATGAATTGATTGGAGATGTGATTGCACTCCTTCAATCTCCTGCAAAGAATGTTATCAGCGGCTTGAAATCCGGTGGTTCTACTATCGCAGGCTTACTCAAGACCTTAGAAGAAAGAGGTTAAGAATATATTTTTTAAATGTTACGTTATAGCTTCCAACATTAACGAATTTTTATTAAACTTAAAATTATTAAACCATTATATCATGGCAGATTTAAAAGCATTCGCAGAACAATTAGTAAATTTAACTGTTAAAGAAGTTAACGAGTTAGCACAGATTTTGAAAGATGAATATGGTATTGAACCAGCAGCAGCAGCTGTAGCAGTAGCAGGTCCAGCAGTAGCTGGTGGTGGTGCAGCAGAAGCAGCAGCTGAAAAAACTGAATTCGATATTCACTTAACTTCAGCTGGTGCAAGCAAACTTAACGTAGTTAAAGAAGTTAAAAATTTATTAGCCCTTGGTTTGAAAGAGGCTAAAGACTTAGTTGATGCAGCTCCTACAGTATTGAAAGCAGGTGCATCTAAAGCTGAAGCAGAATCCATCAAAGCTACGCTTGAAGGAGTAGGGGCTTCGGTTGAACTTAAGTAATTTGACGATTTTCAGAAAGGCTTAATTTCAGAACTTAAGCCTGAAAACAAATGATATCTGGCTTAACCGACCATTGGTGGGTTAAGCCTATTTTCGTTTCTGTTTTAATTTTTTTTTATTTAAAACAGTGGTTTTTATTTTACAAATTACGCCAAATAAATTTTAAAATATGACATCAAACGGAGTCGTAAATAATGCCGGAACTAATAGGATCCATTTCGGCAAAATTAAATTACCAAATCAATATCCGGATCTACTGGAAATTCAGATTAAATCTTTTCAAGAATTTTTTCAGTTAGAAACTACGCCTGAGAATAGAAGTGATGAAGGACTATTTAAAGTGTTCCAGGAAAACTTTCCTATTACGGATACACGTAATATATTTTTATTAGAATTTATTGACTATTTTGTTGATCCACCTCGTTATTCTATTGAAGAATGTATGCAGAGAGGGTTGACTTATAGTGTTCCACTCAAGGCTAAACTTAGGTTGTCTTGTAATGATGAAGAACACGTAGATTTTCAGACAATTGAACAAGAAGTTTTCCTCGGGAATATTCCTTACATGACCAATAAAGGAACTTTTTTGATTAATGGTGCGGAACGAGTTGTTGTTTCTCAATTACATAGATCACCTGGTGTATTCTTTAGCCAGACTTATCACCCTAATGGAACTAAAATTTATTCTGCCCGAGTGATTCCTTTTAAAGGCGCTTGGATGGAATTTGCAACTGATATAAATTCTGTCATGTATGCATATATTGACAGAAAAAAGAAATTCCCGGTAACGACCTTATTGAGGGCTATTGGTTTTGATTCAGATAGAGACATCTTGAATTTATTTGATCTAGCCGAAGAGATTCCAACAGATAAGCAATCGTTAAAGAATGCCATTGGACGAAAACTCTCTGCTCGGGTTTTGAAAAGATGGACTGAAGACTTTGTGGATGAGGATACGGGAGAAGTTATTACGATCGAACGTAACGAAATCATTCTCGAAAGAGATGTGGTGCTTGATGAAGAAAATATCGATTTGATCGCTCAAACGGATGCAGATACGATTATTCTTCAAAAAGAAGATCTTGAGGAGGATTACTCTATTATCTATAATACCCTCCAAAAAGACCCTGCATCTTCAGAAATTGAAGCGGTTACTCAAATCTATAGACAATTAAGAGGTACAGATCCACCCGATGAAGAAACAGCGCGTGGTATTATTGATAAGCTTTTCTTCTCTGATAAGCGATATAATCTTGGTGAAGTAGGCCGATATAAGATTAACCGAAAATTGAAACTGGATATCAGTAAAGATACTTTGGTATTGACAAAGGATGATATTATTTCAATTGTTAAGTACTTGGTTAGTTTGGTTAACCAAAAGGCAGAGTTGGACGATATTGACCACTTGGCTAATCGTCGTGTGCGAACTGTTGGAGAACAATTGTATGCACAATTTGGTGTTGGTCTTGCTAGAATGACTAGGACAATACGCGAACGTATGAACGTTCGTGATAACGAGGTATTTACGCCGATTGATTTGATCAATGCGCGTACCTTGTCCTCTGTGATTAATTCCTATTTTGGAACGAGCCAATTATCACAATTCTTGGATCAAACTAATCCACTTTCTGAGATCACGCATAAGAGAAGAATTTCAGCGCTAGGACCTGGTGGACTTTCTCGGGAACGTGCAGGTTTCGAAGTACGGGACGTTCACTATTCTCACTATGGTCGTTTATGTACCATTGAAACACCGGAAGGACCAAACATTGGATTGATTTCTACCCTTTGTGTTCACGCCAAAGTGAATAAAATGGGATTCTTGGAAACGCCTTACCGTAAAGTAATTGACGGTAAAGTGGATGTATCTGGTGATATACAGTATTTATCTGCAGAAGCAGAAGACTATAAACGAATCGCACAAGCGAACGCTCCTATTGACGGTAAGGGAATATTTGTAAATGAAAGGATTAAATCTAGAGAACATGGTGAATTCCCTGTGTTGACTTCAGAGGATCTTGACTTTATGGATATTGCACCAAACCAGATTGTTGGAGTATCGGCTTCTTTGATTCCATTCCTTGAGAATGATGACGCAAACCGTGCCTTGATGGGTTCTAACATGCAACGTCAAGCGCTGCCATTGGTAAGACCAAGCGCACCAATCGTAGGAACAGGACTAGAAGCGAAAGTAGCGGTTGACTCTAATATGCTGATTAATGCAGAAGGAGAGGGCGTCGTTGAATACGTGGATGCTGAGGAAATCATCATTCGTTATGACAAGTCTGAAGAAGAAATGTTGATTTCTTTTGAAGATAATGTCAAAAAGTATCGATTAACGAAGTTTGTTAAGACCAATCAAGGTTCTTGTATCAATCTAAAGCCTATTGTCAAAAAAGGTCAGCGTGTAACTAAAGGTAGCTTATTGTGTGAAGGATACGCTACTGAAAAAGGAGAATTGGCCTTAGGTCAAAACCTTCAAGTTGCATTTATGCCTTGGAAAGGTTATAACTTTGAAGACGCCATTGTGCTTTCTGAACGTGTACTAAAAGAAGATATCTTTACATCACTTCATATCGAAAGCCATGAGATCGATGTAAGAGATACCAAACTCGGAGAGGAAGAATTTACCAATGACATTCCTAACGTTTCAGAAGAAGCAACAAAGGATTTGGATGAGAATGGTATCATTCGTGTAGGAGCTTGGGTTAACGAAGGAGATATCCTTATTGGTAAAATTACGCCTAAAGGAGAAACAGATCCTACTCCTGAAGAGAAGTTGTTGAGAGCCATATTCGGTGATAAAGCCGGTGATGTAAAAGATGCTTCTCTCAAGGCTTCACCTTCAACAGAGGGTATCGTTATTGACAAACAATTATTTGCTAGAGCGAAAAAAGATAAATATCAAAAGGTTCAAGAAAAGGAATTGTTGTCTAAACTTGAAGATACGCATGCTATCAATCTCAACGAGCTCAAAACCATTCTAGTTGACAAGCTAATGACGTTATTAGATGGTAAAATCTCTGAAGGTATAAAAAGTATCTACAAAGAAGAATATTTGCCTAAAGGAACGAAATTTAGTGTCAAGGCATTAAAGGAGTTAGATTATACTAAGGTGGATTACCATGGATGGACGAAGGAGTCTGGTGTTAATGAACTAATCGCTAGATTGTTACATAATTACTCTATCAAGTACAATGAAGAGTTAGGTAGATATAAGCGTGAAAAGTATAATATCAGTGTCGGTGATGAATTGCCAACCGGTGTATTGAAGTTAGCTAAGGTATATCTTGCTAAGAAACGTAAGTTAAGAGTAGGAGATAAATTGGCCGGACGTCACGGTAACAAGGGTATCGTATCTCGAATCGTAAGAGAGGAGGATATGCCATTCCTTGAAGATGGAACACCAGTAGATATCGTATTGAATCCTTTGGGTGTACCTTCAAGGATGAACTTGGGTCAAATCTTCGAAACGGTACTAGGATGGGCTGGAAAACAATTGGGTGTCAAATTTGCTACTCCAATTTTTGATGGTGCCACAGTGGAAGAGATTGAAGAGTATATCAAAAAGGCAGAATTACCGTCTTATGGTCAAACTTATTTGTATGATGGAGAAACAGGAGATAAATTCCACCAACGAGCTACTGTTGGCGTTATTTATATGTTGAAACTGTCACACATGGTAGATGATAAGATGCACGCAAGATCGATTGGACCATATTCATTGATTACGCAACAACCGCTTGGAGGTAAGGCTCAATTCGGAGGACAGCGTTTTGGAGAGATGGAGGTTTGGGCACTTGAAGCTTATGGTGCGGCTAATATCCTACGAGAATTGTTGACGATTAAGTCCGATGATATCATAGGTAGAGCCAAAGCTTATGAAGCCATTGTTAAAGGTGATAATATCCCGGATTCAAATATTCCAGAGTCATTTAATGTCTTGGTTCATGAATTACGTGGATTAGCGCTTGATATAAAATTTGATTGATAGATAATTCTTTAAAAATTATATAATTATTTAATATGTTAAAAAGGAAGGGAGTAAAACCAACTAAAGGCTTTGAATCTATTACGATAAGTCTGAGTTCGCCAGATGAAATTCTTGAAAGATCATATGGTGAAGTATTAAAGCCCGAAACTATTAACTACCGTTCATATAAGCCAGAAAGAGATGGCTTGTTTTGCGAAAGAATTTTTGGCCCTGTCAAAGATTATGAATGCTTTTGTGGTAAGTATAAACGTATTAGATATAAAGGAATCGTTTGTGACAGATGTGGTGTTGAGGTAACAGAAAAGAAGGTGAGAAGAGAACGTATGGGACACATCAAATTGGTTGTTCCTGTGGTTCATATTTGGTTTTTCAAATCTTTACCTAACAAAATTGGATATCTTCTTGGATATTCTTCCAAGAAACTAGAGTCCATCATCTATTACGAAAGATATGTTGTTGTCCAACCTGGTGTAAAGGAAAATGAGATATCCAAACACGATACCCTTACTGAAGAAGAGTACTTTGATGTATTGGATACTTTACCAAAAGATAACCAACTCCTCGAAGATACTGACCCTAATAAGTTTATAGCAAAAATGGGTGCGGAAGCAATTAAAGATTTATTGGAGCGCATTGAATTAGACGAATTGTCTTTTGAATTGCGACACCAAGCTGCGAACGAAACATCTCAGCAACGTAAATCTGAGGCTTTAAAGCGCTTACGTGTGGTTGAAGCATTCCGTAGTGGTATGCGAACAACAGAAAATAGACCTGAATGGACGATTATTCAATATTTGCCGGTAACTCCGCCAGAATTGAGACCTTTAGTTCCGTTAGATGGTGGTCGATTTGCTAGTTCTGACTTAAATGACCTATACAGAAGAGTGATCATTCGTAATAATCGATTAAAAAGATTATTAGAGATTAAAGCACCTGAGGTAATCCTTCGTAATGAAAAGAGAATGCTTCAAGAGGCTGTTGACTCTTTATTTGATAACTCAAGAAAATCTAATGCGGTAAAAGCTGAAGGTGGTCGTTCTTTGAAATCATTGAGTGATGTGCTTAAAGGAAAACAAGGACGATTTAGACAAAACCTATTGGGTAAACGGGTGGATTATTCCGGTCGTTCGGTCATTGTGGTAGGCCCATCGTTGCTATTACACGAATGTGGTATTCCTAAAGGAATGGCAGCTGAATTATTCAAGCCATTTATCATCAAAAGGTTGATAGAGAGAGGTATCGTCAAAACCGTGAAATCAGCGAAGAAATTGGTTGATAAAAAAGATTCAGTTATTTGGGATATTCTCGAAAATATATTGAAAGGGCATCCAGTCTTGTTGAACCGAGCGCCAACCTTGCACCGATTATCTATTCAGGCTTTCCAGCCTAGATTGGTAGAAGGTAAGGCTATTCAATTGCACCCATTAGTTTGTGGTGCTTTTAACGCGGACTTTGACGGTGACCAGATGGCAGTTCACGTTCCACTAGGACATGCTGCAATCTTGGAAGCTCAAATGTTGATGCTTTCTTCTCACAATATGTTGAACCCTCTAGATGGATCTCCAGTTACGTTGCCATCTCAGGACATGGTTTTGGGATTGTACTATCTAACAAAGCCGAGAAAATCAACAGCAGAGCGTAAAGTTAATGGTGAAGGTCGAACCTTCTATAGTGAAGAAGAGGCTATCATAGCTTTCAATGAAGGCAAAGCGGATTTACATGCGATAGTTAAAGTTCGTGTAAAACAAGAAGATACTGATGGTACTTTAGTCCCTAAGATTATTGATACGACCATAGGTAGAGTTTTGTTTAACCAGTCAATTCCTCAAGATCTTCCTTTTGTGAATCAATTGATGACCAAGAAGAACCTTAAAAGAATTATTTGGGACTTAATCAATCGTACCGATTTTACGGTTGCCGCAAAATTCCTCGATGAAATCAAAAATCTAGGTTTCTTCTGGGCTTATAAAGGTGGCCTTTCTTTCAACCTTGGTGACTTAATAACGCCAAGTATAAAAGAACAAACACTGCTTGAGGCTCAAGAGGAAGTGGATGAAGTTTGGGACAATTACAATATGGGATTGATTACGCCAAATGAGCGATACAATCAAGTTATTGACAAATGGACATTTGCGGATAATAAGATTACAGAAAACTTGATGCGAGAAATTGCTCAGGATAAACAAGGGTTTAACTCTGTATTTATGATGTTGGACTCTGGAGCAAGAGGTTCTAAGCAGCAGATTAAGCAGCTTTGTGGTTTGAGAGGCTTGATGGCAAAACCGAGAAAATCAGGTGATGTCGGAGGCGCCATTATTGAAAACCCAATTCTTGCTAACTTCTTGGAAGGACTTTCAGTACTAGAGTATTTTATATCTACGCACGGTGCTCGTAAAGGTTTGGCGGATACGGCATTGAAAACGGCGGATGCAGGTTACTTGACTCGTCGATTAGTGGACGTTGCCCAAGATGTTATCATTACAGAACATGATTGTAATACATTAAGAGGTATCGATACGGAAGCATTGAAAGATGACGAAACGATCATTGAATCTTTAGCTTCTAGAATCGTAGGAAGATATACGCTTTATGATATCGTAGATCCTGTGACAGATGAGATTATCCTCGAAGCAGGAGAGTACATCAACCCTAAAAATGCTGAAAAATTAGAGCAAGCAGGTATTGAGCAAGTTACAATACGTTCAGTACTCACTTGTGAAACAAAAGTAGGTGTTTGTGCGAAATGTTATGGACGTAACTTGGCAACAGGTAGAAAGGTAGAACAAGGTGATGCTGTCGGTATTATTGCTGCACAGTCCATCGGAGAACCGGGAACACAGTTGACATTGAGAACGTTCCACGTAGGGGGTATCGCATCGGTTTCTAAAACAGAATCTGAGATTACTTCAAAATATGATGGTGTGATTGAGTTTGATAATATCAAAACGACACATGCTGAAGATGGAGATGGTACTAAGGTGGTATTGTCAAGATCTGGAGAAATCAGAGTGGTCAATCCAGAAACGAAAAAAGTGTACAACTCTTACTTTGTGCCTTATGCTTCTAATCTTCTTGTAGATGATAAGCAGGAAGTTTCTAAGGGTGATATCTTGGTTAATTGGGATCCATTTAATAACCTCATCATATCTGAATTTGGTGGTATCGCTAAGTTTGAAGATGTAGAGGAAGGTGTTACTTATAGGGTAGAGCGTGAAGACCAAACAGGTTATGCAGAAAAGGTAATTATCGAATCTAAGAATAAGAAATTGATTCCGGTAATTAAAATTTTATCATCGTCCGGTGAAGAGTTGAAGACTTATAACTTACCTGTGGGTGCTTATATCTCTATTGAAGATAACGATACGATTGTTCCTGGACAGAAGATCGTTAAAATCCCACGTAACCTTGGGAAAATCCAGGATATCACGGGAGGTCTTCCGAGAGTAACCGAATTGTTTGAAGCGAGAAATCCTTCGAATCCGGCAGTAACAGCTGAGATTGACGGGATTGTAACTTTTGGAAAGATCAAGCGAGGTAATAGAGAGTTGTTTATTGATGATGAGAAGACTGGTCAGAAGAGAAAATATCTTATTCCTCTTACCAAACACCTTCTCGTTCAGGAAGGAGATTTTGTGCGTGCTGGTATGCAGATGACTGATGGCGCTATTGCACCTATTGATATTTTAAATATTAAAGGACCTTTTGCAGTGCAATCTTATCTCGTTAATGGCGTACAAGAGGTTTATCGTTCTCAAGGTATTTCCATCAATGATAAACACATAGAAGTTATCGTACGTCAGATGATGAGAAGAGTAGAAATCGTTGATCCGGGAGATACTAATTTCCTTGAAGGTGAAGCGGTCGATCGACACGACTTTAATGAGCAAAATGACGATATCTTTGATAAGAAGGTTGTTGAAGACGCAGGAGACTCTACGACACTTAAAGCTGGTCAAATTGTTTCAATCAGACAGTTGAGAGAAGAAAACTCAATGTTGAAAAGAAATGATAAAAAGCTAGTATCTGTTAGAGATACAGTTCCGGCCACTTCTAATATTTTGCTTCAAGGTATCACGAGAGCTTCATTAGGTGTTGATAGCTGGATTTCTGCGGCATCATTCCAGGAAACCACTAAAGTATTGAGTACAGCAGCGATTGCAGCTAAACGAGATGAATTGAAGGGTTTGAAAGAGAATGTTATTGTCGGTAAAAATATTCCGGCAGGAACAGGTCAAAGGAGCTTTAAAAACATTGACGTTGAGGTTCTTAACGAATATGAAGTTCAATGATTATAATGTTGGAATAATAGATAGAAAAAAGGGAGAGCAAATTTTGCTCTCCCTTTTTTTTGACTGGTAATATATCGTATAAAAATCTAATTCAAACTTTCTGAATCTAGTATTTGAGCCAATACGGTATAACGATCGCCTTTGTTGTGTAGCACCGTTTGCCATAGAACAATGGGTTTGGTTTTGAAAAGATAATTGGAATCCATTTCATCTACAATCCAAGACTGTCCTTGTAATTCTTCTTCAAGTTGGCCTTCACTCCATCCGCTATATCCTAAAAAGAATTTGATGTTATTGTCTTTAATAACCCCATTTTCCATTAGAAACATGAGCTTTTCAAAATCGCCACCCCAATATACTCCTGGACATACTTCAAGAGAATCATCTAACATTTCGCCGACATTGTGCAAGAAATGAAGACTATTGGGCTCTACGGGACCACCGATATATACTTGAGCATTGGATTCGGGAAAATCCGTCACAAGCTCTTGAATGCGTACTTCAATGGGTTTGTTCAGCATTAAGCCTGTCGTTCCTAAATCATGGTGTTCACAAATCAAAACAACTGATCGTCTGAAGTGATTATCCAACAAAAAGGGTTCGGCAATCAGAATATTTCCTGCGCGTATCTTCATATTGTTTATAAGGTCTCTGTGTTTGCTGACCGATCTATTTTCTTTATTAATCCTGAAAGTACTTTTCCTGAACCTCCGACTTCTATAAAAGTATCCATACCATCCTTTATCATTTTTTCTATGGACTGTGTCCAACGTACGGATCCGGTCAGCTGAGCTATTAAATTGGATTTGATTTTGTCAGGATCGCTTTCACTAAGTCCGGTTACATTTTGGTAAACGGGACATTTGGGTTGGTGAAAGGTAGTGTTCATGATGGCATTGGCTAAGGACATCCTAGCTGGTTCCATGAGTGGGCTGTGAAAAGCACCTCCTACTTCTAGCTGAAGAACTCTTCTCGCTCCGGCTTCTTGCAATTTGACCATGGCTTCATTGACACCTTCGATGGAGCCAGAGATCACGAGTTGTCCAGGACAGTTGTAATTTGCAGGTGCCACAATACCCGTAGCTTCCTCACATATCTGTTCAACGATATGGTCTTCGAGACCTAAAACCGCGGCCATTGTACCCGGAATAGCATCACAAGCTGCTTGCATGGCCATGGCTCTAGCATATACGAGCCGCAATCCATCCTCAAAACTTAGCGTTCCATTGGCGACAAGTGCGGAAAACTCTCCGAGTGAGTGGCCGGCTACAGCATTGGGTTCGGTATTGCCTTTTGCTGATAGGGTGGCAATCGCATGTACGAATAAGGCTGGTTGTGTCACTTTAGTTTCCTTCAGTTCTTCGGCTGTCCCATAAAACATGATTTCAGACAGTTTATAACCGAGAATTTCGTCTGCTTGGTTGAATATAAGCCTTGCAGCTTCAAACTCCTCATAAATATCTTTGCCCATGCCTTCAAATTGGGCGCCTTGTCCTGGAAAAACGTATGCTTTCATATGGTTTAAATCTTTTTTAGGTGATTATCTTAATTTAGAAGTAATTAGACTTAAAAATTCATTTCTGGTTTCTTCTTTTTTAAATTCTCCGGTAAATCCTGACGTAGTGGTTACAGAGTTCTGTTTTTGTACGCCTCTCATCATCATACACATATGTGCTGCTTCAATGACGACCGCAACGCCATGTGGTTTTAAGTACGTATCTATTGCTTGGATGATCTCATGGGTCAAGCGCTCTTGAACCTGTAGCCTTCTAGCAAAAACATCAACAATTCTCGGCAATTTACTTAATCCGACCACATATCCATTTGGAATGTAGGCGATGTGAGCTTTTCCAAAGAAGGGGAGGAGATGATGCTCGCATAGGGAATATAATTCTATATCTTTGACAACGACCATCTCATTATAATCTTCCTGAAATAAGGCAGATTTTAGAATTGCTCCTGCATCCATATTATATCCTTGTGTGAGGTATTGCATGGCTTTGGCTGCGCGCTCGGGTGTTTTGAGTAAGCCCTCTCTTTCTTTGTCTTCTCCTAATGCTTGGATGATGTCTTCATACTGCTCTGAAATGAAGTGCGTCGTTTCGGCGGTATAAATTTCTTGCTTTTTATAGGTCATGATTTTGTGATATCTAATTTTAAAACTATGCAAATATACTATCTGTTTTGGAAGTTTTAAATAAATATTAGCACTAGTGCTCTGTCAACAAAAAAATCTTAATGAAATAGCGCTCTTTTTTCATGCCCATACGTTGATAATATGCGCTAAATTATCGGCTTATCCATGGTATTTACCTTACTTAAACCCAAATTGCGCGTCTAATGCGTATCTGGGTTAAAAAAAACGAGCAATGTATTAAAAAACACACTGCTCGTCAACTTTATGAAATCTTAACTCCTCTATATTACTATAGAATTAGTAACGTGTAACTAATGCAAGTTTTTCAAAATCCTTTAAGCTACCACGATCTAAGAAAACAACGTCTCCTCCAAATTTTAATGTAAATTCTATCATTTCATCTACTACGTCGTCTATGTCATCTTTGCTAACAATTTCGTCATTAGCTATAGGAATCAATTGGCCATTTACATTTTTAGCTGATTGATAGTATCCTTCTTCTACAAAGATGGTTCTACCTCTACCTTCTTGAGTAGCTGTCCATATTTCGTTGATATCCGTAACACATGTTCCGGCACTTACTGCCTTTTCAAGTTCGCTGATTCTTTCTCTGTTTCGTAAAACAGTTAATTCTCGAATTGCCGGCCAAATTTCTTTGATGAGATTCGCTGGTTTTTCATCATAATTCTTTAGCGTGATATGCCCCATAACGATATTAGGATTATCTGCTAATTTCATATATTGATGGAAATTGTTTTCATCAGAAAGGATGACAACTTGGTGTGGATTTTTAACCCTTACTTTATTTACAGCCTTATCTACACGGTTAAAATACTCATCTCTAGAAACGTTATACAATTGCTCGTCTTTGATTGGGAAGCCTTCATCGCTTATTTCTTCCTTTACATCCTCACTACTTGCTAATAATATCTTCGCTTTGCCGCTAGCTAAAGAAAGCACATAGTAATCCGTATCTTTTTTAATTGCTCTTACTATAGAACGTGTAGCAAAAGTATCGTCTATGATGATTCTTTGCTCAGGATGCGTCGGAATACGCAAGTATTCGGCGATATCTTCATTAACAAACAACATCAAACCATGGTCATTATGATAATGATCAATACTATCTGCTAGTTTGTTTAATTTTTCTGTATAAGTTTTAGCTGTTTTAGCATCATACTCATTTTCTAACCGCTTGGTAGTTTCGGTAATGAGGTTTTTTAAATTAATAGGATCTTTTTGATTGTCAGGAGTAGTTCTATGTGTATTTAAAATAATAGTAACACAAGTTCCACCTTTAACTTTGCTTAGTCTGTCAAATACTTCATTCATTATTCTAATCATTTTTAAATTTCAATGTAAAAATAAACAATATCCATATAGCCAAAAATGATATTTATCATCTTTTAGGGTAATTGTTGTCTCGTTTTTTTAATTAAAGTAACAAAAACAAATTTTCTATGTAGTAACGATTTAATACGGTAAAGGTTTATTTTAAAATTGTCCTTTCCAATCTTTTTGAATATCTTTAAGTTGCTCATTTATCCAAAGATAACTTTGTTGGCATAGTTCATGCCCGTCAGTACTATAAATCGGTTCACCAAAACGCAAGTGCACTTTTGTTTTCCATTTTGAAAATTGATATAAATACTGAGGAACGAATTTCTCTTTGATCCATAAGTCTTTCGGTGACATATATTCAATGGCAATGGGTACCACCGGGATTTTATTCTCAGCGGCTTCCAAAAACGAACCTACTCTAAATGGGAGTGTTTCTCGATGGATACCTACTGTGCCTTCCGGATAAAGCAGGATGTTATATCCTGATTTTATGGTTTCTACTAGTTTACTTCTTGCTGTAGAACGTGAGGTTTGATCTCCGCGATTGACCCAAATGACACCGGTTAGTTCTGCTCCTTTGTTGATGATAGGGTAGGATGCGACTTCAGCTTTGGCCAATACGAAGGCTCGCAAATATCGACACGCTACCGCCGGATCCGAGAAAGAACGGTGATTGGAAACATATAATGCCGGTGTGTCTATCGGTTTTCCTATTACATCGATGTCGATATTCAATATAGGAATGCCGATATATTTCAAATAATTTTCTCGGAGTTTCAACGCTCTATTTTTAGTATGCGGGATAAATATACAAGATAATCCGTAGGCAAGGATAAACATAGCCATTAAGCCAAAGGCTAAAATCCCTCGTATTATAGCAAGTATATACAATAGAACCTTCAAATTCGATTATTTACCTTCTGGTTTTTCAGCTTTCATTTGTGGAAAGAACAGTACTTCCTGAATGGAAGGCTGATTGGTCATAATCATGGCAAGTCGATCCATCCCTATTCCTAGTCCTGCTGTTGGCGGCATACCGTATTCGAGCGCTCTTAGGAAATCTTCGTCTAAGGTCATTGCTTCTTCATCACCGCGTTTTCCTAATTCGAGTTGGGATTCAAATCGAGCGCGCTGGTCGATAGGGTCATTCAACTCTGAAAATGAGTTAGCAATTTCTTTTCCATTGCAAATCGCTTCAAAACGTTCTACTAAGCCAGGTTTAGATGGGTGTTTTTTAGCCAATGGCGACATTTCGACCGGATAATCTGTTATAAAAGTGGGTTGAATGAGTTGACCTTCACATTTTTCTCCAAATATTTCGTCGATTAACTTGCCTTTACCCATTGTGTTGTCAACCGGGACATTGAGTTGGGCCGCTGTGGCACGTAGTTGGGTCTCGTCCATTTCGCTGATATCGATACCCGTGAAATGCTGAATGGCTTCATACATGGTATAGCGCTTCCAAGGGCGTTTAAAATCAATCGTATTTTCACCGACCTGAACTTGGGTTGTGCCGTGGATGTCCATAGCTACTTTTTCTACCATTTCTTCTACCAAATTCATCATCCATTCGTAGTCTTTGTAAGCTACGTAAAGTTCTATTTGAGTGAACTCAGGATTATGGAATCGGCTCATACCTTCATTCCTAAAATCTTTGCTAAACTCATAAACACCATCAAATCCACCTACGATCAACCGCTTTAGATATAACTCATTCGCTATCCTAAGATAGAGTTTCATATCTAGGGTATTGTGGTGTGTCGTAAATGGTCTTGCCGCTGCTCCTCCGTACAATGGCTGTAATATAGGCGTTTCAACTTCGAGATATCCTCTTTCATTAAGATAGGCACGCATCGAATTATACATCTTCGTTCGCTTGATGAAGGTGTCTTTTACATGTTCGTTGACGATTAGATCTACATAGCGTTGTCTGTATCTTTGCTCAGGATCATTAAATGCATCATGCACATTGCCTTCATCATCCTTTTTTACGACGGGTAGTGGTTTCAATGATTTGGATAACAACGTCAATGAGGTTACATGAACTGAGCATTCGCCTACTTGCGTGTAAAAAGCATATCCGGTAATCCCAATAAAATCGCCAAGATCCATGTATTTTTTGAATACATCATTGTATAAAGTCTTATCATCTCCAGGACAGATCTCGTCTCGAGAAATATAAAGCTGAATTCGTCCGCTAGCATCTTGTAATTCTGCAAAGGAGCCCTTACCCATAATCCGTTTTGACATAAGGCGACCTGCCATGAATACCTCTTGATAGGTTGTATCACCCGGTTTAAAATTGGACTTGATCTCTGCTGCATGGGCATTAACCTTAAATTCAGCACTAGGATATGGTTCTATTCCAGCTTCTATGATTTTTTGTAAATTATCTCTTCTTACTAGTTCCTGTTCGCTAAGATTTTGCATGATGTATTATGAAAATATTTTATATGTTTAATGATAAAGTGCAAATATATGAAACCCGTTCGTTTTAATATGACTATTCATTCGGTTTATTTTCAAACATTGTCTTATAATAAGACTAGTGCTCTGTCTATAAAAAGACTTAAGGGAACCTCTAAAAACCCAATATTTC
>JAIXKS010000036.1 GCA_026928325.1 Chitinophagales bacterium | reverse complement strand
CTCCGCCTGTCAAGCTCATAACTACATTTTGCTTCGCTATAGCGATTGGGGCGGTAGCATCTACAACGTTCACTTTAAAGCTACATTCTGATTGATTACCACATTTATCTTTGTATAAATACTTAATTGTATGAAGTCCCTTATTCAGATAATTAGCAAAAATATGTGGATTACCTAATGAATCTGTATGAAGTTTCAACTCACCACCACCATAAATCAAATACCTAAACTGAAATTCCCCAGAACAAGCATCCAAAACTTGACCTGGTAGCGGAAGTTCTAAACTTGATCTACAATTCCAAGGATCAACAGATACGGTCATATCAATAGGGCAATCAATAATCTTAGGCCCCATAACATCCAATACTTTAATCACCTGTACATGTGTTCGTGGGTTATCAGGTGTAACAGGTAAACACATATTACGAACTTTCCAGTATCTTAATATCTCGTAGCTACCTTCGCAGATATCATAAATCTCGTCCGTATAATTGAGGCTGACCATACACAAACTACCAGACTGATTGACTTTTATACCATTTAACAATGGCCAACCCGTATGATCAGGGTGTGTCAATGCAGGATTATTAATCACATCTGCACAATTAATGGCCTGATTAAACTCGATATCTTCAGGATACTCTACGTCATCTAAATCTAACCTTCTAATCGTAAATGTCTGAATACACTCAGATTTATGGCCTTCATCATCAATTACACTCCAAGTACGGGTTACGATAGCTCTTGGATTATCACATATACCGAATGTCGTCCATTCATCCTGATAAGCTATTTTCGCTTCGCGCTCGCACGAAACTAATATTGCCTCACCTGTCAAAAGATGCCCTAATGAGTCAACGGCTTCTATATCAAAATTACAAGCAACGGTCAAGTCTTCAGGACATTCTATTTGCGGCCATAACTTTTCTTCTATAATAACATATCCCCAACAAGAATTCGAACTTCCTGATAAACAGTCAATAATACTTACTTTAAATCGTTTGCCCTCATCATCCAGCGTAAATAAATTAGCATGTGGGATACCAAATTCATCTTCGATCGAAATACAATAATTGTCGTAACATCTGTAATTATTACCCTCAAGAATCATGTCCGCATTCAATACTGTTTCACAATCAGGACCCAAAGATATATTTAAAGAATTATTACAAGTAAGTGTATTTCCTGTCGGCTGATATTCGTAAACGGTGACGTTGAATATACAAATACCTACATTACCATAGATATCTTTAACTCTCATTTCCACAGTATATGATCCTATTGGCAACTGACTGATATCTGCCAAACTTCCGTCTGCAAAATAATATTCTATCTTGTCAATACCACAATTATCGGTAGCAGGCGGTGTGAAGAAATCAAGACGACCTAAACACTCTCCTGGTCCAAGGTGAATTTCTCTATCGGGACAACCAATCGTAAACATTGGTTCTTCCGTATCTAATACAGTAACTGTAAATCCACAAGTGTTTAGATTGCCATACTGGTCTGTAAGCGTGTATTCAATTCTGGTTACACCAACTTTAAAGATTCTAGTTTCCGATAATCCCTGTAAATTAATCGTTCCGTTGCTATTCAAAATAACGACCGTTTCAGTTGAGGTTTCTCCTGTCACGTCATTAGTAAAGATATAATCAACGGTTATCGTTCCAAAACAACAATTATCTTTCAATATAGGATGTACCCATGTAAAAGTCGTATCGCACTGTCCCGGAGCGTTTTGAAGCACGACATCACCTTGGTCATACGGCAATTGATACAATATTTGCAATTCCCATGATGTCAAAGTACCAGCTACAGCTCCAGTCGTAAAGATTTCCAACGTCCAATCTCCTGCTGCTTGTTCGCCAAAGAAAGCTTTGAAAGATTCTGCCGGTCTATACGTACCACCTTGACCCATTGGATTACATAATGCTCCATTGACACTCGGCGCTGGAGTCCAAACTATCGTCTCATCTAAATTAATATCAATATTGGGTTGATTCATACATACTTCACTAAACAATCTTATTCTTGTACCAGAAGGACTACTCAGATAAGCTGTAACTGCGCCAGCATTTGGTATTGTAACGCCAAGGTTAAATATATTGACATCATTGACGATACCTGCTGGCATTGTAACTTTGGATACCATACAAGCATTGACATCTATTAATTCAGGTACCGTATTATTTACCACTAATATCGAATCATGTCTGATACAATACGGTGCTTCAAGATCATTGATGGTTACAGTAAATCGGCACTCCGCAACCGATGGTGCATAATTTTGCAAACCTCTGACTGTACCATTTGGTGTCATGAAAGGTAAGCCCGGGTTTAGGAAGCCAAAGCTTCCCGGATCACAAGGAGTCGCAGCGATAAAGTCTGTCTGAGTGTCATGATCACATACATTTTTCCTTAAAATAACATCTCCTTTGACCAAATCATTTATGGTTGCTTCGTCGATGATTCTATTTAGGAATGTAAAGCAATATTTAGCAATTTGGCCTTGCGGTATATTGGTCGTAAATGTATGGGTAAAAGTACCGCCAGCCGGAATCACATTTGGATTTGGAATTACCCATAATATCGGATCTGGTGGATAAATCGGCGTCGTACCATAGGTAGATTTGTTATTGGCAGTCGGTACCATATAGGTCTCTATCACATTGCCAGCCTGATCCTTTAGTACAAAATTACTACAAGTTATATCCATATCTGCAGGACCAAAATTGGTGATTTCCATTCCTGTTATCACGCCATCCTGTACGATCTCCGTTATCAAAATTAATGGTTGGTCTTCGACGCGATATTTAACGCTTGATGTTCCAACCGGAAAAAATTCGCCACTAGCATCTTCAAGGCCACAAGCTACCACATTGCCATCCGGATCTGTGACTTCATACAATATCGTCAGATTATCAGGACAATTATCCTCTACCTTAACCGGAGCTATATCATTCACTACTGCCCCACATTTCTCTAAATCATTTACCTGAGTTACATCATCAGGGCAAACGATAGATGGTGGTGTATGATAATCATTAACTATTATTTTTAATTCGCAATAGCTTTGATTTCCTACTGTATCTGTAGCTAAATATGATAAGATAGTCAAACCTACCGGGAACAAATCTCCTGAATTTAGCCCTGTCGAATCTCCTCGTTCAATTCTCGCATATAAGCCCATACAGTTGTCAAACGCCCATGGAAGTTCAAAATTGACAAATGAAGAACACCAACCTTGTGGCGCATCTACTACGATAGGATCACGCGGACAATTTTGGAAATCCGGT
The DNA here is from genome assembly GCA_026928325.1 of Chitinophagales bacterium. Lineage (GTDB taxonomy): Bacteria > Bacteroidota > Bacteroidia > Chitinophagales > Saprospiraceae > OLB9. Next base: position 6,082 of record JAIXKS010000036.1, on the reverse strand, counting down.
GCTAACAAGTCTTCTACAGTAATCGTATAGCAGAATACATCTGCACATCCAAATGGCGTCACTTGGAATGTCGTTACACATATTTCATAACTCTTACTTCTGATTACCGGAGCAAAGAAGCCAGGAATTACTACTCTACCATCAACAACTATAACAGAATCCAAATCCCGAACTGGTGTTCCATCAGCATAATGACCTCCATCTGCGCCAATTTGATCAAACCCTGTAGTCGAAACGACCAAATCCTTATCATCTAAATTCACTAAAACCTGCTTTTCTTCTACCCAATTAGCAGGGCAAACCGTGTAATCACTGATATCAACGTGCAGATCCTGGCATGTTACCAAAATCTCTTGGGTAAATTTGAATTCACATGGTTCGTCACCTATAATGTAGGTAAGTGAATAAGAACCATCCAATCCATTCGGGTCAAACATAAAGAATTCATCTCCTGAATATGGTATGCCATCAGGGTCAACAAAGGATACACCTTGACCGATCCACTCTCCGTAAACATCACCTGGGTAAGCTCCTCGTATATCCGTAAGACTTAACATCCCTGCTGGAATCGGTGGTGCTCCTGTACCATCCCATGCTGCTCCACCCAACCATACTGGCAACTGATCGCAACACATATATCCCGCTTTCCAAACTGGATCTAACTTCTCCACTCTAAATACATCGTGTACCATTCTAAAACAACCCACTAACGGATTATCTTCATCATATTGGTTTACTTGCCCATCTATAGACAATACATACGAGATCGTAATCCATCCTGTACCTGTACCTAAAGTATATACACCATCAGGTGTAATCGTACCTGGATCATTGGTTGAACCTGCATCCGGCAGAAAGGCTGAGATACCAAATCCACCTTCTATCCTTGACCCTAATGTTCCAACATCCTGATGCTTAATATTCGTACCATCTGGTTGAGCGATGACTATATAAGGTGAAAAATCAAACTGATTCTGGAATGGTTCAAAACATACCTCTGGCACATCCAGATCCAACTTATATCCTTCAAAGTAATCTAATACTTGAACTACACCTTTACATATACTTACATTACCACTTGCGTCTGTCACTCTAAGACGAACGATACGCTGCCCTTTATCATCACAGTCAAAATCCACAGAAGGTGCATAATCAATACCATTCCTTGATATCTCCAAAAGTAGATTCCCAAAACAATTATCTGTACTTCCCCCATCAATGTAAATGGAATCTTGTATGTCCGAAGCATATACTGTTCCAGCACCTTCGTTATTTAAGTGCAATTGAACGGTGAGACAAACCGCATTGGGTAACTGATTATCCTCTACCGTGATAGAAAAATCACATTGCTGAGTCTCACCTGGATCGTCATAATCTCCGTCACCATTGATATCCACCTGCATCGTATAAGTAATCACTGTTGTACCTAACTCAAAAGCATATCCATCTGGAACATTATGTATTCCAATGCCTGTGTCATTCGTTTCTACAACTGTACCGGATACAGGATTTGTAAATCTGTAATTGATAATGCTTGAGCAACCTATTCCCTGGTAAGGAGCGAGACCAGTAACAACGGCAGAACAAAGATCTACATCCGTTGATATTGTCAAATCTTGTGGACATTCCAATATTGGATCACCAGATGTAACCTCTACATTGAAAGCACATACCGATGGGATACCATTACAAGATACGGCTTGGTAAGAGACAGGATATGTACCTGGTGTAAGAATAGACCCTGGTAGTGGACCACTAATTTGATAAATACCCGGCTCAGTAATAGCAGTAAAACTCGGTGGAGGATTCGTTCCTGCGAATAATGTCACATCCGTAGTTGGGTTCTCTAAATAACCTTTAAATGGAATAGGTTCGCTTCCTCCACAGCCATCCACTGCTACCGGTACTGACCAACTTACTGGAATATTACATTCTAAAGTTTGAGCGAATACATATCCACTTTCGTTACAATTAACATAAATAGCAGGCTCATCATTAAGAACTTGAATTTTTTCTGTCGCTTCAACTGAAAAAGTTAGGTTAATGTTACAACTTGCAGCTGCAAGAATATCTTCGATGACAGCACCAACAATTGGAATCGCCCCAATAGGCAACAAGTCAATTAGATTTATTGGTTCTATGCCTAGATCTCCACATACATCCGATGGTGCATTTGCCCATCCACCTACGGCTCTAACAGTAATGGCTCCTGAGCCGCGAACCCGATTAGGTATAGAAAATGAATTACTTCCAGACGGGAAAAAACCATCTTCTATCAGATAATCAAAAGCACCGTCACCGTCTGTATCTGCCATTACGAGATAACCGCCACCATCTCCTCCAACAAGTTGAGATATCAGCCCTAATATAAATTGAGCAATTGTTTTATCACATCCCAACAGATTATGTAAAGCACCTAATGGACGCCAACAGTCGATAAAACAAATTTCAAATCCAAAAATCGAACAAATTACATTCATTCCAGGAAATGAACTAAGTTTTCTTTGCCCTCCAATCTGGTTTGCATCAAATCCCAAAAATGAAACATTAAAATTCCCTCTTATTGAATCTTGTTTACATCCGACGACTCCTCCATTATCGAAATTGACAACTGAGGTTAAAATATTAGGCCCTTGAAGAGTAAAATAAGTACATCCAGCCTCTAGATTTGGTTTCGTTGCGAGAAAACAAACATCAGGGTAATATGTATCACATTGATTTGGGAATAAATTATCAGCTCCACAATTATACCTATCTCTATAAATAATGTAAGTTCTGCAGAAAGTTTCAGCACAAGGTTCCGTTGGTGGTGTTATTGATCCACATGAAGGTGGCGTATTATTTGTTTCTTGCAAGCAAATTGTGTATCTTACACTTGTAGTTGACATCGCATTATGCGGAATTTCAGGGAGTACAATGGTAACATGGTCTGTACCATTTCCCGAAATCGAAGTTACAGGATAATTAATATTATTAGTTGAAACTGTATAATTGGGATTAAACCCTGTACTTGTTCTTGTAATTGTTAAAGTAGTAGGTGAAGTAGCACACAACGGTGAGGCAGGCTGTCCCGCATCAAAATTAAACTGTGGTGCAGGTCTGACAGTCACCTGAATACTTTTTGTATCTGTCAATACTACTCCACAGCTATCTGTGACAGAATACGTTACCTGATGACAGATACCATTATTAACAGGTACTTTATTATTAACTATCGTTACTCCTGGGATGCTAAAAGTTCCACCTGAACTCGTTTCGGAACCAAACATAAGTTCTAAGCTTATTGAGTCTCTCTCACGTGGTGCCCGACAAAATATAGGTAGATTTACAATTTCTGCTGATAAAGCATTATACACTTTAAATGATTCTACAGCTGACACTCTACAATCATTTGTTGCCTGTCTGATCATGTATAGCTGAAAGAACGGGTTACTACTATTAATAGTTTCGTTTACTTCTCCATTTTCTATGGTCAGATTACCACCTGTATTACCTGTGACCGTTTGGTAAAATCCATCATAAAGGGATCTTCCAGGGATAGAGTTTGTTCTTGAAAATACACTCATTGTAGGGTTTGTAAATGTATTCGTACCTGGTTGAAGGCAATTTACATTCATTAGCTCCGAAGGAAATGTCGGAATTGGTGGATATAAACTAAGTGTTCCACACGAAGTACTCAAGCTAAAGTCTGAGTTGTTATCCGCATCAGGTCCGTCCACATTCACTGTAAAAGCCGCATTATTTTCAACGTACACCCTTAAATAATATTCTCCTGCATCTACTCCTGATGGACACCCTAATCCGTCACAATAGATAAATGAAGGATTACCTAAAGTTCCATTGGAAGTATTGCGAAGTGAAGTGGATGATGCTATCCTATAACTTTCTCCTGCTCCCATGGCGGATCCATCTGCATTACTGATGATCAATGTGACAGCATACGTTCCGTCATTCAGATTGGGTGTTTGGTCGTTATTACATACACATTCTGTCGATGTTAACACTGGATTGATAGCAAAGGCACTACTTACTGCTGAGATTGAAGCAGTATTGGTAGATCTAATGCGTAATCTATATCCTGATCCACTTGGGACTGACGGTATATTACCTGTTAAAGTTCCATTACTAAAACTTACTAACGTCGCGACTGTACGAGGATATCCCGAAGCGCTAAAATTACCAGTTCTGTCACTCAATTCCAAAATAAAATTATTGCCAGATATATAGTTGCAATTCACCGTAAACGGCACAGAAACTGAATTACCTACATTTATATTTGTAAGTGTAGGATAGGAAGGTGTAATTGTCCTTGATATTATTGTAATATTGTTACCATTATCATCATACGGAGTTGTATGGTTCATAGCTGGATTAGTCGATACTACTCGTACCCTATAAGTGGTACTTGGAGGTGTTGTCGGAGGTATAGTAGCATTTATTGTTCCTGATAGTGCTGTTGACGCCAAGGTTCCGATAATATTACTGGAATTATTATTGTTAATAAAGTTACCGGACGCATCGCTCAACTGTACCCTGAATTCATTGCCCGAAGCCATTGGTCCGCCACCGGTTACAGTATAACTTACCGTGAGAACAGTTCCTGGGCAATAACTTACTGGGCCAAAATCTTGGGTTGTTATCTGAGCAGAAGATTGCTGTACGGATACAGTCAGCATCAGGATAGCCAAAAATGCCCAACTGAAACCACGATACTTATTAACGCTTCCTGTTAAACGCCCAATAATGCCTATTGACTTATTCAATGATTTTTCTAAGAGTTTTGTTCTATTGCTCATTGTGTAAATTTTGAGGTTATAATTACTAAATTTCTGAGGTTACTAAATTTTTATATTAGGATTTAATGCCGGATAAAATTTTTCAATCTTTGATCTATCCATTCCCGACAGATTTATATAATACCATGAATGCCCACCATCTTCGGAGACAGCGAGCACTTTTTGAGGTTCTATAGATTCAATATTATCTTTCAAGAAAGTTACTTCTTGATTGACGACGGCTTGTATGTTTTTTCCATTTGTCTCGACTTGTGCAACGTCCTTAAATGTAACTTTTTTGTATTCACCACCATTATCTTTCAATGTCCTCATTGCTTCGCTGAGTAGATGTTCCATATCACTCTTGCTCCCATAGCTCTGTACGATCATTGGATGATTGTAATTAATGAAGCAATCATAATCACGCACTATCAGACATTGACCCATAGCTTCTACATCTTTTTTGAATATAGCCTGCATTTCTTGCGCATCAGGAGCACTTACCCATGTGAACAAACGACTTCCCAAGTATAATCCAACAAGTAATATAATAATGCCTAAAGGAATAAAAAGTGAAGCTTTTCTGTCATTCAACATATCAGGATTTTTATTCATCCCGTACAATCCAACTAAGCTAAATATCAATACACCAAAACTAGCTATACTCAACACATACAAGCCGGAACCCTGTGTAAACCCGGCAAAAGCATTCGCTATGATGGGATCATCGAATACAAAAGTTGATTTCTGGCTTTCCACATCTATAATATTTGAAATGCCGATCCAACCCATCCACAACGTCAAAATTGAAGTAATAATTTTAAAGGAAAGGATATGCTTCTTCTTAATGATTTCTATCAGCGCAAGGACTGCAACAAGCAAAAATACGAACCCAGTAATGAGTCCATCTCCCATATATCCGTATAAGGAAGCATCACCTTTAGGATAGTACATCCATGGTAAGAAAGTTGCGGAGATTCCAACTATTGCAAAAATAAGTACTAACAACTTATTGTACACTAAAAATAATGTTATGGTTATTAAATGGACAAAGATAGTTCCAAGCATTTTTTAACCATATAGTTAAAAATAACTATAACCTATAAATAAAATTTATAAACTTGTATTTCAGGATAAAATACATGTAAATAAAATTATATTTAATAAAAAAAATCACATAAAACTTAAATTATTACTTCAAATGTATTCATTTTCAATAACTTTGTATCCAACTCTACCAAACCAATATAATTCTTGAGTTCAACTAATAAATGCAACTTTTGGTAGGAAAGAAATAAGGGATAATT
>JAIXKS010000050.1:53477-73349 GCA_026928325.1 Chitinophagales bacterium | reverse complement strand
CATTTGCATTTAATTAATAATGACGGAAAAGTTGCATTTATGACTTGAATCCGCCCTGTAAATAAAAAGTTATTGATTTAAAAACAGAAGATATGAACACAGAAATGCCTATAAAGAAGATAAATACAAGTAAGATTGTATATGTAAATATCGGCGATACAATGTTAAAAGTTGAAGAAATCTTTGAAGAATTGCCAATCCACCATATTTTGGTTTTAGATGGCACTGAATTGAAAGGAATTATCAGCAAACACGATTTGTTGAGACATTATCAACATGCTGCGAGCCATGGAGTCATTCCTAATCGCGCTGAGGTGAAGGTTGAAACGCTAATGACAACAAATCCGATTTCATTGGATGTCGAAGATACGATTGGTCTTGCTGCGGATATTTTTCTAGTCAACAAAATCCATTCTATTCCCATCATGGATGGTAGCAATCTTGCGGGAATAATCACCAATCATGATATCATCAAGTATTGTTTTGAATAACAATACTTGATGATAATCGAATCGTGTTTTTTTATTGCTTAAGGAGTGTATTTAAAGAATAGGTAAGATTCAACATCACATACCTTCCGATGGTATTAGATATCGATTCCGATATTTGAGTTTCCGACGCTGTTCTGTTGACACCTTGGTTTTGGTTTAAGATATCGAAAACTCGAAGTTTTGCGGTCAATTTATCATTTAGGAAAGTCTTAGAAACGGATGCTTGCCAGAGTTTAACATCTGTGCTTTCGCCAAAAGAACCAGCGCCATAGATGTAATAATCCATATTGGTATCAATCGTCCAGCCTTTGCCTGCAAACCATGCCAGAGATCCGGTATAAGTTTGGTTGACAAAGTTAGAGTTTTGCGAACTGTTTTCTTTATAAAGATTGTTATTAAAACTCCATCGGCCGCTGAGCGATCCATCCCAAATTTTCTTAGATTTGTTTTCTAGGATAACGTTAACACCGTTTGTCCATCTGTCGATATCATTAGCAATACCATTGATAAAACTAACGCCACTAATCAAGGAAGAATTGATACCTGTACGGAACTTCGCGCCAATTGAATTGATTGGGCTTGTGAAGTTTAAGCTTGTTCCTAATGTTCGCTCTCCAGAAGTATTTACGGGTGTTTGCTTTTGAATAAACGTCTCTGGATCAAGTACAGAGGCCGTAGATATTTTGTTTTTGACATAACCCATACGAACATTTGCAAATAAACCTCTAAAATTAAACTGGTCAAAGAAATTATAGGTTAATCTCAAGTTGTGTCGAAATTCCGGCACCAAATCCGGATTTCCCTGATAAGGTCGAAGTGGATTGGTATTATCCAAAATAGGCTGCAACTGATCTACCGATGGTTCCCTTACGGAAGTAGAATAATACATTCGTATTCGCAATTTATCGAGATCTAAGGTCGCTTTTGGTAAGAAATGATTAAATTTTCTATTTACTTCTTCTCCAATACTTGGAATACCTTGTAAGTTAGAATTTTGAAAATCAACACCAAAAGTTGCGGAATAACTCGATTTATTCATTCGAAGATTAAGTCCTGCTATATTGTAAACGAAGCTATTGTCAAAGGTTCTGCTCAATATCTCATTCAATACTCCTGGTTGGCTCAATTCGTCTGGGTTGAGATCCAAAAATTCTTTAATCTGGTCTGCCTGATTATTTTTTCTTGAAGCATTGGCAATTAAGAAAACGGTTCCCGATAGCGGTTCTGTATAATTAAGGCCAAAAGAATAATTTGAATTAGCGGAATTCAAATTTTGATCCTGAAATACAGATAGAGAATCATTCAACACCAAGTCACCTCCATATACCTTACTCAAGAGTCGATCGATATTATCATTTTCTGATCCACCGAATGCACCATCCAACGTAATGGTTCTACCAGGTTTATTGAGTCTTCTTCTCAAACTCAAGCTTGCAGAATAGTTATTACCATCACCGGTATTACTGTTGTATTGATCATTGAGGTTGGCTAAAGTTAATAAAAGGTTTCGATTGGTAAAGGTGGTATCCATTTGATTAAGCCTGCTATCCTTTGAATTTAAAGTCAAGCTACCTTTAATCGTCGCTTCGGTAGAAGAATCGAGCTTAAGTTCAATGTTCGTATTGAAATAATGATTGAGATTTTTCCCAATAGAGTTATAACTATCATTAGAAATCAAGTTTCCAGAAGGAAGAAAAGAATTCGTCAATGAGGCTTGTTGTAAATCGGTTTTGTTTCTGGTCAAGTAGTAACTAAACGTCATTTTATTTTTTGCACTCAGATTTTGGTTGAGGTTTAATCCTGCCGTAATTGCTTTGGTATCTCCGGTATTATTCCGTCCAAAAGATAAAGGCACACCTGAGTTATTACCAAAGCCACCACCCATACCGCCTCTTCCGCCTGAAGAACCACGCATGGTCATATAGTCGCTAACATCAATCCCTGTATTATTGACATTATTCGCTTGACCCAACACAGAAATCTGCGTATCCTCACCAAAATTGTTTAACATGGCCTTGCTTTCATATCTTTGATCGGTACCATAGCCGCCCATGATATTTCCGAAGACACCATTTTGGATATTATTGCGCAATTCTAAGTTAATCACCATTTCTTCATTACCATCACTGATACCGGTAAACTCGGATGTTTTAGACTGCCTTTCGTAAACTTGAACTTTCTTAACTGCATTTGCCGGAAGATTTTTAGTAGCCATCTTAGGATCACTACCAAAAAAGTCTTTACCATTGACCGTGACAGCCTTGACATCTTCACCTTTAACTTTAATGCTACCATCACTTTCCACCTCAACACCGGGCAACCGCTTTAAGAGATCTTCAACTACGGCATTGGGAAGCGTTTTAAAAGCATCCGCATTGTATTCAAGTGTGTCCTTCGTCACCTTAATGGGAATATATTCCGCAGAGATTTCAACTGCTTTCAGATATTCACCTTCTTCTAGCATGGTGATTATACCCAAATCCAAAAGTTGAACCTCGGGTTTAAGTGTGATTTTGCGTTCTATGGTTCCAAAGCCGATATAGGTCAATTGAAGCAAATAATCTCCGGCTTTAAGTCCATCGATCTTAAAAAGACCATCATTATCAGTAGCTGCAAACCCCACCATCACAGAGTCAACAGGCTGAAGGACAACTGCTACAGCACCGATGATACTCAATTTATCTTTATCATGAATGATGCCTTTGACCGCATGGGTTTGGGCATTCAAACCGAAAGAAGTCAAGACTAAAACAAAAAACAAAACTATCCGAGACATAAATCTTTGATTTATAATTTTTTTAAAAAAATACGTTATTGATGATTGATTAATGGCCAAAGAATATAGGTCGTCTTTGCTGGCCTGATCCGCCACGCATCTCGGTTTGTTCCTTTATTTTTTCTTCTTTGATTTTTTCGAATTCTTCCCTTGACTTTTTAGTGCCTTTCGTCGGTTGTTTGATAGTGACTTCACCCGGTTTTACTTCCTTAGCCATAATATGAAAATTGGCACTTTGAACTTCTAGTATAAGTCCAGGCAAGCCGCCATAAATATCAGGACCTTGACTTACGGGAATTTGAGGTGTAAAAAAAGCAACTAAATTATGTGTACTATCTTGATAATAGGCCTTCATACAGGTATAACCTAAGATATTTTTTTGTTCTCCGGCGTTCACCTTCCACTTAAAATTATTAATAACGTCATCGACCAAAAATTCTTTGCCAAAGAAATTCGTTTGCTGCAACAACTTATTAGATTCTAGGTCTTTAAAATAAGTATTCACTGCCATTTCGCGCATACGCTTAAAAAATCGCGGTCTATTGTCATTCGGATCTACTTCTTCTTGAAAATTTGGATCTTTCTGATATAAAGATTGGGTTTTACTGAATAGCAACTGCATGCTATTCTCAGCAGATTTTGGCATACTTGACGCTATATGTGGCGGCATCCCTTCAGTATCAATATTGCTCGAATGATTGTAAACAACGGAACCATTCAACACTTGGGCTGAACTTGTGACTTGAAAAAAAGTCATGATTAAACTCAAAAAAAACAAACTGCGCATAAAAAAACTTCTCAATTTTAAAGTGCAAAATAATATATTATAAATGGGTAAATCTCAGATAAAGTATCGGTTTAGTAAATATTTAACTTAAATATAACGCAACTGATAAGTTTTAACATTTTCGCCCTCATTTTTGATAAAATAATCGCCTTTTTTTATCCTTTATACAACCCTAAAATTTGCCAGAAACTATGCATATTAAGGTTCGTTTTTTTGCTGTATTTAACTTAAAATAGCGATCAAATTCAAATCTAAGATTATAGAATATTCCTACTTGTCCCATATATTCAAAACCTCTTGTATGGCTTCATATTCGTAGCCTTTGCCCATCAGATAGGTTGACATTTTTTTTTGAAAATCATATTTGTCTTTATAACTGATCGTCTTAGATTTTTTTTCAAATAACTGTTCTAGCGTATGGATGTATTCATCTTCATCTATTTCTTTCAATCCTTCACGAATAGAATAATCAGAAACCTTTCGGAGCTTGAGTTCTTGTTTGATTTTTATTCTTCCCCAATTTTTGATTCTAAATTTTCCTCGCACATAGGATTTGGCAAAACGTTCTTCATCTAAAAATCCATCAGAAATCAGATCACTTATCATTTCCTCTAGGATATCGCCATAAATACCATGCTCCAATAGCTTCGTGCGAACTTCAGCATGGCAACGATCTTGTGCAGCGCAATATCTTTGGATATTGGCTAGAGCCACATCGATAGACCAATAGGTTTTCTTCTTTTCGTCATCGTATCCCATAGGCAAATTATCTACATCTATATTTGGCAATAAGCGATAGTATTCATTCCGTATTCAGTTCAAATTAATCCTAAAACTTCTTTCATAACTGTGGGCAAATCATCTTCGGGATCATGCAAATAAGCCATCCATCCTGCATGGATAGCACCATTGACATTCGCAGCTGTATCGTCAATAAATAGCGTAGATTCAGGAATAATACCTGCACTTTCGACTACATGGCGGTATATGGACAAGTTGGGCTTACGCATTTGTACTAAATGAGAATAAAAGGTTTGCTTAAAAAATCGGGTATCCCAATCATAGATTTGGTGATTTTGACGAAGGCTACTCCTCACCCATTGTAAGTGCAACTCATTCGTATTGGAAAGGAGAAATACCGTAAACCGTTCCTTCAATAGGTCTAAAAGTTCGAAAATCCCCGGATTCCAGTCGATCAGCATGGAATTCCAAGCTTGTGCGACTTCATTGCCCGAAGGGACTTTTCCGGAGGCCATCCGTTGAAGATTCCATATAAATACTTCGGTACTAATCGCGCCAATTTCATAATCGATCAGCAACTTCTGGGCATCAGGCTGAAGTTCATCGGGTACAAAAGGACGATTGAGCACTTCCGACATTGTATCATACGCCCTTTGATGATTAATCTCCAGCAAAACACCGCCAAGATCAAAAACAATATTTTTCACCAAAGAAGGATCTATCATCTAATTTGTATTTATGCGGCAAATATACGGATTTTTAGCGGTTGCTCCTAATCGATCGAGGATGTGTACTCACTAATTATTTGCGTCTATTGAACTATCAAGATATAAAGTCAAATTATTGTGGAAGTTGTTTTTTTTTATAAAGTTCAAGGCAAAAATATAGGTGAACCAGATGAACTTGAAAAAAGAAAACATTTTATTACGTCCTTTATTTAGACATTGCTCTAGGAATCGTCGCCAAAGCTTCTTTTAAAAAAGTATTGACATCAAAACCGCCTTTTCCTGTGCCCATACGAACAATCACGACGTCATGGGAAGGAATGATAAAAACAAATTGCCCTAAAAATCCATCCGCCATATACATATCATAGGGAGCATCGGGAAATTGGCTTCCACGCTGATTGAGCCAAAATTGGGCGCCGTATTTTCCATCACTTGACGGAACCTCGGTCTTCGTAAAATCAACCCATCCTTCAGGCAATATGCGGTCGCCCTTCCAAACGCCATCATGCAAGTACAACAAGCCAAACTTACCCCAATCTAACGGTGTCGCATAACCATAACTAGACCCGATAAAAGTGCCCGATTCATCAGTTTCGATAAAAGCGGAAGACATATCTATGACATCAAAAAACCTTGTTTTGAGATACGTCATATAAGTACTGTCATCACGAAAAACATTTCTAAAATACCGACTTAAAATATTGGTTGTTCCCGAGCTATACGACCAATGCGTACCCGGCTTGTATTGCAAAGGCTTTTCTATGGCAATCTCCGAAACATCTTCGGAAAAATATAGCATTCGCGTTGCATCTGACACCGTTGTATAGTCTTCGTCCCAATACAATCCAGATTCCATATTCAAAAGATGCTTGATGGAGATGGCATTCCGGCCATCATTTTGCCAATCCGCAAAAAGCGCATAATCTTTTAATTTGATTTTATCGTCCATGACCATCAATCCTGCAAAAGTATTCATCCAACTTTTAGTCATCGACCAACCCAATTGAGCCGTATGCCGCGTAAAAGGCGGTGCATATGATTCAACGATGAGCGTATCTCTATGAAATACGAGCAATGCTGTCGTTTGTTTCGTATCTAAACGACCATTCTTATCAAACAAATTTTCTACAACTTTTGATAGTGCATCTATTTGAACGCCATTTGTTAGCATCACTTGTGCAAAGTCATCTTGAGTCACCGATTTTTCGGGTATCATCGGAAATTTTACACGATAATCGTCCTCACCTTGCAGCAATACACAGCCAATACCAGGCTTAAAAATCGAGGTTTGTGGGTACAAACCAAATAATGTACTGGTAGCACTATGCCGGACATCATTGGTTTTACTTTTGACATAAGGGAGTATCGTAAAGTATAGGTCATTTTGTTCGACTTCCGCTTGATCTCTTCCAGTCACATAAGTACAATTGCAGATTTTTTTTGCAGCATATCCTGTCGCCACACCGAGTTGAGTATAGTACCTTAAAAACACAGCAAACAATGCCACAAAGCCAAATATTGCGATGATTAGAAAAATCTTTTTCCACATAAGCATTCAAAATTGATGCAAGATAAAATATTTTCTAAAGAGTACGGTATAAAATCCAACAAAAATCATCGTTAAATGTGTGATTCATGGATAAGATTGCTCGCTGATCTGAACAGTATTTCTTGTTCAAGATTTCTACTATCCTTGTAAAGCGTATTCATTGTATTTATTTTTAAAAAAAATTAGCTAAACCAATCTTCGACCAATTCCAAGGAAAAATGTAAGATTCAAAATGATTTATGTCTCTATCGACAACATTTTACAATAATATAAGGTAAAATGTGCAGATAAATGATACTTTTTCACTATTATTACAGCGAATTTAGGGTAATATAAAAGTAACATTCAAATTAACCCAATTTTTTTAACTTAAAATTATCTACAATGAGCCTCTATTCGACGACATTATCAAAGAGTTTTCTTTATTATATCCTTATCCTATGCTTTGCCATTCCAGTAAATGGGCAAGAAAGAATAACCGATCTCAATGCTGAAAATTCTAAAATCAGGACTTTCCTGACGACCCATGAGCAAAAAAACTATATCGTGACCATTGCTCCGGATGATTTAGTTCGATTTTATGAAGTTCAAGCAAACAATAAGCTAGAACTCATTCGAGAAAAGGAGATAACTTATGCGTACAGTTCGAATCAAAGAGGATTGTATGTTTTGGAAAATCATTTCATCTTATTAACCGAACCATCCATTTATAATTACGATTTTATACAAGATCGTTTCGTTATTTTTGATTTTGAAACTGTATCATCATCATTTTCTACTAGTTCTGTAAAAAATCCAGGTAAAGATTATTTATATTTTAACTTGAATAACAAACAATACTACTGTTATTTTTTCAAAGAAAATAGATTGCAAAAGGTAAACCTAGCAGTAGATGCGATATATGAAAATTATATAGTATCGAAGCAAAAGGATTCGACGGATATTATCAAGTATTATTTCAGTGACAATTATGGTATAGATCATACTTTTATTTTCCAAGGAAGTACCACACCTACAGTATCAACCCACATGTATCATGATTTTCTTCTTGGTCTTGATGATGAAAATCAAATCTTAAAATATCATTACACATCTGGCAAAATGGATACTTTACTTCGACTAGAAAATGACCCGAAAATAAATTATCTATCGCTTGGAGAAACTGAAAATTATATCCTAGTATTATCTCATAAAATAAGAGAGCAACCTCAGGTGGATCTCTACCATAAAAGCAATCTAAGTGTTATAGAAAAAAGTATATTTTTAAATACATCCTCGGAAGTCATTTTTGATAACCATATTACAGAAACCGATGGCTACGTAATTTTTGCTACATCATTTAGTACGCTCTATTTTTACAATAAAGCAACACAAACAACTGCGTTCATAAATAATCATTACATGGATTCCTATGAATCTTTCTTCATAACCGATAATCAAATGATTATTTATGGATATCAACCACAGCAAGATGCATATATTTTAAGTTTACTCGACTTAGAGACATTCACCATGCGACCACTCTACAATACTGAAAAAACGAGAATTTCTGATCATTTTAGTGGAACTCAATGGTTTAAATCGGGAGATTACTACATATACAATAAATCACATCTAAAGGATATCAGTTTTTTGATTACATTCAGCGTACCGGATTTTGAAGTTGTGCGTCATGACATCGATACCGTATATCAAGGAATAGCCAAAAATCATCCACTAGTTACCATTAAAGATAAAGTCTTCCTTTGTACGGATGATTTGTATGAGATCACCGAGTCCGGATACCATAAAATCAATAACAACCCTTTGACATTCACCGATTTTATATTGCGCCAATCCTATATCATACAAGAAGACTACATCGTCTATGTAGAAGCATTGGAAAACACCAAGGTTATCTTTATAATTGACGAAAAAGGCAAAACCAGAATACATGAATTCAGTCAGGTCACAGTCTTTCGGGATATAAAACGAATCGGAGATTATGTCTTTTATCTAGATGCTTATAGGACCTTGTTCGTGGTAAATCCGAAAACAGGAACTATACAGGAAATTGATTCTGGTGTTTCTGATAATATTTTTGGACCTAATCAAATTTTTACAGATGGGAAATACCTATTCTATCAAAAGAACCAAAACATATATTTATACGATCCTCAGACCGGACAAAAAAAACATTTAATTCAAAGTCCTATTTTGACTCTAAACCCTTTAGTCGTTGTCAATGGAGTGACAACCTTTATATTTCATGATAAGATTTGCATCTTAGATGATCAACTAAACCTACAAACTGTCCTCAACACCACTATTATCGGATCTTCTGATGCTTATATAGTGGACAAAAAACTCCTGTATTTCACGGGACGTATAGATGCGGGATGGAGACTATTCAAATTTGATGGCAAGAACATCTCTCAATTTTTCGACGAACAAAACCTGCAGATTGCGGCCTTAACACAACATGCAGTCATGACCCACAACTATGAAAACGGAAATTTAAAAGGCATCTTTATCATGCACCATGATGATGAAACCATCTACCAACCAAAAATTCCTGTGGGTAGCAAATTAACTCAAATCGCAGACTTCAAGAACAAAACACTCGGTATATTTAGCGCCTCTGACAGCCTCTATATCGTTGCGTATAATACCGATTACTCAGATTACGATATTATTTACACGGAGTATGAACCTATCAGTTTGAATAAACGCATTGTGGGAAGTTTGCCGGCGAACAGGCTGTTGATTACTACTGGTCGACGGTTTTTGTATATGGACGAAGAAGAAAAAATCCTGCCATTTAAAAGTATATTTCCCAATAACGAATACAATGTGCTTCATACAACGGATAGTATATTTTACTTTATGGCTATAGGTCGCCCTTATGGCAATCAGGTCTATTCTTTTAATCACGAAACCTACACAAGAATCTTGAACAGTGCCACAGATATTGACATGTCTTCTGAGCTATCAGTATATCCCAACCCTACTTCAAAGATCTTGACAATTGAAATACCCAACACAATATTTGGTGATGAAGTTTTACCTTATCAAATAGTAGATCTCCATGGACGTACCATGATGGTGGGTTATACTTCAAATCACCAAGAAATCGAGATTCAGCACCTGCCAAGTGGCAGCTATTTCATCAATATTGAATACAATAAACAACAGATAACCAGGAAATTTATCAAGAGATAGCACAGTGCTCTGTCTATAAAAATACTTAAATAATAATGGAAGTTATTTTTTTAAAGCTCAAGGCAAAAAACGCAGACATAGTGGTAACTATGGCGGGTATTTTTAACGATGAGATTTGAAAAAAGAACAACATTTCATTAAGATTTTTTTGTGGACGGAGCACTAGAATCGATATATCCAATTTGGGTTAAAACCCATATCCAAAATGTACGCCTAAGCTAATATGAATTTCTTCGTGGTCTCTTGCCAAATCTAGAACAGGCCCTAAATGAAAATTGCCAAATTCAAATTCATAAGCAATTTCTCCATGGATGGCAAACTCAGGATTTTTAAAACGATTATCAACGTTAATCCCGGGAGAAATACTGAAACTCAATGGGTGGATTGGTCGATACGAAATAATAATGCCTGCAATATTGTGTGCATGCTCATCAAAGATTTTTTCAAATCCCAAACCTAAACCCCATTTAGAATGATGTATCGTCCTAAGATAATGGAGATGCATACCTAGCGCCACTGATTTTTCTTTGGTAAAATAAACCGGAGCCACAGCCAACCCAATTTCATTTTCGTGATGGTCGTGGCCTTCATGGTGCATATGGTCATGATGGCTATGATCCTCATCGTGGTGATGATGGTGCTCGTGTTGTTGCGCAGAAAGAACCAGAGCAGCAGACATAAAAAGTGAAATCAACAATAATCGCATATCAGTTGGGCATTTTAGGGTGCAAAGATAAAAAAATTAGAAGATAAGTCACTCATCTTATAAAACGCAGATACATTTTAGAAGATAGGCAATTGCTAAAATGCAGAAAGACAGATACTATTGCTAATATCTGTCTCTCTTTATTACTGTAAATTGGAAAAATACTATTTTATATTCAGTGCTCCTACTACTTCGAGCGTCAAATCTCCAGCAGGCATTCTATGCTGAATCTGGTAGTCTTTAATCGACAACATGGTGGCTTGATCCAATTCTCCATTGACTGTCAGCGGATAACCCTCTAAAATCAAGGCTTCTTGAACTTTTTTGATGAGATCTTTCGTTCTATTTTTAGTACAAACGATGCTTGTTTCTACCAAACCACCTTCTTTCACAACCCTTTCTACCTTTTCGATTCTAACTTCAAAATCGGGTGTAACATCCGGACCAGAAAGCGTATAAAGATTCATAGCAACAGCCGGAATATCGATCTCCACTTCTACCATACAATCCTCAGGATTAGGCGCTGTACAATCTTTTTTCTTTCTTTTTACCAACTCCTTTCTGGCTTCGGTCACATTTATTTTTTCAATTTTGACATGGAGACCGGTAGTGTCAAGTCCTGTATAAATATAATGCGTTACCTCAACGATCTCCGTCATGGGAGCTTGTTCAAGCATCGAAGTACACGTTCTTACCACTTTTTTCTGGCCAAAAGCAAATGAAGAAAGGCCAAGTGCTAAGATTATCGTAACAATGTTTTTCATGTGTGTATGTTTTGAAATTATAAAAACCGATGCAAAACTATTAAAAGTTTATATATAAACAATAAAAATATAAAGAAAATTACTTATCAGAGGTTAATAAAATCAAAAAAGCGTAATGTATTATAAAAAACAATAAATTCTATTGTAAAAATGTTATGTATCTTTGTCGTGTAAAACACTTAAAGCCATGCAAAAAATAGTTGATTTTTTGAGATTTTACGGTATCGCTTTTCTCACTGTCATCGCCCTGAGCCATTGTAAATCCAATAAAGAAGTTGTACAACCTACATCTTCTATCATGGTCAAAAACTTTCAGACCGATTTGACAATCAATTATCGGCTGGATAAAAGTGGAATAACCGATACCTTCAACAATGCATTGACCGAGATCTTTAAACAAAATTTTGATATTCCAGATTACGACATCAAGATGACTTTATCCAATCCTCAAAGTGCATCCGTCGAAATCGAAGGTAGCAATATTTTGGTGGTGATCCCTATACAAATATATGTAGAGAAAAAGACCTTCATATCCAAGCTTTCCGCGCATGGCAATCTCGAAATGAGTTTTACATCAGCGATTGATGTTGACAGTCTTTGGAATCTAAGCACATCCACAAAACTCGCTTACCACCGATGGCTAGAAAAGCCAAAATTATCGATATTAGGCATGAATATCCCGATAGAAACCATTGCTAACACCATTCTCAGCAAGAGTAAAACGGTGATTGAAACCTCGATTGACCAATCCATCAAAGAAAACTTTGCGCTCAAGGCCAAAATGAGGGATAATATGAAAATGTTTGACCAGCCAATCAAATTAGATGATCCCATCGACGCTTGGCTCAATATCAATCCTACAGAATTTAGAATCAGCAAGGTCATCAATAAAAAAATATCTGCATTGGGTAAAATCCAAATGAAAGGAGTCACCACCTTCTCATCTTACAAACCGGTAGCCAAGCCAGTGACATCTGTGTTGCCCAAAGTATTTTGGAGTGATCAAATCCCCGACAGCTCTGTGTTTCGCATCGTCGCAGATATCAAAACGATGGATATCAATAAAATACTCAAAGCCAACCTCGATGGAAAAACCTTTACGGAAAGTGGAAAATCGATGACATTATCTAATATAGTCACCAATTGCGACTATGAAAAACTGAGAGTCGTGGCCGATGTCGCCGGCACCGTCAATGGAACAATCATCTTTCAAGGTAAACCTAAATACGACAGCCGCACCAATGAATTTTACTTAACGAATATAGACATTTCACTGAAGACTAAAAACATCATTCACAAGGCGGCAGCTTGGATTGCTGAAGGAAAAATCCGTAAGGAATTAGAAAAGCAATTGAGATTTTCGATCAACCAAACGCTCCGCGAGGCGCAACAAAGTATCGATCTCCAGCTTAAAGAATTTAATACCAAGTATAATATCGAAATGAAAATAGGTATCGGAAGTGCCGATATCGAGAATTTCGAACTTAAACCCGGGCAGATTGAAGCCATTGTCAAATCAAAATTCTATTTGGAAATTCGAATTAAGGATTTTAGCAAATTTAATAATTTTTAAACCGACGCCTAATGATAAATTAGCCATGTTGCTTGATGGACATTAAGCAAGGATGAAAAAAGAAGATATAACCCATTGTTGTAAAACGACACTGCTTATGGTGATCCTAAACTTGTGTCACTATGGAGCTAAAAAATTAATTTTTAGTACAAAACAATACTGATGATGAAGAAAAAAATTATATTTGCGGTACATGTATCAAGATATTTAAAATAAACTACCGCTAAGAATGCATCGTAGTCAAGCGGTAGTATGTTTTGTGATATATGAAAACAAAAATTGAGGTAGTCAAGTTATAATATGAGCGGCAGCAAGCTTTACATCATAGCCGGTTGCAACGGCGCCGGCAAAACAACGGCATCATTTACGATATTGCCGGAGATATTGGACTGTAGAGAATTTGTCAATGCGGATGAGATTGCTAAAGGGCTTTCTCCATTTCAACCGGAAAAAGTCGCCTTTGAAGCCGGTCGATTAATGTTACAAAGGATCAATGAGTTGCTACATGAAAACAAAAACTTTGCCTTTGAGACAACATTATCGACAAGGAGCTATAAGCATAAGGTGGCGGAAGCTAAAGCTAAGGGTTATGATGTAACTTTGTTGTTTTTTTGGCTGCAAAATGTGGAATTGGCCAAAGAACGTGTTCGGATACGAGTATTGGAAGGTGGTCATGATATACCGCCGGATGTAATCGAAAGAAGATATATAAAAGGCATCAAAAACTTGTTTGATATATATCTTCCGATCGTCGATCAAGCTTTGATTTTTGATAATTCGGAAGGAAGGCATCAGTTTATAGCGAACAAACTGATGGATGAAACTTTAAAAATCATCGATCACGAAAAATTTAATCTTTTAAAATCCTGTTATGATAACCAAAGAACAGCAAACAGAAGAAGTAAATAAAATTATTAAAGGACTTGAACGGGTATATGAAAAACTCATCGAGTACAAAAAATATAAAAAAACCGAGCTTGTTGTCATGAAAGACAATAAAATCGTATTGATAAAACCTGAGTAAGCGATTGCTCAGCAAAGCATATATTTATTAACTTAAATCATAGTATGAACTAAAAAAAAGTAAAGACATATAAAATATAGCGTTTCGCTTTAAGAATTTCCCGCATCTGAAATACGACCAATTTTTCAATATACTACGGGAAAGTAAAAGTGGAAACGCCTGCGGTAAAGCGTGGGCGTTCCTTTTTGCTTTGTAGTATAGCCTTTGGTCGGGCTTCAGATGCAAGTAATGGGAATTAGCTCACGCTCTTTTTATTAATACCGTAGCACCATGAAATTATATCAAATACTCGAACAACAATTAAAGAAAGAACCCAATTTTGTAACCGACAATGGTGATCTCAAAAAATGGGTTGTCATCAACAAAGCTCAAAATTTTGACGAAGAACTATTAGAACTCTTGCTGACAAATGACGAACTGAAAACTCAATTTTTCAAAGAAATAGCAGGAGCAACCATTTTCAATCAAAGTCTTTTCATTCAGTTTCTGGAGCAGAAAAATTATTTGAACGACAGCTACACGCAATACAAAAACAAAGTTGGACTGACCATTGACGACAAATTTTTGAAGCAACGCAACGAAGTTTCGTTGGTATGGCCTTTTAAAGACTGTATTTTGGAGGGCGGACAAAGCCGAGAAGAAGACAAAAGAGAAGAAATTTTCTTCAACGAAATTTTAGCACAAGACGAAATTACCCAACTTTTAGACCCGAAAGTTTTAACCAACGCAAAACGTTTTGACAGCAGAGGAGAAAAACCACTTGACCAATTCAACCGTAACGCTGACGGTACAATTACTGATAATCTCGTTATTAAAGGCAATAACCTTTTAGCATTGCATACTTTGAAAGAAGAATTTACAGGAAAAGTAAAACTGATTTACATAGACCCGCCTTACAATACAGGCAATGACGGTTTCAAATATAATGATAGTTTTAATCATTCTACTTGGCTGACTTTTATGAAAAATAGGTTGATTGTTGCAAAGCAACTTTTACAAGACAATGGAATAATTGCAATTCATTGTGATGATAATGAACAAGCCTATTTGAAAGTGTTGATGGACGAAATTTTTGGGCGAGAAAACTTTATTGCAAATTCTGTTAGAATTGCAAAAGCTGGTGGCGGACACGATAGTCAGT
This sequence comes from Chitinophagales bacterium, assembly GCA_026928325.1. Lineage (GTDB taxonomy): Bacteria > Bacteroidota > Bacteroidia > Chitinophagales > Saprospiraceae > OLB9. The sequence goes on along the minus strand of JAIXKS010000050.1, from coordinate 57,868 downwards.
TTTTAGCGATTGAATACGATTATGTTTTAATTGCAACAAAAAACAAAAGAAATCTTGTGTTGAATAAAATGCAAATTGATACTGAAAAAGATAGTAAATATAAACTTACGGATGAATACGTTGCAAGACGAGGAAAATATTATTTAAGAGATTTGGATTATACAGGTAGCTATTCTGAAAGTTTAGATTACCCTATTCAAATTAAAAAAGATAAAGTTCTGTATGCAGGTGGAAAATTTGGCAAACCAAACACTTGGCGTTGGAGTAAGAAAAAATTTGATTGGGGAATTGAAAATGGTTTTATTGTAATTGATGAAAAGAAAGAAAAAGTATATATAAAGCAATATCAATTTGTTGACAACGAGGATAACATTCGTACTCGTGAAGTTCCGTATCGAGCAATGATAAACAGCTTAAATTCAGAAGGAGCCAAAGATATTTCTTCACTTTTTGATGATAAAGTATTTAATTTTCCCAAACCAGAAAGTTTTATAAAATACATTTTGGATTTTTCAACCCAAGAAAACGACATCGTTCTCGATTATCATCTCGGAAGTGGAACGACCGCTTCTGTTGCTCACAAAATGAATCGCCAATACATCGGTATTGAGCAAATGGATTATATCGAAACCGTTGCTGTTGAACGCTTGAAAAAAGTAATTGACGGAGAGCAAGGCGGAATTTCCAAATCCGTGAATTGGCAAGGCGGTGGCTCGTTCGTTTACCTCGAACTCAAAAAATACAATCAAACTTTTATTGAACAAATTGAAGAAGCCAAAGACAGCGAAACGCTTTTGAAAATTTGGGAATTGATGAAAGAAAAATCATTTCTCAATTACAATGTGGACATCAAAAAACAAGATGAACATATTGAAGAATTTAAAGCGTTGGAATTGGCACAGCAAAAGCAACATTTATGCGAATTGTTGAATAAAAACCAACTTTATGTCAACCTATCTGAAATGAATGATGAGCGATTTGAATGTAGTGAAGCAGAAAAATGTCTTAACCAAGATTTTTACAAGATTTAAGGATTTCCAAGATTAAAAAATCATGGAAATCATGGAAATCTTTGTAATCAAGGTTTAGACATTGGGAATATGATTACATTGCATAAAAAATGAATATGGAATTGAAGTTTTTGACTAAAGAACAACAAGACAAAATCACGCACAAGATTATAGGATGCGCTATGGAGGTGCACAACATCATGGGCAATGGTTTTCAAGAAGTTGTTTATCAACGTGCTTTTTCTATTGAGATGAATTTACAAGACATCGAGCATCGAAGAGAATTTGAGATGCCTTTATCCTACAAAGGTCATGATATTGGCACACGTAGAGTTGACTTTTTGGTATTGGATGAGATATCAGTCGAAATAAAAGCGATTATTAACTTAGAGGATGTGCATTTGGCACAAGCCATGAACTATCTCGAAGCCTATAATTTGCAGACAGGATTACTTATCAATTTTGGCTCTAAAAGTTTACAATTTAAACGATTATTTAATAAATCTTGGAAACCCAAAAGCATCGAAAATAAATAATAACAAACAAAACATAAATCTTGGCAATCAAATCATCTTGAAAATCAAGGTTTAGACAATTAACCGCTTATGGCATTTTTATACGAAATATTCAACAATCCGTTTGCTAAAAAAGCATTGTCGCAAGTTGAAATAGCAAATCATATTACGGATAATTTAAAACACGGTATTCGTCCATATCAAGTTGAGGCCTTTAATCGCTATTTGTATTTGGAACAAGAAGATTTTGAAGAAAAACCAAAACGACCTTTACACTTGCTTTTCAATATGGCAACAGGTAGTGGGAAAACCTTGGTAATGGCAGGTTTGATGTTACATTTGTACGAAAAAGGGTATCGGAATTTTATATTTTTCGTCAATTCAAACAATATCATTCAAAAGACAAAGGATAATTTCCTAAATGCTCATGCTTCAAAATACTTATTGAATGACAAAATCATTATTGGCGGAAAGGAAGTACTAATCAAAGAAATAGAAAGCTTTGAAGAAGCTGACCTTCAAAATATCAACATCAAATTTACAACCATTCAGCAACTGCATATTGACCTAAACAACACAAAAGAAAACAGTGTCACTTTCGAAGATTTTGAAAATAGAAAAATCATTTTGATTGCCGACGAAGCTCACCATTTGAGTAGTGGCACGAAAAGCGGTGATTTGCTTGGTAGTTGGGAATATACGGTAATGGAAATTTTGCGACAAAATTTTGAAAATATTTTATTAGAATTTACAGCAACATTGGATTATGAAAGCAGAGAAATTGTGAATAAATACCAAGACAAGGTTTTGTATAAATACGATTTAGCACAATTCCGCATAGACAGGTATTCAAAAGAAATCAACCTTATTCGCAGTCTGTACGATGAACAAGACAGAATCATCCAAGCATTGATTCTCAATTTGTATCGTCAGGAATTAGCCACTTCACACAACATCAATCTAAAACCGGTCATTCTTTTTAAAGCAAAAAAGACCATTAAAGAATCCGAAAACAATAAAGAGAAGTTTCATCAACTGATAGATGATTTCTCAGTCTCGATGATTGAAAAAATTCAAAAAACTGCCACCGTCCCAATCGTCCAAAAAGCTTTTAAATTCTTTGAGAAAAAAGGTATTTCTAAAATTGAAATGGTAAATCGCATCCAAAACAATTTCCGCTTTGAAAATTGTTTAAGTGCTAATAATGACACCGAAGCCGAGAAAAATCAGATTTTGCTCAATACTTTGGAAGATGAGAACAATCCAATCAGAGTGATTTTTGCCGTCCAAAAACTCAATGAAGGTTGGGACGTTTTGAATTTATTTGACATTGTGCGTCTTTACGAAGACCGTGATGGAAAAGGCGGCAAACCTGGAAAAACAACGCTTTCCGAAGCACAACTAATCGGGAGAGGAGCACGATATTTCCCATTTGCATTAGAAGAAGGAGAAGACAAATACACCCGAAAATTTGATAATGATATTTCCAATGACTTAAAAGTATTGGAAGAATTGTACTATCATACTAAAGAGGATAGCCGCTATATTTCTGAACTCAAAAAAGCACTTATTGAGTCAGGCGTTTATGAGGATGAAGAAAATTTAGTAACGAAAAAACTCATGCTTAAAGACAAATTTAAGAAAACCAATTTTTTCAAAACAGGTCAAGTTTTCACTAATAAAAAAATAGAAAAGAGCTTCAAAAATATTAAATCTTTTGCCGATTTAGGCGTAAAAAACACAAATTATCGTCATATGCTTTCATCAGGCATAGGAAGAATGTCAAGTGCATTTTTTGAAATGGAAAACCCGATATCCAATGACGAAATCATCAAATCTAAGGATGTAAGACTTGAAGATATTCAAAAACATGTCATTTATTGTGCCTTAGAGCGAAATCCATTTTTCCATTTTGATAATTTGTCTCATTATTTCCCACACCTAAAATCCCTGTCTAATTTCATCGACAACAAAGAATTTTTAGGAGATTTAGCCATTACTCTTAGTGGAACTCATGAACGTTTACAACAGATTTCTCACTTTGATTATTTACAAGCTTTAAACGGATTATTATCCAATATAGAAGCCGAAATCAAAGGCAACTCTACAGAGTATGAAGGTTCTGAATTTATCAGCGAATATGTTTACAAGGTCTTCAAAGACAAAGAAATTAGAGTACGCAAAGGAGACGAGCGAGAAAATGGGCAGGAAGAATTAGTAGCACATGAAGATTGGTATGTTTACAATGCCAACTATGGGACCATGGAAGAAAAAAAATTCGTAGAACTATTTGCAAGACGATTTGAGCAATTCAATCAAAAATATGAAAATATATATTTAGTTCGCAACGAAAGAGAGGTTAAAATTTATGACAAATTAGGAAGAGCATTTGAACCAGACTTCTTACTCTTTTGTAAAAAGAAACATGAGCATCAAACATTTCAGGTTTTCATTGAGCCCAAAGGAAATCATCTAATAGGTCATGATAAATGGAAAGAAGACTTTCTTAAAGAAATCAGAGCAAAACAAAAAACAATCCAAATGCACACAGATACTTATTTGATAACTGCCGTACCGTTTTACAATTATGACAAAGAAAATGAGTTTGGAAAATCATTGGCCAATGCCCTTGACTTATAATTTGTTTTTACCCTAAAGTAAAACTCTAAAAGTGTTAAAATTCAATTGTCAAACTCTGTTACAGCCGTAACTGTTACGATAAATACGGAAATAAAACCCACCACAATGGCACAAATCTTATCATGGAGCTTGTGTAAGATTTGTGATACAATAAAACCAATAAGCATCGCAAATAAATAATAACAAACAAAACATAAATCTTGGCAATCAAATCATCTAGAATCAA
>JAIXKS010000050.1:44843-53467 GCA_026928325.1 Chitinophagales bacterium | reverse complement strand
AATAAATAATAACAAACAAAACATAAATCTTGGCAATCAAATCATCTAGAATCAACTAGTGCTCTGTCTATAAAAAGGCTTAAATAAATAATGTAAGTAATTTTTTTAAAGATCAAGGCAAAAAACGCAGACATAGTGGTAACTATGGTACGTATTTTTAACGATGAGATTTGGAAAAAAACAACATTCCATTAAGATCCTTTTGTTGACAGAGCACTCGTCGTAATTTTTAATGTAGCTCAACACAATGCTCAATTAAACCCAAAATCATTGAATTTCGAGCCATAAAAGTCACCCATGTGAGCTACAAATCATCTTCAATATTTTCAAAATCTACCCTACCCGGCCAAGAAAATCTATTTCTAACCATATCAATCAGCCTCGGTCTCAATCCTTGTTTTTTGCTAGGATTCAACGCTTAGTTTCTGGTCGGATAATCATTCTAAGGGCTTGATCCCTTGTAAAATAGGCCACTACCCAATTGTAAAACGTAGTAAACCTATTGCGATAGTGGACCAATGATATCAAGTGGATAAAACCCCAGATAAAATAAGCTATAAAACCTTTGAAATGGAGATTTGGTGGTAAATCAGCCACAGCTTTGTTGCGTCCGATTACAGCCATCGAACCTCGATCTTTGTATTTAAATGGAACGAGGGTTTTGCCCGAAACCATGCGCTTGAAATTATCCGCTAGGTTCTTTCCTTGCTGCAGTGCTACCTGCGCTACCTGTGGATGTCCCTTTGGAAAGGCTGCTTCCGTCGTTTGAATGCAGGTATCGCCTATTGCATAAACGCTAGATAAGCCAATCACTTGATTGAAGGCATCGGTGATTAACCTACGACCCGGTCCGTACACTTCAGCGGGCAACCCTTCATGAATAGAGCCATTGATACCGGCAGCCCAGATCAAATTATCTGTTACAATTTCATTTCCATTGGCCAAAATCACTTTGTGATCCACATAGTCCTTAACATAACTGCCCAATACGATGTGCACGCCGAGACTTTCAAGGTCCTTATACGTATGTTTTTGAGATTGCGTGCTCATGGGCGATAAAACTTGATTGGCGCCATCGACCAAATAGATCTCGATGGAAATACCTGAATTGCGAATTTCCGGGTAGTCTTTAAGAAAAACGGATGCTACCATCTCAGCCAACATTCCTGATATTTCTACACCGGTAGGGCCACCACCGACGACGACAATATTCAAAGTCCGCCGTAATTCCTCCGGATTATCTAGCATATTGGTCGCTTTTTCCATTTGTTTAAGCAGAAAATTGCGCATCTCTATGGCGTCATTGATGGTTTTCATCGGAATAGCATTGGTTTTTACGTTTTCCATGCCAAAATAATTGGTTTCTGTCCCTGTTGCTATGATTAATTCGTCATAATTCAGTGTACCTGTTGACAAGACAACTTCCTTTGTTTCAGGTATAATTTTGACTAATTCGCCCATTTTAAAACTAAGGTTCTTTCTATTCCGAATCATCTTGCGATAAGGGTAACTGATATTGGACGGCTCGAGAAAGCCGGTCGCTACTTGATACAATAGCGGAGGAAAAAAGATGTAATTATTCCGATCTACAAGGGTGATTTCACAATCCGGATGATTGAGGTACTTAATAAAATTATACCCTGCAAATCCTCCACCTATAACGACTATTTTCTTGCTCATACTGTTATATTTTGCTCGGCAATCGCTACCGAAAATTTCAAAACGAATTCCTTCATACCCATTATTTCAAGAAATACACTCCATCTTCATCCATTGCTAGATGGGAATGTATTCTAGTGCTCTGCCCATAAAAAGTTTTAAATTATAATAGAAGTTATTTTTTTTTAAAGATCAAGGCAAAAAACACAGGCATAGTGGTAACTATGGTGTGTAATTTTAACGATGAGATTTGAAAAAAGAACGACATTTTATTAAGATATTTTTGTTGACAGAGCACTAGCTGAAAAACCTATTGTTTTCGTTCTACAACGGGTACTATTTATATAACAAAATTATGAGATCAAAGGTGTTGTACAAGTATCATACAATTGTCATATTTAAGATATTTTTATCTCGAATGGCATTTTCGATTTTTCAAAGGTCAAGAAAATTTTTCATCATGGTGATGCCATCGGGCGTCATATAGGATTCCGGGTGAAACTGTACGCCATAGACCTGAAAATCTCGATGTCTTGCAGCCATGATTTGCCCGTCATAATCCCGGGCTGTGACAATCATCGATGTTGGAAAGCCCTCTGGATCAATCACCCATGAGTGATACCGGCCAGCCTCAAATGGTGATGCTATGCCTTTCAATATTGGGTCATTTGGATCTATTATTTGAATCTGTGAGCGGATACCATGAAAGACCATTTCAAGATTAATAAGATAACCGCCGTAAACCTCGCCAATCGCTTGTAATCCCAAGCAAACACCCAATATCTTCTTCGTACTGCCATAAGTGCGTATCACATCTTTGAGCAAGCCCGCTTCATCGGGAAGTCCGGGACCCGGAGAGAGTACGATATATTCGTATGGTTGCAAATCTTGTATATCAAACGCATTATTTTTCAAGACAACGACATCTTCGCAACCGGCTTCGTGGATAAGGTGTACCAGGTTGTAGGTAAATGAATCAAAATTATCGATGATAACAATACGCTTTTTTGTCTTTGGCATTTTTAATTATGAGATTGTAATAATTCAGACGAAAACAAGGGATCTAAAGTATCAAACAAAGCCTTTTTTCGAATATCCAACGCATACCTAGTTACGATAGAAGCAGATCTTTCTTCCTGATTGCGCTCCGTATCCTCTTGACTAGAAGCTATAGCCTCTTTGAGGAGAAGATCTAGGGATGTGACCTCTTTATGATGCAGAACAAACCCGGACTTCCCTACTATTTCAGGCATCATGCCTACATCACTTACGACCGGAATGCAGCCACAAAGCATCGCCTCACATAAGGCCATTCCAAAACTTTCTGACATCGACAATTGCAGATAGAACTGATGTTGGTTGTAAATATCTACTAAGGTTTCCGCCTGAGTCTTTCCTATGATTTTCACATTATTTAGAGTGTGAACCTGTTGAAAAATGGCGTCAGATCCTACAATCGTAAAAGTGTAATCCGGATTATCTTTTGCAATTGCGTATATCAGGTCGATGCCTTTCAGCAAATAATTTCTTTGTTTTTCTAGGCCCAAAGCTACTGTTACGAAACTTTTGGGAGCTCTATCCTTATAAGTATTTTTAAAAATCGTGACATCCAGACCATTATGGATTACTTTGTAAGGTACTTGGAGATTGGGAACATTTCGCTTCAGGCCATAAATCGCCGAGGTATCATCGAGATAGTTAGAATCATTATCCATCAATCGCTCACTGACCGGCAATAATAAAGTAGCCATTTTAAGGGATTTTATGGTAAACCAACGAAGTGGCCATTTGCGCAAATTGCCATAGTGGATTTCAGGGATGATGTTGCAATCCGTACCATGTAGAATTATCACATGTTTTTTAAGTTTAAGTTGGCTAAGTAGCGAAGGTAAAAAAGTGTGATAAGCTGCTATTTGTGAAACGATAACATCATATTGTTTCCAATACCTCAACAAATAGAAGGCTTGTTGAAAGAAAACCCAAAAGTGGCTCCATATCTGTTGTGGATTAAAAATGAAGGAAACGACTCGATATCTTTCCTCTAAGCTGGTTTTGTCCGAGCGAATGAAGGATGTCGAAAGCTGATAATTATAAAAAATGCCTTTATTTTTCATTGGGCTTCGCAATATAATTACCCCATTTTTTTAAGGCTTCCATCTGAATGGGAAATAATACGCCTCTTTTGATGCCATACAAACCATAATTCATCTTCTGCAAAAAGTCGAATACATCCTTAGTAGTATATCCGGCAGCATTAAAGGTCTCTTCATTGATTTCAATCAAGATGACCGGCCGAAACTTGTTTAGTGTTTGGATCATCCCTTGTAGGGCGAATAACTCTGCGCCTTCTACATCTACCTTAACAAAATCAAGTTGGTCTAGTTGATCAAAAAAAAGATGGTCAAATACCCTTATTTCTATATCTTGCTGATAGACATTACGGATTCCATATTCATACAAAGAGGAAAGTCCTTCATTTTTACCGTGGTGAATCTTCGTATCATCAGAAGTATAAACGGGAAGTTTTGTCTCCTGATTTCCTAGTCCGAAAGGATAGATTTCAACATGATCAAACCCATTGAGCGTCTTGTTGGCTTCGAGCATCTCCCGTTGATATACAACGGGTTCAAAAGACATAACACGGCCATTTTTAACAATAGATGCTGCAATCATCGAGAGCTCGCCTTGATTCGCACCGATATCGATAAAGGTCATGGAAGGCGCCAAGTATTTATTTAAAAATAAAGCTTCACTCATATGATGAAAACCTGTCCAATAAAGGATACCACCCATATAATTATATCGATTGACCTTCATTTTGATACCTGGAAATACAGTAATGACATGTTCTTCCGCAGCTGCGCCTGGTTGATATGTCCACTCGCGCATTTTTTTTCCGAAATGAAAAAACAATTTACCTGGATAATATAATATTCCATTAGGTATGAGCAGAATATCTAATTTCCGAATGAGGTATGCGATAAATTGCATCTTACAAATTATATATATTATGCAAATGTAACATATTATAAGAAATACCTAACAAAATATCAGGTATTTTTTAAAATTGCAGCATTGGTTTTCTTTAACAGAAAAGGACATTCATAGCCATTCAACATCCTTAACGAAAGGTACTTACCCTTGTGGCTCGCAAAGTATATCATTGATCCGACGTGGATATTCTATTCTTCATCCGATGCACAATTTAATCTAAAAGTCGATTCTTACCGTCCTTTAAAATTGGGTGTTCTCTTTTCCAGAAAAGCGGAGGTTCCTTCTCGATAATCCTCACTATTACCCGCCAAGGTTTGCAATTCGTCTTCGAGTGCCAACTGCTGTTCCATATTATTACTAAAGGACTGATTGAGTGCTTGTTTGGTCAATGCCAGCCCATAAGTCGGCATTTTAGCGAGATATAGAGCTACTTTTCTTGACTCTTCAGTAAAGACCTCATCTTTATATACTTCATAAATCATACCCATCTCCTTAGCTTTCACGGCGGATACCTTTTCCCCCAACATCATAAGTGCAGAGGCGCGCTGCAAGCCCACAAGTCGAGGTAAGGTATAAGTACCACCACTATCCGGGATGAGACCAATCTTACTAAATGCCTGTATAAAAGATGCAGATTCGGCTGCTAATACAATATCACAAGCCAAGGCTATATTTGCTCCAGCACCGGCAGCGGTACCATTGACTGCGGCTATGATAGGTTTTGGAATATTTCGAATACGCAAGATCACCGGATTATAATGCTCACTGACTATTTTTGATAGAGATGGTCCATTAGGATCTGTAGCTTCTTGCAAATCTTGCCCGGCACAGAAGGCTCTACCTGCTCCAGTCAACACAATACATTTGACAGCTTCATTAGCTGCTAATTGATCTAGTGCGTCTTGCAATTCAAAAGCCATTTCTCTTACAAAACTGTTTAATTTATCTGCTCTTTTAAAGGTGATTGTGGCGACATGGTCAGAAATGGAAGTATCAATATAGGTCATGATTTTTTTTGTTTGTGTTTATTGGTAAACAGATTATTTATAGTGCAAAAGTAGTAATATCAGACAAATTAACGGTATTATTTAATATTAATGAATTACTCAAAACCAATTAATGACATTTAAAATAATCAAATGGTTCTTGGCAATCCAAACATTTATATAAAGCTTTGCACGGCGTGGAACCAAATCTACTCACGAGCTCTGTATTGGTAGAGGAGCACTGTGGACAAGCTACTTCGGGCGACTTCCCTTTCAAAAATGAAGTATCTGTCGTTCGTTCTGCCGGTGGAGCTATCCCATAATCCAACAATTTTTTTCTCCCTACTTCTGAAATCCAATCAGTTGTCCATACCGGGTCAATCATAGAAACGACTTCAACATCGGTGATTCCTGCTTCTGCTAGAGCACTTCTAATCTGCACCGCAATCATATCCATGGCCGGGCAACCATTGTAGGTTGGTGTAATAAACACTTTAACTGCTTGCGTAGCTTCATCTATAGCTACATCTCTTAATATTCCTAGTTCTTCAATAGAGATGACCGGTATTTCCGGATCCGGAACTTGTGATAAAATCGCAAATACTTCTGTTCGTGTCTTCATTTCTATAGGTTAATTTGTAAAGAATTACCATAATATTTTCTAAATAACCATGCCCAAAATTGACCGATCAAGGTACCGAGCAAGGCTCCTCCCAATATATCCAATGGATAATGAACACCTACATAGACTTGAGCCAAAGAAATAATCGCTGCCCACACCCAAAGTCCTCCTCTATACCGCTTAAAATACAAACCTAACGTAGATGCCATAAAGGAGGCTATCGCAAAATGATTAGTTGCATGCGACGAAGTAAAACTATAACCACTACCACATCGAACACGCTTAATGACTGCTACGTTTTCATCATTACACGGGCGGAGCCTTTCGACTTGCTTCTTAATCAACCTAGAACTCACTACATCCGAATTGCTAACGGTTAAAGTAATGAATAGAACGAACCAAATACCACGCTTCCCAAAGTTAAAAAAAATGAAGGCCACAATAAAAACATACAATGGAATCCAAAATAAAGGTTCACGCATCCATGGAAGAAAGGCATCTAAAAAGTCAGAGGACAATCCTGTATTGATGGCTTCAAAGCCTTGTATATCCCAATTGATGATATTCATACTGTTCAGTAAAAATTAAAATGCAAGGTAACAAAATTTTATATGATTTCTAATATCACGATCAACATCTATGCACAAAAAACGCATAAAACAGCATTTTGTTAAAGCAAACCCGATATTTATCTATATAGTTACTGAACAAAACCACAAATTAATCATTATTTAAAACGAAGTATATCTTAAAGTATAAAGTATATATCATTAAATATATTAAATAATAAATCTAAATGAAAGTTGACATATTAGCGATAGGTGTTCATCCCGATGATATAGAGTTGAGTGCTTCGGGCACCATATTTAGGCATTTAGACCTTGGATATAGCATTGCCCTGTGCGATCTCACACAAGGTGAATTGGGAACACGTGGAAGTGCGGCGATAAGAATGGAAGAAGCTGAGTCAGCGAGAAAAATATTTGGTAATATCCCTCGGGTCAATGCAGGGCTTGAAGACGGATTTTTCGTACATAATAGGGAAAACTTGATGCCTATTATTCGCATTATACGAACATTCAGACCCGATATCGTACTTTGCAATGCCAAATCAGACCGTCATCCCGATCATGGGCGTGCGGCCAAACTCGTCAGTGATGCCTGTTTCCTTGCGGGACTTAGAAAAGTCGAAACCAACGATGAGTATGGCGACCAAACCGCTTGGAGACCCAAAGCCGTCTATCACTACACGCAGGACAGACATCAAAAGGTTGATTTTGCTGTGGATATCTCTGCTTATATGGATAAGAAAACGGAGGTCATCTTAGCCTATAAATCACAATTTTACGACCCGAATTCAAAAGAGCCGGTAACACCCATTTCTGGCCCGGACTTTATAGAAGCTCTAAGAAGTAAAGATCGTGTCTATGGGCGTGATATAGGCGTTGAATATGCAGAGGGATTTACGGTGGATCGATGTCCGGGCGTGAATGATCTTTTTGATTTGGTGTAGGGAGAAATGTATTATGTTTGAATAAAAAAAACGACAACTTTGTCAAAATGATCAAGCTGTCGTTTTTAACTGTTTTTGAGCCTATATTTAATGCGACTTATCCCTATTCACGCACTTTAACGACCTTGTGTCGCTCGCTAATAGTCTTATTGGTGATATCGAAGATATACATCCCTGCTGGTAAATCTGATATATTCACTTCGTACTCGATATTGCTCAATTGCTTTAAGACTTGTCCATTGATATTAGTGATCGTTACCGCAGCTGGTGCGTCTAATTTTGCAATGCTTATATTATTGGTCGTTGGATTTGGATATAGTATCAGCTGATTGCTGACATTTGCCTCATCTTTCGTACTGCTCACGATATTCAATTTGGAACCGTCGAGTAGTATCCAACACCACCATTTGAGATTTGCTTTTGGAGGGTAACCTCCCGGATCTTCGAATTGTTCTAAATACATTAAAATATCTCCATTCTCGAGCATCCTGCCATATCTTACTCTGAAATGATCGTCTATCCCTTCTACCTTGATACTGCTAAGTGTTTTTAAACTGCCTCCTTCATTGGCAAACACCTCAAAAATAGTACTTTCTGTTATCCTGTATTGTCGTCCGTATGATACTAACATTCGTTTATTAACTCTATCTACTATCGGAAAAACTTTTCCATAACTACCGATCTTTTGATGTTCATCCTCATCAATCGTGTAGGATATACTATCTATAAAAGCTCCATTTGAGTTGAACAAATAATAATGATATTTTATTGGATTCTCATCATACGTATCTACTATAGGGCATCTCTAAAAACTAAAAATCTACAAATATTTTAGAAATAAATTTGTATA
>JAIXKS010000050.1:39998-44833 GCA_026928325.1 Chitinophagales bacterium | reverse complement strand
AGGGCATCTCTAAAAACTAAAAATCTACAAATATTTTAGAAATAAATTTGTATATCAAATTGTATGTTAGTATCTTGCGGTTTATATGAAGCGATTTAAGAGACATAAAGATTACGGATTTTTCGATCAAGATATTCGATTGAACAAACTAAGCCAATTGGGTGATCCGTTAGAAAAATTGAACACAGGAGTCGATTTTGAGCTATTTCGAGGTATTTTGGAAGATAATCTGACCAAATTAGCCAAAGGAAAAGGGGGCAGACCTCCTTACGACTACGTTCTTATGTTCAAGATATTGATTTTGCAACGCTATTACAATTTATCGGACGATCAGGTGGAATATCAGATAAATGACCGAATGAGTTTTATGCGTTTTTTGGATTTGACGATTGCCGATGATGTTCCGGACAGCAAAACGGTTTGGAATTTCAAGGAACAATTGGTTGATTTAGAACTGACCGAACCATTGTTTGACTTGTTTTTGAAAGAATTGGAAAGATTAGAATTAGTTGTAAACGAAGGAAAAATTGTGGATGCAAGTTTTGTTGAAGTTCCACGCCAACGAAACAGTAGAGACGAAAACGAACAAATCAAATCGGGAGAAATACCGGAAAGCTTCAAAGAAAATAATCACAAATTGGCACAAAAAGACACCGATGCCCGTTGGACAAAGAAAAACAATGTGAGCTATTACGGTTACAAAAACCATATCAAGATAGATACCAAGAGTAAAATCATTACCAAATATATCGTAACCAATGCTTCTGTACACGATTCGCAACCAACAGAAAGTTTATTGGACATTACCAAAGACCAAGGACAAGATTTTCATGCCGATAGTGCTTACACAGGACCGGAGCAGGAAAAAGTGATTGCTGATGCAGGAATGAACAACAAAGTTTGTGAAAAAGGCTACCGAAATCATCCACTAACAGAGGAAGAAAGGACATCGAATACAGAAAAATCAAGAATTCGTTCCAGAGTGGAGCATATTTTTGGATTTATGGAAAATAGTATGAACGGAATGTATGTTTACAATATTGGTATCAAACGTATTCAGGCTGTAGTCGGCTTGATGAATTTGACCTACAATATGTTTAGGAAAGTGCAATTAATGGGATAAGTGTGTCTTGTTGAGAATAAAATAAATTTTAATATGTTGATAATGAATAACTTAACAAACTTAAGTAGGATTTAAAAACAAGTCAATCGATTAAAAAAATCGGGTCAAAATTTACTAATGAGAAATATTGGGTTTTTAGAGGTTCCCTATAAAATAACCATTGTCTATACTGAATACTTTTGAACCCGATATCGGAAAAGAAAAATACTCAGATAGGTCATACGTAGTATCCAGATTCATTTCGCTGTCATACTTTGAAAACAGTACTTGCATTGCGGAATTATTTTGAATTTTACTTGTGATAATCATCCAAATAGAGTCATTCTGTACCTGCTCCAATCTACTTGTTGCTGCATTGTATTTTAATGATGGAAATTCTACTGTATCAATACTGATCAGATACCCTGAATGATCAATTTTACGAAAAGTATTTCCTCTTGAAAGCTGTGCATAGCCATATTCTCTTTTTAGTGTCGTAGGTTCAGAATTGCCTATAAGACGAATAAATGTATCCCACCCTCTTGAAGATAACTTGAACAGATCCGGATCTGTTTTATTGACATAATTACTGTCTATGATGATACCACTTTTACTATCAATAACAATATGAGCTGGGAAACTTTGTGCCCATGTAGTTCCTGTACTATTAATTTCATCATAAAGTACTACCTCAATATTATTTCCTGATAATTTTGAATGACTGATTATTTTTCTATTTCTGAATTCTAAGTAAACTCTTTGCAGTTCCCAGTACTTTTCTCCACTCTTTATGTTGAGTTTCTTGACCATATATCCACACTCACCATAATATATGTTATCTAATTTTTTAGTTTTATAAAAATTCTTAAAAAGATAAATCGTATCCTCAACTATAATCGGTTGAATCGGTAAATACAACCTTTGATCATCGCTATCCAAACCATCCATCCAGCAAAGCTCAGACCATTTGATCTCATCACTTTGAAATTTTAGAGGTAAGTTCTGTTGTGCTAAAAGTGTAGAACAGCTGAGGATTGAAAATAATAAAACAATTAGCGATCCAAAGAAATGTTTTCCAATTTTCATGACTTAAAATTTAAAAAATTATAAAATAACTAAATATGTATTAATCTGATTATTGGTTTTAAAAATAATATTCAATCAAAATTATTTCAAACTAAAAGCTAAAACAACTTTTATTCATTGGCGAACTTAGTTAAATATTTTTAAAAAATCAACAATATTCAAAAAAAATTCTAATTTTTATCAAAAATTCATTCTCATTGCACTGAAAACATTCTTGCTCCTAACTCCGCATATAAACATTCCAGTTTTTATTCTTTTTCATCAACTTAGCGACGTGCTGTTGAATAGGTTGATGAATATCACGCTCTAATTTTGGGTCGTTTTCCATGATCCGCAGCGCGATATTTCTCGCAGCATCCATGATTGGTCGGTCTTTGCTCAATTCAAGCAATTTAAAATCTAATAGCCCACTTTGCTGTGTTCCTTGGATATCGCCAGGTCCACGAAGTCTGAGATCTGCTTCTGCTATTTCAAAACCATTATTCGTGCGCACCATCGTAGCTATGCGTTCGCGACTTTCTTTAGAGAGTTTATAGCCGCTCATCAATATACAATAAGATTGGTCTGCACCTCTGCCTACTCTTCCTCGCAACTGATGCAATTGTGAAAGACCAAAACGCTCGGCATTTTCGATGATCATCACAGAGGCATTGGGTACATTGACACCAACTTCTATCACGGTGGTGGCGACCATGATTTGCGTGGTTTTATTGACGAAACGTTGCATTTCCATGTCCTTATCTTTAGCGTGCATCCGTCCATGCACTATGCTAATCTGATATTCTTCCAATGGAAAATACTGTAGTAGTCGCTCGTAACCGTCTTGAAGATTTTGCAAATCCAGTTTTTCTGACTCTTCGATCAATGGATATACGACATAGATTTGTCTGCCTTTAGCGATCTCTTGATGCATAAACGCTATGACTTGTGGTCGTGCGGTTTCGTATTTATGTAAGGTTTGTATCTCTTTCCTGCCAGGTGGCAATTCGTCTATAATCGACACGTCCAAATCTCCATACAAGGTCATCGCCAAAGTACGTGGAATCGGTGTTGCCGTCATCACTAGGATATGTGGTACAAAACTACCGTTTTTATACCAAAGACTTGCCCGCTGTGCCACGCCAAACCGATGTTGCTCATCAACGATTGCTAATCCCAGATTTTTAAATACGACGGTATCTTCAATGAGCGCATGTGTGCCGATGATGATATGAATCAGGCCATTGGATAGATCTTCTAAGATTTGTTGACGCTTCTTACCCTTGACGCTGCCCGTAAGGAAGGCGACTTGAATGTCCATGCCATCCAATGCCTTCTGAATCGACTCGAAGTGCTGTTGTGCCAATATCTCGGTAGGTGCCATCATACAACATTGTACACCATTATCCAATGCAAGAAGCATCGACAATAAGGCTACTATTGTCTTTCCACTGCCCACATCACCTTGTAAGAGCCTATTCATCTGGGTAGCTTGAGCAAGATCTGCACGGATTTCTCTAACTACTCTTTTTTGGGCATTAGTAAGGTCAAACTGCATTTTGTCCTTGTAAAAACGATGAAAATTATCGCCCACCAAGGTAAAAGGCAAACTTCTAAACTTCTGTTTCCGTAAAATCTTCCCTTGTAAAAGTCGCATTTGTACATAGAAAAACTCCTCAAATTTTATCCGATTAATGGCGGCAACTTTTTGGGCTTCATTCTCAGGGAAGTGTATCCATTGTAGTGCACTCAACCGAGAACAAAGCCGGAGCTTTTGAAGCATATAATCCGGAATATTTTCCGGAACATCCTGAGGTTGCAATCCATCCAAGATCGATCTATTGATTTTGCGGCGTACTTTCTGATCCAAGCCTTTGGCATTCATTTTTTCCGTACTTGAATATACTGGATCGAAGGTTCTGGATGCTATTTGGATGGCATCGCTCAGCAATTCCATTTCTGGATGCGCCATGGTCTTTTTTCCATTAAATTCAGTTATTTTGCCAAAAACAATATATGCTTCTCCGACTTGCAATATTTTTTCAAGCCAGTTTCCACCCTGAAACCACACCAATTCTAAGAACCCTGAACTGTCCTGCAATACACCTTGATGCCGGCTTCTGTTGTTTTTCCCTTTGATCTTTTCGAATTTTAACAATCGCCCTTTGAGTTGTACAAAATCACTATCTTCACGCACCTCACTGACCAAGTGAAATTTAGTTCGATCGACATATCTAAAAGGAAAACTATGTATCAAATCGTACACCGTATGGATATTGAGTTCCTTGCGAAAAGTCTCTCCTTTCGCTGGTCCGATACCTTTGACATATTCTATCGGCAATTCAAGTTTATCCTCGTAGTTGGCCAATTTGATAACAATTTAGAATACAATATCCGCAAATTTATTAATTTTGCCCTAATATCAAACAAAAATTATCATGGATAGTAAGCGACAGTTGCAAATAGGAGAACTTATCAAGCGCAATTTTGCGCCAATTCTTCAAGAACATGGTCGATACATCTATGGTGATGCCTTTGTTTCTGTCACTTCCGTGAAAGTAGCACCGGATTTGTCTCAAGCAAAAATCTATTTAAGCATTTTTAATGCTGAGGATAAAGATACTGTCTTAAAACAAATATCCAATCATACCCATATCCTCAAACAGGC
>JAIXKS010000050.1:30230-39465 GCA_026928325.1 Chitinophagales bacterium | reverse complement strand
ACATTTCATTAATTTCTTTATATTGACGGAGCACTAGAGATCATCCAAATCACTTCATAATGACAATTTTTCTTGTTACAAGACGATTTCCATCTGACAAGCGCATTAGATAAATTCCTTCTTCCAATTTTTGAACATCGAGTTCGGTCATTTGCGCATTCAATTGACCATCCATAACGACCCTGCCGGCGATGTCTGTCATCACAAAATGGCTAAAGGTGGATACCTTATCAGAAAGTACGATATTCAACAGGTGGTTAGCTGGATTGGGATAGACAAACACTTCCTTTTCTAGGTTAATATCCGTTATGGATACCGGAATACTTTCGTCAATAAAAATTTCAAATTGGGTGATTCCTATCCATCCTCCTTGGCCATCATATACCGTAAAATCAAAGTAAACCGTACCCTCGTAGTCCTCAAGAGACTCGTACAAAATCCGATTGTTGTTCAAATCACTTTGTGTAAATTGAGCACCTGGAGTAAGTTTATTGCCATTGAAAGTCACAAATCCCTTTGCGGGAATGTTAACTAATGTATAGGTTAATTCTTCAGCTGTATTATCTGCATCTTGTGCTTCTAATAGATTTTTTGAAATATACTGAATGTCACCCGGATGAATATCTAATCGTTGGTTATTAACTAAATATGGGCTTGCTACGTCAATGCTGGCGCAAACTTCAAGATTAAATTCATAGAATTTGCCACCTTGACCGGCAAATTTATCATCCAATCTCAGCGTCCATTCGCCTTCCATTGGTTCTCCATTGAATCGTTCCAATTTATCGGCACCACCGGGAACATCAGTTCGATACAACTTTCCAGTATTGATTGGGCATTGGAAGTAATCCACCGCTTGATCGTCCAATTGAACATTGATATTCTGCTGATTGCCGCACTTTCCTGTCCACAATAGCGCTTCTGTACCTAAAGGAGATACCAAATAGGCCGATAAATCAACTAAACGGCTATGATTAGCACGGATTAGGTTGATATTAATATCACTGACGGTACCAGTATTATCTACAAATACCGGAATAGAGGCTGATGCATTGGCAGCTGAGGAAATGATTTCTTCATGCAATCCGGATTTATACGTTTTACATGCCAGAGGTATGGTGATAAAAGCTTTAACTTCAGACCATAAGCCGGTCTTACAATGGTTATAAGCTCTAACTCTCCAATAATAAATCGTGGATTCCTTGATTTGTTGGGTAATTTTATAAAAAGTATCCTGTGTCACCCAAGTTTCAAATACATGAGGCGCCGTAAAATCAGGACTACTAGCTACTTCGATTTCATATAAAACGGCATCGGGCTTGCTATTCCATTCAAACCGAATAGCTCCTGTCAAACCTTCCGAACCATCAGCTGGAGCTTGTGTCAAGACATGGTCTATATTTCCGCCTTCTACATATATAGATGTTCTAAATTCAATCGTGTCTTGACCTTCTGCAATGGCATACACGATAACTTGTCCTGTTTGTGATCCGACGACGTCATCGGTATTCAATGTCATCAAATTATTCGTACCTGGTTTCAAAACGTCATATTCAAATGAAGCCCGGACACCTTTTGGCAAGCTATCCTCAACTACATAAAAATTAATGTCTTTGTCAAAACCACCCAATCCTAAAGTTTTGAAAAGGATTTCGCCTGCATCAGGTTGGCAAACATACATATTTACCTGATCTCCTGCCACAAAAAAGGCAGGATCTTCTGTATTAATGACTTTAGAAGGTAAAGCCGAAGATGAAAGAATAATATGGTCAGCCGCTTTGACGATGATTCTAAAAAGATTGGTTGTCCTATCAGGTATGGTGACAACATAAGCACCATTATTGTCAACTTCACCTGCGAGAAGTACGAGATTGGGATCGTCATCTCGAAGCGCGCTATTATAAGACGCAAATATATTTACTTTTTTACAATTGACCGGAGCCTGATTGGTATTGGCAACATCCCAAGTAACTGTTATGATTTGACCAACTCTAAAAACCTCGGCATGTTCTGGATAGGTGAGCTTAAAAGGCCCAGCCTGGTCGGTTACTTCAACGCTATAATCCGCCCAAACGACGCCTTCCGCTATCGGATTGTTATCTCTAACAGTCAATTTAAAGTTTAAGGTTCTGGAAACGGTAGGTAAGGCTTCTGTCTTTTCGGCAGTTTGTCCTGTCAAGATACTCGCTGGTTTTGGAATAAATCGAATATTTGCGGTTTTTTCGGGCTTAACAGATCTAAATAGTGGCCCATCCGGCTGATCTGTTGTACCTAATGATATTGGACTACCTAAATCAAACTGCTCCCAGCAATACGTTAGCTCATCTCCATCGACATCATAACCATCTCCTGTAAGCCAAAAAGGTGTTCCAATCGGAATAATATATTTTTGCTCCGGGACAATCGCTTCCGGTGGATGATTTTCCGTAAGAATCTTATTCGCACATTCCCAAGCGACACCTCCTGGCGTCGTTTTAGCAAACATCTGAATCAATGACCCAACGTGAAAATATTCATCATTGCCGCCTGCGACATTATCGGTTCCACATGATCCCGCATAGGATAAGATGGTCGTACCACTTCCTGGTTCATAGGCCCAATTAGCAGCTCTTTGTTCTTCGATACCTTTACAAATATTCCACGTATGTGAACCATCAAATTGATGCCCGATTTCGTGCGCCATAACTCGGGTAACCACCTTTGTCAAGTCATTATTCGTGTTACAAGTTACACCATTTCCCTTATTGGGTGTTGTACAAGTACCACCGGCTACGACACCTCCGATATCAAAACAAACGGCTAACACGTGTCCTACATCGTAATCTAGGCTACCATTGGGAAGGAGATTATTAAGAATCTCCGTATTTCTAAATACAATTTTCAAGCCTTCCGCTGCGTCCTCATACGGATCTGTATTCGGTTCCAAAAAGATAAGTTTATCATTATCATCTATGATTCTAAACCGGATGGCCAATTCTCGCTCAAAGATAGAATTCAACCTCGTAACCATGGTATTGATATCAGCGATACAAGCTTCTAATGTAGTCCGTCTTCTGACACTGCCCCACTCTCCGGTACATGCCATAGCAAGTCGGTATTCTCGTATGATTACTTGTTCGGAACGATGGTTGAACTGAGCCATCATTTCAAAATCTGGGCGCGTATCGTGATCGGTTCCACACATTGGAATGTTTTTATATAAATCTGATTTTTGATCTGCGACATAATACACGATATAATCTTGAATATTTTCTTCTGAATACGGATCAATATACATTTCGCCGTCAAGCGTATTAACCGCAGCATAAAATCCCATTGGGCTAATAGCAATCCTCATATCCATGGAGCGATCATCGAGCCCATAAGCCTTATACGATTTGATAGATGGATATCTAGCTGCAATACCCGGTTGCAACACAGGTGACTCATAGACTTCAAACCAACGCCAAGAATTATCCGGCATCGGTATCTGAATTTTCAATCCACGAACACCTGAAAACTCCATAGGTGCTTCCTGCAAATAGGATTTCATGGTATTCAAATCCAACGTATAAACTTGGTATCTTTCGGGAATAACGGTTCTTTCATCTGTGCTTCTAAGTCTAATAGTAGCTTCATCTTTCTTTGTAAAGAAAGCCTGGCTGTAGCCGGAAAACACAACGAAAAACGCTATGATACAAGTGAAAAACTGTTTTATCATTTTTAAAAGGTCGATTTAATTGTAAATAAGAGCCTAAAAGTAAAAAAAAATTAATACTGACCAAAATACATCGTCATAAATCGATAAATATCGTCTTTCAGCTGACAAAATATTACAACTCTATAATCCTCCAAAATAGTCCATTGGATTGTGGGTTACTGCCATAAGATTGTTTATTCAATCTCCAAGTTCAAAAATGATGTAGCCTCTTAAGACCTATCAAATCGCATTTTCGTCTCCCAACAAAAACAGTCTGACCGTTCTATACATGATGTACATATCCAACAAAAAAGACCAATTTCTCACATAATAGATATCGGAGCGAATTCTATTTTCCATGTCTTTATTGCATTCGATGGCACCTCGGTATCCTTTGATTTGCGCCAACCCGGTAATGCCCGGCTTAACATAGTGGCGCAGCGCATACCGCTTGATAATATCTGAATAAGATTCATTTTCTGATACCATGTGCGGTCTTGGCCCAACTACGGACATTTCTCCTTTGAGGACATTAAAAAACTGAGGTAGCTCATCCAAGCTGGTTTTTCTAAGGATTTTTCCTAATTTTGTCACTCTCGGATCTTCTCTTTCGGTCGGTTTTTTATTATTATCTTTATCAGCACGCATCGTTCTGAATTTGTAACAATCAAACTCCTTTCCATTCAAACCATTCCGCCGTTGCACAAAGAAGATCGGATAACCTTGAGATATCAGCAATACTATAGCAATCAACGGCAGTAGCCACCAAAGCACTAAACCCACCATTAACAAGCTAAAAAATACATCAAAAAAACGCTTGAGGAGTTGATTAAAAGAATCATCCAATGGGTATCGCTTATAAGTCTGTATCGGAAAGGAATCCAAATAGACGATGTCCATACTATTGGTTATCTCCTGAGAAGCATTAGGTACAAACCCTACCGAAATATAATAATCTTCAAACAACTCGGTCAATTGCTTGATCGTCGGTTCGTCCATCTCACCGCCCAAACAGATATAGGCATAATCGATCTTATTGGCGTTGACGTAAGCGGCAATTTCAGGTATCTGTATCCGGCCATTAGTAAATACCTCTTGCAGCGCTAAGCCAAAATTGGTACGCTCATGCACTAGATTGACGACGACATCCGTATTGTCATTATTTCCTACGATAATCAGATTTTTGGAATTGTATCCCTTTTTAAAGTAGGCTTTATTAAAATAAAATATAAACGTTCGCGAAGCCAATAAATAAAAGCCAAGTATAGCCAAAAATAAAATAGACTGCTTGCTGGTAAACAAACTCTCAGTTTTGATGCCAGAAACCGTATAGAGGATAAATGCAAACAGCATCAATTGATAAAAACTTCGACTAATATAGTAAATATATCGAACAAATCTCGAGCTCCAATAAAATTTCGTAAATTCTGAGATTAAATACCAGCAGACTAAAAACAAGAAGTATGCTTTGTACTGATCGTCAAACATAGTAACGATGGTATCCCAATTCCAAACCTTGTATAAATAGTCGTACCTATGAAAAAGGAAATAAAAGAACAAGACGGTTATCACTAGATAATCCACTGTAAGCAAAAAAATCTTGAGCTCCGTCCTTAACTTTTTATGCATCCGTTTTCGTTTTGTTGGTCATTAATTTCGCTTTAAAAAGCAAATATAAGAATGCAACATTCCCTATCAAATACCGTTTCCACATCCGAAGCGGCTCCTGAATAAATCGAAAGAACCACTCCATCCCAATTTTTTGCATCCATAAGGGTGCTCTTTTTGTGTAACCGGATAAGACATCAAAGCTACCACCAACACCCATTATTAGATTAACGGATTTTATTTCATTTTTGTATGTATAAAGTAAATTTTCTTTTTTAGGTGTCGAAATAGCAATGAATAACATATTTGGTTTTTTCTCTTCGATCTCCTTAAATATGCCTATTTCTTCCGCTTGAGAGAAATACCCGTTGCGAAAACCTACAATCAATTTTTGCCCATATCTAGCCTCAAATATAGATACAAGCCGAGAAATGACCTCCTCCTTGGCGCCTAGCAAATATATCGTATATTGATGACGTGCAGCCATATCGACCAATTGTTCCATTAAGTCTATGCCTGCAACACGGGCTTTCACTGGCTTACTTAAAAATTTTGCAGCCCATATTACTGCTTGCCCATCAATATTGATGATATCCGAATCATTGACACTGGTACGAAGCGTCAAATCCTTTTGAAGCTGCACGACCTTACCGGCATTGATGACGGTATGATGTAGCTGTCGTCGCTCTATTATCGCTGATTGTATGGCAGCTAATGTCTCCGCCATAGACAAATTGTGATAATAGGTATTAAGAAAGGGAATTCGGTCTTTTGAGTTCATGAAAAATCAAATAGGGTCACAAGGTAGTATTTTTTAACCAAAAATAAAGTGAAATCAACAAAAACAATTGCTTTTCCTGATTGTAACCTTTGCGATGCAAATCTAATATTCTAATAACTTCATGACGATCAAAGAGTTGGCTAAAATAACAAGAAGGGTCTTCGGCCATCTGTCTAATCCGCTCTCCGGCATCTTGCTCAAACCACTTACTCGTTGGTGATTTGAATCCCTTTTTGGGTCGGTTGATGATACTTTCCGGCAAAACTTGTCGGGCAAATTCTTTATGAATGTGCTTCCCTTCACCACGCGAAACCTTGTATTGTAAAGGAAGTGAGGCTATAAAGTCTATCAGTTCCGTGTCTAATATCGGAACCCGCGTCTCTACGCCAAAATGCATCGATATTTTATCCGTATATAACAATAAATCATCTGCTAAATTCATGTGCATATCTATAGACATCATCGCTTCAATAGGAGCTAAGAGATCACCTTGAACGAGTTGATAATAATATGCAATCTTTTGATAACTCGTAGTATCCTTTAATCCTGATAGCCGTTCTATTGTTGCATCATCAAATAGCGCATAAGTCTGCTCAAAACGACGAACCACGTCCGTGATCGATGCAGCTTGAAGAAATCTTCTGACCTTTTCATTTCGAAGGTATCTACTGAAAGGAGCCATTCCTGCCAGCATCCAATTGGGCATCATCATCCTATACAATTCGCCTTGATACCTCGCATATCCGCCGAGCGGTTCGTCTGCACCTTGGCCGGTAAGGACGACCTTGACATGCTTACCAACTTCTTGATTGAGATAGTACATCGGAATTGCAGAAGTGGTTCCTAAAGGCTCTTCAATGATTCGAACCACTGATTCAAAAATATCATAAAAATCTTGTTGATTTATAATTACTTCATGGTGGTCTGTCCCTAAAAAGGCTGCGGATACTCGGGCATCTTCCAATTCATTCGCAGCATCATCCTCACTAAATCCAACGGTAAAGGACTTGATTTTTATAGGGCTGTGCTTCGTCGCAAAATAGGTTACTAATGCTGAATCGACACCACCACTCAACAAGGTTCCGATTTCGACATCTGCCATCAATTGACGGCGAACAGCCCGCTCAAAGTAGTCACCATACTGATAAACCGCTTGCTGAAAAGAGATTTCTTTTTTCTGGGTTTTAGGCGTGATAAAAGGATGAGAATCGATGGACATATCCTCAAGGTTTATTGTCAAATAATGTCCTGGGTGCACTTTTTTTACTTCATTGAGTAGCGTATCCTCGGCCGGGTTATACCGCAATTTCAGCAACGCTGCTAAAGCCTGTCGATGCAATGAAGGCTTCAATAAGGCCACAATGGGACGCATCTCCGAGCTAAAAATCAATGACTTATCCCGAATACTATAGTATAGTGGTTTAACACCATTGGGATCCCGACCCAAATACAGCTTTTGATCTTGCTTGTCTAAGAGCGCAAATGCAAAATTCCCATTCAAATCACGAATCTTTTCGATCCCAAATGCTGCAAAATAATACAAAATAGATTCCGTATCCGAGTGGCTCTTAAATTGCACTTGATCTAATAATGTACGCAATTCAAGATGATTATAAACCTCTCCATTAAAGATGATAACAAACCTTCCATCATGGGTCTCCATAGGTTGATTGCCGGCTTCAGACAAGTCGAGAATAGCGAGCCTCCTATGTCCAAAAATAACCTTCCCGACTTGCAGGT
This sequence comes from Chitinophagales bacterium, assembly GCA_026928325.1. GTDB lineage: Bacteria > Bacteroidota > Bacteroidia > Chitinophagales > Saprospiraceae > OLB9. The sequence continues at coordinate 31,657 of JAIXKS010000050.1, read as the reverse complement.
CAATGTGTTGTATATCAGAAAAATCTGGCCCTCTATGGCTGATTAAATCTAAAAGTGGCTTTTCAAATGCAACATTGACCGTTCCTAAAATTCCGCACATCCCTATATGGTGAAAATACCAAATTAATCCATAGATCTAACCTCGGATTGAATGACAAAATATCTAAGTCCAGGCAAAAAACGTAGGCAACTCATGAGTTGGATAATGCTTTTTGCGCAAGATTTGTGTATTTCACATCAAAGATTGGGCTATTTTCAATGTCATTTTGGTATTATTTCTAAAAATATAAAAAAACGGCGTAAAATAACGCATTTTCACGGTAGTAATGACATGAATGATATAGGATTTTAATAAAAAAGATTAATTTTGACATTTATTATACAATATCGGTTATGTTTAAATATTTTCTCCCTGCGCTATTTTTATTGATTCAGTACAATGTGAGTGCGCAGTTATATTTTACCGAAACTATGGATTATCCAGATTTTACGGCCTTCAAGATAAACAGTTTAGAAAACCAGCAGTGGACATTCTTCCATGCTGAGAATCAAGACTTTAACAACAATCAACTCATTGAATCTTGGGAAAACATTAAGACCATAGATTTTATACCTCAACCGGATGGTGGTGAAGCCATTCGGTTTCAACTCAAAAGGATGGAACCTCGTATATTATGGAACGATGTCATGGTACGCGGTGTCATTGACGGAGCTGAAGTGGATTATCCTAATTTTTTTACGCACATAGCAAGAAATGAAATAGCCACTTGGGATGACCCTAGAAAAACCGCTTATAAGCCCAACAAAAATTTTCAATTTGAATTTGACATCATGGTTCCTGATGATTTTCAATTTGAACATAACTATTGTGAAACGCCGTCCATGGCCAACTATGACCTAACCGGACAATGGCATTTTAGCTATGACGTACGAAATGGCGCGACCATGTCACCTATTTCACTCCGAATAGTTTGCGACCAATGGATGCTCAACCTCAATCCCGATAATAATCCAGAAGAACACGATGAAGATTTTATTCCGTTAGGAAAGATAACACGTGGTCAATGGACGCACTTTAAATTTCAATTTAAACTCAATCACAAGAAAAAAGGATATATCCGGATATGGAAAAATGATGAACTCGTCTTTTCAAAAGAAAAAACAAAGACGATATTTGCAAAACATTACGAAAAATGCAAAAAATCTACCGTTTATTTTAAACTAGGCGTCTATAAACCGCATTGGTGGTCAAGGACTACCGATGTCAATAAAAGAGTGTTTTATTATGACAACATTCGGGTGGGTAAATAAAGAGAAGTATCAATTCAAATTTATACTCTTAAACCTTTAAACAAGTAAAACCAACTTGACAAAAATCCATTTTGTTTGCCCTGATCCTGAATGGGTTCAAAATGGATTTTCACAAC
>JAIXKS010000050.1:2837-30130 GCA_026928325.1 Chitinophagales bacterium | reverse complement strand
ACGAAAATAAAATTTCTACAAGTGATACTACATATACACCCTTAAACCTTTACACTCTTAAACCTTTAAACCTTTACACACTTACACCCTTAAACCTTTAAACCTTTATTACAACTCGACAAATCCAACGAATCCACAAATCAACATTTTAAGCAACAAATCTAACAATGAAAATCCATTTTGTTTGCCCTGATCCTGAATGGGTTCAAAATGGATTTTCACAACTGTCGTCCAATTATTTTTCAGCTGCTTTTAGGGCAGAGCAAAACGAAAATAAAATTTCTACAAGTGATACTACATATACACCCTTAAACCTTTACACCCTTAAACCTTTACACTCTTATTACAACTCGACAAATCCAACGAATCCACAAATCAACATTTTACAGACACAAACAGCATGGTGATAATCAAAGAAAAGGTCATCACACCATTTTGGCCAGCTAATAGAGATTCGGTCAAGCAAAAACAAATAAAAACCATAATCATGGACAACCCAAGGCCATGCCTTTGTTGGTAAAAACGATATATCAAGAAGCCCAAGTACAATAAAAAAGCTCCGAGTCCTAGTAAGCCATTATCTAGCATATACTCCAAAAATTGATTATGGGCATTATAGTTTTGTTCGTATGCCGAAGTAAGTTGATAACTTTTGTATCGTTCATATAAGTAATTGCGCTCAGAACCTGTTCCCTGCCCTATCCACAGATTTTGGTGGTTAATCGTTTCCAACACTGACTTCCAATGATCTTTTCTAAAAGCAATATCACTGACTGCACCACGTTCGGTATCTGACGGATCAAAACGCTTTTGAAAGTTAGGCGTTGAAAAAATGCCCATCAATAGTATAGGTAATATCAAGCCAATCCATCTTGCCTTTCCGCGCAATTCCATACTAATCAGTACAATAATTCCAATCGTCAAAGCCACAATACTGATCCGAGTACTCACCAAATACAAGACCACCAAAAAAAACAACAATAAAGGAACTACTACTACCATGCGCCGATGTTTTTTAATACCTTCATGAATCAAAAACAACATGCTAACTACGACAAATAACGAGAATGCAGTCGTGTGCTTACCTATTAATTCAGAAAACCGGCTGTAAAAAAAGTAGTCACCTAAACCATTCATTTTGTAATATATCGCCTTTGCAACTCCCAATATCGAAGCTATCAACGTCCCTACAAAAAAATAAAAAAGTACAAACCTACCTGCCTGAACATCTATTTTGACGGTTTGCAACACCAAAGCATATACAATAAAGGGTAGTACCAATTGCGTCAAAATCAGGCCATGTCTAATATCGTCTGTATAAAACAAACCTACGACCTGAATAAAAAAAGGAATACTTAAAATCAAAAAATTTCGCCAATTGGCCTTAAATAATTCAATTTTTATCCCAATCGTTGGGTAGAGTAGCCAAAACAAGAATAGTAAAATAACAGTAATCGGGCCAAGATTGGTATATGGAAAAGCAATAGATGCAGCCGAAATGCCCAAAATCCAATAAAAAAACTTTTCATAATCAAAATGCTTCATCATCTCAGGAGTTTTACCGTTGCCTCAGCAAGTTTTTCGTATGCTTGTTTATTCAAATGGACACTATCTTGCATATAATATGACTTCATGTCTCCTTCAAATAACGTAGCACCATCTAGTAGAATTAGCCTGTCACGGCCATGCGCATCTAATACTTTTGACCAAGCCGAGCTATTGAATTGTTGAAAAGCACTACGAAGATCAGGAACTGAAATCCACAAAACTTTTTGCGTTGATTGACGCCCGAGAAGGGTATCCAAAAGCCTTGAGAGATCAGATGTGGAAGCGTCTAAAGACGTATGGACAAAGATGATATACCAATCCGCCTCAGGTATGCGCTCGATATCCTGTAAAATACCATCTATAGTATAGCCATAATCCGCTTCGTGCTTAAAATTAAAAACATCCTTTTTGCTACCTAAAAAATTTACAGGTCGCAATGTGGCGATTTTACGCCTAAAATATTTGGCTTCATCTTTTATAAGCATTTCATCACCAATGGTAACGATATTTTTTCCACGATTATGTTTGAGTGCCACATCCAATTCATACAAATCTACATAGCCGGGTTGTAATTCAGGAACGCCAGTGAGCCATTCAACGGCTTGCATCACTAAAGTATCCCCATGTATCTCATGGTCAATAAACCTAAAATAATATTGTTGCCATTTTTTTACTTGGATGGTAAAAGTATGCTGATTATTGGGCGAAAGCCCTAAATTAATCCCTGAAAACTGTAGATAATTATAATCTAAGCTATCTAAATGTATATGCTGAAAACCTTGAATCTCCTTTTTATTATTCCAGTCAAATTTTAATTGAAAATGTGCACCTTCCAATTTTCGACTATATCTCAAACTAGACAATGCTGCGATTATCAGGATACTAACCATCATAGTCAAGCTGGAAGGAAATCTACTCATGGACAATAACTGTTGACTATTTTTTGAAAAACGACATCACAATCAAACGCCTCAAAACTATTTAACGCATTTTTACTAAAATTCTTATAATTTTCCTGATTAAAATATAGGATTGCATTCAACAATTCTTTTGAATTTTTGATATGGATGAGCTTGCCATTAAATCCATCTTCTATAATTTCCGGTATAGCATTCCAATAAGTCGATATAACCGGAATACCCAGAGACAAAGCCTCAAGCACGATGCCTGGATACCCTTCGTATTGAAACCACGTGGGCAACAAAAGTACATCATATTGGCTGAGTATATTAGTCACTTGATCCGGATTGAGCACGCCTTTATAATTTAATCGCACGCTATGAAAATCATTTTCATGAAAATATCTATCATCCATAGGTCCATAGACATCCACGATATAACCCATCGGTAGTTGGCCAGCAGCCTCCATGATTTCACTGATGCCTTTTTCGGGAATTACTCGGGAAATAAACACGAATCGCCGCTCAAATGGCTTATCGTCTCGCTTCAAAGGTGCCGCTCGTCGTGCATTAGGCAACCATTGAACATTACTTACGCCCAATTCTGAAAAATAAGTTACTAATGCCTTTGTTTCCAAAAATAGTGTATCCGACTTCAAAAGCGTATTTTTATACACCCATTTTAAAAAACTGGGAAGGACTTCGTATTGCTCATGAAAATTACCTCCAAAAAAATGATAGACGACCTTTTTATTCATTAATTTTGCCCATAGCCAAAGCAAAGGAGCGGTTGTAAACGTATAATCCCAAGTAGCGTGCATACTCACAATATCTAACTTTCTAGCTATCCAAGGAAATTTAAATACCCATAACAAATGATCCAAGATATGCCACTTCGGCTTCCATGTTCGCCGCAAAGGATAGGCTTGAACTTCGATTCGCTCATCTCTATCTAAATAGGATAAAATCTCTTGTGCCAAAACGGTCGCACCACCAAAAGATGCCGGAATACCCACAACCGGTGTATTCGCAAGAAAAAGGATTTTTATTTTTGCTGGCTTTATCATACAACTTCGCCACTTTTTGGAGATAAATGATGAAATATAGGATAAACAAAAACAAGTGAAAAGAAGAGATATTCCAAGTTATTCAGAGAAAAGGATACCAGCATATCACTCATGAGACAAAAATATATAACTAAGAGCATCTTATAATTACTATCTATCTTTGTTCGTAATAAAGGCGACATTAAAAGCAAAAAATAGAAAAATGCACCGATTGTGCCCAATTCTACGAAAGCATGCGGCGGATAAGTATCTGTCGTCGTCAAGCCCATCCATTTGGTATCATACCAATTAAATCCTACTTCATAGTAGTAAGGCGAATTAAACTCAACAGAAGCCGGACCGCCAAAAACGCCGGCACCTTTGCCCAACCAATTGCCTTCCTTAATCTCTCTAAACATAACCCTATAAGCCTCACTTCGCATCGAATTGCCTTCGGTAACATACAAGCTCAATCGTAGAGAAATATCATAAGCCAAATTATTGATTTTGGCTGGCGCAACGAGATACACCAGTAGAAAAACCACAATTACATATAATACAATCTTATATATTTGCTTGTAATAATAAAAGGCCAGCACTACAAAAAATGCTCCAATGCCTTTATATGAAAAGCTTAAAAACAAACCTACAACACACAATACCAAGAGAAGTGTCTTGTATCTTTTATGGTAATATTTATGTATTAGAAAAAAAGCAATCAGGTTTATAAATCCATACAACGAAAAAAACACAACCGTTCCTGTAGCACGTATCACGCCCATTGTTTTATTCACCCAACGCACACCACCAGGCATCGTATAATAGAACCATTGATCCGTTGCACCCATGATCCAAAAGGCATAGTTAAAGAGCTGTACTACAAAATTGATAATGATAAAGGCAATGACAAACTTCATCAGTAAGGGAAAATACTCTTTAATAGCATAGCTGTAAAACAAAGTGACTATCGGAAATAAATACCGAATGGCGTCTCCATTGGCGGCCGCTTGACTATACGGATTATTGAATAAGGCATAGACCCAAAACGGGACAAAAAACAACGTAAATAATACTAAATTGGCGCTTACTTTTTGTTTAAAGAGTACATAAACCAACATATAACCGAAAGCAAGCATCTTAGACATACTCGACAAACTGCTCAAAGAGGTATTCTGAAAGATCGTACCACCAAATATTAACAAAAAAGGCAAAAGCACAAGGAAAGCATGCTGTACGCTGTCATTTTTGGCTGTTAATTGCATCGAGTACTTTGCTTAATTTTCTAATTTTTGCAATAATACGATTATTTATATAATTTGGATTTTTTTATTCACAAAATTATCAGACAAGTATCCGTTTTTCATTAAATAAGGCCATGTTTGTTCAATAAATTGAAGAAGGAGAATGGCTATTGGCTGTTGATATTTAAACCCTGACACTCTTAAACCTTTAAACCAGTAAATCCCAATGGCATGGATTGGTCCGTGTTGTCGGGACGACAAAGACTAATATCAAGCTTAGCAAGTTACGGAAATCACGAATTTTGAATTTCGAATTACGAATTACGAAAATTGGCATTGGAAGTGTTAATGACTTAAACTTTTAAACTCATAAACGATTCTAACCAACTTCACAAATTCAACAAATCCACAAATCCACAATTAAAATTAAACCTTTACACTAATAAACCTTTAAACCCATTTAAAACCGACAACCAATCAACCGACAACCAATAAAACAAATCATCCATTAAATACAGATAGCCTCTTGTTATAATACACCAAAACAATCAACCTCAACGCAAGCATACATGAACTTGCCAACGCTAATCCGGGTAGTGACCAATACATATATCCGATATAACATGCCACGATATTCAGACCGAGAGACAGGAGATTGATATTCAGGTTCAGTCCAAATTTCTTTTGGATGACCAACTGCGTACCAAATAGGTTGGATATGGTAAGGCTGATTTTTCCAGCTAAAATGATTAGAAACAAATAAAAAGTAGCGGAAAAATGTTGAAAATAAGTATTGATTAATATCCAATACACAACGACCAAAACTGTAGAGGCTATCGCTGTCAAAGCAACAATCCTCCTATTTAGCTTATACAAAAACGAACGATCTGCTTTTAGCTTCTCAATATCGACTTGTATCAACGTCATGGAGATGATCAGCAATACACCGGCCACATTGAGCGCAAAGCTAAAGTCCGCGATTTCACTATTGGCCGTCTTGGACAACCATTTGATAACAAAGATGTCTGTATAAAGAAACAACAAATTAGCAAAATTGCTAATCACTAAAGTAAAGGAACTCGTCAACAATCTTTTGAACAATTGCCAATATTTTTTGACTTTTTGTAGTGCTATCCCTTCTTTCTTAAAATCAAAATATGAAAACACCAAAGCTATGGGCAATAACAGCACAGATGGGTATAAGTAGGCCATTCCCTTGACTTGATACACATATATCAACCCAAAAACAGCACCATAAAACAAAATCGAAATGATGATTTTATAAACTGATGCATAATTACTACCTAGTTGAACGATTTGGTAGGATTGGGCAATTCCACCACTGAAATAAAGTGCATAAAAAGCCATCGTCAGTATCAAGAAAAAGCCAACCGGTTGAAAAAAACCAGAAATGAGAAGTACGCCACTCAAACACAATACAAATATCAGCGATAGCAAATAAAAATAGACCTTACTCTCCTTACTTTTCGTATAACTCAGTATCAAGGCAGGAAATCCAAAAGCCAAGACATTAGCGCCTATCTCAACGACTTTTTTGTAGTATTCTAACTCGCCGTAGTCATCCTTTGCCAGAAAGCTTGCCGCAAAAAACAATACAAAATACTCAAGCCCGCGACTAATCGCTATGGAACTACCATAGTAAAGATAATCTTTCTTAAACAGGCTTTTAAGCATCTCATTTGATTACGCCACAAAAATCCAATACCACCTGATGGTCACCAAATTTGAGTTCGAAAAACTCTTTGTGTGCGACCAAAAATGCAATGATATCCGCCCTTTCGGCTGCTGTCTTATAGTCTGTCAGTTTAAATACCGAATGTTCGGATATATTAGGTTCTACGATAAAATAGGTCTCATCATTGGCATTTTGCAAGACTCTTTGAACGATGTACTTGGCAGGAGACTCTCGCAAATCATCTATATTGGGTTTAAATGCCAAGCCCATAAGCGCAATGGCCGGTTCTCGGTTGTGCTCGAGTTGAAATTGCTTTCTGACTTCATTGATCTTCTCTGCACACCAGAAAGATTTATAATTATTGACTTCTCTTGCTTTTCCGATAATCCGAGTTTCCAATGGATAGTCAGACACGATAAAATACGGATCGACAGCGATACAATGGCCTCCGACGCCACAACCGGGCTGCAAAATATTGACACGCGGATGCTTATTAGCAAGATTGATTAATTCCCAAACATTGATGCCCGCTTTATCACAAATCAAAGAAAGCTCATTGGCAAACGCAATCTGAACATCCCGGGACGAGTTTTCGACGAGCTTACACATTTCGGCTGTTCTTGCATTGGTTCTATGCAATTCACCTTTGACAAAGCGGCTATAAAAATCAACCGCCTTTTGTGTGGAAACATCGTTTATACCTCCGATCACTCTATCATTATTTACTAATTCATACATCACATTGCCGGGTAAAACACGCTCTGGACAATAAGCCATAAAAATGCTTCCTTTCAATTCGGGACGTTTATTATATATCAATTCCTGCATCTTTTCTGTTGTGCCGACCGGCGATGTGGACTCAATAATATATAGATCTCCCGCTTTGAGCAAGGGAATAACACGCTCAGTAGCTGCCTGAACATAAGATATATCCGGTTCGTGATCGCCTTTAAACGGCGTAGGTACCACGACTAGGTAAACATGAGCCGGAAGCGGATCTAAGGCTGCTTTCAGATTACCCTTAAGGACGGCATCAGCCACAGCCTGGTCCAAATCGGGCTCAACAATATGGATTTCTCCTCTATTGATGGTGTCCACCACCGTAGGATTAATATCAACACCTAGTACTTGAATATCATTACTTGCGATCAATGCGGATGTTGGCAAGCCAATATATCCCATGCCAAGTGTTACAACATCAGGGTTAAAACTCATTGGTTTTGTTCTTGTATAAATTTTACAATTCTTGAACAGGCCTTTCCATCGCCATAAGGATTATGTACCTTACTCATGGCATGGTAGCCTTCATTATCATTTAATAAACGTGTAGTTTCAGAAATTATTTTTTGTTTGTCTGTTCCCACTAAAATTACCGTACCTGCCGTTACCGCTTCTGGGCGCTCGGTCGTATCTCGCATGACAAGCACCGGTTTGCCAAGACTTGGTGCTTCTTCTTGCACGCCGCCACTATCCGTAATCAAGAGATAAGCCTTTTCCATAAGCCAGATAAAAGCAGGATAAGCTAAGGGCGCTATTAATTGTATATTGTCTATATTTGACAACAATTGGTACACAGGTTTTTGCACATTTGGATTTAAATGTACTGGATATATGATTTGTACATCCGGATGTTGTTGTGCAATATCTCGCAAGGCTTCGCAAATGCGCAAAAAGCCATCACCATGATTTTCCCTTCGATGTCCGGTCACCAAAATGATCCGCTTGCCGGGTATTATAATTTGTTTGAGTGACTGAATCTCCTGATCTAAAAAATCATTTGCATTGACTTTATCAACGCCCGCCATCAAAGCATCGATGACAGTATTGCCGGTGACACAAATAGACTCCGCAGGCTTACCTTCTTTCAGTAAATTATCTTTAGACGTCGATGTCGGTGCAAAATGATAGTGCGCCAAAACTGTTGTCACTTGGCGATTCATCTCTTCCGGAAATGGCGACTGTAGATTATAGGTGCGCAATCCTGCTTCGATATGACAAACCTTCGCGCCATGATAAAACCCTGCAAGGCTGGCCGCCATCGTCGTCGTCGTATCTCCATGCACATACACAAAATCCGGGTCAAAATCCTCCAAAACAGGCTTCAAACCTAGTAAAATATCTGAAGTAAGGTTGTAGAGATTTTGATTAGGTCTCATTAAATTGAGGTCGTAATCAGGATGAATACCAAAAAAAGTCAATACTTGATCCAACATTTCTCTATGTTGAGCCGTGATACATACTTTTGTTTCGAATTGATCCGGATATTTTAAAAATTCTTGAACTAAAGGAGCCATTTTAATGGCTTCTGGGCGCGTGCCAAAAATAATTAAATTCTTAATAACCATTTGTGCAATTTAATAAGTCTGCAAAAGTAATCATTTAGGTACGGAATAACAAAACTGACTGCCATTCTTATTAGATATGCCCCTATTGAGGTCGATTTTGCCCTTAAATAAAGTTCAAACAATCAACTTTTGATAAAATCATTTTACAGAATATCATTATTAAACTATCTTTACCACAAAATTATTTAAAGCATGAGCCAAGAGACTCAAAATACGCCTAAATCTGCGGACGAAGAGGTGGATATCATCCGATTGTTTAACTATTTTAAGCAAGGTATCGTTTCCCTTTTTAAGCAATTTGGCCGAATATTTAATTATGTAATTCTCCTTCTAATTCTCATAAAAAAGCAATGGATGATCGTTGGTGGTATGATCCTTTTAGGTGCGATTTATGGCGCTTTTGTCAACCCATTGCTTGAAGGTTCTGAAATTAAGTATTATGAAATGACGGTCAGATCCGGTGCAGTCAGCAATCTGGAATTATATGCATTTGCTTCAGAAGTAAAACACCAGAAAGCTTCTTCTGCCAATGCCCAATCTAAGGGAATCCAATTAGCTAAAGAATTAGGTATCATTAGTTTACAAATCGATCCCATCATCAGAACAGAGGATGTAACCAATAATTATTTTGACCTGATAGAATCCAATCAACTTCGAGGATCGGAGTCTGATACGATGTACTTTAAAGCCATCAAACTCAAGGACCATATGTCAAGTATGGAAAATACGGATTATGCGCTCCAAAAGTTAAGAATCAAAACAAAGCCAACTGCGAATTCGCCTAAAGATATCCAAGACAAGCTCCTAGATTACTTCAACAACCTTCCAGGAGTTCAGGCAGACCAACAAATAAGAATTGCCACAACAGAGGTTTATGAAAGAGAAATCAGCCGCACTGTTGGAAACATTGATTCGCTCTTAAATTCAAGAATTCTAGCAAATAGGCAAGATGTCGCCTTGGGTGGCAGCCAAATGGTATTCAATGCCAACAATAAAGATAATGTGGAAAAGGACTTGCTTAAATCTTTCGAATTGTATTCGAAGAAGTTGTATAGAATTCAAAAATACAAGGCACAATACCCTAAAGCAGTCAATATCGTCACCAATCTGCGCTCCGGCAAAGAGCAAGATTTAATCATTAACCCGGTGATTCATTATGCTTTACTTGGATTTTTAGGTAGCATCTTGGTTATTCTTGGCATACGCTTCAATCGGTATTTAGACCAATACGCTAAAAATAATATAGTTTAGGTGTGCATCCATAGGAGATAATCACATAAGTTTGGGTCGTTTTTACCAATGCATAGCATAGGCTTAACATTTTCGTAAAGAATGAGCTGGAAATACTTTGAGTTGACTTATTGAAGATTCTATTGGGTACAAAAGAAAGGAGATGCTATATTGATTTCCAATCGGGAATTAGCTTTCCAAAAATTCATCTCAACACTATCGTTTATTATACAAGTCCTATTCAATCAGATAATATCATACATAACATGACCAAGGCAACATCCATATATCGAGCCTAAGATGCGTAAAAAGAAAGGAAATACAAATACATTTATCTAAAAATATAAAGAAACTCGTGCTCTTTCCTCAAAAAAATCTTAATGAAATGTTGTTCTTTTTATAGACAGAGCACTAAAACGAAGAACAGAAAGATCCTTACTTATTCAATTTTTGGTGGTCTTCAAGAAATTTAGCCAAACCAATATCCGTAAGCGGATGATTAAATAAGCCTAAAATACTATTTAATGGACAAGTGACCACATCAGCACCGGCCTTTGCAGCTTGAACGATGTGTAATGGTGTCCGGATAGATGCAGCCAAGATTTCTGTCATATAGCCTTGGATCGAATAAATCTTCACGATTTCTTTGATAAGTGCGATACCATCCCAATTGATATCATCCACTCTTCCTACAAAGGGAGAAAGGTAAGTCGCACCTGCTTTGGCTGCAAGGATTGCTTGTCCCGCGGAAAATACGAGTGTACAATTGGTATTAATCCCTTCTTCAGCAAAAAAAGATATCGCCTTAATCCCGTCTTTGGTCATGGGAATTTTGACGACGATATTTTCAGCGATGTCAGCTAATCTAAGACCTTCTTCCACCATCGTTTTAAAATCCGTAGCGATTACCTCAGCGCTAACATCTCCATCTACCAGATCCGCTATTTTTTTATAATGTGCCAATATTTCTTTTTCACCTGAAATGCCTTCTTTGGCCATTAATGATGGGTTCGTCGTTACACCATCTAAAATACCTAAGTCTTTTGCCTCGGCAATTTGATTAATATTGGCAGTATCTATAAAAAATTTCATATGGAAAAAATAATGAGAGAAAAAAAAAGAGGAAACACACCGCACCGCTCAACCTCCTACCCTTGCTGTATTTCTACCCTGGGGGAGTTGAGAGGGAGCTGGTCGTATGCTCCTCAGGGCGCAAAGGTAATCATTTATCATATACTAAAAAATTATTTTTTACATTTTCATTAGAAAAATAACTCACATAAAAAAAGCGGATGCCTATTTTAGACATCCGCTTTTTGATGATAATATTGAATGGACTAAATCAACTATTAAATAAACCATCGTATTTTGAGTCTGTATCTCGCGTTTGGATAATCGGTTGCTTCAACTCTTCTAATCCGTCTAAATTAGCGGTTCCTCCTAGAAGTAACAAAGTTGAATTTTTTTCATATTCTTCGAGCATTTTCAATCCTTGCTCTTCGAATACGCCATTTTGAAGGTCGATGGAATTCATAAAATTGGAAGACATTTCCATAAATCTTTCCATTTCTCCGACTTTATTAGCGACGTCATCTGCGATAACTTCCATAGCTTGATCAAACATAGCTCGCTTGTCCGCATCGCCCTTGATGATACTCATGGCAGAACGCATCGCCGAATGGCTGGCTCGAATCGCTTTTCGTTCTTGTTCTTTTACTTTTACTTGATCGGTTGTATCCTCAATTAAAATCTCTGAGTTAGAATACATTTTTGCCAATACACGGTATAAAATTGACATTTTACCGTGCAATTCTGTGTACTTTTGATTACTTTCTTGCAATCGGGCGGCTTTCCGACTGGCTAATAACATAGCACTTTCGTTGCCTTGTTCTTTAGCTTTTTTGGCAATAAGCATATTATTATTAATTTCCTTATTATTTTCTTCAACAATATTGACCAACTTTCTCATTTGCCCTTTTAAATTACCTATCTGAACACCCATTTTGTTCAGGTTCTTCTGTAGGTCACTGATATAATTCTTAAGAATTCCGATCGGATCTATCGTAATAAACAAACCTGTAATCCATCGCATGACACTTTGATACATATAAGAAAATAATGTTCTTACTTTTGGGTCAAGTATCATATAAATGATAGCGCCTAAAATACCCAATAAGATGACAATCCCAATGGTATTGGTTAGCATTGTTGCTATCACATAGCCAAATTTGTATATGAAATACCCTGATGCGCCTAAGATACCTAATAAAAATATCAACCCAGTAGTACCTTCAGGTCTTTGCCAGAATGATTTTGGTTTCAAGTCTGAACTTGGAAAAGTTGCCATTTTCTATAAATTTATTGAATTGTTATTTAATCAAGAATTGCTTTTATTTACTATAAATACGGCACAAATTACAAAATATTATCAAAGAGCCTACTGTCTTCTTCAATATGTTTGTAAAGTGCATTGAAAGAGCCATTAAATTGGTCTTTGATTTCTTCAATTTTTTCTTTGGAAGCCTTTAGAGAAGACTCTGTTTCCAAGATTCTTTGTTCCAATACCCTTTGTTCCTCCATCAACTGTTGAATCTTGCGTTGATTGCCTTCTATTTTATCTTTATACGTTTGGATGTCCTCTTGCTTCTTGTCCACTTGAAGGGCGATTTGATTTTTAAGCGCTACGGCAAATTTTTCCCTTTCTCTATTTAACACACCTTTATAATGTCCCACATTCTGCAAAAGCTTTTCTTTGGTCAGTCCGATGGTTTTGGCTGTCAGCATCGCACTTTTTATAGCTGTTTCGTTGTCCATGCCCAGACTTTCTAGGTTTTTATAGGAAAGCTTAAATTTCAAATAATCAAATGGCTCTACCTGATTGTCCTTGATGGATACCAACAACTCTCTAATGACCTTATCATTGAGTCCTTGGTCGTCGGAAAGATCAAAAAGTGCTTTTAAGTCTATCGTCATATTGTCTTTAAATCAAAAATAAATTATCTGTAATAATAATGAGCTACTGTATATATAATGCATTTTTTTAGACAAACGTTTATTTTGATCGTACAAATTCAAAATGTCTATCCGCATAATAATCAAATAAGGCTTCATGCTGCGCATCTCCATCGATGAATGAGGCATTGTAAAGTCCTTGTTCGTTTCTTTGTCTGGATGCTTCAAATAAAGATACTGCACAAGCGACGCTGATATTGAGGCTTTGCACCATGCCATATTGTGGGATAATAAAATTGCCATCCAAAAGTGCCAGGGCTTCTTCTGTTATGCCGCTTTTTTCATTGCCAAACACAAGGGCAATGGATTGCGTCAAGTCGAGATTATACAAGGATTTACTATTTTCACTTAAGTGTGTTCCATAAATCAAATCATACCTAGACCTGACGACATTAAAGCATTCATATAAATCTCCATAGTAATGCACATCAACCCATTTTTGGGAACCAGAAGAGGCATTTCGCCCTACTTTTTGGTGCATCGAATTGTAACAAGGTTGCGTATAAACTATAAAAATCTCTCGAATCCCGACGGCATCACAGCTTCTTATGACAGCGCCAATGTTGTGTGGATCATGTACATTTTCAAGTACAACCGTAAACTTTTGACTTTTCGCAACCAAATTTCGGATCTTCTCTGCTCGATCGTCCGTCAGCATGGCTCTATGATTTAATTTCTTATCCATTTATTGCCTCTAAATTCAATAATATCTAAGTGTTTATTCTCATAATAGTCAAAATAATCGGAATCTACTTGCTCCGAAGCATCATCAGAAACAGACCTTCTGATATCGAAGATACTTTGAAGATAACCCTGAAAATCGTACGCTGCAAAGTCTTGAAACTTCCTGCCGTATTTTTTGATATTTCTACCTAAAAACAAGATGAGATCATGACCTTTGACAGCTTCAACTGTGGGAATCTCGCCGTAAGTATCTAAAAATCGACGTCTAAATTCTCTAATTTTACCGTAGTTTTCATCTACATAATCAGCCATGACTACCTTCATTTGCAAGGTGCGATAGTAGTCAAATTCGACTTTATCAGAATCATATAATATTGGCATACCCATGACTGAAATCGATCTACTACCTACTTCGGCTGCCAATCTTCTCAAGCAAGAATAAATATAACTTTCGTCGTTGTACGAATAATTAGGAATAATCACCGCTTTGAGTTTAGTATCCTTGAGCATGGTAAAAAAGGCGGTAGGACCAAGCTTCAAACTATCCGTATTAACCTTATAGGTTTTAAAGAAATCTTTGCCTTTGTTGAGTTTTTTAGCTTCTCCTTCAAAATAATCTACCCATGCCTGGTCATTTTCTCCTCGTACGAGGATCGAAATTTCTTCGGGTTTATACGATTTAACCGAGTAATCGACCAATTTTAGAAAATGTTCTTTGAGATTGGGATTCATCTGAACATAATATGGATTTTGTGTGGTCAATCTAGAACTCGTGTACCATGGTGATACCAATATGACTTCTTTTTCTTTACATATTTCGCTGAGTTTCTTGATACTTTCTCTTTCAAAAGGGCCTATGATCATATCCGTCTCAGGGCTTACCAACTTAGTCATGTTTTTATCTAAATTGTAATCCTGCCCTTCAGTATCAATGATATCGACATTCAATTTAACACCTTCCTCACCCAACTCCTCTAGCGCAAGTAAGGCACCGGCATAGAAGTAGGTAAATCTTGATGCGCCCGGATCGTTGGTCTTATCTGCATTGAGCGGAAGTAGTAATTTTACATTATAAACTTCCTTAAACTCAAAACTGCCCACTTTATTATTAGATTCGGCAGGTATCTCTATCGCCTTATTTTTATTCGAAACATCTTTCCATCGAATGGTGTCTATGACACGCTTATCTTTAGAATTATCAAGTACTTCTCGATCTAATTGAGGCGTCTTAATCGTATCCTGCGTCGTTTTGTCAACCTTTGTAGATGTCTTAACGATTTGAGAATTAGAAGTGTCAAATACAGGTTTTGAGGCAGAACATGAAACAAATAGTAAACTCAGTGCTACCAACAGTTTATTCCCATTCAATAGTCGCAGGAGGTTTTGTACTGATATCATATACTACCCTATTTATTCCTTTTACTTGATTAATAATATCTCCGGATATCTGTCCGAGTAATTCATATGGCAATTGACTCCACTCTGCGGTCATACCATCTACCGAATTGACGCATCGCAAAGCAATGGTATATTCGTAGGTACGTTCATCTCCCATGACACCCACAGATTGCACCGGTAGTAATATAGCGCCGGCTTGCCACACTTTATTGTACCAACCTGATTTTTTTAGGTGATCAATAAAAATTTTATCGGCTTCTTGGCAAAGAGCGATTTTATCTCGCTCCAAGGCGCCCAATACTCTTACGCCTAATCCCGGTCCTGGAAAAGGATGTCTGGCAATCAAAGATTCGGGTACACCCATTTCCAAGCCGACTCTGCGTACTTCATCCTTAAATAACATCCGCAAAGGCTCAACAAGTCCTAATTTTAGTTTTTCTGGCAAGCCACCTACATTATGATGGGATTTAATCGTCACAGATGGACCATGCACTGAAAAAGATTCGATTACGTCCGGATAGATTGTCCCTTGCCCGAGCCATTGAGCTTCAGGTATCAATTTAGATTCTTCCTCAAAAATATCGATAAAGACTTTTCCAATGATTTTTCGTTTTTTTTCAGGATCCGTTACTCCTTTCAACGCATCTAAAAATCGATCTCCGGCTCGAACTCCCTTGATATTTAGGTGCATCCCTTCATAAGAGGCCAATACTTCTTCAAATTCATGCTTGCGCAATAGACCATTGTCAATAAAGATACAATGCAATCTATCGCCAATAGCTCTGTGAATTAAAGAGGCGGCTACTGTGGAATCTACGCCGCCAGAAAGTCCCATAATTACATGATCCGATCCCACTTTCTGTTGAATTGCCTTGATCGAATCAGCCACGATTGAGCCTGCTGTCCAAGTATTATTACAACCGGCTATATCCATGATAAAATTGCTAAGAATCTGACTTCCGAAAATACTGTGTACTACTTCAGGATGAAATTGAAGCCCATAGACAGGAAAAGGATATTGTCCATCTTTCGCTCTAAATGCAGCATTTACACCTTCAGTGCGCGCTAGCACTTCAAAGCCATCGGGCACACGCTCGATCGAATCACTATGCGACATCCACACTTGAGATGCCTTATCTGTTCCTTTAAAGAGTTGGTCATCCTTTTCGATGGTCATGATAGCCTTGCCGTATTCTCGCTTATCCGACCGCACGACTTGACCTCCTAACTTATGAGCAAGCATTTGCGCCCCATAGCATATACCCAAAACCGGATATCTTCCAATGACTTGATTCAAATCAAAATCAATGGTATTGCCTTCTAAAACAGACAAAGGACTCCCGGATAGGATAACCGCCTTGATATCCTGCCTGTCTGGTATTTTATTATATGGATATATCTCACAATAAATATTCAGCTCACGCAATCTCCTTGCAATAAGTTGAGTAAACTGAGATCCAAAATCTAGTATTAATACAAAATCACTCATAGAGCGCAAAGATAATACATCTAAGCACTAATTCAGTGAAGTCATAGAAAAATTTAAGCATTCAAAAGATATTCCTATTCTGAGAACTCAATTTTCACATCCTGAATATTGATATCAGAAAAGAAAGATTTAAAGATAATTCGATTTTCTGGAATACCTTTGATTTTCAGATATGTTCTGACGGAACTCTGCCGGTTTGTTGACAGCAGCTCATCCTCGTATTTCGATAAGGTCATCGCTACGACATTGATGTTTGGGTGCTGTTTTAGATAGTCAACTATCCTATCCAATTCCTTTCTGACCTTGGTCGTCAATACAGCCATGCCATTGTCAAATTGTAGCGTCATCCGGCTGTTATCGACTATAGGTGCTACAATCTCATCTTCTTTTGAGATGGCGGGCATTCCAACTATTTCGGTTTGATCAGATGAATTTGTCTGTACCTTATCCTGATTTGATCCTTGTGCACTTTCCTTTATTTTTTCTGGTACTACTTGCCGAAAATCCTTATCATATTCAGGTATATCCAATTCCTTATCTGAAAGATAATTAGGTTCAGCAGCCAAAATTTTGACTACATTACCGTTTTCGTCGATTAAGGCTCGAACGGGTTGAGCATTGTAAAGGATTACTGCTTCCTTTACCTTTTGTGCAGTGAGTGTCAGCCCTGACAATAAGAAAACTGACAACAACACAAATCTTGGGTAATTTGTGTAAATCATGTTTTTGGGTTAAAATCGGTTAAAAAATATTTTGGTAGGCGTTACTTGGCTGTTAGATTTTGGGTATCGGTTATCGGTTATAATACTCAAATTCTAAAAATCAACTTGTAATTTCCAACCATCCATTACTTCAATCAAAATCATTATTCTGATCTTCAATTGTAAAATCTTTATTTTTTGCACCTCTAGGGATAGGGCAAAACGAAAACAATCGCTTCATTCTAATTCATGACGAATCAACAACAACAATTAATCTTCAACAATCATTCGTCCAGCAAGCCTCTTCCTTCTTTATTAAGAAGATTTCTTGCTTTTAAATCTTGCATGATTCGATCCAAGATACCATTGACAAACTCCTTACTTTTAGAAGTACTATAGGCTTTCGCCAAATCGACATATTCATTGAGTGTCACTTTAGCCGGAATCGTCGTGCAATACAGAAACTCGCATAAGGCCATTTTAATCATCACCATATCTAAAATGGCGACTCGATCCGCATCCCAGTTTTGCAATACGGGTTCGATTAATTCTAAAAGCGCCTTATCCTCTTCAAATGTCTTGGTCAATAGAAACTCTCCGTAATCCTTGGTGGTTTCGTCATCAGGATAATACTCCATAATCATCTCCTTATCGTCAGATGGCAAGGCTTTCAATACCTTTTTTATCGTCCCGATAATCAGAGATTTGTCATCTTCCCAATTTGCATATTCGTCTTCTATCAATTCAACATATACCTCATTGTTACGACAAAAGCGGAAAAGCTCCAATAAAATTTCAAGTGTATCTTCATTGGAAGTATCCTTACTCACATATTCGATATAGGCATCCTGCTTCGCAAATTCATTGTAAATGGTTTTAAAGTGATCTTTATCAACTCTCTGTGCAAAACCTGCTTTTTCAAATTTTTGATTAATGAATCCATTCGTTGCCAGACTTTGAACTATCGGATTATCCCACAATTTAGGCTTAAATATTTTATCTAAATCGGTCGGGAGATGTTTCGCCTGCCGTTTTTCGTAATCATTACTGGCCGATTTAGCTATCTGAATGATCCCATAAAGACTAAATAACAACAGTTCAAAACTCGTATTAATCCTTTTCCAATATTCTTTAAACACCTCTACTTGAGTTAATGACTCATCTCTATTGTAGGCATAAAGAATCTGCATCACCTTTACTCTTACGTTTCTTCTGCTCAGCATCTTTTAATAATTACTTTTAATTCTTACGGCTAAGGGTCCTTCCTTAGTAAAATGCAAAGATAAGGATTCACAATTAAATACATCTTAAATCGCTCTAATATGTTTTTATTTTTTAAAAAAATTCTATCTAATTAATGTTACGTTCCCTCTTTTTAAGTAAGTCTCCGCATTAACACATATTACTTTCAAATAATAGGCATAAGAATCCGGAGATACCGGTTTGCCGTTGAATGTCCCGTCCCAACCCACGGTTTTATCCGTTGACTTGAAGATTTCCTGACCCCAACGATTAAAAATAATCAATTCCATTTCATCAATAAAATGACTTCTAGGAATAAAAATATCATTACTTCCATCACCATTCGGCGTAAAGGCATTTGGAATATACACATCGGTTTCATCACACTTTGCATTTCGCACAGTCACCGTTATCGTATCTGAAGCCAAACAGCCATCTTTATCTATACCTATTACTATGTAGGTCGTGGTCTCTTCAGGACTTACGATAATGGATGTCCCTTCTTCTCCATTACTCCACGAATAAGATACACCTGGGACAACATTGACAACCTGCAACTCTACGGATTCGCCCTCGTTGATAGTTGCATTAGGATCTGCTTCTACATCCAAGAAGAACGGATCGCCAACTTCTATTGGAATATTCAGACTTTTACTACATCCATTCGATTTGTTGACCACTTCCACCGTAATAATCTGCGATGAATTAACTTTCAACACAGGCAATCTTGTTCCTTGTCCGTCCGAGAAAGCTTCATTAGGAGACCAAATATAATCATAGCTTTCCGGATGATCGATGATCAATTCCAAAATTGTGGCTTGGTCAAAACAAGCTAAATCAGGAGTCGAAACATCAAAATCAAAAGGTGTTGCAATATTTAAATTGACAGATGCACTATCCGAACATCCTGTTGGCTTATGCGTTAGTCGAACACTAATACCTAAATGATCACCTAGCAAAACAATAGGTTGAGCCGTATTTTGGCCAGATACGATGACCTCTTCAGGATACCAATGTATCTCATAATCATCCGGATTATCGACATCTAAAAATATTTGCGATGGCTGATAAACACATAAACTATCTCGACCGTCAACAGCTACATCAAATGAGAATCTAAACCCATGTACTAAGACTGTATCTACTGCTTCACAACCATTATTATCAATGGCTTTTACGACATAGATCGCATCCTCTCCTACTATCGTTGAAAATGCTTCGTTTGTTGATACGATATTACCATTGATATCTTCCCAATGAAAATCAACATTATTTAAATTAGAGGTTGCCACTAGACGAATGGTATCATCCAAACATCCTACTTGTGTTCCCAATGGATTGATTTTCAATAGCGGATTTAACTGCAACTCTTTGACTACATCTTTAAATGGACAAACAACTGTTCTATTCGAAAGAACTACGGTATATAATCCTCCATCAGAATATTCATAACATGGTTGATCTTCCAATGATCGATCATCTTCTGTCAAAGGATCGCCAAAATTCCAAAACAAAAAGCCTTCATATTGGCCATTGGCGGTAAAACAGACTTGATAAGAACCACATTCTGTAAGATCGTAAGTGAAATCAACGACCGGATTATCTTCAATATTAAATACAACAGAATCTCGCAATGCACAACCAAACTGATTGGAAACATTGTAATAAAGCACAAAAGAACCAGTTTCATTAGGTCCGATGCCGATAATCGGTTCGTTTGAACCATGTCCACTGATCACATGCGGATTATTATCCCATGAATATACATTATTATGCGATGGAATCTGATTAAGTATCAAAATACGAGCTGTATCTTCTCTACAAAATCTAAACGGTGATAAATTATCAATAATAGGGCTTTCATCCACTACCGTAAATGATGCCGGTTGGGTTGAACATGCTTCACCTATAAAAGAAACATAAAATGTCTTTTCTCTTTGTGTAACCGGAAGTCTAACCACATCTCCCGTTGCTATCACATTGACCAATCTAGGGTCATCACTCCAGGAATAGGTTCCGATACCTACACCTCCTAATGCTGTCAGCTCGACTTCATTTCCACAGATGATCGAATCTCCTATGATTGACAACTCGATACCATCATCAAGCATGATCACTTGAATAGAATCAGATACCGTACACAGACCATCTGTTACCGTTACCAAGTAAGTTCTAGTCCCGTTCGAAGACACCTTAGGATCCGCAGGATCTGATAAGTCCAATCCATCTGTTGGAGACCAAGTATAGGTCCAATCTTTATTGCCATTTAAAAGTATAGACTTCGTTTCATTTGGACATAAGACCACAGGCACACCATTAAAAACCAAGCTTGCAAATGGTCCGGGAATGGTATCCACCTGAATGGAATCCACACAACCATTAGCAAAGACTACTTTTAATGAATAATGCAAAACACTGTCCTTAGGTATGGTAATGCTAAAATTTCGACCATTGTAGCTATTGAAACTAGGTGCAATACCGGCCAACCAATCAAAGCTCACTTCTGCAACTCCTCTAGCCAGCGTGTCAATATAAACTAATCGAATATCTACATTTGTATCATCCGGACAGCCTTCATATTCCATAGCTACATTCACAAAAGGCAACAAGTCATTGAGAGCAATTACCTTTCTGATACTAGCATCACAAGCATCCCTAAAAGTCGATTTGAGGATTACTTCAAACTCTTGAACATTTCTCGGAACTCTGATAATGTATGGGCTACCCGTAAAAGTTTGATTGCCAATTACCCATTCTGAATGCTCTAAAATTGCATAAGGATTGACCAACTGAGAGATATCCGTCAACTCCAATTCCACTTCATCACCCGAAGGGCAACTCTTTAACGTCACCGTAAAATCGGGCGCAGGTACCAAGTCTCTGATATCCACTGCTTTCTCTATTTCTGAAATACAGCCATTTTCTGCCGACACAGCCAACTTAATCAGTAAATTTCCATCGGTTGAAATCTTAATTTCCGCAGGATTTCCCGAATAATATGAAACCAAACCATTTTGAGTGACCGTCCATTGCCAATCTTCCAAAGCATATCCAGGTTCATCAAATACCGATTGATCAATTAATAATACTTGCAGCGAATCATTATTGCCATCACATCCATTTAATAAATAAGAAAAATCAGATGTAATTTTATTTTCAAAGACAGCTACCGTCTGTACTAACGTATCAAAACATTGGTCAGATCCACGAGTAGCCATTAAATGTACTTGGTATATTCCCGATTGAGGAAATGTAAATGTCGGATTTACTTCTGTCGAAATAAACGAAGGGTCTTTATCTGGATAATTAAAATTCCAAACAAAATTATCGGCAACGATACTATTATTATAAAACTCTACCGTCAAGCCATCACAATTAGACTCCGAAGTCGTAAATCGCGCTAAAGGTGGTTGCGTACAGACTCGAACATTAAATTGGAAATCCCTTCTGATGACACCGATTAGCTTTCCATTTCTATATTCTTCTACACAAACTCCAATCAAAAACTGGCCAACCAGATCAGGTGTTGCCGTCATTATTCCGGTATGAGGATCGATCACTAATGGAACACCGCCCATGAGATTGCTTAACGAATACGGTGGTGCAAAATCAATTAATGAATATGGCGGGAATCCAGGCGGTTGCGGTTTAGGAAAATTTCTCGAAGCTCCACTATTAGGTACACACAAGCTATATACCAAAGAATCACCATCCACGTCAATCGCAGAGTGATCAAACACTAAAGGCTTATCTTTACAAATATAAACATCAGGCCAATTACTAAATACAGGAGAGGAATTTTGCATCGTCAAAGCTTCATCACTAATGGCTACCCAATATGTAGTACCTGTTTCTAAAGGATCCAAAACATTATTTAGAGAACCATTACGACAACATCTTTGATAGGCTAAAACATAACCGCCTGCTCTAAAAGGAAGATTTACCGTTCCTTGATAGGTCGTCTCATGGACACACACTTGTGTTCCCTCAAAACCACAGTCTGACTTGATATATTCGTTGAGAGTATCAGAAGCCATAAAAGGCAACAATAATTGTCCATTTACGAGACCCGGAATCCATTTTGCCAAATCACCACCTGCCGTAAATACACCAATAGCCGCCGGGTCATCAAACTCCGCTTCAGGTGAACCCAAATAGCAATCCCGTCTTAAGGTCAATTTTACTTGGTAGGTTGTACCACCAATATGCTTATAGGTAAGATTACCTCCAACAATATGCGTGGCTTCTGCCTCCGTCCATAATCCGGACAAGAAAAACATGCCACCAATCATAATTGCAAGTCTAATGATCCTAATGTCTGTTATATATTGCATGAACATAACTTTTTATTTTTTATTTTCTCCTCGGGCAGCTCTTAGGATTTCAGCTCTACGCTCTTTAGCCGCTTTAAGGTTATAAATTGAATTTCGCTCATCACCTATAGAAGAGGATACGTCAACTGGTGCCTGTTCCTTTCCAAAGGATATATCATTGATAATTAATTTTCCTGACTTGTAGTACGCCATAATTTCAGGATCAGATAAGAGGATTTCATTCTTTACAGAATAAACTCTACGCTGGCTCAACTTCAGGTTATATTTGCTTTCTGCTCTTGGAGATGCATATCCTTTGATATAAAGTTCCACCGTATTACCGGCTTCCAACTCTTGTTTTAACGCGACCAAAAACAATCTAAACTTATCATAGCCGCCTCTGATATCACCTTCAAAGAAATCTTCGTATGCATCAATCACCTGCTGTCGCTGCTCCGAACTTAGATTTGAAGAATATTTACCTTTATATTCTTCTTTTCTACTCATATATTCTGCAATCAAATCTCCAAAAATAGCATTCGTAGTACTTTTACTACTTCTTCTATCCGGCAAGTCATTGTCAAAATACAGCGTAAGTGGCAGTAAATCCGGCAATCTAAATTTATCCAAATAAACATTACGCTTGATCCAGCTTGACTTATTTATATTTCGAGTATCAATGTATTCTTCTCCGTTGGTATAACCATCTTTTTCAGCGATGATTTTATATTCCTTCCCTGCATCTAGCAAAAAGTAAAAATCATTTGACAATGGATTGAATTGTATCGTCTTTTTAGCATTGGGATCCGAAAGATCTATCAACGTTATCGTAACACTATCTAATGGCGTATTTCCCACCTTTGTGAAAGCAAAAACATCCAAAATAATCTTATCCGTCTCCAAGAAATGCTTCTTAACAATCGTATCTGACTTGGTCAATCCTAAAGTTGAAAAAGAAATGGTATCTGGATAATAGTCTTCGCGCTCGGCGACAATAAAATAATTTCTATCTATCGCTAAAGGAAATAAATGTTCATTACCCTCATCATTGGTCACTCTTGCCAACTCTAAACCTGTATCTTTGTCATAAATCGTCACGGTGGCGTTGTTTAAAGGTCTTCCCGTTATTTTGTCAAACGTAAGCGCCTTCAAATCTAGCTCAATCTTATCTATTTTCAACTCATAGATATCGTAACAACAGCCTTCAAAATAACTGTCGATATAGAAAGAGCCCGCACGATTGGAGGACAAATAAGCTGTAGCGCCATCTGGATGCTCAAAATAATAAATATCATTATAGCTACTGTTTATTGGTAAACCCACCGGAATCGGTTTGCCATAAGTATCATTGATTCTAATAGACTTGTAAATATCATATCCACCTAAACTTTCTCTACCATCGGAGCTGAAAAATAAAAAATCGGTCTCCATATTAAAAAACGGCGTAATCTCGTGATTCGGCGTATTGATTTTCTCGATATTTATCGGTTCGGAAAACCCGAACTTAGGGTCAAGCAAGCTATACCATATATCTAATCCACCTTTGCCGCCCGGCCGATCTGAAGCAAAATAAAGCATCTCCAAACCAGTCATTTTATCAATCGCCATATGCGGATGTGTAGAAGTATAACCTTCCATATTGATAGGATCCAATAGACGTACTTCATTCGATAAGTTACCATTGCTATCCAAATCACTTTTATAAATCGCACAATGGATATCACTATAATTAATGTAATTACATATCGTATAATAAATAGCCGTTCCATCTCTATTAATGCATGAATTGGATACCATTTCATTGCGTTCGTTGATATATCCAGGCATTTGAATGGACGAATCGTCACCTGTTTTTTTATGCAATTTTGAGATTTCTCTACCAGGTTCCCTTCCTTTTTTAGGCTCTTTGTACTGCGAGGTTGAATAATAAAAATCATCCCCATAAATATTTCCACCAACCTCTGAATAAGGTGTGTTGATACCTTCCATTTTTTGAACTCGGATATAATCCTTTTGCTCCTTGATTTGCTTTTCAGCAAAATCCAATGAACCTAACTCTTTATTGGCTCTAAGCGTCATTAAACTATCCAAACCACCAAATTCACTCAAGTAAAAATTATAGTTATTCCGAGCCGCTTCATAATTACCCATATGTTGTTGCATATTGGCCAACCAAAACAAAGCTATCGGATGGGAATCGTCTTTCAGAGAATCCAATAAATATTGATATTTATAAGCAGCTTTGGAATAGGCATTAAAAAGTCGAGCCGCTTCCGCAGATTTAAACAAAATATCTGCATCATTCGGATTATATTCGAGCGCTTCATCAAAATAGACCAAGGCCCCATAATAATTTTTTACTGCGAAATTTTCTTCAGCTTTGAGGACCACTTGCCTTTTAGTCGGAGACTGAGCAAACAAATGAAAGCTTCCTCCAACAAGAAGAAAAATTAAAAATATTTGAATTTTACGATGTATATTCATGCTAAAGCGAAATCAAATTAATAAATTGGACAATTCTTCACTTGTTTGAGCGGTTGCACATTTGCTATATAATATCTAAAATGCAATTCCGGACCTCCGCGTTTGATATTGTTGATCTTGTTAAAATTCGTATTATCTGCATCATAACTAAAGGATGCATAAATATTGTTATATTGTAAGCCAAAGGTCGGAAATAAAGATCCCGCAGTACGATATCCCAAACCTGCATGTAATTGAACTTCATTACCTTTTTGTTGACTAATATAAATCTTTCCTAATGCTCCAAAAATCGTTTCGTCATATTCACCTTGTAATTGATGAAGTACATGAAGTTGGATATCTAAAACATCAATAACCTGTGCTTGTCCAACCAATGAGAAGGTCGCACGTTGTGGTAAATCGGCAAGACTACTTCCGCCAATGAAAGACGTAGAAGGCTTAAACAAATGTAAAAGCCCGATTCCTGCATCTGCAAAAGTCCGACTATCGACTTGATATCTATAATTAAGTCCCAGTCCGGTTTCAAAGAAATTGACACGTTCAAAATCATCAAAACCTTCTCCTGTCGGTAGATTTGGATCAAATGCATCGCCATTCCATTGCTTATCCCATGTCAACGTTTGACTATTAAATCCTCTCGAGGCAAAGCCCAAGGTGATTCCTCCACTCAAAATATGTCTTGCAGACAAAATCCTATGGTAGGCGCCATTGAGATTTACAGAGGTAAGTGTCAACGGTGAATCTCCTTGACGATCGTGATTGATGCTCAAACCACCACCAAGAAAATGATGATCTTCATTGAAGAGATACAATTTGGTATCATACGACCCACTAAAAGTAGTCCATGGAACCGGCACAAATCGCCATTGATCTCTCCAAGATACCGTAAAACGATGGTCACCCTTAAAAACTCCCGTCAATGCAGGATTGAGATTTTGCGGTGAATTATAAAATTGACTATAATGCAAATCTTGGGCATGAATTTTCGTAAAAAATAAAACGAAAACGCCCAAAATCAGAACTTTAAACTTGGCTTTATTTATCATACCACATACATTTATAAATTTATATGTATAATCTACTAAATTACAATAGTAAACAACACAAGCAAACTACTCATAATATTAACGCTATATTTAATACAAAAACCATACTAATTTTTATATTAAAAAAGAATACATCGACAATTGCGTCTCTAAAAAAGCTACCTTTTATCCGAAAAGACTAAACTTCCTCTATTTCAAATGCTATACTACTCACGGAACGAGACTTATATTGATCGATTTCACTCGTTAAAATCATCTCTTTGGCTAAACTCGCCTCAAAGACTTCCTGTAGGTTGTGAACCAAACAATAAGGCAAACCGAGTTCGTCTAAAGTAAGTGATAAATTTTTGTAATTTATACTTCCTATACTTCCTTGCAATGTCTCTGCCAACTGTCTTCTACAAAGGACTCGATCTGAATTAAGTTCAAATTTACGATATAAATCCTCATGCTTTATCAGGGAAAACCATAGTTTTTTAAATTGATGATCACTTCCTATGGCTAACATGATCTTTTCTTGATCTTTGGTAACAAAAATATCCCCGTAAGGCGCAATATTGGGATGTAAAGTCCCTAATGGTTCAGGGACGGTTCCATTCATTAAAAAGTTAGAAGCTTGGTTGGCAAGTGCTGATATTGCACTTTTATATAAGGACACATGGATTAAACTCCCCTTTCCTGATTTACCTTTTTTGATCAAGCCTAACAAACAAGCAGTTCGCATTTGGTGAGAAGCGATGATATCGATAAGTGCCACAGGCAATTTTGCGAGATGGTTACCATCTGTTCCCGTCATAGATATCCATCCTGTTTCCCCTTGCATGACTAAGTCATATCCAGGCCTTGGGTCATTCCATGCATAGGCATTGAGCTGAACAAATATCAGTGCTGGATACCTTTTAACTATTTCGTAGGGATC
>JAIXKS010000050.1:0-2560 GCA_026928325.1 Chitinophagales bacterium | reverse complement strand
CCAGCGAGCACCGAAGAAACATCTACTACTTTTATACCCGCAAGCGGCAAACTTTTCATGATTTATATTCAAGGCTTAATCGCCTGACCCATTACTTTTTTAAAAACTTGGTCGAAACTTTAAATTCTTTGGAATTGGCTTCATATACATAAAATCCCTCACCAGCCTTTCGACCCAACTTGCCAGCCGTTACCATATTGACCAATAATGGACATGGCGCATATTTGGATTCTCCAAGTCCTTGGTGCATAATCTGCAAAATAGACATACAAACATCAAGACCTATAAAGTCAGCCAACGCCAAAGGTCCCATAGGGTGTGCCATACCTAAGCGCATGACGGTATCGATCTCATGAACACCTGCTACGCCTGTATATAAGGTATAAATAGCCTCATTGATCATCGGCATCAGTATGCGATTGGCCACAAAACCAGGGTAATCATTGACTTCGACCGGTGTCTTTCCTAATGTTTCTGACATGGACATCACTTGCTTACATACTTCATCAGAAGTAGCATAACCTCTGATTACTTCTACCAATTTCATAACCGGTACTGGATTCATGAAGTGCATACCGATTACCTTTTCTGGTCGCTTTGTTACTGAAGCTATTTGCGTAATGGAAATAGATGAAGTGTTCGAAGCAAGGATACAATGTTCTGGTGCGCCTTCATCCATTTTTCGAAAAATATCTAACTTGATATTGACATTTTCTGTAGCAGCCTCTACCACTAAATCTGCATTTTTTACAGCCTTCGACAATTCAGTCTCTATTTGGATATTGGCCATTGCTTGATTGACTACATCCACAGTGATAGTCTCCTTCTTTACCATCCGATCGAGGTTGACTTGTATCGTGCCCAAAGCCCGCTCTAATGCCGGTCCGGAAATATCGCACATAACCACTTTAAATCCATACATCGCAAAAACTTGCACGATTCCATTTCCCATGGTTCCCGCACCTATAACGGTAACATTATTTATATTCATGAATATCTAATTTAACTTTTATAATCGCAAATGTAAGATATTATCCTGATATTATTAATGATTTTACTCATATATTAGTATCTATTAGGCTCGTTCGGATAATAAGCAAAAAGCTTCCTAAAAATATGCACTCATAAGGCAAAGTAGCAACTTCTATTAATCCTTTGAAATTTCATCATGAAACATCGTTTCCTTTCTGACTCCATCTTGGTATAAGGCTATAAACGCATCTGAAAATCCCAATCCTCTCACACGCTTGAGCAAAGGCAACGCATCTTCTAATCTTTCGAATCCAGTCAGAGAATATCTATACAACTTCTTGTCTTTAATATATTCTATATTTATTTTACCTAATTTAGCCATTTCTTTAAAAATAGCATCTGTATGCCCGATTGCAATAAATTGAACCTGATACTCCTTTTTTAATACGGGATGAATCGCTGATGAATCGATATCGACTGTAGATTTGATTCCTGCTTTATTGGTCTCGGTAATTGTCAAATGATCGGTTTTCCGTTTTTCATCCTTATTGATGACGATCACATCCTTCTGTTGGATGCCTTCACTTCCTTGATTGTTTTTGGAAATCGAAGTACAATTTTCAAATTGAGAAACAAACAACACCTCTAAAGAACGCAAATCACTTCCGGTGTACTCCTTTTTAAATTGCTTAAATTCTCGTTTTGCTTGTTCGCAATCTCCCGAAAAACTCAGCGACAACGCATACATATATCGAGATCTTGGATAATCGGGATGGTCTAGGGCTTGATTAAAATGGTCAGCAGCTTGCCGATATTGTTGTGTAGAAAAAAAATATTCTCCTGCATCGTATAAACTATCTAATCTTTGTTTCTCCAATTCCTCCAAAAGCGCTTGATCCTCTTGACTCGCTAATCCCATCGAATCCGTATCTCTTCCTTCTTTTTTATCTATATCTTCGTCACCATGAATTACACTAGTAGGCATTTCTGATAAAATGGATGAATCTCTTATAGCCATCTCTAGCGAAGGATCCACGTTTTTCTCTTGTGTTATTACTGCGTCATCTCCAATTTTATTTTGCCCTTCATCAATATTTGCTTGATCTGACTCTTTTTCTACTTTCATCTCCGAAACCATAGCCTGATCTATCACTTCATTAGGACGCTTAGTCGTATTTCCAAATTGAAAAATAAGACCTAAGTTTAAGTTTAACGTTCTCACATCTGTTGCACCGCGTCGAGATACTGTAGTGCTCGTAAAAAACTCTTCATCATCCAGTTGCCCATTACTATCTAAATCGATAACATCTTTATACGTGTAGGAATATAAAGCTCGATCAAATATTTGGGTGTCCCAATAATCCACTTTGGCTTGAATGCCCATCCAGCTATTCACTTTAAAAATAGCTCTAGCTCCTGCACTCCATGCCACTGACCAATCTTGGCCTTCTTTGGTAAATCGATATACATCGTATGCCTCGCCAAAGTACAATTTATCATAGTATAATTTAGGACCAGCAATCTGTGTAACGCCAATTTTTCCGGTAAAATCCATTTCAAACCACCCGAGCGACCATTTAATGGTAGG
>JAIXKS010000011.1:2696-73522 GCA_026928325.1 Chitinophagales bacterium | reverse complement strand
CAAAAAACGCAGGCATAGTGGTAACTATGGCGAGTATTTTTAACGATGATATTTGAAAAAAGAACGACATTTCATTAAGATTTTTTTGTGGACAGAGCACTAGATACTCGACGATTCATACCAAAATTCTATATTTGCAGGAAATTCATCTAATAATTCGAAGGATTTATGAACCCAAATATCAACCGACTTGCCAAAATCGGCCAAAAGGATAGCCGTTTTATTCTTGGTCTGATGTCCGGAACTTCTTTGGACGGTTTAGACCTTGCATACTGCAAAGTCCATGGCAGCGGATTGCAAACGAAGGTTGAATTAATCCATTTTGATACAGCACCCTATCCCGAATCATTTAAATCGGCTATTAGACAAGTATTTGCAAAACAGGAAATTAATTTTCCTTATTTCACACTACTACATCGACTAGTTGCCCAAGTTCACGCTAGGATTATCCTAGATTTTTTAGAGAGGCATCATATCACTCCTGATCAAGTGGATTTAATAGCGAGCCATGGACAAACGGTGATGCATGTTCCAGAAAATAATCAATACTTTCAAGAAACAACTCGTGCGACCTTGCAAATAGGTGATGGAGACCAAATAGCTGTAGCTACAGGTATTATCACGCTTAGTGACTTTCGTCAAAAACATGTAGCTACCGGAGGCGAAGGAGCTCCATTGGCTGTTTACGGCGACTATCTTCTCAACCCTATCCAAGACAAACCAGTCATTTTCCTCAACATCGGTGGCATCGCCAATTTCACCTATCTTCCTCCTGACGGCAAATTTCAACATGTTTTCGTCAGCGATACTGGCCCGGGAAACACCTTAATAGACGGATGGATGAGCAAATATCTGAATCAACCTTTCGATAAAGACGGGCAAACAGCTGCAAAAGGCACGATCAATCAAACCTTCTTGCAAGCCCTTCTTGAACATCCATTTTTCAAAAGAACAACGCCAAAATCAACCGGACCTGAAGATTTTAACCTTGCCTATGTAGAGGAAATTTTACGAAAACAACCCAATCCACATTCGATATCGAATGAAGATATCTTAGCTACACTTACAGCACTAACAGTCTCTAGCATTGTTGATGCAATCAAGCAAATTATCGGAGATTCTGAGGCCTATATCTATCTCAGTGGTGGCGGTGCGCACAACCTCTTGATAAGGAAATCGTTACAAAATGCGATAGTGCATGGTCATCTTGATTTGAGTGAAAAAATCCGAATACCAGGAGATGCAAAAGAAGCCATCATCTTTGCCTTGCTCGCCAATGAAACCATTGCAGGAGATCCAGCTACCTTTGCAGAAAACCCGCTTATTCCCGGGATTACCATGGGTAAAATCTCCTTTCCCTCGTAGCCGTTAGATTCCTATTTTTTGCTTTTCTCCAGATCCATTGCATAACTCATCACTCCTCCTAAAACCTGGTCATAATCCTTTATTTGACGCAATTGACCCTATAAATACCGTGCACAAAAGAGTAAATTTAGCGAGGCTTCTAAAAAAAATATCCATGCATCATGCACTATTAACGATTCAATAACCGTTATTCTCTGTAATAATTAGTTATTTTGCACATATTTTGAATTTTGCTTATTGGAGTTTCAATCAAAAAACGATTCGATACGCCAATTTAATCATTGCAAATGATTCATTTTTAGCATATTATATTAACCTTGTTTTCATGCCTGCATCCGAACAAATAACACCATACGAAGATGACAAAGTCTCTAAAAAGGGACAAGTAACGAGTATGTTTGATAAAATAGCACCTTACTACGATCAACTCAATCGATTTTTATCCTTGGGCATCGATGTATTATGGCGAAAAAAAACCATTAAGTTGCTAAAAAGTTATCAACCAGAGACCATTTTGGATATCGCAACAGGAACTGGTGACTTGGCGATTGAAGCAGCACTTTCGATTCACCCAAAGCAAATTATAGGCTTGGACATTTCCGCCAATATGCTTCAAATTGGTGAAGAAAAAGTTGCGAAAAAAGGTTTACAAAATGTCATCTCCATGGAAGTGGGCGACAGTGAAAACCTAAGATTTGACACCGATAGTTTTGATGCTGTGACTGCTGCTTTTGGCGTAAGAAATTTTGAAAATCTCGAAAAAGGATTAGGCGAAATGTATCGGGTCTTAAAACCTGGGGGTACCCTTGTGGTTTTAGAATTTTCAAAGCCTCGCGTTTTTCCTTTAAAACAGTTTTTCAATCTATATTTCAAAAACATTTTGCCACTCATAGGTAAGTTGCGTTCTAAAGACCAACGTGCTTATCAATATTTATATGAATCTGTACAGGCTTTTCCCGATTATGAAAAATTCACTGCCATATTGGATAAAATCGGATTTACTCAAACAAATTATAAGACATTAAGCGCCGGCATATGTTGCATTTATCTTGCAAAAAAATAATACTCAGTTCCTTTCTGATCTTGCTAACGACTTGGGCTCATGCTCAGTTGAATGGCAGAGGCAACCACAATTTTAGGGATTTTAATAAGAAATCCTACTATTTTGGTATCAATATCGGCTTTAACAGCTCTGGATATAAACTGCAACAGTCTGGTTTTTTTATCAATAATGACAGTATTCGGGTGACTGAAGGCAGTAGTGAAGTAGGTGTCAATATGCACATGATCACCAATCTGAAAATCGGAGAATACTTTGATTTTCGCTTTATTCCGGGCTTTTCATTTGCACAAAGAGGCTTCGAATACACACCTATATATAGCAACACCACGAAGTATGAACGAAAGATAGAATCTGTGTTTTTTGAATTACCATTTCAGCTTCGTTATAAATCTGAGCCTTATAAAGACAAGCGGATGTTTGTCGTAGCCGGGTTAAAATACAGCTACGACGTCCAGTCTAACTCCAAATCAAGAAAATCGTTGATCAAAATCGCACCGCATGACTTCCAATATGAAGTCGGTGTCGGCATGCAGATGTTTTACCCGTATTTTATCTTCTCACCGGAGATAAAATTCTCTAGAGGTCTTGGTAATATCCTACTTTATGACCGCGATAGAAATGAATCCCGAATTCTTGAAAATGTCGTATCTCAAATATTTACGATATCATTCAATTTCGAAGGATAGTTTTTTGAGTTGAATTGACCATTCTTATCATCAATTCAGGCTTTTGTAACTATATTCGAGCAAAATTTTCAAAAATTCAGGCAACGAAAAGAGGCTTAGATGTATCTATAATGGAAATGAGCATGAATATGAATATCCAAATCAAAAACATTTTACTTCCTATTCTTGTGGCGTTTTTGTGCAAAGAAACCGCTTTTGCGCAGCAGAAGGTAGAATTTTACGTGGGATATAGTGAATCATTTCGAATTTTATCCTATGACAAATCAGATTCAACGCTAAACAACACCCTTGCATCGCTTGCTGGTGATACAAAGGTTAGGTCTTTTAACGGTGGTTTCAGGTATCGCATCCTGGACAAAAAACATCTGGGCTTTAAAGCCGGGATTGAAGTCAATGCATTAGGCTTTATGGATAGAAAATTAACCAATGTAAGGTGGCCGTCAGAAATAACACCCGAAGGCTATCAGGCTGATTTTTTACTAAAAGAGTTACAAACGGGTAGGAAATATATTTATTTGGATATGCCATTAGCATTAGAACTTAAAAAATCGTGGGGAAGATGGACTCCCTATATCCAAATCGAATTAGTGCCTCAATACCTCATTTCAATTAAAAAAATATATAAAACAGATTTAGGTAAAGAAACTGATTTTTCGAGTCCTTCAAGTCTGATTCAACGGTTCAATTTGGCTTCTGGAGTTACCATTGGCAGTTATTATCAGATCGATGAAAAATGGTCGATATTGCTCAATGGTTATTATCGAAGACAACTCTTTGGCATTGTCGATGCTCCAATTACAGCATCCCTATATGCGCTTGGTTGTAACACCGGTTTATCTATGAACTTCTAACCCAAATTACAAGCACGATGAAAAACTTAACGGCATTTTTGCTAATCTTACTTATAATACCTTTTAGTTACGGACAAGACAAGGTGGACGTAAAATCTAAGCGATTTCAAATCGGTATCAATATTTCTCCCGATATTTGTTATAGGACATTAGCCAACAATAATAACAGCGCATCATCTGATGCAGTCATCAAGAGTAGAAACAGCTATGAAACCGTAAAACCTGGCTTAACTGGAGGGCTGAATGTTAGATATTTTTTAAATAAAAAATTTGGATTGGAAACTGGTTTTCAGTATTCTATTAAAGGATTTCAGACGGAATGGAAGACTGGAATACCTATAGATCCTCCAGATTTACCATATAAATTTAAATTTGTTGATGACTTTCATTATTTAGAAGTACCTATCAAAGCGAATTACACAATATACAATAGTAAAGTTCGGCTCTTTATAAGTGGTGGTGTGTCCACAGGTTTCATGCTTGAAAAAAAAGATTATGTTGTTTACAAATATGATGACCGTACAGTGAGAAATTATCAAAAAGACAATTACGAATACAACAAAATCAACATCACACCGACAATAGGGCTTGGTGCCGAATATACATTCAAAAACAATTCACATATTGTTGTTGAGCCGACATTCAGGCATGGGATATCTAAAACTACTGATACACCCGTAACGGCATATCTCTATAGTTTCGGCTTGAATCTAGGTTACTACTTTGGCCTTTAAATATATGAGAACAGAAGCAATCATAACAAGTGTTATATAACATTGTAGCCTATCTATTGGTCCATTTACCATCAAAAAAATAGTGGACGATAATATATAAGATAAAACCTAATCTTTAAAATTAATGTACTGCGCTTGAATTCATGAACGCATAAACGCCTCAAGTCAGCAATTAACTTGATTGTGAATAGGTCGCTATGCTCCTACTCTATCCTAATAGATTAGAATCTACGCAAGAAATTAGAATAATTCTAAATTAAAGATTTGTACATCCAAATACTTCATATTTTATTTTAGTTCCTTAGCTTTGCATTATTACTTTTTTAAACATAATCACTTTATGAATTGGTTCATTAAATTTTTATCTTCCAGCATCGGTCGAAAATTAATAATGAGTCTGACCGGGCTGTTTTTGATATTGTTTCTTACCGTACACTTGATAGGAAACTTACAACTATTTAAGGATGATGGCGGTCAAGCATTTAATGTTTATGCGCATTTTATGACAAGCAATCCCTTAATTAAGTTCATTGCTTATGGCAATTACTTTTTTATTTTGCTACATGCCTTTATGGGTATTTACATAGCAAGTTACAATCGAAAAGCCAAAGGCCAACAACCAGCTGTCACTAATCCGAATGTTAGAATCACTTGGGCTTCTAAAAATATGCCCATCCTTGGAGGTCTTATTCTAGCATTTCTATTGATGCACATGGGAGATTTTTGGTTAAAAATGAAACTTGGCAATGTCAACATGGTTTCTTATGCTGGCATCGAGGGCGAAGTTAAAAATCTTTACGAGCGTGTAGCGATTTCCTTCAAAGAGTTATGGGTCGTGATAGTATATCTTGTCGGTCTTGTAGCCCTAGCATTTCATTTAAATCATGGTTTTCAATCCGCATTCCAAACCCTTGGTATCAATCACAGAAAGTACACACCACTCATCAAAAAGTTGGGTTTACTCTATTCACTTATTGTTCCAATCGGATTTGCGTTAATGCCTATTTACTATTATTTTTTTAGGTAATTGAAATTTTATTTTAAAAATCATCTTGAAGATACAAAATATAAATCAAAATGAATTTGGATTCTAAAATACCGGCAGGGCCATTGGCCGAAAAATGGACGAAGTACAAATCCACTATGCCCATAGTAGCTCCCAATAATAAAAGAAAATTGGAAGTCATCGTTGTAGGGTCAGGATTAGCCGGAGCTTCAGCTGCTTCATCACTTGGCGAGTTAGGTTATGCCGTCAAATGTTATACTTTCCATGATAGCCCTCGTCGAGCGCATAGTATTGCAGCGCAAGGAGGTATCAATGCAGCAAAAAATTATGCCAACGATGGTGACAGTATCTATCGTTTGTTTTATGATACAATCAAAGGTGGCGACTATCGTTCACGAGAGGCCAATGTACACAGATTGGCGGAGTGTTCAGTCAATATCATCGACCAATGTGTGGCACAAGGCGTTCCTTTTGCCCGTGAATATGGTGGATTGCTTGAAAATAGATCTTTTGGAGGTGTTCAGGTTTCACGAACATTTTATGCAAGAGGTCAAACTGGCCAGCAGTTGTTGATTGGTGCATATCAGTCGCTGTCACGCCAGATATCATTAGGTACTGTCACGATGTATAATCGCCATGAAATGCTGGACTTAGTCATCGTTGATGGGAAAGCACGGGGTATCATCGTTAGAAACTTATTGACTGGTAAAATTGAAAGACACGCTGCACACGCTGTCGTTCTTGCGACCGGAGGTTATGGCAATGTATTCTACTTATCGACCAATGCCATGATGTGTAATGCTACTGCTGCTTGGAAGTCTGTCAAGCGAGGTGCCCTTTTGGCAAATCCTTGTTTTACTCAAATTCACCCTACTTGTATTCCTGTTTCAGGCGAATATCAGTCAAAACTGACGTTGATGTCAGAATCTCTTAGAAATGACGGTCGTGTTTGGGTACCAAAGAAAAAAGAAGATGCAGAAGCCATCCAACAAGGCAAACTTAAAGGTGTAGATATCAAGGAGGAAGACAGAGATTACTACTTGGAAAGAAGATATCCAGCATTTGGAAACCTCGTACCAAGAGACGTGGCATCCAGAGCTGCTAAAGTAGAATGTGACAAAGGACATGGTGTGAACCCTACGGGATTGGCTGTTTTCTTGGATTTCTCAGCTGCTATCAATCGATATGGCCATATGGAAGCCAATAAGCGAGGCAATCACAATCCTACGAATGAAGAAGTCATCGCATTGGGCGAACATGTCGTTTCAGCAAAATATGGAAACCTCTTCGAGATGTACGAGAAGATTACAGGTGACAATCCATACAAACATCCGATGAAGATTTATCCAGCCGTGCACTATACGATGGGTGGTCTTTGGGTGGACTATAATCTCGAAACCAATGTTCCGGGATTATTTGCTACTGGCGAATGTAATTTTTCTGATCACGGTGCGAATCGTCTAGGTGCATCCGCATTGATGCAAGGCCTTGCAGACGGATACTTCGTTTTACCTTATACCATCGGTACATTCCTAGCTAACGATATCAGTACGCCTAAGATTAATCCTGATTTGCCAGAATTTTTAGAGGCTGAAAAGAGAGTAAAAGACAATATCAATCATTTGTTGAGTGTACAAGGTGAACATTCGGTTGAAAGTTTCCATAGAAGATTAGGTAAGATTATGTGGAATCATTGTGGTATGGCACGTAACGAAGCCGGCCTCAAGGAAGGCATCGAAAAGATACGCGCATTAAGAGAAGAATACAAGAAAAATGTATTCGTACCAGGTACTAATGACGAGTATAATCCGGAGCTTGAAAAAGCCATTCGAGTTGCAGACTTTATGGAATTAGGAGAAGTAATGATGCTCGATGCTTTAAATCGAAGTGAATCATGTGGAGGACACTTTAGGGAAGAATCCGCATCTCCTGAGGGTGAGGCTATGCGAAATGACGCAGAGTTTACCTATGTAGCTGCTTGGAACTGGAATGAAGGCAAGCCGGAAATGTTTAAGGAGCCTCTTGTTTTTGAAAATGTAGAACTTAAAACAAGAAGCTACAAATAATCAATCATTAAAAAAATCATCCTATCATGGACATGAATTTAAAATTAAAAATCTGGAGACAGACCAATAATAAATCAGAAGGCCACTTTGAAATGTACGATGTGGTTGCCAATGAACACATGTCATTTTTAGAAATGTTAGATGTGTTGAATGAAGATCTTGTAAATCAAAGAAAACAGCCTGTCGCATTTGAGCATGATTGCCGCGAAGGTATCTGCGGAACGTGCAGTTTGACCATCAATGGTCAGCCACATGGACCCAATGCAGGTACAACCGCTTGCCAATTGCATATGAGATTTTTTAAAGATGGCGAGACCATCACGATAGAACCCTTCAGAGCCGGCGCTTTTCCGGTGGTAAAAGATTTGGTAGTAGATCGTAGTGCTTTAGACCGAGTCGTTCAAGCAGGAGGTTTTATCTCTGTCAATGCAGGTCAAGCTCAAGATGGCAATGCCATTCCTATCGAAAAAGAAAGAGCCAGTCAATCCTTTGAATCGGCAGCGTGTATCGGTTGCGGTGCTTGCGTAGCTGCTTGTCCAAATGGATCCGCTATGTTATTTACTTCGGCCAAAGTAAGACACTTGGGCTTACTTCCTCAAGGTGAAGTCGAAGAAGAACAAAGAGTGCAAAATATGGTGGCTCAAATGGATAAAGAAGGATTTGGTATGTGTAGTAATATCGGAGCTTGCGAGGCTGAGTGCCCTAAAGAAATTCAATTGTACAATATAGCCTACATGAATCGTGCTTATTTCAAAGCTGTTTTTTCTGGCGAGGAATAGCAGGGTAATCTTTGTAATAGAATTACCGCATAAAAAAAAGAGGCTGACCACAATAGGTTCAGCCTCTTTTTTTATATCTACTTTAGTGCTTTGTCTAT
The DNA here is from genome assembly GCA_026928325.1 of Chitinophagales bacterium. Lineage (GTDB taxonomy): Bacteria > Bacteroidota > Bacteroidia > Chitinophagales > Saprospiraceae > OLB9. The sequence continues at coordinate 64,874 of JAIXKS010000011.1, read as the reverse complement.
AATAAGGCTTAAATTACAAGGGAAATTATTTTTTTAAAGATCAAGGCAAAAAACGCAGGCATAGTGGTAACTATGGTGAGAATTTTTAACGATGAGATTTGAAAAAAACGACATTTCATTAAAATCCTTTTATTGACAGAGCACTAACCACTTAATTCTTATCTACGAATAATGCTTCTATAGATCTAAACTCGTGCGTATTTCTAATGGCTCGTGCAAATAGTTTGGCACAAGAAAGTACTTTAATCCTGTCCGATTGACCTTTGAAAGGCAGCGTATCAGTTACGATTACTTCACTCAAGGAAGAGTTGTTGATATTTTCGTAAGCCTTGCCTGATAAAACTGGGTGTGTGCAAATCGCCTTTACACTTTTAGCGCCTTTTTCAAGAAGGGCGTCAGAAGCCTTACACAAGGTTCCCGCAGTATCGATGATATCGTCGATTAATATCACATCTTTGCCGGCAACATCTCCGATTACAGTGATTCCTGCCACCTGATTGGCTACACGGCGTTCTTTATCACAAATAACGAGATCCCTTCCAAAATATTTAGCATAACTTCTAGCACGCTTTACACCACCGACATCGGGCGAAGCAAAGGTGACATTGCTCAAATCTAGCTCTGACAAATAAGGAATAAAAATGGCTTCACTTTTCAAGTGGTCAACCGGAATGTCAAAAAATCCTTGCAGCTGCTCAGCATGAAGATCCATTGTCATAATTCTATTGACACCGGAAGCTTGTAAAAGATTAGCGACAAGTTTTGCCGAAATCGGAACTCTCGCCTTATCCTTTCTATCCTGACGTGCATACCCAAAATATGGTATTACAGCCGTAATATATCCCGATGATGCGCGTTTTGCACTATCTATCATCAGGAGCAATTCCATGAGATTTTCTGCAGCTCCATAGGTTGAAGCTATAAAAAAAGTATAACATCCTCGTACGGATTCATTGATGACAATCTGCATTTCGCCGTCAGAAAAATTACTGATTGTAATGTCTCCCAATGGATATCCGTAGTAATCAGAAATGAGTTCTGCAAGATGTCGAGATTGTGTTCCGGAAAATAGTTTAACGTCAGCCATATTGATTCTTAGATTGGAAACACAAAAATACAGCTATTTTTACTCTTTCAAAGTAGTCGAACAATTTTATTCCAAATTTCAGCAGTTTTCGTACCAAAACCAAATAATTATTTGCAAGATTCATTGATTTAACTCAAATTGAGCTTTAGAAAATCCATTCCAAACCACAACAGCTCCAAATCAGCTACTCTGCTCAACTTATACGAAATCAATGGCATAATCCGCATATCAGCCAAAAAGGATGAAATATATGTATCCTTGAGTCTTTTTGACCGTAGAAACATTACTTTTGCATGTATATTTTAAAAACAATGGCACGTTCCGAAAAAGTGGTTCCTTATATTCAGATTCATACAGCTGTTTTGCTGTTTGGTCTTACAGCCATTTTAGGTGAACTCATCCACTTACCCGCCGTGGTTTTAGTTTGGTGGCGCGTGTTGTTGACGGTTTTTAGCTTGCTCTTTTTTATTCAGTTTGGTAAGCATCTGAGCCAACTTCCTAAAGCGTTAATATGGCGATATTTAGGCATTGGCGCCATCATCGGCTTGCATTGGATATGTTTTTATGGTTCTTTAAAACTTTCCAATGTTTCGATATGTCTTGTTTGTCTGAGTACCACCACCTTTTTTACCTCGATCTTTGAACCTTGGTTTACAAATAAAAAGATAGAACCTATGCAAGTATTTACCGGAATGTTGATTATACCCGGGATGATACTCATTGTCAATAATATTGAGTCAGGATATTATTTGGGTGTTGGTGTTGGCTTGCTTTCGGCCTTATTTGCAGCTATATTTTCAGTCTTGAATAAAATCTATATTCAAGAGACAGATCCTTATACCATGTCCTTCATCGAATTGTCCGGTTCGTGGATGCTCGTGAGCTTAGCATTACTCCTACTGACCATATCGGGCGTAGAACTTCATACCTACCTTCCAGTGACATGGATCGAATGGTTGTGGCTGATTATTTTGGCTTTTCTTTGTACAACGTGGGCTCAAGTCCTAACACTTAAAGCGCTCCGGCAATTATCGGCATTTGCAGTCAATCTGACCATAAATCTCGAGCCCATTTATGGTATTATTTTGGCCATTTTACTCTTCAAGGAGCACAAATCTCTAACACCGATGTTTTATATAGGAGCTGCTATCATCCTTTTATCTGTATTTTTGTATCCTATATTAAGTAAATATAAATCATCAACCCTAGAGCAATATGAATAATTTAAGTGAAGCCATCCATGATTATTGCGAAAAACTAAGCCTTAATCCTGACCCTATACTTCGTGACATCGATCGTGCAACACATCTGGAGACGCTCGCACCACGGATGCTGTCCGGATCGCTTCAAGGTGCATTTCTAACCCTTATCAGTAAAATGGTCAATCCAAAAGTTATCTTGGAAATAGGCACTTTTACGGGGTATTCGGCTATTTGCTTAGCGCATGGATTGGCTCAAAATGGCCATTTGATCACCATCGAGTACAATCCGGAACACGCTTTTATCGCCGAACGATTTTTTAATCAATCATCTATGAATGACCGCATCCGCTTGATACAAGGAGATGCTAAAGCCATCATACCTACCCTTGATTCAACCTTTGATCTCGTCTTTATTGATGCAGATAAAGAAGGCTATTCTGTCTATTTTGATTTAGTCATCGACAAATGCCGCCCTGGTGCTGTAATTTTGGTGGACAATGTACTCTGGGACGGAAAAGTAATTGACCCAAATCCCGATAAAAAGACAAAAATCATCCAAGATTTTAACAAAAAAATAGCAGCCGATACTCGGGTAGAAAGTATGATACTTCCGCTAAGAGACGGGATTCAATTGATTCGAAAAAAATAATCAATTACGAATTAGGAGTTGGGAGTTTTTTGGTTTACCACACCTAAAAACTAAACTCTTACACATATAAACCCTAAAGCCTTTAATACAAATCCAACAATTTATCCATCAATTCAGCAATTCCAGCATTTCCATAAGTTCCACCACTTTCTTCAACTAATCCACGAATCAACAATACTAATTACATCCTTAAACCATTAAACATTCCAAACATCAACCTATACGGAAACTTCTGCCTTAATATGTGGATCGGGATGATAATCTTCTAATGTAAAATCTTCATATTCAAAATCAAAAATGGAGGTTACGTTGGGATTTATGCGCATTTTAGGCAGCGCCTTGGGTGTTCTCGCCAATTGCTCTCTAGCTTGCTCTAAGTGATTATTGTACAAGTGTACATCGCCAAAAGTATGAATAAATTCACCATATTCAAGATTGCACACATTCGCTATCATCATGGTTAATAGTGCATAAGAGGCTATATTAAAAGGAACGCCAAGGAAGGTATCCGCTGATCTTTGATACAATTGGCAACTCAACTTCCCATCAGCTACATAAAATTGAAACATGCAGTGGCACGGCGTGAGTGCCATTTGTTTGAGCTCTCCAACATTCCAAGCGTTCACAATCATTCGACGAGAATCGGGATTATTTTTTAAGGTATCGATGAGTTCAGAAATCTGATCCACCGTTTTTCCATCAACAGTAGCCCAAGATCTCCATTGCTTCCCATAGACCGGTCCGAGATTTCCGGCTTCATCTGCCCATTCATTCCAAATCCTTACACCATGGTCTGTCAGATATTTAATATTTGTATCACCTTTAAGAAACCATAACAGTTCATAAATTATGGATTTTAAGTGCAATTTTTTGGTTGTCAACATCGGAAATCCCTTGCTAAGATCAAAACGCATTTGATAACCAAATACACTGATTGTTCCTGTTCCGGTTCTATCTGATTTTGACGTCCCATGGTCCAGAATATGGTTTAATAGATCGAGATACTGCTTCATAGCTAAAAATATAATTGCGTAAAATTATAAATAAAATTTCGAAATATATATAAAACAGTCACAAAGATAATTACGTATGAAGCAATTTATCAACTAAAGCCATCCGAATCCACCCAACTTTCACTACAAATCCTACGATTCCCGCCTTTTAAAACAAACCTTCTACAGAGAGGTATCTTTCCCCTGTATCATAATTGAAAGTCAAAATCCTAGAACCTTCCGGTAACTCCAAGATCTTTTTAGCCACGGCCGCGAGGGAAGCCCCAGTAGAAATCCCACCTAAGATACTTTCCTCCTTTGCCAATCTTCGGATAGCATCGAAGGCTTCATCCTTGCCTATGGTGATCACACTATCGACCACAGACATATCCAAAGTTTTGGGAATAAAGCCTGCACCTAATCCTTGTAAGGCATGTGGTCCTGGATTTCCACCAGAAATAACCGGAGAATCGATAGGCTCTACTGCGATAACTTTCAAGGTTGGGAATTGAGCTTTAAGCATTTTTCCGACACCTGAAATATGTCCACCTGTTCCTACTCCGGAAATCAAATAATCGAACCCTTCAGGAAAATCATTCAATATCTCTTGAGCCGTTTGTTTTGCATGGACTTCAACATTCGCTTGATTTTCAAACTGCATAGGAATCCATGAACCTGAAATCTCATTTTGCAATTCCTCGGCCTTGGCAATAGCGCCTTTCATACCTAATTCTCTAGGTGTCAAGACCAACTCAGCTCCATAAAGGGCAATCAATCTTCGTCGTTCTAAAGACATAGACTCGGGCATCACAATGATAACTTTATACCCTTTGTAAGCACCTACACTTGCCAAACCTACGCCTGTGTTTCCTGAAGTTGGTTCGATAATCGTACCACCAGGCTGAAGCTGACCGGATCTTTCTGCAGATTCTACCATCGACAAGGCAATACGGTCTTTGATACTACCACCCGGATTTTGTTTTTCTAACTTAATCCAAACTTCGTGGCTTGGAAACAACTTGTTCAACCGTACATGCGGCGTATTTCCAATAGATTCTAATATATTATTATATTTCATATTAATATGTTTATTATTATTTAACAATTATTTATATCACAAAATCATGAGGTTGGTCAAAAGATTTGACCGTTCTTATTTTGACATCTGCCGGATTGTAAACCAGAGAAAAAGGAATAACCGAATGCGTCAACCAAGTACCGCCGCCAATCACAGAGTCATGTCCTACCACAGTATCTCCTCCAAGTATCGTCGCATTGGAATATATCACCACATTATCTTCGATGGTAGGATGTCTTTTAATATCAGACAACTTCTTTTCTACATAGAGTGCTCCAAGGGTAACGCCTTGGTAAATCTTGACATTATCACCGATGACCGTTGTTTCTCCGATGACAATCCCTGTACCGTGGTCCATAAAAAAGTTTTTACCAATAACAGCGCCTGGATGAATGTCAATACCAACTTTTGAATGCGCGTATTCCGTAAAGAACCGTGGTATCAACGGAACACCTTGCTCATATAATACATGAGCCATACGATATACGGACAAGGCATAAAACCCAGGATAAGTGATGATGACCTCCTCAAGCGAACGGGCAGCCGGATCATTGTCAACATAACACGCTGCATCCTTCAGCAACTGAATATGTAAATCATCAAATCGACTAAAAAAGTATTCGGTTATAGCTATAGCCTTGTCTATATCCAATAATCGCGCAATATGGTCGCACAATTTTTGTGCAACTTCCTTCATCTCACCATGCACCGTCGTAAAATCCGGACATTGACAAATCGGAAACATACATTGATATAGCGACACGATCACCGCTTCTAATTCGCATTTATTTACCGGAATATCAATAGCGCTAGGTTTAAAATTGTCTATATGCTTGAAAGTTTTATCTAACATCTTTAGATATGGTTAAATGATATCAATGTCTCACATGGTTTTTAAACGAAACAAAACCATGTAAAATATTAATTTATTTCAATAAGATTCTTTATAAAATGCTTATGCAAATTATTAATTCGAGATAAAGCATTCAAACAAATATTCTCGTAGTGAAAAAAAATTAAACTTTGCTTTACCTATTAAATTGCACTGAAACATCCATGCATTCAAATATCAATTACGTACAAGTTATTTGTTATAACAATTATTTTAAGGAAAGGGTTATATCAAAACGTCATTCATTTCAATTTAGTATTGTAGAAGACAAAAAAGGTTTGCCAATTTTAATTGACAAACCTGAACACCCTTTTTAAAACAATTGAAAACGATATGTGATATTTTTAGTGCTCTGTCTATAAAAAGATTTAAATAATAATGGAAGTTATTTTTTTAAAGATCAAGGCGAAAAACGCAGGCATAGTGGTAACTATGGCGAGTATTTTTAACGATGAGATTTGAAAAAAGAACGACATTTCATTAAACTTCTTTTGTTGACTGAGCAAGTGCTCTGTCAACAAGAAAATTCCTAGAATAAACGGCTTTCACTTTTGCCTATTTCTCCGATAAAATGCGAAATTATGGGAGTTGCGCACCATAACTTTTTATGGCACCAAATAAATCTGCTGCCTTTTCAAAAGGATAGGCATTGGAATACATGGAAACTGAAAATTTCGAAGTTCCTCTCTGGTTTAATCCTAGGATTTGACGAGCGGTATTCTCTGAAGAATTTGGGTTATGGGTCAAAGATGATGAACTTTCCATAGATAAAAATGCTTTGAGATATGGTTCATCAATCTTTTGGCTGAGCATTCCGATTTCCGTATTATTCATTTCCCTATTTCCCTCGTATTTGACCAATTGATCTACATCTTCAAATTGTTTGGCAAAAATTCTCAAAAATTTCCCACCTCCCGATGGAAGTGTAAGGTCTGCTTCTATATTGTTAAAAAACAAGTTATCCCATGCAGAAGTTACTCTTTCGCTTTCTCTAGTTTTATCTGCGTCAATATAAGTCCGATCTAATGCCGAGAAATCGCTACATCCTATAATATTATGATGAATGTCTGCATCTACTCTTGTCATAAACCTGAATGCATAACCCATATCTTTATCACCCGGCGCCCAGTCTCGTCGCCAAGTAAACAACACAGTATTGTGATGAAAATCTACCGTTGATTCGCCAGGTTTATTATTCATGCCGCGGATTTCAACGGCTGCCATTCTACTATTGATAAAAATATTATTATAGATTTCATAATGCCCACCGATATGTCCCATTTGAATTCCAAAATGGCTACCATTGACAAAGACGCAATTTCTAATCGTCACCTGTCCTTCTACATCGCCATGAATCAGTTGATTGGACACAGAGGTTTCCGCTCTCATATACGGCTGATTAATATTCATTCCCGGCGGATTTAGGATTCCAGTTTCACAGCCTTCAGGAGCTGCAAACCTAGGATCAGACACATTGGGAGATACATATCTATTCATGAAACCTTTATCAAAGAATAAGCCATCGATAAGAATCACGCCATTTCGCTTACCCTTAACGTAAATATCCATCAATCCATGATTGGCATTGGTGCCAATGGCAGTAGCTGGTGGTTGAATCATAGTCCGATACTTCACCGGATTTCTTGTCGAAAAATCATCCGAATAGCCACCGATAATAGACAAATACTTTTTTACCTCAAAATATCCGGCATCAAGTTTTCCCAAGTAATTGCCCTGCGCAACGTGAATAACTGCACCTTCAGGAGCAATATCTATCGCCTTTTGCAAATCCTTCACAGGTGAAGATTTACTACCATCTCTGCGATTACTTCCACGCTCAACAGATACGTAGATATCCTTTGTTCCTTTTGGAACCACAGCACTTACACTTGGGTCGTTTGATTTTTTGTCTCCTGACTTTAGAACGTTTGTATTATTTTGGTTTAATGTTTTGTCCGTCTCCTTTTTTAAGGCATCTTTCGCCTTTTTTAGAGGATTGCTAATCTGACCTTCCGCCGAAAAAACTAAGATTAACGAGAATAAAAACACAGAAAAATACTTAAAAAATGTTTGGTTTGTCATTGTTATACATTTTATAGATTGCAAAAAATTAATTTCAAAAAATAATACACATTTAATCATCGTAGGATGCTCCATCCATACAAACCCACGATTTACCAATTGAAGAAAATCAAATCTTTCTTTAAAGAACGCTATTTAATTTATACTTCTCACTTTCATTATTTAGTGTCAATACTTTTAAAAATAGATTCAATCTTTTCTCACTACAATGATATTGCAATTTATTCATACTATCAGTGACCCAAGTTACAACTAGAGATGATCTTGCTCCTTTTGTAACTTCAGCTACCTAAGCACCAAGCATAATTCAAGATAATCTGACCCAAAACAAAAAGCGGTTTGCCCGCACTTGCTGACAAACCGCTCCACTTATTTTACAACAGTCTTATTTATTCAATGACTATCATCTTACCAGTTAAAATCTGATTTTCAGTTCTAATCTCGTAAAAATATACGCCTGATTGAGGAAGATCTGCTCTTGAAAGCTTGATTACATTCTGGCCTGAAGGATAGTAATCTACTGTACTTATCCACTTCTTACCTGTATAATCCTTCACTTTGAAGGTAACCATACCATCCACTGGAAGTTCAAATCCGATTTCAGTATGTGTACTCCAAGGGTTAGGTGTTACAGAAGCCAATTCAGTCTGAGCTGTTTCACCATTTCTCCACTGAATACCTAGTGCACCGATAGTTTGGTCATCTGAATATATCTCTGCAAGCATATCAGTACCTAAATCAAGCATATGGCTCAATTTTCCGGATTGTGTAGCCTCAACTTCGATTTCAAAAAGGGTTTGTCCAGCAACCACATGAACACCTTGACCCGCTGCCAATGCTAATCGTACTTGATTATCATCCACAATCGCAAAATCTGCATCCGCAACCTTCATTGAAGCACCTTTAATGCCATGGACTTTCAATCCTGAAGTCGCTAATTGAGCTTGTAAACCATATAATACTCCAGAATTAGTAGCTACTACTGGGATATTTAACCAATCACCTTTCACAACACTTCTGTCGCCAATTGCCAAGTTATTGATCGCTCTTGAAGCAACTTTCGTTTCATCAAATTTTGAACCTTGAGCATCTATGTTAACGTCACCAACTTTAATACCGATAAAATTAATATCCATATTGTTTCTCAAATTGCTGATTTCATAAAGCTCTGGTACATATTCCGCCCATGGATCTTGTGCATCTTTAAACTTATAAGAAGCATCCACAAATCTCCAACTAGAATTATTAGGGAACTCATCATAGATACCTAATATTAGCTTACGCAATTCTGACAAGTCAGACGCAGTTATCGATCCGTTATTATTGATATCCGCTGCTATTAACTTATATGGAGATTTCAACGGTTCAATATCTAGAATGTGTCTTTGTATCAATACTAAGTCATAGGTACTCACACCATTCATATCATCTCCATTTTTAGATGGAATAATATTATAGTTACCGGCATTTTTAACTCTACCAAATGCATACTGGCCTTCACGGTTTGTTTCTGTGAAATCGCTTTCAACACCTATCAATTCTACACCTACTTCTTCGATCGCCTTGTTATCTTCCTTCACAATTCTTCCGGATACATTAGATACAAGTGGCCCTGTAGGAGGACATAATTCATCATTGTCTTGAATATCAATAGTAGTTGAACAAAATGCTGTATTTCCGTGAGAATCTGTAACCCATAACTGAATTACTTGCTCACCTAAATCATCACAAGTATAAGTTCTTAATCTGTCAGTGACATCAGCAGAGAAACTCAAGACAAAGTCATAACCACATAAGTGGTAACTCTTATTATCAAATAATTCAGGTCTCACCATCGTCTGTGGTGTATCGCCAATACCGTCTCCATCTGTATCCATCATGGTAATATTAGAAGAAAGCCCAAAGATACATACCGGAACAGCTGGTTTAGTTGTAATCACTTCAAATTCGTAAGATCCTTGAGATAAATTACCACATCTATCGCTTACTTTAAACTCAATACTATATGCTCCTACTGTAAATATTCTAGTAACACTATTGCCATTACCTGAAACATAATTTACACCATCTTTCTTAATGATATATGTCCATACCAATTCGTTTGCCGGTGTACAGTCAACAGCATTGGCAACTAAAGTTATTTCTCTACTATCACAAGTTGCTGTTTCAAATGTCAATTTAGTCGTTGGAAGATCCACAAACTGAGGTGCATCATTATCCATAACTTTTATTTCTTGTACATAAGTCCACTCTTTGTTTGCTTGACACCAGTCAATAATTGACCAAGTTCTCAAAATCTTATAACAAGCACCATTTTGAGTAAATTCAAGTACTTGATCAGTGTACAATTTACCGACCATATCACATGCATCTTCCGTTAAAATTGGGAAAGCAGATGAATCAGGAAGGCTCTCAGGAGCCAATCCTAAAAATGAACACTGTCCTAAAGCTACATAATCCTTTGGCCAAATTACATCATCATTTGGATCGTTATCATCGGATTCGTTGATATAGAATGGATCGTTATTTTTAAAGGTAATCGTCTGGGTACAAGTTTGTACTAATTTTCCGTTAAGATTAACACCAATTGTACGCACAACTTCTCCCGTACCACACTGTGAACGATTATCAATCAATTCATGCGTTATATCAAGATTTGAAGGACAATTATCTGTTATGGTCGCCTCACCAAAAGCATGATTTGCACCAGCTAAAGACGGATCAAATGTAAATTCACAATTTTCTATTTCCAAATCATCTGGGCAGCTAATTCTTGGTTGAATTTTATCCTGAACATTTAGGCTTACCATACACATATTGGTGTTTCCTCCTTTATCTGTAACTAAAAGTACAATCATAGGAGATTGATTTGCATCTGCACAACAGATCTCAAGTCGATCATGCCATCCTTCATCCTGGCCTAATCCACATGGATCCGTCATTCTTCTAATCTTCAACGTAACATCACCACACGCATCAAAACTACCATCATCAATAGCATCCGCTGTTACAAAAGTCAATCCATCTTCTCTTAGGCTCACTGTTGCATATTGATCACATATAGCGACTGGGTCTGTTTGGTCGCGAACTGTCACTTTATAAGACATTTCTCCAATGTTTTTGCAATAATCTACCGCAGTATAAGTAATTATGTGTTCTCCAACGCCTAATTCTAAGCTACCACCGTTTCCAGTCACACTTCCTGAAGCCACACCATCTGTAGTAACATTGATAATCACCTTAGTTACTTCATTACAGTTATCCGTAATATCCAATGTAGGGAAATGGACTATTGATGAACAACTTAATGCTCTGGTTGTAACTACAACATCGTCTAATTGTGGGATAACCGGTGGTTTAGAATCAATAATCATAATGGTCTGAACGGCAACAAGCAACTCAACAGCTGAACTACAATGCCACTCGGTAATTCTCCATGTTCTCTGAATGATTGTCTTACAAGAACTACTTAGAAGAACTTTGTCTTTGTAATCTATGATAGAGTTACAATAAATCAAATCAAGTTCGCTTTGAGGCCATAATTTACGTCCATCATAGGTAGGAATACCTGTAATATCCGGATGAGGATGACCATTTGCATCTTTCTTATAATTATCTGAACATTCCAATGGATCTGGATTTCCTGGAGCCTGAATACCATCTTTTGATGGTCTCAACAAATAAATCGTTGAAGTACATGGTGCACTTTCGTTGCCATAATTATCTACTGCTTTATAAGTACGTTCGATTTTACAAACATAATCATCATCACAAGGCAAGTCGATGATTTTTTCATCTATTTTCACGCCAACAGCACCACAATTGTCATATACTCGATACATATCCAACTTCGTTAAGTCAGTTAGACAGTGAACTGAAGTATCTCTACATTCGATGATTGGAGGCATTTTATCTTCAACTAATATTGTATTCCAACACTTGAATCTTGACAAATGCGAAATAGTATATCCCAATGTTTTTCCTAAAAACTCTCCAGTAATGTGGTTACCTAAAGACTCTCCATTTGGTCCGGTGATTTCGATCGTGAATGATCCCGGGCAACCTAAGTCAGGAATACCACCTGTCTCCCAACCTACCAATACTTCCGTAGGCGTCAAAACACCTTCACAGTTTTGATCTAAAGAGTAATTAATCGGCTTACATCCCAAATTCGGATTTATATAATCTACAATTGTTACGGTAAATGAACAAGTGTCAGATAAATTACCTGCTACATCTTCTGCATAAATAGAAACAGTATGGATACCTATTGGGAATATATCTCCTGATTCTAAAGATCCAGCTACATACTTATACACAACTCCATCACAGTTATCATCAGGATTGATGTCCGCAGCAAAATCTACAAGGATCTCACATTCAGAAGGAGCCAACTCTATTCTGATATCACCAGGACATGTAATCGTAGGTCTAACTTCATCTCTAACATGAACGGTTATTTCGTCAGAAGCAACACAGTTATTATTATCTGTTACGCTGATATTCAATACGAAACTTCCAAAATCAGGGCTATTAAATGTTGGATCAGCTACTGTTGTACTACTCAAGTATCCAGCACCTGAACCTGTCCAATCTATAACATAAGGCGTAGTTCCTCCAGAAATAGTTGCCGCTATATCAACATCTTCATCTTTGCAAATGTCATAATCAATAGGATCGATAGCAACAGTAGGTACTGGTAATGAACTCCAACGTACAAGTTCTGCAAAATCGGTCCCAGAACCATCACATCCTGCGCCATCACAAACTCTTCTAGCTTCAATGATTAAATCCTCGCTACCTATAATAAGGACATTATCTGAAACATAAGGATACCAAGTAGATCCACCATCTACTGAATATCTGATCTCATCTTCACAATCTCCTGCACCATCTGAGCCCGGAGCAATAGTTGCTGACAATTCTGTGCCTTCACATACCTCATCATCAGTATTTGATACAGAAACTAATGTAGGTGCAACAGGATCTGCCGCTACTTCAAATGAATATAAGTCTTCGCCAATATTAGGACAAGAGTCAAACCAAACACTTACCCCCACAGACTTGGCTCCTGTGCTTGCTGTCCATGATCGAGTAGGACTTTCATCGTATCTACTAGGTAGAAATCCGTCATATCCCGTACCTGAACCATCTCCTGAATTATAGGCTGTCCAATAGTATTGAAGTTCACTGGCAACACCGCCTTCTACATTGACACTATACTGTACATTTGTTGCTCCTAAACATACATCCCCATCCGGAACTGCTACAATCTGCACATTTGTAATCGGAGGGTGTAAGGTATATATATATATAATCGTGTCACTACTACACTCATTTAAATCAATCTGATCATTATTATTAGCATCAATATATGCTAGAAATTTAATAGTAATCTTACCGGGAAGTGAAGGATCAACCAAAGCAACCGTCTCTATCGTATTCGACATAGAAGCGGCTGTTCTATTACAATCTGTACACAAACCTACAGTAACATTCTCGCCTTCCCAAGATTGGAAAACCTTTCTTTGAGATTCTAGACCGATTCCACCAGTATGAGTGAAATCTCCAAAATTAAGATCAACATCTATTCCACAATGAAGAGAATCAAATACTTCAGAAATACCATCATTTGGATTACTAGATAATATTACGGCATTAATCTCTGCTGTTAGCACTGGTCCGGTACACATAAAAATAAGAGTATTACCGCTACTCGTGGAGTAACTCGGGCTCGGCAAATAAGTATTACTAGCAAATAGACCAGCAATATCCGAAGGATCTCCTCCATTTAATGCTGTTGCGTTATAAAAATGGTAGTAAGCTGTTCCCGAGAGATTTTCAGAATCGAAAGTATTATCATTAATATCAAATCCACTACCTCTTGTCCTCAATAATGCAGAGTTACCACCTACAATCTTTGTTTTAAATGTATTGCCTGAAATGGTCGCATTCGTAGCATCAATCGTGACTGCAAAATTGCTTTTACCTAATGTGCTACAAAGTCCACTTCCCAAATCTCCGGTTTGTCCTTCGATAAGATTATCTGTAAAGACTATATTTGTAGCGTTAGGACTGATAACAACCAATTGTCTAGGAAAGTTCGGCGTTGAATATTGATTATCAGAGATACAATTACCACCAGGAGCGGCACCTACATAGGTTTTTCCATTAAAAACATTATTGCTAATTGTCAAATTTGCAATAGTCGTGTTGTACTCAGTCAATAACCCTCCTTCGCCATCGGCTGTTATGGTATTATTAGTAACCGTTATATTGCTATGGTTACCTTGAAAATACAAGGCTGCAAATTCAACAGCCGGATTTGGATTATCGTAACCTAACAATGTAAAGCCATCAATCGTAACATTGTTAACATTCGGCAATAATTGAAAAGTACCAAGATTTGAAGCACTACCTTGAACTGTAGCTCCATTTCCATATAAGTTGACTGATTTATTGATCAGTACATTTTCGTTATATGTTCCTGAACCTGCCTCAACGTAGATATCGTCTCCTGCAGCAGCTTGTCCCAACGCATAAGAGATGGTCGCACAAGGTGTACCCGGAACAGAACAATCTCCCGCATCCGCCCCAATTGCTGAATCGACATATCTTGAAATCTGACTCGACACTTCCCCTGGCAAGGCAAGGAAGGTCATCATAAACAATACCGGTATCCATCTAACGAATAATGGTTTGCTTGTTTTAAAATTGTGTAAAATCGACATAATTAATTTTTTTACTTTGAGAAATAAAAATCATTAATTACTGTTTATGGGAATCGCAATACAGTTTTAGACTATATCACCCCGCAAAGATATTACGCAAATTACATATTACAAATATTTTTAATATATTTTTTCAAAGAAATTCAATATTTTACAAATAACTTATTTTTATAATTTGTATTATATTGATTATCAGTACATATTGTAATACAGTGCGCAAAAATATTTTTCATTCCTAAATACAGATAGTTTTGTGACGCACCACACACAACACACGTAGTCTTGAATATCTAAGGATATACCATTATTATCGTATTTTTCTTTATTAGTTATTATCAAGTAACCAATTAAATACATTCAAATGCTTAACTCCATTACGATCTTGGGTGAAGCTATCAGTAGTCAATAAAAACTTAGGGTAGTTGTCTTTGATTGATTCTTGTGCTCTGTCTATAAAAAGACTTAAATGATAATGGAAGTTATTTTTTTTAAGACCAAGGCAAAAAACGCAGGCATAGTGATAACTATGACGAGTATTTTTAACGATGAGATTTGAAAAAAGAACGACATTTCATTAAAATTTTTTTGTGGACAGAGCACTAATGCCGCAAACACCCGCTTCACAGTATTTTCGTTGGTCATCAGCCTTGCCACTTGATAATATTCAATATCGCCAGTTTTTGTTCTGCATACAAAGTCAACTTCACTGTTACGACTTGTACCTGTCCATATCTTATTACCTCTTCGAAGTAATTCAAGATAAACTACATTTTCTAAAATATGTCCTCTATCTGTTGTTCTCTCTTTACCTGCTAAGATATTGAGTAAACCTGCATCGACCAAATAGTACTTTTCTTGTGTAGCAAGTTGCTTCTTACCTTTAGGGTCAAAACGATTTACTTTGTAAAACACGAAACATGCCACCAAATAATCTAAGTATCTTTCAACATTCGTATTGTGTACACTTTGTCCGTCTTGTTTCAATGTTTTGGCAATGTTGCTTGGCGAGAGCGGATTACCAATATTAGAAGCCACAAATTTCACAATATTTTCAAAAGCACGTTTATCATTGATTTGATGTCGCTGCGTGATATCTTTCTCGATAATGGTTTTATATATGGCCTCTAAATATTCGTATATTTTATCGAAACCACCTTCTCGTAATTCAACACCTTTGGGAAGTGATGTTTCATTGATGTACTCAAAAAATAAAATTTCATAATTTAGATACTTATTGCTGACATCAATATTTCGTGCTGTTAAATATTCTTTGAATGAAAATGGAAGAATAGAAATCTCGATATAGCGTCCACTTAACAAGGTTGCCAATTCGCTAGATAGTAAAAATGCATTAGTACCTGTCATGTAAACATCTATATTGGGTTTTACAAACAACCCGTCCACCAAACGCTCAAATTCATTTACATTTTGTATTTCGTCCTAAAACACATAGTAAGGTTTTGACAAATCCAATTAATCAATGATATAATAATATAGGCTATCCAAATCATTTAAAAACTTACGTAGTTCAAAATCTTCGAAATTCAGAAAAACAATTTGATTTTCCTTTACGCCTTGTTTTAGCAACATCAATTGGTACATCTCAAGCAAAGTACTTTTACCAGACCTACGCAAACCACTAATTACTTTTATGAGGTCTTGATCTTTGTAAGCCTCTAATGTGCTGATATAATCCTTACGATTAGTATATTTTGTCATAGGGAAATGATACACTCAAATCATTAAAACTTGCCAAATGCAAGTTTTAATGATTCTAAGCTAATATCTTTAATAAATTGACCATGGACAGTTGACAGCGGATAATGGATAATGGACAATAGAGAATTGAAAGTTGATAACGGTTAGTTATTGGAATTTACACCTTTACACCCTTAAACATTTAAACTTCAACTGTCAACCGACAACCAAAAAAATCACCAACTTCCAGTACCACCACCACCGAAGCCGCCGCCTGAGAAGCCGCCACCACCAGAAAAACCACCACCATCCGAAGAAGGCGCACTAGAAAAAGCACTTTGAATATCTCGAATACCTGAATCAAATGAACTTCCAAAGTCCGAAGGCATAAACCTGCCTCCATCATAAAATCCGCCTGGCGTTATATACCATTTTGGTGGTTCGAGGAGTAATCCATCAAATTTCTGGCTCCATTGTTTGGCGTATCCAAAAACCATCGCATAGGGAAGTGTCTTTTCAAAATAATCCGGATTCTCTTTCAATAAACGTTCGATTCTATCTTTATCCGCCGATTTGACAAACATTTTAAAACCGTTGACTTTCTGATAGAGTTGAACGCCATATTCATTCTTCTTCAACATATTTGCAGCAGCAATCATTCCGACAACTCCACTCATGCCTATAGCTATACCCAACATTAATGATCCCACCACCATAGTAAGAAAAATAGCCAAGAACGTCAAACCCACAGAAATAAAGGTTAGATACACCTGTAATTTAATCGATATCGGATAGTACACGCCCATATTTTGAACATGGGTTTTCAAAGACTCACGGGCTGACTTCATATATTCATAAAAGCTATTTTCAAGTGATGAAATCAAGACCGAATTGCCATCTTTAAACAACCGCTGAAAAACGATTTGCTCATAGGGTGCCGCATTACTGTCTAGTGCTTCTAATCGTGTTAACCGGTGATCATCCTTGCCCCACCTTTTAGGAATCCGCTCTATAGTGAGCTTTCCCATTTGCGCCCAATAGGGTAACAATGCCATAATATCTACGCTATCCGCCTTTTCGTCAATGATAACTCCGGCTTCCGAAGGGTTCAACTCCTTAGGTGGCATGAATTCGACGGCCTTAATTATCGGATAGTCCTTTCCAAACTTTGACCATAATCGGTAAAAAATCCCAGACGACAGCAAAAATATCAAACTACTAAAACTCAATATCCCATATTCCTTCAACCATAATTCAAAGGCCGACGGTCTTTTTACATAATCATAAGGTAACTTAATCCCAACCGTTACACCTTCGTATGCCTCTAATTGCTTTGTAGTACTACCCGTAAATGTATTGAGATAATACGACATAGTGGCATCTTTATCTTGATCACCTAAACTTCCCGTACGCACAAAGTAATCTTGCTCACTCATCGGAATGGACTTATCCAACTGAATCGTAAAAGACAAATGATCGGTCGTTGTATTCGTTTCAGTACCGTTTAAGTTCCAATAAAACTCGGTCCATTCATCCATAAACATAAAGGCGTTTTTTACCTTATATTGGATATGGTAAGTTTGAACATCATCTACATAGATGTCGGGATCACCGATTCGTATCACTTTATTATTTCCTTGAGAGGAAACCGAAAACTGATAATCCGGAACTCGGATATCAAAAACATCGATGGATGCTTTTTCGCCTTTGATACGATAATTAACCGGAATATGCCGATAAATACCATGTCGAGGCTCTCTAAACTTTACTTGGAGGACTTCATCCACTTCAAAAATTCCTTCTGAGCCTCGAATTAAAATATTTATTTTGTAATCCTTAATAATATAATCTTGAGCCTGCACCAAACTTGGTGAAAACAAAATGATTACCCAAAGCCAAATATATTGAACCTTTATCATGAATTACAAAAATTGAAAGGAGCTTCGTTTTTTAAAACTGTACTACAGGATTACTTCTTTCTGCATCATTATCAATCTCGAAGAAATCAAACTTACCAAAATGAAATTGATTTGCAATGAGATTAGAAGGGAAGGATTCTACAGCTGTATTATTATCCCTTACAAGCGCATTATAGTATCTTCTGGCATTACTCAAATTTTCTTCGATTTCGCCCAAAGTATTCTGCAACTGCAAAAAGCTTGTATTCGCTTTCAAGTCCGGATAACTTTCAGCTAAAGCAAATAAAGACTTTAACGTACCTGCCAAAGCATTTTCAGCTTGTGCTTGAGCATTGACATCTCCACTACTTCCTGCACTCATCGCCATATTACGAGCTTGAATCACCTTTTCTAAAGTATCACTCTCATGAGCTGCATAGCCTTTTACTGTATTGACCAAGTTCGGTATTAAATCATATCTGCGTTTCAACTGAACATCAATACCTGACCATCCTTCTTGAACTCTATTTTTTAGGGATACCAATTTGTTATACATTGACATGACCCAAAGCCCCAAAACAAGTAAAACTCCGATTAAAATCCACATAATATTATTATTTTATTTTTATCAAAAACAACATTCTTTCTATAATAGTTCTACATTCGCAAAAATTCCGACGAACAACCTTTCATATCGGACAAAATTACATATTTTTATCGGTTAAATTGCAAAATGCATCTATTATTTAATCTTGAATATTGTATTCCTTTATTTTCCTATATAAGGTTCGTTCAGAGATACCCAATTCTTCAGCGGCATCTTTTCTTCGGTTATTGAACTTTTTTAAGGCCTTTTTGATCATCTCCTTTTCCATTTCTTCTAGCGAAAGGATTTCTTCTACGTCTTCGGAGTCATGATAGCTTGCCACATCTTTGCCATGAATGATAATCGGCTTGCCGTCATCAAAGACAGGAATACCTGGATCTTGCAAATCGCTTTCATAACTCTTTGGAATAAAATAGTCTCCACTAAAACCATGATTGGGTACCGACTTAATCTTAGAAATATCCGGCAATGTAAGATTATTCGTCCGTATCAATTCGTAAAATAGGGATTTAAGGTCGCTCAAATCATTTTTCATTTCAAGCAAAAACTTAAAGATAATCTCCCGCTCTTGAAACCCCGATTCTCCACCGCTTCCTAGGTCACCTTGCTTTGAAGGCAGTAATCGGTTTTTAATTTGTGGAACCAAATCCACTAATAGTTCCGCGTCTATTTCCTTGCGTTCGCTGAGGACGCTCAATTGTTCTACGACATTTTTAAGTTCTCGAATATTACCTGGCCAGCGATAATTTTCAAATAAAATACGTGCTTCCGTGGTCAGCGATATAGATTCTGTCCGATATTTCTCAGCAAAGTCTCCGGCAAATTTTCGAAACAACATATAGATGTCATCTCTTCGCTCATGCAAGGCTGGAACTCTAATCGGCACTGTATTGAGTCTGTAATATAAGTCTTCTCTAAATTTACCGGATTCTATTTTGGATTCGAGATTCACATTAGTCGCCGCTACAACCCGTACATCCGTGGTCTGGACCTTAGAGGAACCCACCCGTAGAAACTCGCCATTTTCAAGTACACGCAATAGAAAAGCTTGAGTATCTAACGGCATTTCACCGACTTCATCCAAAAAAATGGTACCACCATTGACGGTTTCAAAATATCCTTTGCGCTCACCCATAGCACCGGTAAACGATCCTTTTTCGTGCCCGAAGAGTTCCGAATTTATCGTTCCAGGAGGTATAGCGCCACAGTTGATAGCTATGAAGCTATTGTGCTTGCGAATAGACATCTCATGGATAATCCGGCTAAACACCTCTTTACCTACACCGCTCTCCCCTTGAATGAGAACGGTCAAATCCGTTGGTGCAACTCGAACCGCCGTTTCCAGCGCCCGCTCCAACAACGGAGATCTTCCTATAATTCCAAACCTTTGCTTTACACCCTGAAGATTCAATTAATATCGGTTTTTATAATGCGTCAAAAAATTAAATTTTACTTATTTTCTCTTTCCTTTTCCTGCTATGGCCTTCAACTCATTCTTCCTACTCAAATTCATTTAAACAAAGTACGCCGAAAAGATTCCTTTCGTCAAGGAAGAAACCATCAGGCAATCGGCTCTGCAAGCTCACCTCTTAGCGATGCTGACGTTGCTTCTGTAACTTTTACCCAACAATAATCTCCTGCTTTCAAGCCTTCACCTTTAGGGAAATTTATCATTTTATTTTGGCTGTTTCTACCCTTAAATTCTTCATCAGAACGACGAGAATTTCCTTCAATTAGCACTTTAAAGACTTTGCCAACATCATTGGCATTTGCCTCTGCGGAAATTTTATTTTGCGTATCAATGATCTCCTGAAGTCTTCGTTTTTTCACTTCTTCCGGCACATCATCGGCCAATTTTTTTGCTGCCAAAGTACCCGGGCGTTCTGAATAGAAAAACATATAGGACATGCTATACTTTACAAAGTGCATCATGCTAATCGTATCTTGGTGTTCCTCCTCCGTCTCACTACAAAAACCTGCGATCATATCTGAAGAAATCGCACAGTCCGGAATAATCCTATAAATCGCATTTACACGATCCATATACCATTCGCGATCATAAGTTCTATTCATCAATTTAAGGATACGGCTATTACCAGATTGAACCGGTAAGTGAATATATTTGCAAATATTCTCGTGATTTGCCATCGTATATAGCACCTCATCTGTGATATCCTTAGGGTGAGAAGTTGAAAAACGAATCCTCAAATCCGGGTGAATCTGTGCAACTCGCTCTAACAATTGCGCAAAATTGACATGTTCGTTTTCATCGGGAGATGTCCACTTATACGAGTCCACATTTTGTCCCAAAAGTGTCACATCTCTAAACCCGCGATTATACAAGTCGGTCGCTTCCGCTACGATACTATAAGGATCTCTGCTACGCTCCCGCCCTCTTGTAAAGGGTACTACACAAAAAGTACACATATTATCACATCCACGCATGATAGAAATAAATCCTACGATACCATTAGAATCCAATCTCAGTGGCGAAATATCCGCATACGTTTCTTCCCTTGAAAGTAAGACATTGATACCCTTTTCTCCATCTTCTACCCGAGCCAAAAGATTAGGCAAGTCCCTATATGCGTCCGGTCCTACCACTAAATCGACCAGCTTCTCCTCTTCCAACAATTTAGATTTGAGTCGCTCTGCCATACAGCCGAGTACACCAACCAAAAGTTCGGGTTTTTTATTTTTTAGATTATTGAATATCTTGAGTCTGTTTCTGACTGTATCTTCTGCTTTTTCACGTACAGAACACGTATTAATGAGGATCAAATCCGCATTTTCCATATCCCGTGTTGGTCCATAACCTTCTTTAGACAGGATAGAAGCTACGATTTCCGAATCGCTAAAATTCATGGCACATCCATAAGACTCTATATAGAATTTGCGTTGTCCCGTATCATTATAATCATAATACAAAGCCTCGCCTTGCTTATTTTCGTCAATTTCTTTCTTTATACCTGTGAGGGTCACATTATCGTCATACAACTTCATCTTACCAAAAATTTATAAGAATGCAAAATTACGATACTTTTTTTAATTGAGTGACAATATGTCAGAGAAAGTAAAGAAAGGACGCTGAATATTAATAAAATATAGAAAAAATGAATTATACCTATGAAAAAAAATTGACCGATATTTAAGAAAAATATTTATATCAGAGACAAAAAATACTTAAAATAATTCTTTATATCTTTTGTAAATCAATCAAATTTTAGAGAATAAAAAGTTAAAATCATTTTTCATTTCAAATGCGCAATCTCTATTTATAATCGTAAAGCGAACTCAATAATTGTTAATTTTTTTCTAAAATTTTAAATTCATTTTTGCCAAAAACATTAAATGTTATAAATTTGCCCATAATGAGAACAAAAGCACTTACATTATTAGTTATTTTTATGTCATTTATAATATTACCTGCTATAGTAAATAGTTTAAGTAATAAAATAAACATAATTATTGCCGTACCATTTGCTGAGGAAGAAGAAGAAACCCACAAAAACCCGTCTGAAATAAAAAAAGATTACATTTCCGACCTAAATTCAATCCGACTTCCTAACTTTAGTATCTTTACAAAAAAAGCTATAATTACTTTTCAACATAAGTACAATTTTGAATTTTCAGAAATTCAATTACCGCCTCCCGAATTAGCATAAGAAATCAAGGTAATTTTTTTATTGCCGAAGAATTTTAATTTATTGAAATGTACAGGTTGAGCATTATCATACAACAGATAATGACTAAAATTTAGCTTAGGATTCATTGTCTTCTTTTGTTTTTTAAATATCATACTATTTTTCGTTTAAACCTTGATTATGCATTAGGTTTCGTTATGAACATCAAAAGAGCGATAATTCTAAGGTGGCATTCAAATTAGGCAATCTTCATTGAAAAACATATGAATTCTGGGTTAGAAATTCTCAGTACCACTAAGGCGATGACCGTATATTCTGCCTTGAACTTTGATATATTTTTTAAAAAATCTTTGGACTGATTCTAAAATCAATTTCGTATAATCTAGGGATTTACTGTTGAACATTAAAATATAATTCGACTTAGCCCTATATTTTTCGCCAAAATTATTAAAAAAGTAATCATTTAATAGATTGATTATATGATAAGTTAAACGTAAGGAAGGCATTTTGTACAATTATCAATAAATTAAAATAGAATTTTATCATATTTTTCATTACTAATTTTATAATTTATGACAAAAAAGATAAATTATTTTGAAAATCTGAGATATGATTTTTCATCAGGTTTAGTTGTTTTTTTAGTGGCACTCCCACTATGTTTAGGGATAGCCATGGCATCGGGTGCACCATTATTTTCGGGGATCATTGCAGGAATTGTGGGAGGAATAATTATTGGATCAATTTCCGATTCACATATTAGTGTCTCAGGCCCAGCAGCAGGTCTAACTGCTATTATCATTGCTGCTATAATGTCATTAGGTTCTTTTGAAGTATTTCTTACAGCAGTATTTCTTGCAGGTATAATACAATTAGCATTAGGTTTTTTAAAGGCTGGAACTATTTCAAATTATTTTCCTAATAATGTAATAGAGGGCATGCTCGCAGGAATAGGAATCATCATTTTTATAAAACAAATCCCGAAAGCTTTAGGATCGGATATAGAAGTTGGTAGTGGTTTTGCAATATTTTTAGATATCGCTTTAGCATTAACTCAAATTCAAATCGGTGTGGTAATAATTGCCGCTTTATCCATGATTATCATATTAATTTGGGAAAAGGTTACGATATTTAAAAAAATTAAATTACTTCCAGCAGCATTAGTTGCTGTAATTGTAGGCACTTTAGTCAACGAATTATTAAAATTGACAGGAAGTCAATTTGCAATCACATCATCAAAATACCTTGTTGAACTTCCGATTATAACTAGTTTAAAAGATTTAAATGGAATCTTTATTTTACCCGATTTTTTAAACTTTTCAAATGGATTTAACTTTTCAAGCCTATTTAATAAAGAGGTTTGGACTGTAGCAATTACAATTGCAATAGTAGCGTCTATAGAAACCTTATTATGTATTGAGGCCGCTGATCGAATGGATCCGCAAAAAAGACTTACGGATACAGATCTTGAATTAAAAGCACAAGGAATAGGGAATATTATAAGTTCACTTTTAGGTGGATTACCGATGACTTCAGTAGTAGTTCGCTCGTCGGCAAATGCAAATGCAGGAGCAAAATCCAAGATGTCCACTATTATTCATGGTATATTATTACTAGTAAGCGTATTGTCTATTCCACTGATATTAAACAAAATACCTTTGGCAGTACTGGCATCAATTTTAATAATAATTGGGTACAAATTAGCAAAACCATCGGTATTTCGGCATTTTTTTCATAAAGGTAAATACCAGTTTCTGCCTTTTGTTGCTACTGTAGTGGCCGTAGTATTTACAGACTTACTTATAGGTGTTGCTTTAGGTATGATGATAAGCATTTTTGCAATATTAAGAGGAAATATGAAAAGGGCATATTATTTTCGTAAAGAAGAATACGAGGATGGTGATATTATCCACATCCATTTAGCTCAAGAAGTTTCATTCTTAAATAAAGCTGCTATTCTATTTACATTAAATGCAATTCCAAAACAATCCAAGGTCATTATTAATGCCTCAGATACCGTGTATATAGCGCATGATATTCTTGATAGCCTAATAGAATTTAAAGATATTAGAGCTCCTCTAAAAAATATTCATGTTACATTCATTGGCTTTAAAGAAGCTTATCACCTTGAAAATACAGAAACAGATATTCGTAAAGTTTCTATTGAGCACGATTTGTTGATGAAACACAGACAACGACATAAAGAATCAAGTGTGCTAATTACAGAAATGAAATCAGATGAAAGTAACGAAAAAAAGAGATCAAAAACAAAAACCAAACAATTACAAAACATTAAAGCATAACAAAATGACAGATTTTTATAACAAAATTTTAGATAATAATAAGCAATGGGTCGCTTCAAAATTAGCGATAGATCCAGATTTCTTTAAGAAGTTAAAAGATACGCAAAGTCCACCACTTTTATGGATTGGGTGTTCTGATAGTAGGGTACCAGCTAATGAAATTATTGGAGCTCAACCTGGAGAAGTCTTCGTTCATCGCAATATTGCTAATATGGTCATTCACTCAGATATGAATTTGTTAAGTGTCTTAGATTATTCTGTAAATATCCTTAAAGTAAAATATATCATTGTATGTGGACACTATGGATGTGGTGGTGTAAAAGCCGCTATGGCAAAATCGTCATATGGCATTATTGACAATTGGATAAGACATATTAAAGATAGCTATAAATTTCGTAAAACCGATATAGAATCTATAGAAAATGAAAAAGAAAGATTTGACCGCTTTGTTGAATGGAATATAAAACAACAAGTACTCAATTTAAGTGTCACTTCATTAGTTCAACAAGCATGGAGTAGAGGTCAAGAATTATCGATTCATGGATGGGTTTACGGATTAGATACTGGATTGGTCAAAGACTTAGATGTAACATTTTCGTCACACGATGCGATAAGAGATAGCAGCGTTTATAAATTAGAGTTTGCAGAACAATAATGATTATATTTTTATAGAATGTGGGATATCCCGCATTCTATTTATATTAAGCAACTAAATTTATGTCTCAATTATTACAAATTTTGAAAAAATATACGAAATATAAAAACTATATTTAAATATTTTGCATTAGTAAAAATAGGCGACTACGCTGTGTGTGCTTTCAAATCATAAAATTGGAGCATTTTTCATCAGACGAAGCTAATTTTTGAGTTAATAAGCGTACTATTGACGAAAAAAGAGTTCAAGTATCATGGAAAATTATCATTTTTTGATTGAAATTGGTCGTATCTGAGTAGTTACAATAAACAATCGAATAAAATGAAAAGCAACAATTCACCCTTGATACTTGTCGGACTTGTGGTTTTGATTAGTGTTTTAACCAATCCTAGCCCTGAACAGCACAAAAAAGCAATCAAACATAAGGTGACGACCTTACTCCAAAAATCAGTGAAAGAAAACTTAGGTGAAAGTGCCAACGATATGTTTCAAGCCGACCAAATATTAGCGACTTTTTTGGGTGGTACCCTTGTTGATCAATTCGCGGATAACCTAATAAGCACAAATAACTATCTCCTATTTTCGACTACAAGCCTGCATTGGGATGGAGATTCTAAAACGATTGCATTTGGAGCCTTCAGCAATGTATTCGTAACAGATAAACTCGCTGAAGCGGTTAAGAAAGAACTTACAGGTGACAAATAATGAGTTGGTTATGGCTTCAGCATGACTCCCACATAGAATGTCCTGCCCCAATGTAATCCTTGTTGGTTGCTCGTTTCTATGTGAATACCATTGATATTATTGAGTTGTAAATCTCGAATGTTGAGTATGTTTTTTACGCCGGCATTTAGACGAACTTTGTTGTTAAAAAATTGCGTTGAGAATCCCGAACTCAATAGATTCCACTTGGCCGTAACGTCTTGGAGAATTTCACCATCTTGATTGTAAAAATATGGAGTCTCACCCGTCAATTTGTGCCAGACGCTCCATGTTAGCCGATTTTTAAACATGGTTATGGTCAAATCATTGGTCATATCTACAGACCACAATAAGACATCATCCTCTAAGTCCACACCGGTATTGGTATTATTAAAGCCGGTTTTCACCCATTCTGATTGAAACTTAAACCAGTCACTATATAAAAATTTAGCTTTAATTCCGCCACCGACAGTTTTAAAATTGTTTACATTTTGATATTCATAATGTACCGGTCCTAAGGCTGTTAGTATGATCCGGTCATTGATATTATTATAAAAACCAGTCAATCCACTCTGTATGTGCCAATTTCCTTGTTTATAGATATCCCAAGTTACCTCACTTCTCAGATTAAGAGATTTTTCTGGTTTTAATTCAGGATTGCCCGTAACGAAGTGATTGATATCTATAAATGAGAAGAACAATTCCTTAATCGCCGGAGATCGAAAACCATAGGCCCAAGAAAAGCGCCATTGTATCGGAAAATCGGGTTGCCAATGCACCCATGTTGACGGTGTAAGCGCTGAACCATACCGCATATTTAGCGTCCATCTTGCGCCGGTTTGTAGCGTCCAGTGAGGATTAATACGCCATTTACCACTTCCAAATAAACCTAAATCATTATTATGCGCTGAACCGGTTGTCGTCGAGGTGGTGTCATGAAGCCTGGTTCCGGTAGCCGTTTCATAATAATTTTCAACACCTAAAAGATATCCTAATTTATTGGAAACATGATCCTTAGCTACTGTAAATCTAGTCATCAACCCTCGGCTTGAAGATGTATCTTGAAGGCCTTCAAGCAATTCGTCAAAATCGAGATTAAAATCATGGCGATAAGAGTTCTTGACCCGATAAAACGTATTCCAGCCTATCGTTCCTTGCCAAAGCGTCTTCCCTTTCGTCCATCTTTCACCGTGCATACTTACGTCAAATTTATCCGTAATGTAGTAGTCATCAAAGGCATAAGAAAAAAGTTTATTATTAGGTAATTTCACATCTCCTAAATTGTCCACTTGTTCTGTCAATATCTGGCTTGTGATTCTTAAATCGGTCTGATCATTAGGTAAAAATCGAACCATACCTCTTGCCGAACGCAATTTTTTGGGATTCCATAATTGGTCGCGTCCCATAGATTCGTCAGGCGCTGGCTTAAAGTCTTGGATATTACCGCTCGCTTGAACAATCCACTTATCCACGGCGTAGCCTAAGGAGGCGGTTCCTTGACGGAATCCATTGTTTTCGTATTGGCCTGTGACTTCTGTATCTATTTTTTTCGCTTGACTTTTTTTGGTAATGATATTGATTACACCACCGGATGCATCCGAGCCATAAAGTAAGGATTGAGCACCTTCAATGATTTCAACCTTTTGAATGGTATTGAGTGGCAACTGCCCAGCATCGACATTGCCATTGAGCCGCCCAATAACCGGAACACCATCAATTAATATCTTTAGATTCTCACCTTTTAGACCATTCACACTTAAAACACTTCCTAAAATCGGATCCTGGGCAACTCGAATATTGGTTTCTGTCTGTAATAACTCCTGAAAACTCACCAAGGATCGTTGTTCGATGGTCTTGCGGTTTAAAACTTTTACCGAGTTGACGGTTTGTCGTGTATCCGTAGGTGTAAACTGAGCGGTTATTACAACCTGATCTAAGATTTGATCATAATCTAAGGTATCTGTTTGAGCCATACCCGATGGACCCATTCCAAACCACAACCCTACTATTGCAATAACCGCTTTACTATTTTTCAACCGCATCCTTATCCCCTGCCCTATTTAATTAAATCTTATAATTTAACAAATTTCTTTGTCGTTACTTCTTTACCGTTATTCAATTGAAGCACAAAAGTTCCTGATTTCAAAATTGAAGTATTGAATTCAAAAGCGTTCAATCCTGCTTGTAGATCTAAGCTACTTTCAAATACCACACGGCCTTGAATATCCATAATCTTTGCGCCCAAATTAGAAGCTGCATTTTGGTCCGCATCAATCGTTATGTAAAGTGAATTTTCTACAGGATTAGGGAAAATGCCTGCTTCAATACCAGTGATTTGCGTCGTAGCAGAAGTACCTAATTTTGTTTTTTGAAAAACTGCATTGCCCGTTGCGCTACCTTCAAAGTCAATGAATACCAACTTCCAAACGGTATTATCCGGCATTTTTAAGAAATGAGCGCGATCTTGCTCAATAGACCATTTTGTACCAATAAAATTTTTCCAATCAAAGCCAATAACATCAATTCTTGTAGAATATTGACCCTCAACATCTTTTTCTACTACCGTGTCGGGATTGACTCCTTTAGCCACCGCTGCTTTGATACCGGGACCGGTCAATACACCCGTAACATTATAAAATTGCTCTATGGTTCCGTTCGGATCTTTTGCCCAAGAGATATATCTTCCATACATCAAGTCAAAGCCATCTTGTGGCAAAATGTCAATCGTACTATTTGAATCAAAACTATAAAAAATCAAGTTTTGACCATAATTTTCCGTTTGCTTGTTGATAGATTTTGTCACCAAATTAGATCCATCTAAATCTGCATATTTAAAGTTATAAACGATGCCTGCTAAGGATTCAATTTGGATTTTCTTATATTTCCCATTTCTCAACTTCAATACATAAACGTTTTCACCGATTACGCTGTGATTTTGTGGATTATACTTACCCCAACCGTAATCAAAAGGATCTGCTAAGTTTCTACCTTCGTTAAAAGCGCCATAATTCCAAGATATTTCGCTGTTGTAGTATATATTCTTCACAATAGAGGCCACATCGATATTTGCATCAAAATCAGTCGTTTTAGCGTCGTACAATTCGGTCTGTGGCAAGTTTTCGCCGGTACTACTTGTAGAAGACTCATTGATGAAGATTCCCGCATCAGAAGTTCCCATTGCTGTAAATGCGATATCCCAAGTTTCATTATTCACTTGTTTCTCTGTGCCTTTTTCTAAATTCACATAACTTTGAAACTTGTAATTGGCGCCACAACTGATTTTTTGAAATTCTTGTGCTTGGCCTTGTGTCAACAATAACGCAAAACCTCCTATTAGAATAGGTAACAATTTATTCATGATTCTCGTATTTTATATTTTAAACCGCAAAGGTACGAGCAAGCGACACATTTATAATGCGTGCTTTGTCATAGAAATGTAATATCTAAACATAAGTCGTTGGGAAAACACAAAAATTCCAATATTCGGAACTTTTATTGCTTGAGGCAATCTAATATCCTTTCAATAAAATCCAAAACCCTAAACATCAGAATTTTAGATCTCAATTCGATGACAATATCTTATTCTTCATCTTCTCTAAAATCAACAGAAATCGAGTTGACGCAATATCTCAAACCTGTCTCAGTCGGACCGTCTTCAAATACATGGCCCAAATGACCTCCACAGTTGGCACATACGATTTCTGTGCGGACCATTCCAAAGCTTTGATCCACGACATATTTAATCTTGCCAGCTTCGATTTCTGAATCAAAACTTGGCCATCCGCAGCTACTTTTAAACTTGCTATCACTCGAGAAGAGTTTTTGACCACAACCCGCACAGTGATAAACGCCTTTTTCAAAGAAGAGATTGTATTTTCCGGTATGTGGGCGCTCGGTTCCCTTCTCTCTCAACACGATATATTGCTCATTAGTAAGCTCTTTTTTCCATTCCTTTTCCGATTTTTGTACGGAAAATTCATTTTTATCCATTTTATTTTCAATTTTATATGCCGGTTGTCCTTGACAGCTCGAATTAAAAAAACCGAATAAAACCAGCATCTTTAGTAAATGATTCATCTAGCAACTATTTAGCTTTAAAACACATTTCATAGACTAAGGGTTCAGCTATTAGCTCAATAACCCAGGTGATTATTTAAAAAATATTTTTGTTCTATGCTTGAATTCATGGTTCAAATCTATAGGTTGATCACAAAAAAGAAATCAAAACATCGTAAAACATTGAATTATTTATTGTACTTTCACCGTCATTTAAGCATAATCTCTTATGGAATTTAGCAATTTACAAGTCAAAACAGCCTCGATACCTTCGATCGATGATATACAATTTGAGCCATTGGATATTCGTTACCGCACATCGCAGATGTTGTCTAGCATTATATTTTTTATAGCCACGCTGCTACCGATAATTTTCGCTTATTTTTATCTCAACAAAGTGGACATTCCTTTCATATGGATCGTATTAATTATGTTGATATGGTCACTTTTATTTGCCAGTTCTTTGGTTTATGTGTATCAAAGCTATAACTACGAAGGATATGCCCTACGAGAACAAGATATCTTGTATAAATCCGGAATATTTTTTAGATCAACCCTTATTGTGCCCTTCAATCGGGTGCAACATGCCGAACTCCAACAAGGACCCATCGATCGATACTTTGAGCTAGGTAGTTTGATGCTTTATACTGCCGGAGGTAGCACAAGTGACTTAGTCATCAAAGGTCTTCCGTACCAAAAAGCGCAAGCGCTCAAAGATATTATCACAAAACGAATAGCCCATGATGAAGAAGAATAATTACGACTTCACTGTACCTCATCGGCAGTCTTTCTTTTCCATCGTCATGATCCTTTGGAAAACCATCCGAGTCATTGCAGCTCAGATCTTTCCAATTCTATTAGTTTTGTTATTTGGGAAGACATCCAAAAGTCCTACTTATTTGGTTATAGCCGCCATCATCATTGGTATTTTGGCCATGGTCATATCCATTATTCAATATTTTAAAACCTATTTTTATATTTCGGATCACGAGCTTATAGTCCATAAGGGTATCTTAAAAAAGACAAAAACGACAATTCCCTTTGAGAAAATACAATCGATTCAGTTTCAACAGAATGTCGTCCAACAAATGCTAGAGGTAACGCAACTTAATATCGAGACCGCTGGTTCTGAAAAGACAGAATTTGCATTCCATGCAATAGAAGAAGAAAAGGCACATGCGTTGAGAGATTATATTTTTTCACATAAACAGTCCTTGGAAGTAGCTACCGATGACAGCCTTCCTACAGCAACAACTGAAACTCATCATGCGTATCGGAAAATCATGTCCCTTGAAATATTCGATTTACTTAAAGTAGGATTTACAGAAAACCATATCAAATCCTTTTGGGTGATTATCATCTTTTTCTATTGGATTTTCCAGAATCTTCAAGAAGCCGGCATGGATGTAGAAGCCTATTCAGAACAAGTCAGTGAATGGAATTGGACCTTCCGCATCGTGATAATACTCTTGGCGTTACTCTTGATTTCGTCCTTGCTTATTTCGTTAATTCGGGTAACACTTTCTAATTTTGATTTGCAATTTTTGAGGTCAGAAAATGGATTTAAAATCACCCGAGGATTATTGAGTAAAAAAGAAATATCCGTTCCTGATCAAAAAATCCAGATTATTTCGTGGGCAGATAATCTTCTCAAAGCTGCAATCGGATTTAAGGATTTATACCTCAGTCAAGCATCTAGTACACGGCGCTCTACAAAGCAACTGATCAAAATTCCAGGCTGTAGTCAAACCCATGTACAAGAGGTCATAAAGGAAGTTATGGGTGATATACACCTCGAGAACATCCCAATGCAAGGAGTCAGTCCTCAATATTTTATCCGTTTCACAGTAATTCTTTCTATAACAGCGATTCTCCTTTCTAGCATATTTTACTACATCAACGATTTGAGCGCCTTATTCATGATATGGATTCTAGGATTTTACTTGATAATCGCTCGATATTTAGCGTATCGCAAAAAGAGATATGGATTTAATGAATCCACATTATATATCCGAGGAGGAAAATGGGGACATCGAGCAGACGTAATGCAGGTTTATAAGGTTCAAGGCATAAAAATCAAGCAAAGTCCCTTTCAGCGAAGATATAACCTTTGTAATATCTGTCTATTTACAGCTTCAGGGCAGCTTGATATACCCTACATTCCGGTAGGTGATGCCCATTCGATGATTGATGTCCTGATGTTTACACTCGAAACCAGTCGCAAACCTTGGATG
Source organism: Chitinophagales bacterium (assembly GCA_026928325.1). Taxonomy (GTDB): domain Bacteria; phylum Bacteroidota; class Bacteroidia; order Chitinophagales; family Saprospiraceae; genus OLB9. The sequence continues at coordinate 32,367 of JAIXKS010000011.1, read as the reverse complement.
TAGGCCTTGTGGTCCACATTAGGTCAAATCATGAGGTATATCATATGTAGATTTGAAATAATAGGTTTTATTTGCGCAAAATTTTAATTCAATAAACAGTTATGAGATTACCTGTATCTTATGTTTCCCCAGCCGAGGCATTACAATTCATCAAAAGTGGTGATCGTGTGTTTGTCCATGGAAGTGCTCAAACACCTACAAACATGCTTTATCATCTATCCTTACAAGCTGATAGATTGAAAAACGTCGAACTCGTTTTTATCACCGTTATGGGCGACATTTTCGTCAACAAGCCGGAATATCGAGATTCCTTCATTATCAACTCTTTATTCGTTTCCGAATCGATACGAAAGAATGTCAATGAAGGCACGGCAGATTATGTTCCTATCTTTTTAAGTGAGATTCCCGAGCTTTTCAAAAGGAATGTACTACCGCTCGATGTGGCTATTATCCAAGTTTCGCCACCTGATGAACACGGATACTGCTCTATGGGAGTATCTGTAGATGTAGCTCGTTCTGCGGTCAACATGGCCAAAACTGTCATTGCTCAAGTGAATCCCAATGTACCTCGAACGCACGGCGACGGCATCATCCATACGAAACGATTTGCGGCGATGGTCTATTGTGAAGACCCGTTATTTGAGCGTGTTTTTGGTGGCAATCCGTCTGAAGACGAGCTCAAAATTGGCGCTAATGTTGCCTCCCTGATTGAAGATCGAAGCACGTTGCAGATGGGTATCGGGACGATACCGGATGCGGTTTTAAAATGCTTGCATAATCATAAAGATCTCGGCATCCATACGGAAATGTTATCTGATGGCATCATCGATTTATTTGACAAAGACATTATTACCAATAAATACAAGGCCATTCATCCCAACAAGGTCGTGACCGGATTTGCTTTAGGAAGTAGAAGATTGTACGACTATGTGGACGACAATCCCGCTTTTTCGTTTTTAGATATCGACTATGTCAATGATCCACACGTGATCCGACGAAATCCTCAAGTTGTCGCTATCAATAGCGCCATAGAAATAGACTTTACCGGACAAATCTGTTCAGATTCTATCGGTACGTATCAATATAGCGGTGTTGGCGGACAAATGGACTTCTTGAGAGGTGCTGCCATCAGCCAAGGTGGTAAACCAATTATTGCGCTACCTTCTAGGACTAAAAAAGGCCAACCGAGGATTGTTCCGTTTCTCAAAACAGGCGCTGGTGTCGTAGCCACTCGAGCTCATGCCCACTACATCGTCACCGAATATGGTATCGCCTATCTTTACGGTAAAAACTTGAGACAACGTGCGAAAGCGCTCATCGACATCGCCCATCCAGATGATAGAGAAGCATTGGAAAAAGAAGCAGTTGAGCGATTTAAAATATTCTAGTCAAGTGCTCTGTCATCAAAAAAACCTTAATGAAATGTATTCATTATTTAAGTCTTTTTATAGACAGATAACTACTCCGTCATGACACCGTTTTAAAAGTGGATTCTTCCTATTTTAATCGACTACATATCATGACGGGGTAGCTTTTTTAAACACGCTTGGTCTATAAGATTTTATCAAAAGATGTGTGCTTATCCGATGATATAAAAACCCTTTGCCTATCTTTGGAGTTTTTACATCAATAAACCTCCCTATACTGATGATCAAAGAAGCTTGTGTGGATACGCTAGAACAAGCCCTATCCGCTGCCCGAAATGGAGCTGACCAAATCGAATTATGTGCTAATTTGGAAGCAGATGGTCTTACGCCTGATGATGATCTGATCCGTCAAGTCGCAGCCCAAATAGATATACCCATAAAAGTCATGATTCGCAGTCGAAGCGGCGATTTTTTCTATACCGCAGAAGAACTCGACGACATGGTAGCCGATGTCTTGCGCATCAAGCAAAACCCGATTTTAGGCTTTGTGTTCGGTGCATTAATCCTTACTGAAGAACAATCGATTCGATTAGATATGCATGCCTTACGGCGAATAAGTGAGGCGGCTGCACCACTACCCATTACCGTTCATAAAGCTATTGATCTCTGTACAGACATTTTATCAGAAATTCCGCAGCTCAAAGACATTTCCAATATTCGATACTTATTGACTTCGGGAGGTCAAGCCACGGCTCAAGAAGGCTTAGCTATGTTGAAAGCCATGCATAACGTAGCAAATCCTGAAATCACCATCATTGGTGCGGGAAAAATCACCTACCAGAACCTTTCAGATTTGGATAACAACCTTAAATTAACCCATTATCACGGCAAAAAAATAATCCAAACGCGCAATTAAACATGAGTTTAATTATAATCTACAAGGATTAAATTTTCTAAATAGGTTCGATATCCGACCGCTGATCTCTCACTAATCATCTTTCGATAATTACTTTGAGAGATGGGTAAAACATCATAGGTCATTTCAACATTTTTAGTATAATCCGCTACATCTCGCATGACACGTTTGTAGTAAGCGACTGCCTTCTCCTCATTATCAAACTTTCTAATCAGGATAACTTGCGCATTGTCTTCAATATTCAAAACAGCATCTCCAAATTGCAAACGATCGGAAGCAAAATTTCGCTTATTGTAATTTGAAATGGATATTTTAAAATTAACATGTTTACTGTCGTCAAGTCCATAGGTTACAACGGCCACATAATGCACTGAATTAGGATCTCTCGTATAGATTTTATCTACATCTTGTACATTGGCGAAAGCGCTATTATCACCACCTAAGAATCGTAAAATCTCCTTGGCTCGAAGTTGTTCTTGTGACCCAGGATAAGAAGAAACCACTTTATTTAATTCTCGGACGTACGCCTCTTTTCCTTCTGTATTACCCTTACACATCGCATACAACAGGCTCAATTTAGCGTTATAATCATGGTCTGTACCCATAACCGAAGGCGCATCTTGGATCATCTTTTCGACTTGTGCATATTGACCATTCGTAAACAACTTATACATGGTACTGTAGTACTTGTCGGCCTTATTTGCTTGATTCTGAGCTTTAGCAAAATATTCCGGATCATTGATGACAGAAGCATATTTAGATTCCGGGTATTTGCTCAGGATTTTGTTTTTGTACTCTTCCTGTTTTGCGGCATTACCCAAATCCATATAATCCAAATAAATATAGAAATAGGAGTCTAATTCGTAAGCCGTCGGGCCATATCTGTGATGCATAGTTTCGAGGGTTTCTGCTGAACGGCTATAATTATTAATTTTATCTCTAAAGAGCTTTCCAAGGGTAAACATTGCCGCAGTGATGCGATCATTGGTTTCCTGAAGCTTGATAGGATTGGTCGGAATCTCCCGATTTAAGGCGTTATAATCATCCTGTGAAATTTTGGTACCTAAAGCATCTTCCTCCGTTGTTCCATCATGTTTATCGTCATCTGGATCAACTGCAAAAGATATTTTTTCGCTTCTTCGCCAGTCATCCTCTAAGGCTATATTGCCCCATGATTTAATAAATGCTTGTCGGCCTCGCTCCTTATTCGCCATATTGTAGGCGAAGAAAGTACTGTTGCCAAAATTTGCATTTGAAGTGATTAAGACACCACCTTTATTGGATTGATTTGGTGTTTTAATGGCAGGTGAAGTGCTCTTCGGGTTTCGTTCTAGGTATTTTAACACAGCTTTTTTGCGATCCTTCTCGTCAAGAGAAGCAAAGTACAATAAAGTATCGCTATAACTTATCAAATGGATATTATAGGCTATATCTTTTAGGTTGTCCAAATATCTTTTGATCTGATCGTATCGTGGATCTGTATTTGCCAAAAACATGAAGGTAGAATCAAAATAAGTCGAAGCCGGCAAATAACGGTCGGCATCATAGTGAATATTAGCGATTTTATAATATGCTTCTGCCTTTAACTTCGCATTCGATTCATTATTATTTACCGAATTCTGAAAATGCTCAATGGCTATACTTTCATTATTTTGAGACAACTCGATCTCGCCCATCGTAAAGTAAATCTCGTCTTTGAGTTTCGCATATTTAGCTTCACCCAAATTCTTCTTTAAAGACTTCAATACATCATCCTTGGATCGAGTCCCGGAAGCAATTGAGTTTTTAGCAACCGCCATTTCAGCCATAAATTCCATTTTAGGATTATTGCTACTGCTTTTGGCCAATTCGAAATAACGAAGGGCGTCTCCATTTCTATTGAGTTTCTGCGATATTTGACCTGCAATAAACGCATATCTACCTTTTAAATTTTTGTTAGGCGCAGTCGCAATGGCATCATCCAATTTTGGAATAGCTTCGGCGTATTTTTCCTGCTTGATATAAAAATTGGCATAGGTCGGGGCTAACTCATGGCGTACATCTTTCGGTAGAACCTCTGGTTTTAGTTTTTCGAGCAACATTTGAGCCGGAAACCAATTTTGCCGCTTAATATAGACTTTTGCCAACCAAAGCATCCCTTCACTATAAGCGGTTTTGTCTTCCTCAAGTTTTTGAGGTTCTGGAATATACAAGGATTCTTCTTCCTTAACTATTTTATCAACAACTGGTCTAACCGGCGTAGAGATGCTATCCTTTTTGACTTCAGGTGCTGTAGTCTTGATCTGAGAGGGTGTTTTGATACCCTTCTTTTTATTTTTAGCATCTAATTTACGTTGCTTTTCCTTTTCTTTTTTTGCTTTTTCGCGTTCCTTGGCTTTAGCCTTTTTATCTTGCTCTTTTTGCTTGGCTTGCGCTTTGCGTTCGGCCTCTTTATCAGCTTTAGCTTGCTTCTTTTCAGCCTCTTTGACTTTTTTATCAGCTTCTCTGGCCTTTTTTGCTGCCTTTCCTGTTAATTTTTTACTTTTATAATTTCTACCATACGGATTGGCAGGGTTAAAGTCTTCTTGAAAGTACTCTAAAGTCTCCGCTGCTGTCTCGTATTCTTGCTTTACGTACTGTGCCTTTCCCATCATGACATAACAATCATCTACCCAATCACTCGGCAAATGGAGCTGTGCAACGGTGGAAACTTTTTCAAGAATTTTATCCATATCCGGTTTGACCATCTTTGGATTATCCACAGATACGTAGTCCTCTACTTCAATGATATTATTGTAATCATCGACATTGGCTGCGCGCAGCGTCATCATGCTTTCCTTCATGATTTCAGTAGCATTCCAATATCCATTATAGTATGCTGTCGTATTGTGATAAAATTTTCCGGTTTTAGAGGTTTCATTCCGTTTTTTAGTCGTCACGCATGACAATCCAGTGCCGGCTATAACCGAAAAAGCAAGGAAATATATAATAATTCTATTCAAAATATATTATAATTTGTTATAAAGTATAAAATCAGAGCGCAAATATATAGCCTTATTTTGTTAATTATATATAAATAATGCAACCCATCACTATATTATAACTATTTTTGCCGAAAATTATTTTATTTCTAGTAATAAATTTAGTCCAAAATGGACGGCACAACAGGTAAAAAAAAGATTTGGCAACGAATACGCGATACTTATCGCATCATCATCCTTGATGACGAGAACCTCGAAGAAGTAGGATCTTACAATCTTTCATTACTGAGTTTCTATGTTTTATTGAGTGTCGCAGGACTTATCATCTCCCTTGTTGTTATCTCTTTTATTTTCTTTACTCCTGTTAAGCGACTCATCCCGGGCTATGGTGATATCTCCGATAATAAAAAATTTATCGAACTCGTCAAAAAAGTAGATATACTCGAATCTGAAGTATCTGCCTATCAAGTTTATATCGGCGGCCTCCAAAAAATCTTGAGCGCAGGTTCTGACAATTCGGGTGATTTACCCGCAGCACCGGGGACTTTGCAATCAAAAAGAACTCCAGAACTCGTCAATCAAGCCGATATCAAAGAAACAAGTCGTACGAAAGAATTGAATTTCCTTAAATTTGCTTCTCCTGTTTATGGAAAAATTTCAGCGGGTTTTCAACCAGACATCCAACACTACGGTGTGGACATTCTAGCGCCTAAAGATACGCCAATCAAGGCCATTATGGATGGCATCGTGTTGAGTGCTGAGCAATCATTGACTACCGGCAATAGCGTCTATATCCAACACAACAAAAATGTCGTCTCGGTATATAAACACAATTCTGTACTTCTGGTAAAAACCGGAGATATCATAAAGACTGGACAAGCCATAGCCATCATTGGTAATACAGGCGAACAATCTACTGGGCCACACCTCCATTTTGAAATGTGGTATGATGGAAAATATGTAAATCCTGAAAACTATATCACTTTTCAATAATTCGTTGTATATTTACCTTTTCATATTTACATGCTTGTTATGAGTAATCCATTATTGCACGCTATTCAAGATAACGAAGGTAAAAGTTTAAGCCCGATTTTACCTAAAAACGTTAAGAATTATCTTATTGATATCGACGGAACGATATGTGATGACGTACCCAATGAAGAACCCGAAAGGATGAGTACGGTAAAACCCTATCCAGATGCCTTGAAAATCTGTAATAAATGGTATGACGAAGGCCATATCATTACTTTTTTCACTTCTCGCACTGAAAATCATCGAAGCGTAACCGAAGCATGGCTCAACCAACATGGTTTTAAATATCATGGATTATTAGTCGGAAAACCTCGCGGTGGAAATTATCATTGGATCGATAATCACATCGTTAAAGCGACACAATACAAAGGTAAGTTTACAGACTTAATCAAGGTTAATACAGAAATCGAAGTCTTTGAGCAATAGACATATATCAAACCTATAGGCGGATTCATCAATTATGACGATAACAAAAGCAAGTAAAATATTTATCACTGGAGCATCCGGTTTTTTAGGGCAACATGTTATCCGATTACTTGCAGATCAAGGTTACAGCCATCTAACTTGTCTATCAAGGCAGCACAATCCAACGAATAGTCCTGATTTTCAAAATCCTAGCGCTTGCCAATGGATAACGGGCGATTTATTGGACATGCCCTTATTAGAAGATCAACTCACCGATCAAGATGTCATCATCCACATGGCAGCTGATGTTACTTTTAATTTAAAAAACAAAAGCCGTTTACTTCAAGAAGCCATTGCCACTTCAGCCAACTTAGTCAATGCGGCCATGGAAAAAGGCGTAAAAAAAATCATCTATGTGAGTTCTGTTGCGGCGATAGGCCGAAAAAAACAAAAGGAACAGATCGATGAAAATGTGTTATTTAGTCATAGTCCTTATGATACGACCTATGGTTTGACTAAGTTTTTAGGCGAACAAGAAGTTTGGCGTGGACATGCGGAAGGCCTTGAAACTACGGTACTTTGTCCTTCTTTGATACTCGGCAGCGGCGATTGGAATAAGTCATCCATTCAGCTTTTTCATAAAATCCATACAGGCATGCGCTTTTATCCGACGGGCACAACCGGCTGGGTAAGTGTCGAGGATGTCGCTCAAGCTATACTTTTAGCACTTCAAGGAGATTTCTCCGGCCAAAGATTTATTATCAGTGCGCAAAACCTATCCTATCAAGAAGTATTCAATCAGGTAGCTACAGCAGTCCAAGCCAAAAAGCCAACCACAGCCCTAACACCAACATTAGGCAAGACTTTGCTAACGCTAGACACCTTGAGAAGCCTATTTTCGAATAGCGAACCACTGCTAACCAAGGAAACCCTCATGAGCACCTCTGTCGAATCCATTTATGACAACACCAAATCTATACGCGAATTAGGGCTGCAATACAAGGATATTCGCACTACGATACAAGAAGCAGGCAAGGCTTTTCTAAAATCTGTATAATTGATTTTTAAGCATTCGTGATTAGGAATACAAGATACATTCGTAATTCGTAATTCCTAATTCCTAATTCCTAATTCGTAATTGAATATTCGTAATTGCCTACTGTCTAGAGTCCTTAATCAACTCCATCAGATCTTGCATCTCCGTTTTATTGAGATAGCGCCATTTACCGTAAGGTATGCCTTCCAAATGGATATTCATGATGCGAATCCGCTTCAACGTTCTAACGCGATAACCTAAAAACTCACACATTCTTCTGATCTGTCGGTTTAAACCTTGTGTTAGGATGATATTAAAGGTATTTGCGTTGATTTTTTTTATGACACATGGACGAGTAACGGTATCTAAAATCGGAACACCGGTCGCCATGGCTTTCAGGAAGGCGGAATCGATCGGTTTATTAACTGTAACGATGTACTCCTTTTCGTGATTATTTCCGGCACGGAGGATTTTATTGACAATATCTCCATGGTTTGTTAATAAAATCAAGCCTTCAGACATTTTATCCAGCCTTCCAATCGGAAAAATGCGTTCACTATATCCCAAATAATCGATAATATTGTCCGGTTCGATATCATCTGTAGTACAGACGATGCCCACGGGTTTATACAAAGCAATATAAACGGGATCAACTTCTTTTGCGACTAAGGTGCCGTCTAAGTAAACTTGATCCGTTCCCGGTAGTACACGATTGCCTTTGCGAGCGATAGTATCATTGATCATGACACGACCGGCATCGATGAGTTTATCGGCTTCCCGACGCGAACACAATCCCGTTTCGCTTATATACTTATTGAGGCTGATATCTTTCCTTTCCATGGCTTAAAATCAAGCACAAAGATAGCTAAAAATTAGCATTTTGAGAAAACGTCTATCTCAACGAACCCAAATCCACATAAGAATCGAAGCGTTCAACCAAGCGATATTTAGGCGTTTGATTTTTATTTAATTGCTTAACCAAGCTAATTTCTTGTCCTTCAAGAGGTAAAGCATCGGCCATCAAATTGTTTTTTGCTAAGAGACTTTCTAAACGGATTCCATAAAGTTGGGATACACTATACATAGTTTCACCCTTTTGAATCTGATGAAATTGGGCTTCTCCTTCTATATTTTTCTTTTTTCTTTCCAAATATACGATCTCCCCCGGAGCTAACATATAATCCATACTTTGGATTTCCTCATTGTATTCTAGAAGTTCAGAAACGCGATGTCCCGTAGCTAAGGCTATGCGCTGAATGGTCTCACCTCCGGCAGCATATACCATTTTAAGGCCATTAATTGTAGCAGTTTTCATCTTTCCTGATTGGCCATTGTCCCAAGTTGAAGGTCGTTCTTTTTTAGACTTTTCAACCATTACAGGATTTTCAGTTCTTGGATTTTCTTGTTGAGCTATCGGATTTCCGGAAGGAGCAATGATATCTTCGTCAAACTTATAAAGTTTATATTTTTCAATAATCGAAATGAGTTTTTGAGGATAGGATGGATCGGTCGCATAGCCGGCAAATCTCAGCCCATTGGCCCAACCCACATAATCCGTAGTCGCAAGTTCAAATAAAAATCCATAACGCGCTTTTTTAGAAGGGTTGGTCAAAAAATCAGAATGTGCAATATATGATTCATCCGCAGAATTATAACTTCTAAAACAACTCTCAATCAATGTGCCTTCATGGTCGGTGTCATCATCAAAGATAAAAAAAGTATCTCCAACCCAATCGCCTCCACACTTGATTCCAAAATGATTTCGTGCATTGACAGCCAGCATGCTTCTACCAAAATCAGACTCTAAAATGCCTTGAGCCAATTTAATACTGGCTGGGATTCCCGTTCTGTGCATTTCAGATACCGCAATGGATTTATAAGAATCAATATACTGATCCGTAAGTTTGACACTTAATGGCATACTAAAGGCCGTGAGTAATACCAAAGTACAAATACCTAACAACAACTTAGAAGCAAGGACTTTCATATATTAAACATTTTAGTAATATGGGAAATACAAATATCGTTCCGAAATTAATTTTAAACGTTTTTAATTTTCAAATTAGTGTTTATGCACCGATATTGGCTTTTTAGCCATTGAATAAGCGCAGCACCAAAATTTCATCAATCAAATCCAACCATCGAACTAATTAAATTTAGTTTTAATGATACTTTAACAATAAAAAATGAATTGAATTCAAAAAAAAATGTTATACTTGCATGTCGAATATTCGATAACATTAATTTTTAATCAACACACATGGATATTACAGATTTATTACAAGGCCCAATGAAGAATATAATCATGAGCCAACTAGGAAACCAATTAGGTTTAGGCAATGATCAAAAGACCAATGCAGCTGTAGATGGCATATTTGGAACCCTACTCAATGGGATTATGAAAAATGCGAGCACTCCGGAAGGACAACAAAGTTTAGAAAATGCGTTGACCAATGATCACAATGGTAGCATTTTCGACGATTTAACCGGATTTTTGACAGGTTCGAATAAACCGGCCAATCCTGCTACTTCCAATGGTGCGGGCATTTTAAAACACATCTTAGGCGATCAACAAGAAAGTGCTGTTCAATCTATCTCCAAAGCTAGTGGTATCGATACCGGTAAGATTATGACAATGATGGTAACATTAGCGCCAATCGTCTTAGGTATGTTGGGTAAGGCCAAGACACAGGCAGCGCCTCAACAGAGTGGCGGCGGTGGACTTTTTGACATCATCAAAGGTGCAACGCAAACGGTGAATAGTCAATCCTCAACACAAAGCATTCTGAATACTTTATTAGATAAAGATGGCGACGGCAGCATCGTAGATGACATTGCATCGATGGCTTCAAAATCTATATTCGGAAAGTTATTTGGAAAATAAGCCTTTTAACTTAATCGTACCTGTGTAGGTATGAATAAAAAAACCATAAAAGAGGATTCGTGCTACACTAATCCTTTTTTATTTTCTAGAAGGTTTAAGACCTAATTCATAGACTAAGCTACCGCATCGCTTTCCGGTTTCAATATGTTGCAACATCAGAAAATTGCCCAGTTTGATAGACAACTTATACGTAATAATCGCAAAAATCGGAGCAGCCAGCACATCAATACTATAATGTACATGCTGCAACACCAACATAAAACCAACTATAAATCCTAGCAAAACGATCGAACGTTTCATCCAAATATTTTCAGAAAGTAGGCCGACGAGAATAATATTGGCCGTATGGCCAGAAAAAAATAGGTCTTTCAACAATACCTGACCACCATAAAAGGTCAATTCCAAAATAGGATCTTTAAGAGGAATAATATTGGTTGGTGGTTCTAAGACAACAAAGTATAACGACAATCCACGGATAATGCACATCAGCAAAACGGTCGATAAGAGGTAAATCGTAGTCGTTGGCTTGCGAAATAAGGTAATCAACCCAGCGAAAATCGCACCATTGGTAAGGATACCAATCCACAAACTTAAATCCACGGGCTGAAATCTTCCCAAGATCGGGTCATCAAAGTTTTTACCTACTCTGGATTCATTCCACATCAAAAACTTCGAAAACAATATCGTCACCAATAAAGCAAGCAGAAACAAGCCTAAAAATAACCATATTTTTTTACGGTTATCAAAAAAATTTGACCATGAATTCATTACTTCGAAATTTCGCGCAAAGATATTAATTAAAATTCAAAAAATAATTGAAAATATTTTAATTTTAATATAAATCGTATTACCTTTGCAGTCGCTTAGAAAAATTGACTCATGGTGTAATCGGCAACACAGCAGATTTTGGTTCTGTTATTCTAGGTTCGAGTCCTAGTGAGTCAACTAAAAATGCCCTTTGAACCTTGTTTAAAGGGCATTTTTAGTTTCTCTCTCATCCATTGGTCCAAGCCCGAACTACCCTACTGCCCTAAGCCTATCTTTTAAAAATCTTATTTACACGCCTTACTGACCATTGGGTATATAGATGGAATGTGGTAATTTCGGTATTTTTCAAATATAAATACCAAAAAAACTTTGATAAAAAAATCCGGCGGTCCACATAATATCTTTTATCTTTGTATTGATATTTTTATTCATGAAACGACTTATTCTTTGCTTCCTTATTTGCGTTGGGATAGGTAGTCTGTCTGCACAAGCTACGATTACCGACACCCTTGTAGCTAATGGTATCCAACGAGGGTATAGATTGTATATTCCAGCAAAATATTATAGCGACAACACTTTACGACCATTGATTATAAATATGCATGGATATACTAGTAATGCTACGCAACAGCAATCCTATACTAATTTTATGCCGATAGCCGATACCGCTAATTTTCTGATCGTTTATCCACAAGGCTCTTTTTTTCCGGGTACATTAAACACGTATTGGAATGCTAAATTTCAACCTATAGGTATTAATGACGTATCGTTTTTGTCAAATCTCATCGATTCTTTAATTGCTCGTTATCGCATCAATCCCAATCGTGTATATGCTACGGGATTTAGCAATGGAGGATTTATGAGCCACACGCTAGCTTGTGAACTAAGTCAAAAAATTACCGCGATTGCCTCCGTATCGGGCACTATGAATGACGTTCAATATGGCGTCAACGGAAGCCAATGCAATCCAGATAGACCCATGCCTATCATGCAAATTCATGGAGATTCAGATTATACTGTACCTTACAACGGTGGCCCAAATCTTGGAATAAACATGGTTGCTGTAGATACAATAATTCAATTTTGGGTTCGTCACAACCAATGCAACCCGACACCAATAGTCCAAAACGTTCCGGATATTAATACTTTTGACAATTGTACAGCGATTCATAGTATTTATTCGGGAGGACTATCAGGAACAACCGTCGAGTTATTTAGAATCGCAGCCGGAGGACATACTTGGCCGGGTTCGTTTCCTATTAATTTTTGGGAAGCTACCAATCAAGATATTAATGCGTCAAAAGAAATATGGAGATTTTTCAACAGCTTCGAGCGAAATCCTGCTACGCTGATACATGAACAACCATTTACAAATGCAACCATCAGCATATATCCCAATCCATGCAATGATATCTTATGTATCAATACGGATCATGTTACCTCTATAGCCATCGTAAATGTATTAGGCGAGGTTCTTCTAACCCAAAAAGTTAGTAAAAATTCAGAAATAGACATCCATCATTTAGAGCATGGAATCTACTTTTTAAAAGACTTGACAAATGGGAAAACATCAAAATTTATTAAACAATAATGCAGAAATTCAAAACTCAAGTTCGCGTGGATCTTATAAAGTAGATAATTTACGAAAAATAGAGACCAATGGCTCGTCATTGACGATTCCATACGGTATAAATATCAAATAAAAACCTTAAAATGGTAAAAAATCGCTAATATTGCTGAATTTTGTTCAAAAATAGAATAACCCATGAATTGGATTCTTTTAATCATCGCTGGATTATTTGAAGTAGCCTTTGCGTCCTGCTTAGGAAAAGCAAAAACAGCCACAGGAAATGACGTGTATTTTTGGTATGCTGGTTTCATCATAACCTTGACCATGAGTATGGTTCTTTTGGTAAAAGCAACTCAAACCCTACCCATAGGCACCGCTTATGCGGTATGGACTGGGATTGGCGCTGTCGGAACAGTTTTAGTTGGGATCCTTGTATTTAAAGAGCCTGCTACTTTTTTGCGCATATTATTTATCACAACACTCATAGGCTCCATTATCGGGCTAAAGATGGTATCCAATTAACCACAAATTAGTCCATTGGCGTGCATATCTCTATCAAAAACCCATTAATATCTCTGAGATAAGCAACAGTTTGTCCCCAAGGTTTTTGTTTGGGCGCTTCCAAAATTGTGGCGCCATGCTGTAGTGCAACTTCCACTATCTTATGGACATCCTCCGTTATAAAACCCAATTCGGTTGCAAAAGGCTTTTGTTTCAAATCATTTGGTATAAAACCACCCTTAAAGTTAGAATTAGCGAGTTCCATAGAGGCAAAAGAAATGGTAGTTTGTCCTGTCTCTAGTTCTCCATAATCGTTTTCAGGTGTTACAAATCTCCGAACAAAGCCAAAAGACTTCTCGTAAAACTCTATAGATTGATTCACGTCCGCTACGTACAAAATTGTATATCTGAATTTGACCATTTTTCTACTTTTTGACGCAGCAAAGCTAATCAAATATCGAAACATTTGTGATTATTTCACCCCTAACCCATTGAAAAATATTGCCAGCTATATCTTGAATTGAGCTTTACAAGTAGATTGTCAACTCGAGGCTATAGTCTTGGTTTTACCTTCGACCAAGTACATCCTAAGTACCAATGCACCTATTATAATGACACCTCCTATCACCGCCCAATGCCCCGGATATTCTCCATATCCAAAATATACCCATACCGGATTGAGGATCGGCTCCAGCATCCCAATCAAGGAACTATCTAACGCAGGTAGGTACTTTTGACCATAGACAAACAGTGCATATCCTAATCCCAATTGTCCAAAACCAAGTAACAATAAGTAAGCATGCTCTACCATACTCGGCGCAGGAACTTGCAACACATGAGGCAAGGTAAAAAGGCAAACCAATAAATTCCCATAAAACACGGCACCAGGTTGAAAATCAGCGTGATTCATCTTTTGGGAAATCAGCAATCCGGCCAAGACTACACCACTAAGCAACGCCAGCCAAATGCCCAACCAGTTTTCAGGTCGTGAAAACTGTTCAACAAAAAAGAGGCACATCCCGATAAAACACAGGATCACCGTAAAAATATTGATTTTGGTAAGTTTAACTTTATTAAAATAGGGCTCCAACAGCAGTACAAAAGCAGGCGCTGTGTATTGTAAAAAAATAGCATTTGCAGCAGTCGTCAATTTGGTTGCAGAAACAAATAGAATCAGCAAAGGTGCATAAAACAAGCTGCTGACAATTGAAATTTTATTGATTAATTTCAGTTGCTTGCCAAAGATAAACACAAAAAGTATCGCTGCATAAAGGCTCCTATAAAATAGGATCGTAAAAGCATCCTGTGGCAACAACTTAATAATCAGCCCTCCTGTACTCCAGAAAGCGGCCGCAGCCACCGTCATCAGGATGGCCTTGTTTCTATTGATACTCATTAAATCACACCACTAAATTGCTTTAAGAACCGTGTGTCGTTTTGAAAGAGTTGTCGGATATCTGTTATCTTGTGCTGAAGCATCGCCTGGCGTTCGATACCCATACCAAAGGCAAATCCACTATAAACATCCGGATCAATGCCACAGTTTTCCAACACATTGGGATCGACCATACCACAACCTAAGATTTCCAACCATCCGGTACCCTTCGTGATTCGGTAGTCATCCTCGTTATTCAAGCCCCAATATACGTCCATCTCGGCACTCGGCTCTGTAAATGGGAAAAAACTCGGGCGTAAACGAATATCTGTTTTCGGCCCATACATTTCTCGGGCAAAATACAACAAGGTCTGTTTCAAATCTGCAAATGAAACATCTTTATCTATGTACAAACCTTCTACTTGGTGAAATTGACAATGAGATCTTGAAGAAATCGTTTCATTCCTATACACCCTGCCCGGTGCAATGATGCGAATAGGAGGTTTTTGATTTTTCATGATACGCGCCTGAACTGAAGAAGTGTGCGTTCGCAACAATTCATTGGTTGAATCCTTCAAGTAAAATGTATCTTGCATGTCTCTGGCCGGGTGATCTTCCGGCGTATTCATAGCCGTAAAATTGTGCCAGTCATCTTCTATCTCCCGCTCCTCAGCTACCGTAAAACCTATACGCTCAAAAATATGAATGATTCGATTTAAAATAATAGAAACCGGATGTCTTGAACCTAGTGGAATGGCAGCTGTAGGTGCAGTCAAGTCGATTGCGATATCATCTTCTCCTCCTGATTCACCTTCCAACTTTTCTTTCCAGTGATTATATTTTTCTTCGGCTGCCTGCTTAACATCGTTTAAAAGCTGACCAAATTCCTTCTTGCGTTCGTTGGCTACATTTTTGATTTCTCCAAATAGAGCCTTTATTTCATTTTTAGAACCAACATACTTCACTCGGAATGCTTCCAAGTCTTGAGCACGCTCAATATTTTGTTCTTGCAAGGCGGTTAACACCCTTTGAACTTTATCAAAAATTTCAGATGACATATATTTAATAATCTTTCAGCCTGCAAAGATAATGACTTTTATCGGCAAAAATATTTAAAGATGTATATTTCACTTAAAATACAATAATTCAACATGAAAATTATCAAAAAGAATAGCCCAAATG
The DNA here is from genome assembly GCA_026928325.1 of Chitinophagales bacterium. Taxonomy (GTDB): domain Bacteria; phylum Bacteroidota; class Bacteroidia; order Chitinophagales; family Saprospiraceae; genus OLB9. The sequence goes on along the minus strand of JAIXKS010000011.1, from coordinate 16,371 downwards.
AAATTCCGATTCATCATGCATAAATGATATCTATTTAAAAAATTTCTTCAATTACAACATATTACAAACCTCTAAAAAATTAAGTTTGATTATTCAATTTATTCGACAACTTAGAAAAAATGTATATCATTTTAGAATTACATATTCACTATCCTCCTATTAATCCACACACCGTTTTGGAATAATCTGAGAATAAAAACCCCAGATGCGTCTAAATTTAATGATTGGTTAACCATGATACCATGCTGAATTAACCGACCATCGACAGTATAAACTTCATAAGGGATATCTCCGATTACACCTTTGATAAACACTGTCCCTTCTGCTGGATTAGGAAATGTTAAAATTTTATCTTCGGCACTTTCAACAGTATTACTTATCAACCATGTACTATCACAAGCATACGAGACAAACTGATAGGTCATTTCTTGATTTGTAAAACATCTCAGATGTGTTGTAATGGGATTATTATCACAAAATCCACATCCTAATAAAAATTTTATGTCATAATGTCCGGCACCAATTCCTTCATACACTACTTCATGATAATTTTCATAGGTACCACTATTCAATATATGTATATGTTGTACCTTCAGCGAATCATTTCCAAAATGCATATAGGAAATAGAGTCTATGATTATTGTTGCTATTTCTTCTGTATTATTAAATTGATTGTAATATTTCACATCATAAGGTTCAGTAGCCTTAAAATCATAATACATGATATATTCTTTAAAATGCCAATCCCAAAAGTACATCTTACTGTTATCCATATAAAATGTATCCTGCGTATTTAGCACATATTTATTATATGTACCATCAAACAATGTGTCCTGAATAGAAAATGATTTGTAGGAAAAACTACTGTTACCTCCTCCAAAATAAGCTTCAGTTTCATAATACCACGTATCTCCAATCTGATGATTATTATTCATCTTCTTCTCACTCAAATGTATGACATCCTCACATTCCTCTCCATCAATACAGCCCATACCATCCACAACCATAATCCATAAGGAAGAAATCGTATCCTCAACCCCAAGTCCAAATCTCTGAGTATTAGTGTAGCCTGCTGTACCTCCTAAAATAAAATGACCATCTTCTGTCTCGGCAATACTTACTAACTGCCCTGATCTAAAGTCTCCAAATTCTGATCTTGGAAGCTTTGTATGTGTATTGAATAATCTATAATTTCGAATCCAAATTAATTCTCCCGATTGACTCACTCTTGCCAAAAATCCATTCCAACCAGCATTCAGACCTGCCTTCAATGGTTCACCGGGCATATACCATACTGTGCCGCAAGCCATAATATCTCCGTTTGCTGCCTGAAAATAATCAAATATCCTATATTTGTTACCGTCAGTAAAAGCATTTGACGGTAGTTCAAGGCTCCATAGTACTGTATCCATATCTATTGAAAGTTTATTGATACGTCCATTGGTTGGAATGATATGATCGAATGGGTTGTTTTGCGTAGTATAATAAATATTTCCTTCTTTACTTATTAATATATTTTGCCTATCTATAGTTGGGTCTTTATAGCTAAATGTATCCAATATAGCTCCTGAAGGATCTATCTTTACAATCTGATATCCTGAATTCCCTCCGGAACCTGCATAAGCGTCAGAGTGGTAGTTTATAAAAATAAAATTGCCATCATGAGTCTTTTTGAAGTCCCAAATTTGATTTTGCTTTATCCCCTTTTTGTATATTTTATCCCATATTATCGTTTGTTGATTCATGTTGTATTTTATAACATTCGCATAATCCACATTATCTTTTAATAACAAACCATAAATATACAAAATCGAATCATCTACACATATACCCTCATTGCCTGTTATTATCCCATCAACAGAGAATATACTAAAACTTTTATTTTCCTCTAAATCTGTCGAAAAAACATGGCACTTTGTTTCTAAATTTCGATCTGTAATATGTCCACTAATAATTAAATTTTTATCGAGTAGCTGAAGTCTTCCATAGGCATATCTATAACCCCATGCATCATACTTAGCAGGGATTAACTCATTGAACATTAACCGACCTGATACATTACCATTTAAATCAAATGACACGACATCAGTTGACAAAAAAGGATTTGATTCTGTCATACCTGGTGAGACCCTCGATACAAATATTGTATTTTCTTGCAACTTTAAACTTGTTAGGATATTCTCCTTATGCTCATTGTACAAATCGTACCAAGTATTTTGCCCCAATACTATATTAATAGGCAGTAGAAACCAAATGAAAATATTATTCCTCATTTTATATTTTTTATTTTAAATGCCGTAAAATAAATGGCTACCTTGCCCAGCATATTGTTAATTAACCTATTAATACTACTTTTCTTTTAAGTATTAAAAATCAATTTTTTATCAATACTCCTACTATCCCGCTTTAACAAACCGACTATGATAGATCTTGTCTCCTGCTTTTATAGTCAGGATATAAATACCTCCGGCCAAATCTGCTACATCAATAGTAGCCACGGAAGCGGATATGACCTGCTCCGGTCGTACCGTCTGTCCCTGTATATTGCTGATGATATAGCTATCAATGACTAGGCCGTCTGTCATCAGATACAGATTGGATACCACAGGATTAGGATGTATAGTGACTGGCAAGTATGTAGTTTCAGCAACAGAGGTAGTACCACACTTCTCCTGTGATGCGACATCTCCTGTGATGGTCCAACCGCGGTTGATCAAACTATCTCTAAATTGTATCACATTTGTCCCAAAATATAAACCATCAGCACCTAGTGTGCGATCAGTAAGATGGTTGTTTTTCTGCGCCCAATCTTTAAGCATAGCACTATAAATGGCACATTCCATTCCACTTTGATCCAACATATTTACCAGATCAACTGAAGGATTTAATTCCCAGTCTCCTATCGATTGATTGAATGACACAGCCCCTGAAAACATTCCACTCATATTTGTAACATTTGACACATCCCAACTTCCTATATCCTGGTTAAACGAACCTGCTCCATAAAACACGTAATCCATATCTGTAACTTTTGATACATCCCAGCCTCCGATATTTCCATTGAAAGAACTCGCATCACTAAACATGTAACTCATATATCTAACATTTGATACATCCCACCTTCCGATATTTCCATTAAAAGAGTTTGCTCCATTGAACATTCCACTCATATTTGTAACATTTGACACATCCCAGCCACTTATATCTGCATTGAAAGAACTTGCATCACTAAACATATAATACATATCTGTAACATTTCGCAAATCAGGGATATCTGTTGCAGAGACTTTCAAATTTGAGCATTCACGAAAGGCCTGATTCATACTAGACCATTGACAATATCCCCATTGACTAACATCAATTAATTTATTACAATCCGGGCTTCCTGCTCCACTATAGAATTTCTTTAAACGATGAGGTTCTATACTTAACGTGACAGTATCACCAGCAGATATTTTTAATGAAGTAAGTGTAACAAGCCCGGATGTCATCATACTAAAACTTCCACTACCACTATTTCCTGATGGTGATGCAGTATAGGTATAATTGACAGCATCGGTAGTATGTGCAAAAAAATTAAGTTGACTTGCAGGCAAATCAAATATCCATTTGGTAGTAAAGTTACCCGCTGGATCTCCACAGATGCCCAATACAAAAACATCGCCAATTATAATCCATCCACGGTCATTAATCAATACATTTCTATCAGATACAGCACTTGCATCATATGTCAGTCCATCAGCACCTAATCTTCGATCATTAACGCCCGGATTACTGTTTTTCCACCCGGACAAGGTTGCTGAATAGGAAATGCAATCCAAACCACAATCAGATAACATATATTGTAAATCAACATTATCATTCAAGATCCACCCACCAATATTTTGATTAAACGATGTAGCCAAATAAAACATATACTTCATATCATGAACCTGCGACACATCCCAGCCTCCTATATCCTGGTTAAAAGAGCTAGCTTCAAAAAACATTGATTTCATATTTGTAACATTTGACACATCCCAACTCCCTATATCCTGGTTAAACGAACCCGCTCCATAAAACATGTAACTCATATCTGTAACTTTTGACACATCCCAGCCTCTTATATCTCCATTGAAAGAACTAGCTCTGTTAAACATTGATTCCATAAGAATAACATTTGACACATCCCAACTTCCTATATCTCTATTGAAAGAACTAGCTCCCTCAAACATTCCTAACATTCTTGTGACATTTGACATGCTCCAACCGCTTATATCTCCGTTAAAATTACTAGCATTCATGAATATAAAATCCATATTTGTAACATTTGACACGTCCCAACTTCCTATATCCTGGTTAAACGAACTGGCTCCATAAAACAATGATTCCATATTTGTAACATTTGACACATCCCAGCCTCCTATATCTCCATTAAAAGAGCTAGCTCCATAAAACATTGCATCCATATTTGTAACATTTGACACGTCCCAGCCACTTATATCTCCGTTAAAAGAGCTAGCTTCATAAAACATTGATTTCATGTTTGTAACATTTGACACATCCCAGCCTCCTATATCTCCATTAAAAGAGCTAGCTTCATAAAACATTGTTTCCATCCTCTGAACAGATTTCAAATCGGGAATATCCACAGCGGACATATTCATATTAGAACATCCATAAAAGGCTGAAGTCATGTCAATCCATTCAGCAGAACCCCACTGACTTACATCTATCAATTTATTACGATCAGGATTATACCCCAAAATATCATCATAGTTATAAAATAGTTTCAAATATTGAGGCTCCATTTGTAATATTACGGTATCTCCAGCTAATATATTTAAGGACGACAATGTAACAAGTCCCGGTCTGAACAATTTAAAACTACCGCTACCACTATTACCTGATGGCAAGGCAGTATAGGTATAATCGACCGTACCATCTGTTTGGGCAAAAAAACTAAGCTGGTTCGATGCCTCCTGATATTTCCACTTTGTTATAAAATACTTACTATCGCAGCCATCATAAATTCTGGCTGAATCGATGATATTACACATGTCATTTGAAACAGTCACAATATAGGTTCCTGCCGATAAATTATTTATACTTTGCGTTGTGGCACCATTGCTCCACAAAAACGAATACCCTGTTCCACCAGATACATTAACAGTCACAGAACCATCATCATCACCACACATCCCCTCATCGGAGGTAAAATAAATACTCCAATTTGGATCACATCCTGATGATGTCAATAGGTTTGCACGTGGATATACTGTACAAGCAGCACGCATTCGTTCTCTCTGGCCATCGGTAAATCTATTCCCACTACAATAGCTCATATGATTATACCTGGTATTATCCCAATAAGGGTCATTACTACAAGGATTAGCTTCGCCACAATCCTCCATTTTATGTGGCGATGTATCACATACTTTATCACCATCTATCAAACAATTATTATTATCAGGACATTTGGTGCCACCATTATCTCCCAAGAAAGTGTGATACAGATTAAAACCATGCCCCAATTCATGTGCAAGAGTATTGAATGTATATTTCATATATGCAGCACCAATAACTGTTCCGTCATAGTCCCCTCCCCAAGGATAATATGCATAACCCGTCCATCCTCCGCATAGTCTATGTACAACCCAGATATTGTAATAATCCAACACCGGCCATCTGCTTAAATCTTTTATATCCGTCTCTGAAGCACCACACGGACTATTCCAAGCAATACCATCTGAAATGTAATCTTGAACAGAAGAACCATCAACCCGATTGATACCTGTAGTGGGGCAGCCATTGGGATCCGTCGTGGCCAGACAAAACTGAATGCCTATATCTACGCTTTGGCCGCTGTCATAGGTATTATTATACCGTTCATTCAGACCGTCGATGGCGTCCAATATCTGTGCATCAGATATATTGCTACCTACTCCTACCGGTTCTCCTAAATGAATCACATGCACTACCACTGGAATGGTATATAGCGGATCTGACATACGCTTGCTTATACCTTGTCTCTGACGCACTACAGAATCTATAGCTCTTTCATTTCGCTCAAAGTTGATTCTGTATGCTTCATTGCTTCTCATCAAGTTTTTGTGTAATTCATCAGTGCCACAATAATGCGCCTCTGATGAAGTCGGATTCACCGTTTGGTACAGATCATTATTTTGTCCACATAAATAAAAATTAAATAAAAAGGAAACAAACGTAAAAATAGTCCTAGCACACATAGCTTAAGGTTAATTTTGATTAAAAAAATTATTCATTCAAGTGAAAACCTATTAAATAAGGCTTTAGTTATATTAAAATTATATACATGTATAATTATCGACATTTATCAGTAGATCGTAATTATTATCTATCATTTTAACTTTTTAAAATCAGTAAGATAGTATATGATAGGGCTAAAATAAACATTTTTATCTATGTGAAGTATATATTATTTCAAATAATTTAAAAAACTAAAACAAATAAGTATTGATGTACCTAAGCCCATATAATAACATCATTAGATTTGTACAATTCTAACCATAAAACAAAACCTTATAAGAAATACTTCACTTCAAAAGATAAAAATCACAACATTATACAAGCGTATAAAAACTGATATACAAAGACGGTTGAAAAAATCTAATTTTGACAACATATTCGAAGATCCTTCTAATAATTCCTACGTTAACAAAGTAGAATTAACGTATTAATACTACTTTTCATTTAAGTATTATCTCTTTTTCAACATACACTCAACCAAATTTATATTAGCTTGCTTCAAGAAAAGGGATTAAAGGTTTACTTTATCAGAACACAAACATACAGATTTTACTATCTCCTTTATATACATTGAAGTACGACCTAAGCAAGGGAAAATTCTGGATATAGGTGCAATCAGAAATAATATCAAAAATCTACCTGCCTACTCCAACTCAATCAACAATGCATTCTTTTCTACCGAATCGCCTTCTTTAACCAATATATTTTTGACCACTCCTGTTCCGGGACATTTTAGTATGTTTTCCATTTTCATGGCTTCTAAGCTTAGGAGCTTATCTCCCTCTTCGACATGCTGACCTACGGTTACGAAAACACTGACGACTAATCCCGGCATCGGAGACTTGATATCTTTAACCGAATGTTTGTTGGCTTTCAAAAAGCCTAATTGAGCGATCAACTGATCTAAAGGTTCTTGCATAGAAACTTTAAAATCATAGCCATCGACATTAATCACCGCAGTTTTTTGCTCATAATCAAAACTTTTAACTAGCACATCATAGATCGTATTACCCAACAATATTTTCTTTGATTGCCCCTTTTCCTCAAGGATGGTTATTTGTTGATTGTTTAAGGTATCTTGGTCAACGGGATGCATACCCGGTATTTCTATTATGGTATTCATGATGATTAAAACTTTAAGGTATTTTATTTGTCGCATCGCTTTGTGCTATACGCGTCATAAACCAACTCTCAAAAATAGTAAATGCCACGTAAACGGCCAAAACTGATAGCACAAAATTATTATTTGGTGGTGAAGTTTCTTGAATATACCCAAAAATCAAAATGCCCGTAAAAATGATTTTAACTAAGACATTCAACATCGTTACTGATAAAAACAACTGCCGATTGGGATGTATCGCAAGTCGCTTTAAGACTAGATATAAGGCTAAACTCAAAAGGATAAACATGACGACAGCAGTCACCGCTACATCGGCATAAGGTGCTAAAATGATATGTATGCACACCAATAATGGACCCAATATTAATAAGGTTATTGCTAAACCTTTGAGATACATGTTCATGGCATTATGGTTTCTTGCTTAGCTCGACATACAATTTGTACATATATCCTGAAAACAATACCAATATCAGCAACATCGTCATTATCGGCTTATCGAACTGCAACCGTTGATCCAACCAGCTACCTATAAAGTAACCAACTAAAACTACTGCGGCAAACTGAAAGGCCAAGCCTGAATACTTTAAATATTCGCGCGATTTTTCATATATCTTATGATCCTTTTTATTAGGCATAGCTACCTTCTTTTCGGGTAGTAAAGTGTAGGTTAGGCCTTAGCGCCAACTTCCTTATTAACCAAAGGTTTTACTTTTTGACCACCCATGGTACAAGTCGTATTGAAAACAGCGCCTGTCTGAATAAAAAGTTTGTCACAACTTACATCTCCATGGATGACGCCGGTTTCTTTGACCGTAAGTAAATCCTGAACGCTAAGCGTGCCTTCAAATGAACCCTCGATGATGGCGTTGACACACTTGATATCGCCTTCTATCCTTCCTTGAGGACCTACGATCACACGACCTTTACAATCTAGCTTACCAACCAACGTTCCATCAATCCGGATATCATTACCGGCTACTATGTCTCCCTTTATACTTGTTCCTTCTACGATACTATTACTAGCATTGGCAGAAACTTGTACATTCGCATTATTTGTCTTTTCGCTTTTACCTCCAAACATGTTTTACTATTTTTTGGGTTTTTTAATGAGCATACATCACCATTGCAATAGCTATATAAAAACAACCTAGTACTCAGTCTATAAAAAAAGACTTAAATTATAATGGAAGTTATTTTTTGAAAGATCAAGGCAAAAAACGCAGGCATAGTGGTAACTATCACGAGTATTTTTAACGATGAAATTTGAAAAAATAACAACATTTTATTAAGATTATTTTGTGGACGGAGCACTAGCTTATTACAAACTGGGATATAATATATGGATATGTTTAAGGTCTGATCAAAAAATAATAAAAACCAATTGTAAATCACCTCAAAGATGAAATCACTTGATGATTATTACTCTACAAAAGTTATACTTTATCTGAGCGTCTATTTATTATCTAAAGATACTTAGAATCTTGGACAATAAACACCTCTATTTTCTGGACCACAGATATTGTAAATCAAAGAAAATTCGAAAGCTCCATTCGCTGGTGATGCTTGTCTTAGGCCTGAAACGTTAATATCATAACTGAATCCAATACCAAACTCTTCATAATTGAATCTTGTTGACAAGATAACAGCATCCGAGTGCAAACCGCTTGGCACCTTATTACCAACTCTATACCATGTACCTATTTCCCAAGATTGATTCGTCGTTCTTGATGGCCCCATAGCAAATCTCAAATTGGCACCACCATTAAAGGATCTGTGTGGACCTTGAGCCATATATACTGCAAAAGGCAATAATGCAATTCGCTTTTGTAATTCAAACTGTACTCCAGCATGAAGGGTATATTTTGCATATAAATCCGCATCATTACCTAAAAATGAAACATTCGGCTTGTTTAAATGCGCTATGGCTGCTCCAAAATACCAGTTTGTATAAGCATCAATAATACTAAACCACAAGAACCCTGCAGATAAATCTCCGTATAAGAAATTCAAATCTGTAAGATTTTCTCCTGGATCGATTCCCGGATCAAAACCTTCTGATGTAATCTGTGTAGGCCATCTCAAATCCTGATTGCTAATACCTCTATTGGCAAGGCCGGCATCTGCACCGATAACTAAGTAACTGGCTTTCTTCCTGTAACCAGCCATTTTTTTAGAATAAGAAAGAGATACTCGACCTTGGGTAGTACCAAAACGGCTTTCACCGGCTACATCTCCCCAAATCGAACCTCCAATTCCAAAATAATCTTCTCTCCCTACTGGTATTTTCTGGTCATAAGACACTGAATAGGTGTTATAAGCATTAGCTGATAAGATAGCAGACCACTGATTCCGATAATTGGCTATCATTCTCGTCTTACAGTTCATAACTCCTGTCATCGCGGGATTCAGGTTTAACGGTGACATATAGAACTGCGTAAAGTGAATATCCTGCGCAGATATGTTCAGCGAAATAACCATGAAAATCAAAACTCCAATTCTTGTAACGACTCTATTCATATTAATAATATTGTTAAAATGTGTTGTTAGTTAGCTAAATGAATTTGCAAAATAAAGGCTAAAAATATACATAAAATTCATTTTACACCACAAATATAGGAAAAAATTAATTAAAATCTTCTTTTTTAACAATTGACATCTAAAATAATTACCATTTGGCACCATATGAATCAACCAAAAGGTTGTCCATTGCATCTGCTGTATCTAATAATCTTCTGAATAATTGATACATTGTTTCTATGTGCAAACTCTGATCATATATCAACAATGATAATACGATGTATGCCTCATTTATCGACAAAGTAAACCCTTGTAATTTGTCATTTTGCTGAAGCAAATAAAAATATAAATCCGATAGTTTATTTTTATCATCCGGAATCCGACATAGGTAAACATCTCCAATTATGAAGCCCGAATATTCATGATACGCTATATGGAGCGTCGCACTATTATAATTTAAGACCCATATTGCATGGCCTTTTTGTGTTTGCGCAGGATCAAAACCTAGTTTTTGAATCACATATTCAATAGAACGCCGGATTCCTACCAATGCTATGTCTTTTGTACTAGTCATAAGCTATCCTTGCTATCATTTCTACAAAGGTTTTTCCAAATACTGCTTTATCGTCAAACACGACATCATTCAGGTCAGGTTTTATATGCAATTCGGGTGGACTATAGGTTTTGAAGATTCTTTTTATTTCTTTATTAATTGTTGATGCATTCAATTGCATTCCTTGTCTAAATGCAGACCCTGTATATCCTAAAGCCATAAAATAATCATCTTCCATGATTCTATAGTATAATAATAATAGTGACTTCGTCAATTCCGGAAGTACCATCGTATATAGGGCATAGCCAACAATATATCCACAGATAGCACACGCACACACTTCATAACCATGCATATAATACCATTCAAAATCCTTCATTTGAATCCGAACCAAATCTCTAAAATATACTTGGCCATCAAAATGGCTTTGACTAAAGGTCTTTTTAACATCGTAAATTTGGTTAGCGAATGCTTCCTCGTCTATAGCTGCCATTTTTTCTACGATTTGAATTATCTCTTGATTTTTGTCAGTGATATAAAGCGCACTATTATTAAAGAATACATCATAGGCCTTGCTTATGGATTCCATCAAAGTCCCTTCCGGCTTCACTAAAAAATCAATTTTAAATAGCGTATCTAAGAGGATAAAAGATATGCCTCCAGGAAAATGCGCTTTATCTAATTTTCCTTGTGCCACTTCGCGAAGCAAATTACGGAGCGATACTTTCATGAAGTCAAACTTCGCAGCTATCTCTTGCTTGCTTGGTATTCTAGCACGAATAGGCGTGACCAATGTCAATTCCGGATATTTGCTCAACAAAACATCATCTTTGATATCAGCCTTTGTCGCCAATTCTTTCAAAGCCTCATATATCTTATATGGTGTGCCATCCTCAACACCGCTATCAAAAGCAAGGCATACATGATGATCCCGATCTATTGAAAACCGAGAATATTTCAAGTAGTAATTTTCTTGCAATAGCCAAAGCATCAAACTTTCATTGATTCTTTCCAACTTTGCCAATTTGACTCTGGCTGAAAAAAAATGAGCATCTACTGAACCTACTACCTGCACGGAGCCTTGATACAACCTAAATTTTATTGTTCCTTTACCTGAATTATATTCGATATTTCCTTCACCTTCATCCGAAAGATAGTCCAATAAGTGAATATAAGCCCTATGGTACCTTTCATTTTCAAAATTGTGAATAGCTGCTGTCCATGATTGATATTTATCCTGCATCCGAGTACTCCGCATTCTACCGAATTGAACTTCGGGAAGCACTCCTGATTCAGATTGTTTAAAAATCCTAGAAAAAATCCGCATATTTACGCTTTTATTCGAATCTAATTTGTACTTATGATATTTCGCACAGAACTCTCAATACCGCCATCCCCTACCAAAATCCGCCATCAACATGCTATGCTCTTACTTGGGTCGTGTTTCTCCCAAAATATCGGTACAAGGTTGCAAATGTACAAATTTAATTGTTATATAAATCCCTTTGGCACCATCTTTCATCCTCAGGCTATAGCCAAAATTATGGATTATATTTCTACCAATCAGCCTCCAGAAGCTCATAGGCTCAAAACGTCACAAGGCATTTTTGTTCATCCAGATTTTCATAGTTCCATGGGAAGACAGAATGCAGAAGATATGATGAAGCATCTACAACAAAGCATTCAAAGTATGCATACCAAAATCCAAAATCATGATTTTGTCTTTATTACATTAGGAACTTCCATAGGTTATATAGAAAACGAATCCGGCAATCTAGTGGCCAATTGCCATAAACTACCGACGTCTAGCTTTACTAAAATAAATTCAGAAGTAGAAAGTATGTCAGAAGATTTAATACAATCCTGCAATCAATGGCTACAAATCAATCCCAAAATTCAATTCATTTTTACAGTCAGCCCTGTCCGACACATCAAAGATGGTATGGTAGAAAACGCTTTGAGCAAAGCAAAACTTCGACTTACTATCGAAAAGATCATTCAATCTGTGCCCAAGACGACTTATTTTCCTGCTTATGAATGGATGATAGACGACTTACGAGATTATCGATATTATGAAAGAGACCTCATTCATCCAAATGACCAAGCCATTGATTATATTTGGGAAAAATTTTCAGCCCATTTTTTTGACGAAGATACCAAGGCTGTCTTACAAAAAATCCATAAAATCAATCAAGCACTCGAACACAAACCATTCAATCCGGATACAGAAGCCCATCAACAGTTTATTGCCAAAATTGGTCAAGATATACAGGCACTGAAGCAATCAATCCCATGGATAAAATTTTGAAATTTCAAATTTCGAAAATTTGCTTTTTAAAGAAAAAAATCTCCAATCCACCAATTTCATCAGTTCCATCAGTTCTTGCAATTTCGCCAACGAATCAGCGAATCTAACGATTCCACAAATCAACAATAAAAATTACACTTTTAAACCCAAGTAATCATCGAACCAAAGTCACATCCCCCGAAAAAGTCTCCTCTCTGCCATCGCTATGCACGATCTGCGCCGTCCAGATATATACGCCCGGTACTACATCCTTGCCGCCAAACTTCCCATCCCAACCGGCCTCCGGTTCATTCGTAGCGAAGTGCTCTCGGTGAAATACCCGATTGCCCCAGCGGTCGAAGACTGATAACGATCGGATTTGTGTGCCTTTCGTCGTGCTATATCCTGTAAAATATCCGTTGCTGCCTTCGCCCGTGATGACATTTGGGAAGTAGATGTCTGTGTTGTAACTGACCCGTAGGTGTAGGACATGGATAGAGTCGCACGAGGCTTCCGTACGGAATAACTCCGTGTAAACACCCGATTGGTCATAAGTCTGTCCGTTGAGTGGCCAATAGTATGGCGAGGTCGTACTTACTGTATCGTGAAACTCAAACTCCGGGTGTATCGTCAGGTCGAGCGTGATGAGCGAGTCGCAGCCTTGTACTGTTTTCAGCAGTTGGCTATATATGCCGGTTGCTGTGTAGCGCTCCTTTGTCACCGGCCACGTGTAGTTACCGCAGGCTTCTTCCTGCTTTTGGATGTCGTATTCAGGTGCGATGTTGAGTGATAGGGTGATGGTTGAGTCGCAACCGTATTGATTGAGATATCGTGCTGTGTAAACGCCACTATTCGTTATGGTCGTATCGCCTGCTGCCCAGTGATAGCTGCCACAGGCGGTTGCTGTCGCTTGTGACGCTTCGGCTGCGAT
>JAIXKS010000011.1:0-1344 GCA_026928325.1 Chitinophagales bacterium | reverse complement strand
CATCATTGATAAAGAGCGGATTGTAGCCGTACTGATGCCAGATATTGCGGGCAGGAGCCCAATGCTGACCTTCGGGTGGACCGAAAATAGTGAGGTAGCCTAACATATCACCAATAGAATCAGAACAAGTTATGCAAATACGCGCTGTTCCAGTATTATAAATATCTGCTATCACAGGATACTCTCCGAGTGTGCCTGATTTACATGGGGATTTATCTAAAATAACGGGCTTATCTTCTTTTGCATTTATAATTACTAATTCTTCGAAGTCCCGGTAAACAAGCTCATCAATACCATCATTATCAAAATCAAAAGCCGACATGGCATAAGATGGAACCAATTCTTTTAAAGGTATCTTCCAGTCTTCAGACAATATATCTGTTCCATCATAGGAGAATTTCCTAAGCGTATCCCTTGTTAATTGTGCTATTCCTTTTTCATGAATTCCTGAGAAGTTACCAGCTATCTGTAATCCACCATAAGTAAATGAAGGACTCACTTTCTTTGCCAAAAGCTTACATTTTTGGTCTTCCATCATATAAATATACAAATAAATATTTCCCCGATAATGCCCCGAAACAATAACATCCAATCTGCCGTCGTTATTTATATCAGTTACAATAGTAGCGCCGTCTATCAAAGTTCCCTCAATTTCTAAGTTGTAAGCAATCATTTCGTTGCCCGTCATACCATCAGGATTGTTAATTACTACTTTATAAATGGTATATCCTGCAGCTAATTCCAAATCATCCGGATCGTCATCCAAATTTGCCGCTATAGATGAACATTGACTAAATACACCTAAACCATTTTTACCTCCATCAGCAAGCTTTTTGCCTGTACGAGCATTAAAAATTTCGTTTCCTGTATATATTTCAGGTATCCCATCCCCGTTAAAATCTGCAAATGATAAATTCCCATTACATCCTACTGATGCATTCAGTCCATATCCGCTATCAGAAATCCATTTGACACTCCCATCAAATTTATAACAGACTAATCTCCCTGCTATGTTGCTCGGATTAAACCTTGTGTCATTAATAGCTGCAACAATGATTTCATACCCATCTATAGGATTTGTAAGGAAAAGATTACTATTGGTTAGTGGATTAAAATAACAGGTTTTTATAGTATTGATAATACCTTTTGATACAGGATCAACGATCAAAATCTCATTAGCAAATGCGTCTATATCTGTCTTTGCAGAAATAATTTCAGGAATAGAGTCATTATTGATATCCATTACTTTCAACATGAAGAAAGTAGCTACTTTCGTATCAAGAGACCACTCTTTCTCCATTTTGATGTCAAAATCACTATTGAACTTAATTTTAGCATAACAAA
>JAIXKS010000065.1:34259-81602 GCA_026928325.1 Chitinophagales bacterium | reverse complement strand
TATATAAATTGTATTTTTTAATGTAAAATTTAATTGTTGAATGAAAAATCTTTTATCTTTAATTGCTGTGTTTGTATTGGTAGGTGCCGGACAACAACTATCAGCTCAAAAAACACTTAATAAGGGCACCATTACTATGGAAATTACCGAAGTAAAGGCTGATGACCCACAAATGGAAATGGGATTGGCTGCATTGAGAGGTTCCCAAACTCAATTATTCTTTAATGAAAAGGAATATGTGACCAATATGGACATGATGGGCGGTATGATATCTGTTAAAACGCGTATCCAACAAGGAGAAAATAAGATGGATATGCTTATGGATGCTATGGGTAACAAAATTTGGGTTGAATCAGCATTAGACAAGGCTCAGAGCCCGGCAGAAAAAGAAATGCTTGATCAAAGCAAAATCGTTTATGACAAAAATGATACTAAGAAGATTTTAGGGTATAATTGTTATAAAATGACGCTTACAAATCCTGAAATGGCGGGTGTAACTATAACAGGATATGTTACCCAAGATATTAAAACTCCAGCCAATTTGATTCAAGGCATGCAGTCTATTCAATTTGAAGGTTATTTGATGGAATATACTTTTGGCAATCCGCAATTTTCAATGACTACAGTAGCTGTTAAAATCTCTGAAGATGTTGATGCTAAAGCATTTGAAATGGACACCAAGGGTTATAAAAAAATGACCATGGAAGAATTTCAAAAATCCATGGGAAGTATGGGTGGCATGGGATTCTAAAATAATAGTTTTGTTTTATCCAACAGTTTAGTAACCTAATCCTGTTGGTTTGACAAAGCACTAATCTCACTTAGTTTAAGGAAATATCATCCAATGGTATTTCCTTTTTTTTGTTTGCTGAATGCCTAATTTTAGCTATGGGTTGTTATTTACAAATTACCTATAATTAATATTATGTTAAATAGAATATTTATCTTTTCTAACTTGTTGCATAAATCATAATACCCTATAAAATATTTATTATATTTGTGCTCAAAATAGATAAACATTGAAAAGGTATATACCATCGGCCATTACGTCTTTAAATTTGATCGCAGGATTTACAGCCATCATGATTGGAGATTTTTTTTGGAGTCCGATATTATTATTGATGAGTTTTGTATTTGATAGCTTGGATGGATTTGTAGCTAGACTATTCAATGCACAGAGCGAATTTGGTAAACAATTGGATTCTATTGCTGATGTCATCAGTTTTGGTGTGGCTCCGGCATATTTGTATTCATTGTATTCTCCAGATCAAGAAAATCTTTGGTTTACCATATCTGCGATTTCTTGTATTGTCGTTTGTGGTGCCATCCGATTAGCTAAGTTCAATATTACGCCATCACTACCCTATTTTATGGGATTACCCATTCCGGCCAATGCTATGTTTTTTATCGGAGTCATTCTAGCCATCCAAAACGAAAGTCAGACATTTATCAATTTTTTTGATTCGAAGATTAATTACTTCCTTACACCTGTATTTATGGGCTTAATGATGGTCTCCTTTAATATTCACATGTTTTCGACTAAAGGGATGACTTCCTCCTTTAAAGACAATATTTTTCAATATTTAATGGTGATATTAGCTATTCTATTCGTTATTATATTCAAATACGAATCAGTCTCTTATATAGTATTAGCCTATATTGGATTATCCATCATTTCCACCATCAGCAAAAGGAAAACAAAACAAAATTAGGGCGATTCAACATATTGGCTATTTCTTTGTTATAAAATTATAATATTTTTGACTTATGGCAATTATTATTACGGATGAATGTATAAACTGTGGCGCTTGTGAGCCCGAATGTCCCAATAATGCTATTTATGAAGGAGGTATTGAATGGACAATGAGCGAAGGAACGTCGCTCTCGGGTACCTATACTTTAGAGACCGGCAGCACGGTGGACGTCAATGCAAAGCAAAAACCCGTCGAGGAAGATTATTATTTTATTGTACCTGATAAATGTACAGAATGTGAAGGTTTTCATGAAGAACCGCAATGTGCTGCTGTATGTCCGGTTGATTGCTGCATTCCTGATCCGGACAGAGTTGAGTCAGTTGACGTCTTGTTGGCTAGAAAGGTAAGATTGCACGGTGAATAAGGCAGGTACTACTATATTTAATTATTAAGATATCATTCCTTTGTAAATATTGTTTACGCTTAATCATTCATATATGAAAAATATAGTCTCCGGGTTTCTCTTGATTATGACCATAACGCTCATTACTGCTTGTAATCAACAGCCTAAAGAACTACCCTATCTTGGTAATATGGCAATGGTTGATGGCCAAGAAGTACACCATACAGTTGGAACCATCCATCATTATAATCAAGATAGTATTTTGATGACCAATGCCGATTTTAAAGATGTAATCTATGTCGCAGACTTCTTTTTTACATCTTGCCCTTCTATTTGCCCTAGGGTAACTAAGGAGATGCATAAAATTTACGAAGCTGTCAAGGATAATCCAATGGTTAGATTGGTATCATTTACGATTGATCCCGTACGAGACACGCCCGAAAGACTAAAGTTATATGCGGATAACCTAGGTGTCGATCATAACAAATGGTATTTTCTTACCGGTGATAAGGAAGGTACTTTTGAGTTAGCCGATACATACTTTGTGACTGCCTATGAAGATGAAGAAGTACCTGGTGGTTTTGATCACTCAGGAAAAATCATTTTAGTCGATAAAACAGGCCATATCCGATCGTATAGTGAAGGTACAGAGCCGCAATCTACACCCAAAATCATTGAGGATATCAAAATCTTATCAGACTCCTACAAATAATTGTAAATGAAATGGTTATTTGTTATTTTAGCTTTTACGATAATTATTTCAGGATGTTATGACACGCCTTATATGCAGGGTCAACGATTATATCAAGCCCATTGTCAAAACTGCCACATGGAAGACGGTAGCGGCCTAAAATCTTTAATCAAACCACTCAATTCGTCGGCCTACCTCGGTGATGATGCCATGGTTTGTATCATTAGGCGCGGGATTTTAGATACTATATTTAACGACAAAGACTTTTTACCTAAAGAGATGCCTGCTTTTAAAAAACTATCTGTTGTAGAAATGGCCAATTTGGTTAACTACATCAATAATAAATGGCAGGTTGATTTTAAAGAAAAAACAATACTAGATATTGAAGCTGCAGTGTCTCAATGCGATACCGCTGATTATTAATGCTGTATCCAATTTCACTATTAATTGATCCACTTTTCCACGAAAGAGTATCTAAAAACTTATTTATTCGCCTTTGTTAAAAAGAAAACGTATTCCAAGGAAACGTTCTTGGCGGCTCGGCTTTTATTGAAATATACGCTTTTGTCACGGGATGGGTAAAATTCATTTCCCGACAATGAAGCGCAATAGATTTGTCAGGTAACGAGTAGGTCGCACCATATTTTAGATCTCCTATAATCGGACAATTAATTTTACTAAGTTGCGCCCGGATTTGGTGAGGTCTTCCTGTAATCGGTTGAACTTCCAAGTAAATTTTACCATCCAATTCTCCTTTCAATTCATAATCCAGCAAAGCTTCTTTCGTTCCCGACTTTTTTGAAGCAAAGGCTTTAACCACGTTTTTCGTGCTATCTTTGACGATGTGGTGACGAAGTTGAGCTGAAAGCTCTTCAGGTCGATTGGAAACCAGCGCGATATATTTTTTAGTAATGGCTTGGTCTTTCATCAGTTCATTCATCCTAGTCAATCCTTTAGAAGTTCGAGCAAAAATAACGACACCACTAACAGGTCTATCTAGTCTATGAATCACTCCCAAAAAGACATCACCTGGTTTATTGTACCGTATTTTAATATAGGACTTTACTTGATCTGCTAAAGTGAGGTCGCCGGTTTCATCTCCGTGTACCAATACTCCAGCAGGCTTATTGACAGCGATGAGGTGATTGTCTTCGTAAATCACAATCAGATTATGTAAATCTTTGGATGAGTATTTCATACAGCAAAGGTAACTAAAAATTAAGTCTATCGTAATTGAACCTCTTTTAAATTAATTTTTTCAGCGAAAATATCAATAATTAGTCCGTTGATTTTATAGTTTAATCTATTTTATTGCCATGACTGCTACATATATCCGTAAATTTGCAAATGCAAAAATGCAAGGATTAACTTCAGGAAGATAAGTTTTATGATTCATCTGACAGATTATACGGATCAACGGATTTCCAATTGGACAAGGAATACGCGATTATATCATGTAGTCTTTTGGATATTGTTATTCTTAATCATCTTTTTTGCCAATATAAAACTTGGATATTTTTACGAATCCATCGTCGTCTCCTTTATAGCTGTATTTTTTTATGCCGTTATCGCATATGCTGATTTTTTCTTTCTATTTCCAAAGTACATCAAAGACAGAAATATAGTCATTCATCTGATCGGACTAAGCTTTATAGCCTTAATCGTAACGCCAATTCGGACTTTAATTCTTTTTTTATTTGCCCAAGGCAATCCTGACGCCCAAATTGGCTACGTTTCCAATCAATTGTACGTCTTTTTCACCCATTTTATTGCGGGATTATATACGACGATCTATTTGATTATCATGGATTGGCTCCAACAACAAAGAGAAAAGAAAGAATTAGAAAATCAAACGCTTCAATCCGAACTGAGATTTTTAAAGTCACAAATCAATCCTCATTTCCTATTTAATACGCTAAATAGCTTATATGCTTTGACCTTAAAAAAGTCGGATCTAGCACCGGAAATCGTATTAAAATTATCAGAAATGATGCGATACATGTTATACGATTGCAATGAAAAGGCGGTGGATTTGTCTAAAGAAATCACCTATATGCAAAATTACCTTGAATTAGAAAAATTGAGACATGGAGATAAAGTAAATATACATTTGGATATACAAGGTGATGCAGATAAAAATAAGATAGCACCGCTATTATTAATTCCGTTTTTAGAAAATGCCTTCAAACACGGTATAAAAGACGCAACTTCGCCAGGCTTTGTAAACATGGACATCCAGATTCTGGATCGGCAATTGATGATGAAAATAGAAAATTCTAGACTGCCTTCTATACCCAAATCCATCGATAAAAGAACCGGTGGTATCGGTTTAATCAATGTTAAAAGGCGCATGGATATTCTCTATCCCAACCATCATTCCCTGAATATACAAGAAACACCCAATACCTACCTGGTAGAACTCCATTTGAACCTAAATAACAATATAGAATTTTAAAAAATCGAATCATGATAAGAGTTATAATCGTAGATGACGAACCATTGGCACAAGAGATTATTGAAACGTATGTTCAGCAAATGCCTAATTTAGAATTGGTAGCAATCTGTAACAATGCACTTGAAGCAAATGAAATATTAAAGACAGAAAGTATAGACTTAATGTTTTTGGATATTCAAATGCCACAACTATCAGGTATTGAATTTTTAAAAACATTAAGTCATCCGCCTAAAGTCATCTTCACCACAGCACATGCTGATTATGCTATCCAAGGATTTGAATTGGATGCTGTCGATTATCTTCTAAAACCTATATCTTTTGAACGCTTTTTTAAAGCAGTCAACAAGGCTTCTTCTCTGGTAGCTCCTAGGAAACAGAGCGAAACAGAAAACGGAAATGGCGATTCCAACGATGCATTTATTTTTGTAAAAGCGGATAAAAAATTAGTTAAAATAAACTTTGAGGATATTCTGTATATCGAGGGATTAAAAGATTACGTCATTATCCGTCAAGAAACAGGCAGAGTGATTACTTTGCAAACCATGAAAAGCCTCGAAGATAAGTTGCCTATTACCAAATTTAAGAGAATCCATCGCTCGTACATTGTCAATATAAAACGCATAACAGCTATCTTGGGCAATATGGTAGAACTCATCGAATCGGGCAAGGTCAAACAACTGCCCATAGGAAAAAATTATCGCGATGAATTGATGGACATCATTACAGATAATAAGTTATAACTACCTTTTAGGTACTCTATAAATACGATTAAGGCCTAGAGATTATGTAAGGCGCTAAACCATATGACTGGATATTATGTTCTTAATCAGTGCTAATATATTCAGCGTCATGATGAACCACGAACAGATAAATACACTTGGAGCGCTCAAAGGGGCGGGCTTTCAATCTCGATCCGTAAAGGCAGAAATGCGAGATAATCTTATCTCCATGATCAAAGCAAAAAAGAAAACATTTGAGGGCATTTTAGGCTATGAATATACTGTTATTCCGGATTTTGAGCGGGCGATTTTATCCAAACACAATATTCTCCTACTAGGATTAAGAGGCCAGGCCAAAACTCGTATGGCTAGAAAGATGATAGAGTTACTCGATGAATACATGCCTATCGTAGCCGGATCAGAAATCAATGATGACCCATTAACACCCATATCGAGATTTGCGAAGGATTTGATAGAGGAAAAGGGTGATGAAACACCAATAGCTTGGGTTCATCGGTCTGAGCGATATGTAGAAAAACTAGCGACGCCAGATGTGAGTATCGGTGATCTAATCGGTGATGTTGACCCAATTAAAGCAGCAAATCTCAAGCTACCCTATTCCGACGAGCGGGTCATTCACTTTGGCTTGATTCCACGATCGCATCGATCTATTTTTGTTATCAACGAACTTCCGGATTTACAAGCGAGGATTCAAGTATCCTTATTCAATATCCTCCAAGAAGGCGATATTCAAATTCGTGGATTTAAGTTGAGATTGCCGCTAGACATAGCGTTTGTATTTACAGCCAATCCTGAAGATTATACCAATAGAGGTAGCATTATCACACCACTAAAGGATAGAATAGAAAGCCAGATATTGACGCACTACCCTACGGATTTGCTTACATCTATGTCTATCACGGCACAAGAAAGTAAGATAGACAAAGGCGTTTCTTCCAAAGTCAATGTTCCTTTTCTCCATCGAATGTTGATCGAAAAAATCGCTTTCATTGCCAGAGAAAGTGACTATACTGATACAAAAAGTGGTGTTTCTGCTCGGCTTGGGATAACCATGTTAGAAAATCTATATAGCGCTGCCGAACGACGCATGTTGATCAATAATGAAGCATCGACGACAACTAGAATTTCAGATTTTATCGGTTTAATACCTTCCATCACCGGAAAGATAGAGCTCGTATATGAAGGCGAACAAGAAGGCGCTTACAACGTAGCTCTTCATCTGATTTTTCAAGCCCTAAAAGAAATCTTTCTCGAAAGATACCCAAATCCAAACAAAACCCTCAAAAAAGAAGGTCGCGATGAATATGGCGTAGTTAAAGCATGGTTTTCAGGAGGCAATACATTAGAAATCAATAATAATGACACAGAGGCTGATTTTAATAAAAAGCTACTACGTGTGGCAGGCCTCCAAAAAATAGCTGAAAATTATAAGGAATACGACGAAGAAGATTTGCCATTGATGGAGCTTATAATTTTTGGCCTTTCGGAGTGTGAAGTTATCGGAAAACATGTTATGGACAATAGAATGGAGTTTGACGACCCCCTTTCTGACATGTTAAGAGATTTGAATGACGAAGAATAACAACTTCTACATATAAATCCTCCATGTTTTAGCGATATAATTGTAAAAGTATTTATCTTTGTTCCTCGATATGGAACAAGGAAAACTCATCATATCCAAAGAGCGATTTGGGCTCACTATTCAGAGACTTTGTCATCAGATTCTCGAGCGGCATGTCCATTTAGAAGATTTATGTCTTATCGGCATTCAAGAACGAGGCGTATATTTGGCTGAACGAATTAAAAATCAGCTAGTAAATATGTTGGGTAGCCAACCTTTTGATTATGGAAAATTAGACATTACCTTTTATAGAGATGACTTTAGGCGCAGAGATACACCACTGAAAGCCGCCTCTACAGAGATGAATTTTATCGTTGAAGGTAGAAATGTTTTGTTGGTGGACGACGTACTTTATACGGGTAGGACGGTTCACGCAGCCATTGCAGCACTTCAAGACTTTGGGCGACCTTCGAGCATTGAGATGCTTTGCATGGTAGATCGTAGGTTTAATCGACATTTTCCAATCAAGGCCGACTACAAGGGAGTCGCTGTTGATGCCTTAGATGAAGCTTATGTGCGTGTTCGATGGAAAGAATATCATGGAGAAGATCAAGTGTTGTTGTTTTCCGGAAAATCTGATTCGTAACCGATAAAACTTAAATTTATAATGTCATTATCACAACTCAGTACAAAACATCTCTTAGGCATCAAATACATTACGAAAGAAGATATTGAGTTGATTTTAAAAACAGCAACTGAATTTAAGGAAGTTATCAACAGACCCATAAAAAAAGTACCTTCTCTTAGGGATGTTACCATAGCCAATGTGTTTTTTGAAAACAGTACACGAACAAGAATATCTTTTGAACTCGCCGAAAAAAGACTATCCGCTGATACCATAAATTTTTCAGCATCTTCATCTTCGGTCAGCAAAGGAGAAACCTTACTGGATACCGTCAACAACATCCTCGCTATGAAAGTCGATATGATTGTGATGCGACATCCTGCTCCAGGAGCACATCACTTTCTAGCCAAACGCATTGATGCAAATATCGTCAATGCCGGCGATGGAACTCACGAACACCCGACCCAAGCCTTATTGGATGCCTATTCGATGCAAGAAAAACTAGGAACGCTAGAAAACAAAAATGTGGTTATCATTGGAGATATTTTACATAGTCGAGTTGCATTGAGCAACATTTTCTGTCTGCAAAAATTAGGCGCCAATGTGATGGTTTGTGGTCCAGCCACCCTTATACCGAGACACATCGCAAGTCTAGGAGTAAAAGTTGAACACAATGTGCGTAAAGCATTGGAATGGTGTGATGTAGCCAATGTATTGAGGATCCAATTAGAGCGTCAGGATATGAGATATATACCTTCTTTACGCGAATACGCGCTCTATTTTGGGATCAACAAAACTCTGTTAGACAGCCTCAATAAAGAGATCGTCATCATGCACCCAGGTCCGATCAATCGTGGTGTTGAAATCACGAGTGATGTTGCAGATTCAGGGCAATCGATCATCTTGGATCAGGTTGAGAATGGTGTCGCTGTGAGAATGGCGGTATTATATCTACTTGCAGGAAGAGTCGGTTAATGACCCAAATATCAACAAAAAAATGAAGAAATATCCGCTAGTTTTTACTCTCTTATTTTTGGTCAAGATGGTTTCAGGGCAAGAACTCAGTTTGATGACCTATAACATCCGATATAATAATCCAGGAGATGGCCTTAATAAATGGGAATACAGAAAAGAAAATCTAGTCAATCTAATAGCCTTTTACGAACCGGATATCATAGGATTTCAAGAGGTCTTGCCGGATCAATTGGAGTATATAGCATCTCCGCTATCCACTTATAATCATGTAGGATTAGGCCGAGAGACCAATAACACTGGTGAATCCATGAATATATTTTTTAAAAAATCAAGATTTAAACGCTTGGATGAAAATACCTTTTGGCTTTCTCCTACTCCGCAGATGGTTTCCCGTGGATGGGATGCGGCGTGTAACCGAGTATGTACCTATGTACTGATGTATGATGAGGTCTATAAAAAGGAATTTTATGTTTTCAACACACATTTAGATCATATGGGAGAGACCGCAAGGTTAGAAGGCATAAGACTTATTCTCTCTAAAGTAAAAACGATGTCCGACCAAGGCATTCCTTGTTTTCTTATGGGAGATATGAATGCTACTCCCGACTCCGAAGTTATCCGGATTTTGAATGCGAATATGCACGACAGTCGAGCCATCAGCCAACAATCGCCCTTTGGACCATTAGCGACCTTCAATGATTTTAAGTACGATAGTCCGGCTAAAGATCGAATAGACTATATTTACCTTTCCAATGAAAGCCCATTCAAAGTAATGAAGCATGGAGTATTGACACATGCTAAAGATGGAAGATATCCATCAGACCATTTCCCGATTCTGATTTATGTAAAATATTAGGTTACATTCGTTTAGAAAATCAAGCGAAGTCCTACTAAGGTTAAAGCAATCGCTAAGGCGCGAATTATAAATTGTCCCTTGACTTTATTAGAAAAAACTGCGCCTATTTGAGCACCTATAATAACGCCTGCGCCAATCATCAAAGCAATATCTAAACCCTGTTGAAGAGAACCATTGATTAAATGCACGATGGTACCTGTAAAAGCCATGAGCGCCAGCACAAAATGGGACGTCGCTGTTGCCAGGTGTGTTGGAAAATTGAGTAATGAAATCAATGCAGGTACATGAATGATGCCACCACCAATACCTAAAAAACTAGAAATAACGCCAATTACAAAACTCAAGTACACACCGAGTCTCTCGTTAAAGGCGTATTGATACTGGATGTTTGACTTATCCGTTATATTTCTGTGCGTGAGTGCTTTACTTGAATGATTTCGACTATAGGCGCCTTCATGTGGACGAAGAAACAGGAAAATGGCAATCATCACTAAAATAAAGCCCATGATGATGTCAAAAATGGATCGATTCACCTGATTAGTCAAATAGACACCAACTATAGCACCTGGCAAAGTTGCCAAGCCAAAGACTAACCCGGATTTATAATCGATACGTCCCATTTTGGCATAAGCTATACTCCCAGAAGTAGCATTCATAAAAACGATACTCAATGAAATAGACGTAATTACGCCAACAGGCATTTCTGGGTAAAGATACATCAATATCGGCATGAGGATAAAACCTCCTCCGGCACCGATCATCGTACCTAATCCACCGACAAAAAGTCCCAAACAAAACAAACCTAAAACATATAACGACATAAAACGAGCGAATCTACATATTTAATAAAAAACCATATGACCTATTAAAGGGTTTATTTAAAATGTGTTTTTTGAGTATTTTTTAAAACTGAAATAAATCTTTGATAAAGCAAAAAGAGCAAATGAAGGGCAAATATAATCAATTTCAAGGTTTCATATCAAATCAGTAGGCTTTACCCTTGATCGTACTAACTTCAGTTTGTACTATTTTTTTCTTGCAAGATTTTCTGGTAGTAATCGTGTATGGCGTGTGTCGTTTGTTGCGGGCTAAAATTCGATTGAACGTAGTTATGTCCTTGTTGTGCCAATTCGTTATACCGTCGTGAATCCGACATATCCTGCATAGCTTGTACTAATTCAGAAACACTGTACGGATCGATCAATATTGCACCAGGTCCGGCAGCTTCAGGCAGTGATGAAAGATTGGATGTAATTACTGGTTTTTTACGAAATAAAGACTCTATCACCGGAATCCCAAAACCTTCATATACGGATGGATAAATCAAGCAAAAACTCTGATCATAGATTTGAACTAAAGCTTCATTGCTCATGCCTTGAATAAAATGAACGTAGGATTCAAGTTGATGATGTTTGATCCTATTTTTAACTTGGGTCAGGTATTTCAAATCACCTTTACCTACTACGACCAAGGGTTTTCTCAAGGAATTTGGCAATTGTGCTAAAGCGTCAATAATCAACAATAATCCTTTGCGTTCGATGATAGAACCGACATAAAGATAATATTCTTTGATGTCTAAGGGAAAAAGTGCTCGATCGGCTGATGACATCTCGCTATTGCCTAAGAATACTTCGTTACACGATTGATAGTGGACTTCCATTTTACTTGCATCCAAATGATATAATCGACTGAGGTCTAATAAAGTACTTTTGCTTACCGCAGTTATATATGCGGCTCTACGAGCCGAACTCCTATATTTTAATTGGTACATTTTTCGATCCCACCACCCAAATTGTTTTGGGTATAGTTCATAGATTAAATCGTGAAAAGTAACAACAGTCGCTATATCTCGATGGATTCCAAAAGGGATTTCATGACTAAGTCCATGAAATATATCGGGTTTTAAGTTATTAATCTGAGCAGCCATGCCAACCGTCCTCCACAAGGGTTTAAAAGCAGGTGGCGTATGAATCGTAAACTTTTCCGGATCGAAGAAATAAGCAGTTTCTTCATTTTTTTGTGCCTTTGGTGTGAACAAATGATAGTCATGTTCAGGAAATTTTTGCTGTAAATACCGCACTAACGATCGGCTATAATTACCAAGACCCGTATAGTTATTGAAGAGCCGTTTGGCATCAAATGCTATGGTTAACTTATTGTATCCAGAATGCAAGGCTATAAAATATTTAGAAAAATTTGACAACAAAAGTAATCAGAATTTATTTAACATACGATACAAAACGTAAATTGTATAATCAACCTTAAATCATTCGTTTGGAATTTGGCTTAATTGATCACCTAGTCGCCTTTATTATCTTGGTTGTATTTCCTGTCTTATCAATGAGAAATGGGAAACCTGATGAGGAAATCGTCAAAATGTTGCCACCCAAAAAAGACTTATTCTATACGAATGGTTGGATGCTAATCATTGCTGCTTCTTTAGTGCTGACGGTCTGGAACATTCAAAAAAGGTCATGGACTACATTAGGGATTCAATGGCCAGAAATCACCAATGTTGTAATATTAGCCATCTTAGCATTAGCCTGTTTATATACCATTGACATCATCTCCACCTTTCTTCAGAAGGATAAAAACAACGAGGAAGCAAAAGAACTTGAGTATATCATTCCTCGCAATTGGTCAGAATACAAGCCCTATATCTTTTTATCCTTTGCTGCAGGATTTAGTGAAGAGTTCATCTATCGTGGATTTTTGATCCAATACCTCTTATTTATCACAACCGGGTTACCCTACCAGACATTTTATGCCATTCTTATTCCTGCCATAGCATTTGCAAGTGGACATCGGTATCAAGGTTGGTGGTCGATGATGAAAATAGCAGGAATAGCGTTGTTATTAGGTGTAATCTATTTATCTTCAAAATCTCTATTATTAGTTGTAATCATCCATGTACTTATTGATCTCATCTCCGGATATGCAGGTATGATGTACTTCAAAAAATTTCCAATCGAAGCACCTAATCAGAATCAAGATTCCGAAACGGCATCGAATAGTAATCTTTAGATATTTTTGGTTCATTTTTTGCCCATTTATTTAGTAAAACGGGACGTGTTGGATAAATCTTTGATGTCAAATATAACGATAGCCTATAAATCTGTCTATAAAATTATGAATTGCCTAAAAATTATATCACTTTTGCACTTATCTATTAAAATCCTATGCCGAAATTAATCAATAGGGATATCAGTTGGCTTTCTTTTAACCATCGTGTGTTACAAGAAGCACAAGATTTGTCCGTTCCCTTAATGGAGCGGCTTAAGTTTTTAGCGATTTACTCCTCTAATTTGGATGAATTTTTTAGGGTGAGAATTGCCAGCCACCGCAACGTAGCACGGACTAATAAATCGACCCTCAAGGATATCGATTATTCGCCACAACAACTATTAAAAGAGTTGCTAAAAATTGCGAATCAGCAACAAAAAGAATTTAGTGCAGTATTTGAAAAGACGATTCTTCCACAACTCAAAAAAGCTGGGATTCAGATTGTTTCATGGAAAAACCTCAATAATGAGCAAGTAGAATTTGTCGATACTTATTTTAAGGAATCGCTCCTACCCTTTGTGCAACCAGTACTTTTGGTAGGCAAAAAAATCAAACCTTTCCTCAATAATGGAGCATTATATCTTGCACTTCATCTCAAGAGTAAGGAAAGCGAAGACGATAAGGCAGAACCGGAATACGCAATCGTTAAAATCCCATCGGACCATTTATCCAGGTTTATCGAATTACCTGTAAAAGAAGGAGATGCAAAGCAAATTTTGATGCTAGATGATGCCGTCCGGTATAGCGTTAGGCTGATTTTTCCTGGGTATGATATTCTTGATACCTATTCTATTAAACTTACGAGAGATGCGGAATTATATATCGATGACGAATATTCCGGAGATTTACTCGCTAAAATAAGAAAAAGCCTCGAAAAGCGGAATGTGGGCGTTGCCTCAAGATTGGCCTATGACAGAACCATGCCTAATCACTTTTTGCAATATCTCATGCAGGTTCTTGAAATTGATGAACTCGACTTATTACCGGAGGGCAGGTATCATAATAATGCGGATTTCTTTAGGTTTCCGGCTTATAATCTGGGATATTTGAAAGATCCCGAATTGCCACCTGTCAGAATTGATGCCTTGGAAGATGCAACTTCTATTTTTGATAGAATTCGAGAAAAGGATCATCTTTTGTACTTGCCCTATCATAGTTATGAATCTGTGATAAAATTTTTTGAAGATGCAGCAGATGATCCTAGTGTTTCCCACATCAAGATTATCCAATATCGTGTTGCCAAGGTATCTCGCATCATGGAAGCCATTCAAAAGGCGGTAAAAAATGGTAAGCAAGTCAGCACATTTATCGAAGTTAAAGCCAGATTTGATGAAGAAGCCAATCTCAAATGGGGAGAAGCCCTTGAACGTGCCGGAGTAACCGTTTATTACAGCATGCCCGGGTTTAAGGTTCATAGCAAATTAGCGCTTGTTCGCAGGCTGGAAGATGGAAAACCAGCCTTGTATGCTTATCTAGGAACTGGCAATTTTCATGAAGATACGGCCAAACTATATACCGATTTTGGCTTGTTTACCGCAGATAAAAAAATCGTTAACGAGGTTGCCAGAGTATTCAATTTTTTGGAAACAAAACAACGACCGCATCAACCTTTCGAACAATTGGGTGTCGGGCTATTCAATCTAAAAGAAAAGTTTATATTCTTAATTAAAAGGGAAATCGAGCACGCTAAAAAAGGGAAAAAGGCCAGAATGATACTCAAGATGAATAGCCTCCAAGATGAAGAAATGATTCAACAACTCTATGAAGCTTCCAATGCCGGAGTTAAGATCAAATTAATCGTTCGTGGTATCTGTTGCTTAATTCCCGGTCAGAAAGGA
This sequence comes from Chitinophagales bacterium, assembly GCA_026928325.1. GTDB lineage: Bacteria > Bacteroidota > Bacteroidia > Chitinophagales > Saprospiraceae > OLB9. The sequence goes on along the minus strand of JAIXKS010000065.1, from coordinate 66,701 downwards.
TTGAGTGAAAATATCGAAGCAGTTTCTATCGTAGATCGTTTTTTGGAACATGCACGCGTTTTCATTTTTCATAATGACGGAAATCCTGAAGTTTTTCTTTCGTCTGCAGATTGGATGACGAGAAATTTACACTTTAGAGTGGAAACCCTTTTTCCCGTTTTGGATACTAATATTATAAAAACCATTACCGAATGCATCAATATTCAGCTTCATGACAATGTAAAAGCTAGGATCTTAAATACAAAAATGAATAATAAATATAAAAAAAATACCGAGGATATCGCTGTGAGAAGTCAAATCGAAACGTATTATTTTATAAAAAGAAAAGAAGAATCGGTTCAAAATCTAGAACAAAAATCATAAATATCAAGAAACAAATATCTATGCTAACATCCATTTCACCACTTGACGGAAGATATAACGGAGCCACACAACCACTAAAAAAATATTTCTCGGAATATGCGCTGATTCGCTATCGGGTTTATGTCGAGATTGAGTATTTCAAAGCATTGATTGACCTTCCGCTACCTAGTTTAGAAAATCTTCAAACCACAGGAATAAAAGATATTTTAAATCGCATCGTAACTGAGTTTGATGAAAGTGCAGCGCAAAAAATTAAAGATATTGAAAAAACAACAAACCATGATGTTAAGGCTGTAGAGTATTTCATCAAGGATGCACTTACGCAAAATGATTGGGGGAAGTATATCGAATTTGTTCACCTTGGTCTTACCTCTCAAGATATCAACAACACGGCTTTTCCCTTAATGCTTCAAGAAGCGCAACATGAAGCCATGTTTCCATTATTAAGTGAGGTCATCGCCTTGATAGAAAATAAAGCTACGAGCTACCAAGGTATTCCCATGCTTGCACATACACACGGGCAACCAGCTTCACCTACGACATTAGGCAAAGAATTTATGGTATTTGTCGAACGATTAAAAGATGAGTTTCAAATCCTTCAATCGCTACGAATTAAATGCAAATTTGGTGGAGCTACTGGTAATTTCAATGCACATAAAGTGACCTACCCTGCTATCAATTGGCCGGAATTTGGAGATCGTTTTGCGACATCACTAGGATTGTATCGCTCTAAGTTTACCACGCAAATTGCGCATTACGATGATATAGCTTCCATCAGCCATAGTTGGGTAAGGGTCAATAATATCCTCATTGATTTTTGCAGAGATATTTGGACATACATATCGATGGAATATTTCAAACAAAAGATAAAGGAAGGAGAAGTTGGTTCTTCGGCAATGCCTCATAAAGTAAACCCAATTGATTTTGAAAATGCAGAAGGTAATCTTGGTATGGCCAATGCTGTTTTTGAATTTCTATCGTCAAAATTGCCCATTTCCAGGCTTCAACGCGATTTAACAGACTCTACTGTTCTTCGAAATTTGGGCGTTCCTTTTGGTCATACGATGATTGCACTTAAATCTATCATCAAAGGATTAGACAAAATCGTATTGAATGAGCCGGCACTAAACCATGATTTGGAACAAAACTGGGCGGTGGTTGCAGAAGCCATACAAAATATCCTACGTCGTGAATTTTACCCGCAACCTTATGAAGCACTTAAAGCCTTGACCCGAGGTAAAGTTAGCATAACCAAGCAAGATATTCATGATTTTATCCAACAATTAGACGTTGATGATCACATCAAAGATGAATTGCTTATCATAACGCCACAAAACTATACGGGATATTAAATCTATGATAATCCGAAGCGAATATCGGAGGTAAATCCTTGTTTTTATTGTTTCAAGGTTTTGAATCATGAATTTTCTTTGAATTCATCCATGCAAGTAGTTAACATATTACAAATGTTTTTAATTTTTTAAATTATTATTTTATCTTTGCGGCCAATATTTTTAAACATAAAATAATTCAGAATGAGACAATTAATCTTGATATGCTTAATGGGAATGACGTTTTTTTCCTGTAAAAACGAAAGCAGCGTTTCTACTTCCGAAGGTGAGGTTGCTTTACCAACTGAAATTGGGCCACCTGTTGACCCTTCCACTTTGACGATACCTAGTTCTTGTAGCTTAATCAGTGCCGAAGAAGTAAAATCTATCTTCAATGCAAAAGAGGACGTTACGCTAAAAGATGCTACAGATCCAAGAGATAAATTTTCAAGAGCGTGTTTTTTCCGTTGGGATGATCCAGATACACCGAATGCAGGTATCATGATTCAATTGCAAACCAATTCTGTTTATGAGGATTATCCGGAATATATTGGCAATTACATTGCAAATAAAATCGAAAATGGAGAGATGGTTATGGGTAATACCCAGCCTATGAAATTCAAAAAATTTGATGCTAAAGGAAGACCCGGAGCTTATAGCTTTGATCAAGGTCGTTTTTATTGGGCTTTGGACAATAATTATTTAGTCTCGTTGTACTTTAATGTTTCGACACTAGACGAAAAAGGTATGATAAAAGCTGCTGAAAAAATCGTAAGTAAGGTTAATAGCAATTTCGCGAAAGCGGTATATTAATAGAATTTATAAAAATACCCACACAAACAAAAAAAGGTCACTTCCCCCAAAGTGACCTTTTTTTGATCTTTCGATTCCCATGAAATTTACCAAAACTTAAAATGAAGTGTAGATTTTTTTCTCTACGATTGCTAAAACTATTGTTTTTTTATATAACACCTAAAACTCAAAATTTCTTAATAGTTGTCAACGAGATTTAAAAAAGGATTGCGTTGTTTTAACTATTGAGCTAATACAACCCAATCCTCGTTTTTTGTTTTAATCCCATAAACATTCCTGATATTTCAAACCGATTCTTTAACCGGAATTGTCAACAAGAGTTTTTATATTATTATTCCCTTTTGACAATACAAAGATGCGACATAAACCAACAGCCACAAAAAACAATTTTAGTTCAAAATAACATATTTATAAATGTAATATATTAATTAATGATAATCAGATTATTAATTTGTATTTACTTGAGATATATACAAATTTTATTTAATATTTGATTCTTTCAGCTTCCATCTTCCGCCATTGAATCATCAGGTTGATAACCGAGTTATAACTTTCTAAGCCTTCTTCCATACCATGGGCTTTTAGATAGTAATCATAAAAATAGGCTTGAATAAAATCGAAATACCTTGGATAACGATCGGAATTCTCTTGGATTTGCAGTAAATCTTTTTTCACTTCAGATATTAGGGCTTCATATTCCGTAGCTGCAACTTTAGGAAACTTATAAGATACTTCCCCGTATAGATATCTCCAATAACTCAGGAGCCCGGAATATTTAATATAGGATTGTTGAGACTTTAAACATGTTAATAACCCAATAAAATTGCATCCACCTTCATTCGTAATCCCATATCCATGTGCCATTTCATGTGCCATTGTAAAGGGCCATTGCAAAGGATGTAATCCGCCGTCAATATGCCCTTCAAATGCATAAGGAATATATATACCGGCAGTAGAAAATAACAATAATACTCCCTTGGGTTTGAGTAAACGCACTCGTACACGTCCCGCATGATCTATCTTCAATATATCTAAAACTCGCATTTGCGATTTTCGTATAGAATCTTCCATAGCGACGATCTCGGGGCATAAACTATTATAGCCATTATTCGTATTCAGAAGCTTACGAATTTGCATCATTTCCTCAGAAACCTGTATAAATTCTTGAACCAAGGTCGTTGAATCCAATTCTGGAAATTCATCCTCCGCATTATCCAATAGAGCTGGTCGGTAATAATTGAATCCCCATAGGATGTAAAATAAGCTTAACACTATTAATAGCTTTTTTACAACTGTGAGGCTCCTATGGCTCCATGTTCTAATTTCTTTGTCAACCTTTTTTTTCTGAAATTTCTTATATATCTCCAATCCAATGGCAGCAAGCAATACATAGAGCAATGGAATAGGTGACCAGCCCAAGGTGTAATCGTAAACTATGCGAATAGGTGCAAAAATCCATTTTTGGTAAAAGGTAAAAACAAGATTTTCCCAGCCCAATACCGCTAAAAGGTGGAGGAAAACAACAAAACCAATGAATAATCCGCTAAAATGCCAATCTTTGAATTTAATTAGATTTGATTTCATATTTCCCATGATGAAGCCATGAAGATAACGAATTATTGTTATTTACGACCTTATCAATTATTTTTTTTTAAATATTTTAGCAATTCGTTCCTACGCTATTTAGGTTTTATTATATTTGTAACAAATTGTGAATTACCATTCAAACAGCATAGACGATAATTCACGAAACGCAATAATTTATTTTTTATGAACAGAAGAGATGCTATCAAAAACAGTTTATTAGCTTCGGGTCTTTGGATAGGTTCGGATGTAAAAGATACGCATCTATTTTGGACAAAGCCCATACTGAAGAAGAAGATTCGACACGCTGTTTGTCAATGGACATACAGTTTTATGAGTATCGATGAATTATGTGAATTTTCTAAGGACATTGGGATAGAAGCCATTGATTTGGTCAAGCCCGAAGATTGGCCGACAGTACAAAAACATGGTCTTGATGTATCCATGTGTTCAGGAGCAGAGATAGGGCTGACCAAAGGTTGGAACGATAAGCAATATCACGCTACGCTCATCGACAATTATTTAAAATATATGCCTTTAATGGCCGAAGCCGGATATACAAACCTAATTTGCTTCTCGGGAAATCGTGGAAATATATCCGACGAGACGGGATTAAATAATTGCGTAGAAGGATTAAGTAAAATACTTCCCTTAGCTAAAAAATTAAACATAGTGCTACATATGGAGATCCTAAACAGTAAGGTAGATCACAAGGATTATATGTGTGACCATGTGCTTTGGGGTGTCGAGCTTTGTAAGCGATTGAACAGTGACAACTTCAAACTTCTCTTTGATATATATCACGTGCAAGTCATGGAAGGTGATATCATTCGGAAGATCAAGGAATATGCGCAGTACTTTGGTCATTACCACACTGCTGGTGTTCCAGGAAGGAATGAATTAGATAAGCACCAGGAGCTATACTATCCTGCGATTATGGACACCATTGTTCAATCAGGGTTTACAGGCTATGTTGCGCAAGAATTTATTCCAAAATTCAAAGACATAGAAGCACGGAAGCAATCTTTAAGAGATGCTATTTACCTTTGTGATGTATAGAACCAAGTTTTATAACAAAAATAAATCATCTACATGTATTTCAATTCAAAAGGCAATGACGAAGTAACCTATGATGCCATCGTAGTAGGTTCGGGTATTAGTGGCGGATGGGCAGCTAAGGAATTGACCCAAAAAGGTCTTAAAACATTAGTTTTAGAAAGAGGTCGGATGGTGAAGCATGGCGACTATCCTACAGCACATCTAGAAGCGTGGGAGTTACCCAATAGAAATCGGATGACACCCGAACAAATGAAGGATTATAAAATTCAAGAGAGAACTGGATATACAATGGCTCCGGCTTATCAACATTGGTGGCCAAAAGATACCGATTATCCTTATACAGAAAAAAAACCATTTGACTGGATAAGGGCGTACCATGTTGGCGGACGGTCACTTTTATGGGGCAGACAATCCTACAGAATGGGAGATTTAGACTTTGAAGCCAATGCCAAAGAAGGCATCGCCGTAGATTGGCCCGTCAGATATAAAGACATCGCACCTTGGTATGATTATGTAGAAGAATTCGCAGGAATAAGCGGGCAAAATGAAGGATTATTTCAATTACCAGATGGTAAATTCTTGCCTCCTTTTGAATATAATTGTATCGAAAAATCGGTCAAAAAAAATGTAAAAAAAATCCTCGGACGAGATATCATCATGGGAAGATGTGCCCACATCACAAAAGATGGTGGACATTATGGACGTGGAACTTGTCAGACGCGAAATCGCTGTATGCGAGGTTGTCCCTATGGTGCTTATTTCAGTTCCAATGCAGCTACCCTACCCGTTGCGGAAGGCACAGGCAATTTAACGATTCGTCCATTTTCTATTGTGACAGAGGTTATCCTTGACGAAACAGGTAAAAAAGCTAAAGGCGTTAGAGTCATGGATTCAGAAACTAAGGAAATTCACGAATACTACGCCAAAATCATTTTTTTATGTGCATCTACTTTCGGCAGTACGCAGATATTATTAAATAGTGTCTCCGATATTCATCCGCAAGGTATGGGCAATGAAAGTGGAGAATTAGGCCACAACGTCATGGATCACCATTTCCAAATTGGCGCACACGGCAAGTCCGATGAATTTAAAGACAGATACTATCACGGTCGTAGGCCAACAGGTATTTATGTACCAAGATTTAGAAATATTGACGCGAAATCCAAGATGTCCAATTTTGTACGCGGATACGGGTACCAAGGTGGTGGCGGCCGCCAAGGATGGGGAAGATATATAGCAGAAGCGCAATATGGTACAGCTCTAAAAGAGGCCTTAAGTCAAACGGGAGATTGGACTTTCGGCATTATGGGCTTTGGCGAATGTTTGCCTTATCACGAAAATAAAATTTCACTCAATCACGACGTCAAAGACATTCATGGGATGCCTACTTTGACCATGGACGTTGAATGGAAAAGCAACGAAATCGAGATGAGAAAGGACATGCAAATATCAGCCGCCGAAATTTGTGAAGCAGGAGGATTAAAGGATGTCAAAACTTACGACGGTGGCGGCAATCCGGGTCTAGGCATCCACGAAATGGGTACAGCACGCATGGGACATGATCCCCAAACGTCGGTTCTCAACCGATGGAATCAAATTCATAGTGTATTGAATGTTTTCGTTACGGACGGTTCGTTTATGACCTCTTCCAGCTGTGTGAATCCATCTCTTACTTACATGGCATTTACGGCACGGGCTGCACATTATGCAGTAGAAGAATTGAAAAAGGGAAATTTATAAATAGTAAAAAATTAAGTCATCATGGATAGACGCGAGGTATTGAAAACATCCGGTTTATTATTGGGATATGCATTATCTGCGGGTACAACAGCAGCACTATTGGGTGGATGCACGGCTAATACGGATAAAGATTGGAATCCAAAAACGCTTTCAAATGAGGAAGTCGATTTACTTGCCGAAATATGTGAAGCCATATTGCCTAAGACAGACACGCCCGGGGCAAAAGATGCCTTATGTCACCGATATATCGACGAGATGATTACAAATTTTTATGAAAAGGAAGCCCAAAATCACTTTCGAGAAACGCTCAAAGAATTTAACAAAGAATCAACTAGGAAATTCTCCAAGGCTTTTATAGCCCTAACACCCGGAGAAAAAGAGGTTATTCTCGAACATTTGAGCAATCAGATGAAAGATTACGTTGACGAAACTGGCAAAAAGCCACACATCTTCAAAACTATTAAAGAAGCAACCATTTCAGGATATTTTACGAGTGAAGTCGGTGCTAAAGGCGGCCTTTGCGAATTTATTCCCATTCCTGGGCCTTATCAAGGATGTATCAATTATAACTCTGTAGGAAAAGGTTATGTTTTATAAATTTGATTGGTCAATATTTCGGATATATAGTATCGTTTTTCTTATAACACTCTTATTCAGTTGTAAGAATAATTCTGTGGATACCTTACCGCTTCCTGAAAAGAAGATACCTCATATAGAATTATCTCTATCACAATGGTCTTTTCATAGAGCCTTAAAATCTGGCGAAATGAATAATATCCAGTTTATAGAAAAGGCGTCTAATCTCGGATTTTCTGCAGTCGAATATGTCAGTACCCTTTTAAAAAATCCCATTTTAGATACTTTGTTTTTGGACAGTCTAAATGAAGTAGCTTCAAAATTCAAAGTCCAACAAGTGCTTATTATGGTTGATGGAGAAGGAAATTTGGCGGATATAGATAGTTCTTCACGACAAGATGCGATTATTAATCATTTTAAATGGATCGATGCCGCAGCCTATTTGGGTTGTCAAGCGATACGAGTCAACTTATATGGCGATGGTGATAAAGCCGAGGTTGCACAAGCTGGTGTGGAAGCACTTCGTCAACTTTCTAATTATGCTCAAAATAAGGAAATTCGGATATTGGTAGAAAATCATGGAGGATACTCATCTGATGCAACTTGGCTAGCACATGTAATCGAACAAGTCAATTCGCCGGATGTCGGTACACTAGCTGACTTTGATAATTTCTGCATAAAGTATGCAGGTGGAGCCATGTGGGGAACAACTTGTCTAGAATCGTTTGATAAATATCTCGGGATGCAACTTTTGATGCCTTATGCAGGTGGCGTAAGCGCTAAAGCTTATGATTTTGGTGAGATGGGTTTTGAGACCACAATTGACTACAATAAAATGGTAGAAATCATATTCAATGCAGGATATTCCGGTTTTATCAACATCGAATATGAGGGCAATGGCTTTACAGAAGAAAAAGGCATCCTTTTAACCAAAGCCTTAATGGAAAAATGTATTCAAGATCAAATCATAAAAATGTGACATAATCGACGATTTCCCATTGTCATAAAATCCACACTTGGGTCAATCCAATCTATTTCACTAAATATTCATAAATCTCTTTATACTTTTGCGCTGAAGTATTCCAAGAAAAATCCAACTTCATGGTTCTTTCGACGCAAATATTTTTATACTCAGGATGTTGATACAAATCATAAGCGCGCCAGATCGCATGGATCATTTGGTCAAAGTTCATGTTATCAAACCTAAACCCTACTCCACCCGGTTCGCTGATATCTCGGACACTATCATAAAGACCGCCTGTAGATCTTACTATCGGCAAAGTACCATATCTCATAGCGAACATTTGATTTAATCCACAAGGTTCAACCCGAGAAGGCATCAAGAGAAAATCTGCACCAGCATATACTTTATGCGATACGACCTCGTTATATTCCAACATACAAGCGACATGATACGGATGTCTTTCGGCCACGCTTCTAAGTGCATTTTCTATACTTTTATCGCCAGTACCTAGAATTATAAAATTGGCATTTCTATGATGTGAGAGCCACGTATCCACCAATCCTGCTATAAATTCAGCACCTTTTTCCAATACGAGTCGTCCTATAAAAGCATAGGTAGGCAGATTCGGATCTAAGCCACCCAGTTGACATAACGCTTTTTTATTTTGTGCCTTAAATGCTACATGGTCGCCGTCAAAATGATAATCTACCATTGGATCAGTCGAAGGATCCCAGACTTCATTATCGATACCATTCAGGATACCAATAGACTTGCCACCTTCGGTACGAAACAACGACTCTAGACCCATGGCATCGTGCTTCAATTCATTCATATAATTGGGTGATACTGTGGTCACGACATGCGCACATTTGACTGCCGATGCAAGCGGATTAATCGTATTGCTCCAATCCAACATTCCTGTTTTCCAATTATCATACTGTGGCAAAAGTCCATCTCTTGTCCAGCTAAAAGCGCCCTGATACCGTTCGTTATGGATTGTAAAAACGATAGGAATGTGGCTTAATGATCGAAACTCATAGGCATATTTCATCATAAAAGGAATCAATCCCGTGTGATGATCATGACAATGTACGACATCAAAATGCATCTTTGCATCCCTCAACCAACTCAATACCGCACGTTGAAAAGATACATTCCTTTCGATCTCGTCTCTAAAGTAATACCCATCTCGACCAGCATAAACTCCGTATCGATCAAACTTTGTCGGAATATAAATCGTATAGAATGGGAAGCCAAGAATATCATCAATAAAATATCTTACTTCATAATACAGGTATTCGCTACCTAAATGAAAATGACCTTGATGCACGATTCGATATAACTTGCCTTCAAACCATGGCATATCATAAGCCGGTATAACGACACTCGTTTCTACGTCGATTTTTTCCAAATACTTGGGCAAGGAACCAACAACATCAGCTAATCCGCCTACTTTAGCAACGGGATAACACTCTGCACTTGTATATAATACTTTCATAAAAATCCATAATATTGATGCAATATAAGACGATGTTTGATATTAACCAAAGGTCATTGATTTTTTTTAAAATAGAACTCGATTTTATTGAGATTTAAGATTTTTACGGATAAAATATACGATTTATCGAATGCTTTCTTCCTTAAAAAGTTTAGAAAAGCTATCTTTGAGCTAATTTTAAAATTGTCTTATGAAATATACAGTTAAAGATCGTTTTTTGAAATATGTTCAAGTCGATACAGAAGCAGATCCATTGAGTGATACCTTTCCTTCGTCAGCAAAACAAAAGGATTTAACCAAAATAATTTGCCAAGAACTCGACGAACTTAAGATTCAATATACGACCAATGATGCAGGCTATGTATATGCATTTATTCCATCGAATATAAAGAAATCAGCACCTAAAGTATTCTTTTGTGCGCATTTAGATACAGCTCCTGACTGTAGCGGTACAAATGTTAAACCAATCCTTCACAGTAATTATCAAGGACAAGATATCGTGTTGCCGGACGATCCTACGATTGTATTATCTCCAAAACAACACCCTAATTTGAACGACAAAATTGGTCATGATATCATCACGGCTAGTGGGCTTACCTTATTGGGTAGTGATGATAAATCCGGTGTTGCGATCATCATGGATGCACTATACCAAATCGTCAACAATCCAGATCTTCCACATGGAGATGTCAGAGCTTTATTTACTACAGACGAAGAAGTAGGTAAAGGCGTTGCTAAAGTTGACCTCAAATTACTCGATGCCGACTTTGGATATACACTCGATTCGGGAGATTTAGGTTGCTTTGAAGATGAGAACTTTTCAGCCAATGCCTTGGAATTAATTATCACTGGTGTCAGTGCGCACCCGGGTTATGCAAAAGATAAAATGGAAAATGCCATTAAGATTGCTTCAGAAATTGTTGCAAATCTTCCTAAATTAACACTTTCTCCAGAAACAACCCAAGATAAAGAAGGCTTTATACACCCAACTAGAATATCCGGTACCCTAGAACAAGCCATAGTTAACTTCATCCTTAGAGACTTCGAAACGGCTAAATTGGACGAATACGCTGAAGTCATCAATCAAGTGGCTAAAGATATCATGGAAAATTATCCGAACTCTACTTTTGAAATTAAGGTTAAGGTTCAATATCGCAATATGAAGGATGTTTTGGATAAAAACCCACATGTCTCCCAATTGGCGATTCAAGCCATGAAAAACCTCAATATTAAGTTGAATTATACAAGTATTCGCGGTGGAACAGACGGTGCCACACTTTCTCATATGGGATTACCTTGTCCAAATCTATTCGCAGGAGAACAAGCCATCCATTCAAAATACGAATGGACATCTGTTCAAGATATGCAACAAGGCGTTGATACGGTTTTAGAGATTTGCCGACTTGTAGGTGAAATGTAACCAAAACTAGTGCTATTCAAGCAAACTCTAGGAAGGATATAAGCAAAATATAAAATCATATGGTAATGTTAGTGGATTGCAATGCTCCTAATACACCTGATATATTTATATAAAATTTTAAATACACGCCTAAAGTTATACATCAATTCATTTTTAACAATAAATTGACTATCAATATATTAAAACATTCTATCTTTCAAGAAACCGTAGCGTTCTCTTTTATATTCCATAGCCGCCTTATCCAAGGCAACGGTAACAACTCCATTGGTAGCGTTTGATGTTGCAATGGTGTGTCCATTATAGTCAATCACTCTAGAATCACCCGGATATTCAAATCCATTATGGTCATGTCCGATACGATTCACACCAGCCACATAGCATAAATTCTCAATAGCTCGAGCCGTTATTAATGATTTCCAATGATCGATTCGAGATACAGGCCAATTAGCTGAATAAATGATTAAATCCGGGATTTTCGCATCAAAAGAAAGATAAGGAAATCTCAAATCATAACAGATTAAGGGCAAGATACTGAATCCTTTATATTGAAATAACGAAGTGGATTTTCCGGAAGTATAATGATCTTTTTCTCCTGCCAACGAAAACAATTGGATCTTATCGTAATGAAACTTCAAGCCATCCTTATCCACAAAGATAAAAGTATTGTACCATTTTCCTTGTCTAAACATCGGAATACTTCCTCCAAAACAAATCCTAAAGGTGTCGGCTAATTCCTGCAACCGCACAATGGTTTCGGCCTGCCACCTAAATTGCAAAAGGCTTGTATCGAGGACGTACCCAGTATTGAACATCTCCGGCAGAATCAACATATCCGATGCTCCTAATAGATGACCGCAATGTTCCTGAATCAAATGGAGATTTGCTTCAGGATTTAACCATACCGGTGCAAATTGCAGTAGGCTAATTCTCATCACTAAGATTTTTTTCTACGCTTCCAAAATGGTTGTTTGTTTTCATGTTCAGTAGATCCTGTGCCCTTTCGGCCGGAAGGAGAAGAATCTTGTTGCGTCTTAGGTTTTGACAGCTGAACGATGATGGTTCGTCCGAGGTGTTCACTTCCATCTAACGCCTCCACTGCACGCATGGCCGCCTCTTTAGAAGACATCGTTACGAAACCAAATCCTTTATTTTGTCTGGTGATATTATCAATAACCACTTTTACATCAACGACTTCACCATACGCACTGAAGACAGCGAGTAAATCTTTTTCTTTCCATTTGAATGGAATACTTCCTACATATAAATCCATATCTGATATTGATTAGTTCTAGTGTTCCGTCAATATAAAGAAATTAATAAAATGTCGTTCTTTATTTAAAATCTCATCGTTAAAAAAATAACTTCCATTATAATTTAAGTCATTTTATAGACAGAGCACTAGCATTTAAATAATTTAAACATCGATACTTACTGCAAAGTTTATACGCTATTGAGGATATCTGTAGGCGCAATAGAACTATTAATACTTTATAAAATTAAAGATTCTAGCGAAGAAGATTATTTATTGGACAACGAACCATCATTTTCATATGCTTTTTTTAAAAAACATCGCCTATCTACTGTTTGACAAACTTGTGATTATACACACCATCATGACGCTTAAAACTAAGTATATACATACCGGGTGTTAAGTGACTTACAGAGACATCATGGTCGCTGCCTACACCAAGGATCGTACCGTTTAAATCATGCATTTGATATGACTCAAACTCAAAACTATAAGGGATAAGTAGCTCATCTCTCACCAAACTCGGCAAGGTAAAGGTAGGCTTAGTATCTTCCGTCGATGTCGTCTGCCTTTTAAACCTCACTACAAAGCCTTCGTGTGGCAAGGACTTAAATACATTTACTAAAATCGTTTCAGGCTCACCCTCCAAAATATCAGGAACTCTATAATTACCACCATAAGAAATGCCATAAGTGTCATCAGGTTTAACAATTGCAGCACCACATATCTTATAACTATCAGTATAAAAAAATCCTTCACCTTCTTTGAATATCGTCGTATCTAAGGGCATTTTGCCGGCAATCATATCGATATCGCCATTTTCCCATAGCCACAACTGAAAATTATAACGCTCAGAGTGGTCATTATCATCATATATACAAATAGCTACATCGTGCCACTCCATCTTAAATACACGCAAATCTCCTTCTATATCGCGCTTATATCTATAGTCTATACTAGAATAGGACAAGGATTCCGGCTCTCCACATATACGCCAATCTGCATCATAGACATAAAGCGAATACCAGCCACCATCTCCAATAGCTACTAAACCGTCACTATTAAAAAAAGCAGTAGAGTACTCTGCATCAAAAAAAGGAAAATCAAAGCCCAAATCATAGTCTCTTTCAAACCATCCGACATAAAATTCAGAATTATAATTCTCTACAATGATAGAATTATAATCCGTCAAGGTATCGTACTGTATAGTAAAAGTATCTATGGAATAGGATGATTGCGCAATAGATAAATTGCTAAAAATGAGCAAGAATCCACTGAATAATAAAACAACGACCTTTTGCATAATTTATTGATTTTGATTTTCATAAAAACGAAAATAGTACGAGCATATTGCAGATGCCCGTACTATTTATAAAATTTATCTACAAGGTGGATAAATGGAATAATTAACCCATCCACCACTAAGTCCCATAAGTTTTATGGTACCTCCTACCTCATTATCGTAAAAGCGATCACGACTGCGATCGTAGTGAAAAATACTGACACTAACAGAGCTACAACTTACACAATTTTTTACATCATAGTCTGTATATTTCAAGTCGCAAGATTTATTCCTGAATTTTCCAAAGGCTTCAACTTTTAATGCGTAAAATTTAGTGTTTTTACGGTTATCAACTAATAGATTAGTTCGGGTATAAACATACATGCCCCACAAAAAGCCTCTTTTTATTTCGACTTCAGAGTTTAGCTCTAGTCTCCGACCTCTGTCATAAAGCACATCTTTTCGAATGGTTTTACCATAACGTGGACAGCAACCTGGAGGTGCCATTTCAATCTCACGTTTACCATCTATGACCATACGTTCATTGATTTCTTCCTCCTCAATATACGTTCCAGGCTCTTTTGCTCTAAATACGGCTATGGATTCTTCATCATCGCTCGATGCAATCCAGGTTTCTTCATGATTTTTGTGTACATAAATACTATCGCCAATAATAAACTCATAATTGGCATTAAGCATCGCATTGAGATATGGTGCAATAAAAATAGACGCACTATCGCCATTAGATTCAACTAATCTCAATAATGAAGTAAAGCCCAAAACTTCTTGATGCGCCAATACACTTTCAATATTCCCCTCTATATCATCTTCTAATTCAGCCCTTAGGTTCATCATATAAGCCAAAGCAACTTCCTTGTCCGCAAATTTAAGTGTACCATTTTCGACTATTGGATTACCTACCACAAGAATCGGACTATAAGATAATTGAGCATCATCTAATATTTGATTCTCTTTTTCGCAACTAGTAATTAAAGTACCAGCGCCAATCATAAAACATAAGGTCATTTTTTTTAAGAGTCTCATAATAAATAAATTTTGTTATTGTGTTAAAAAAAATTAAATAAAAATAATCATACAAATCAAAACTTAAAAATCCAAAAATAACCTTACCTTTGCCCTTCCGGCCTAACGGAAGGGTCTGCCCATAAAATTATGGATTTAGCAGGCTCTTTTATTTTATTATTAAGTCATCGTGTAAAGTAAAAAACAAATCGCTACAAAGGGTAATCTTACTAAGATGCCACCTTTTATTTTTATGCTAAGTCAATCCAATCATTAAATTAATTTTATATTTAATTATTAAAAAATCTTTATCAGAGCTAAGATAATTTTAGAATTCTAAAGTAGTATTTTAAATTGATTATTTTAAATATTTTTTATATATATATACATATATGCAAGCAATTTATATATATATAAATTTATCAATTGAATTTTATTGAGATTTCAACACGCTAAACCATATTAAAGTTTAGGGACTAATATCGCTATTATTTGGCAAAAAGCTTATTCAAGACTCTCTTGATTTAAACTGTCAGATTTTAAAGTTTTGTATAATTTTTTTCATTGTTGTCAGATAAAAATTAAAAAATTCATCGCTTTTCACTGATCGTCATCTCGAACATAGTGAGAAATCCCCATTTATTTTTAAAAGTTCTTTTTATCGGACTCTAATGAAATTTTCTAAAAAAAGGCAATTCGAATCATATTCATAAGAATCAAATGATGGAAAGTTTATTATTTTCTTGACGATTAATGAAAACATTATCTTTAAGAGTTAGCAAGAGCTTATTTCTTTAAGATTCATAATATTAGACACTATCATTTAAATAGAATAGTAAAAATACTGTGACTTACAAAAGTGTTCAACCTAATTTATTTTCAGTAAATTAACTCATACTTCATAGTTTGTTAAATAAACCCACATTTCCTATCCATTTAAAATCTCGTAATAAAAATCACTTCGATAATTGAAATGCTAATTATCGAAAAAGCTTTGCCTCCCTATTCGAAATAGATTTTACATAATTTCCACTAAAAATGCTTCACTATCCGTCAATTTAGCAGAGATGTTATCTTGCACCGTTGTAGCAAGGGACAAGCCTACATAGTCCACATTGACAGGGAATAGTTTATGTTTTCTATCCACAAGAACTGCAACTTCAACTCGAGCAGGAAGCGTTTTTAAAAACGGAATAAATGCGTAAAATAATGTCCTACCCGTATTTGCAACATCATCAACTAAAATCACTGATTTCCCATCAAAAGAATGCGCCTCCAACTCAGTATCAATTGGTGTCATCAGTGGCTGAGCCGGATTTAAGGTAATCCCTGATAATTGAAAGTCCTTAGCACTAATCGTTTTGAGTTGATTATACAACAAGGATGCAAAGCGATATCCATTATTATTAATACCAACAAGATGAATGGTATTATCGTCATCATGACGTTCTAAAATTTCATAAGAAATCCTTGAAATTTTATGTTTTATCTGATCGTGATTGAGTATAAGCATTTAGAATATCTTTAAATTAGAAGACAAATTTACTTAAAAATAAATTAATTTGTAATTTGTCGCCAAATTTAAAAAAATCTGGTCATGATTCAACAAATCATATTTATACTTTTGCTGGCCGCAACCGGATACATTGCATATAAGTTGTATAGTCAAATATATCACAACATCATGCTAGGTAAACCGTATGAAGTTACTGGATCGTCAAGTGAACGATGGCGAAATGTTGTGCTCATTGCTTTAGGCCAAAAGAAAATGTTCAAAAACTTGATTCCGGCAGTTTTCCATTTATTTATTTATATTGCCTTCTTATTCACGCAAATCGAATTGATAGAAATAATCATAGATGGTATTTTTGGCGTACATCGGTTTTTTGCGCCTATATTAGGTGGGTTTTACACCTTGATTATAAATGCCATCGAAATCCTATCTTTTCTAGCCTTATCGGCAACCTTTGTATTTCTATATAGACGTAACTTATTAAAAGTTCCCAGATTAGTCAAATCCGAATTGAACGGATGGCCAAAGTTAGATGCCAACTTAATCCTCATCGGTGAATTTTTGCTCGTAACGGGTATATTTACGATGAATGGAGCAGATAAGGTATTGCAAAGTATTCAACCGGATCATTATACCGACACCGGATTTCTTGCCGTTAGTTCGTGGTTAGGACCAGCACTTTTTGGTGGAATGAGCCCAGAGTCATTGATGTTTTTAGAGCGATTTGGATGGTGGCTACACATCTTTGTTGTACTTGGATTCATTTTGTATTTACCGATTTCTAAACATCTTCACATATTCCTAGCCTTTCCGAATGTATATTTTAGTCGATTGGAATCCAGAGGAAAGATGGAAAACATGCCTGAAATCATGAATGAGGTAAAGTCTATGTTGGGTATGGAGGCGGAAACGAGTGCTTCAGCTACGGAAGAATTACCTGAATTCGGAGCCAAGGATGTATTTGACTTGAGTTGGAAAAACATACTCAATGCCTACGCATGTACTGAATGTGGTCGGTGTACTGCCGTTTGTCCTGCCAATATTACGGGTAAAAAGCTTTCTCCACGTAAAATCATGATGGACATACGAGACAGAGCGGAAGAAGTATCTCGAAATATCCAATCGGGAGACATGAAGTTTGCCAAAACACAAGACAATACCTCTATCAAAACCTTGACTAAAGATAATTATGACGATGGCAAATCCCTGTTTGATTATATCAGTAGAGAAGAGATTCATGCTTGTACTACTTGTAATGCTTGCGTAGAAGCTTGTCCAGTTTTGATAGATCCGCTAGAGCCAATTTTGAAGCTTCGACGATATGAGATTCTTTCTGAATCCGCTGGTCCGGCTGAGTGGGTACCTATGTTTACAGCCTTAGAAAACAATGGCGCTGTCTGGCAAGTTACCACCGAGCGAGATGCTTGGATCAATGAATAATTAATTAAAAAAAGTAAAAGAAAAATAAGTTATGCTAAAGATAAAAACCATGGCCGAAGCCGCAGCAGAAGGTATAGATGTTGAAGTTTTGTATTTTGTAGGATGTGCCGGCAGTTTTGACCCTAGAGCTCAAAGAATAGCTAAAGCCTTTGCACAGTTAATGGATATTGCAAATGTTTCTTATGCCATTTTGGGCAAGGAAGAAATGTGCTCCGGAGATCCTGCCCGACGAGCAGGCAATGAATTTTTATTTCAAATGTTAGCACTTCAGAATATTCAAACCATGAATAGTTATGGCGTCAAAAAGATTGTAACTACTTGTCCTCATGGTTTTAACATTTTCAAAAATGAATATCCGGACTTGGGCGGAACATTTGAAGTTTTACACCATACGCAGTTTTTGGACAGTCTATTAAAAAGTGGAAAACTTGAAGTAAAAGGCGACACGTTTAATCATACAAAAATCACATATCACGACTCTTGTTACCTAGGAAGAATCAATGGCGAATATGATGCACCTCGAAACATCATAGAAGGCCTTAAAGCGGATTTAATAGAAATGAAGCGTTGCAAAAGCAATGGATTGTGTTGCGGTGCAGGAGGCGCTCAATTCTTTAAGGAGGATGAGCCCGGAGAAAAGCGAATCAATGTAGAGCGCATAGAAGAAGCCTTAGAAACCGGTGCAGGGATAATAGCTGCGAATTGTCCGTTTTGTATCACCATGTTGTCAGACGGAATCAAATCAAAAGATAAACAAGACGAGGTCGTCGTACTCGACGTTGCAGAGTTACTCGTGCGATGTCTAGGTGAAAATCAATGATTTCCTTTATCTTTGCGCTAAGTATAATATCTGATTAAGTGAACATACGCTTTAAAACCATCATTGGGCTGTTGACTTTTTGCTCTATCGTCTCATTAGAAACAATACAAGCACAGTCAAAAATTAATTTTTTGGAAGGTAGCCTTTCTTATTTGGTTCCTTCAGGGCCTTTTAGTAAAAATATCACTACTAACCATTTAGGATTTGAGCTAGGCTATTTACGGCAAATTGATGAGGATCAACCTTTTTTTTGGGGAATTTCAGCATACTATTTTAACATCGGTAGTTTTCATGCTATTACTACGGAAGTAATCGATTTTGGTATTTACGATTTCGACAGTGCCACGAATAGTAACTTGATAGGTTTAGACGGAAAGTTCCGATATTATCCCAATATTAATTTAGGCCCGATAGAATTGTATCTCGAAGCCATGCTCGGCTTTAAGTGGTTATTTACTTTTACGAGAAAGGAATTGGTAGATCAGGCAGACACAAGTAGCGGTGAATTTGATGAAGGACAGATTGCTCTTAGTTATGGAATGAATGCCGGCCTTCAAGTAAAATTGAGTCGGGATATATACTTGAATGGGAAAGGAGGATATTATCCTGGATTGAGTGTTCCCTATTACGCTTTATCCGATCAAGGCAAGTCCATTTATACAACGCTAGATGCTTTTGATAGAAAGAGGAGTACGACAGATATTATACGGTTTGATTTAGGCATTACTTATATATTTTGAGATGAGCGCAATTAAGATGACAGATCTGGAGATTACAGATGAAATGTACGAGCATCAACGGATTGTATGCGATAAGAATCAAACATCTATCCGTATCGACAAGTTTTTGATGGATCGCCTCGAGAGAGTTTCTCGTACACGAGTCCAAAATGCGATAAGCATAGGTTGTGTCTTGGTCAATGACAAGCCGGTCAAAGCCAGCTACAAGATAAGGCCGGGCGACGAAATTGCACTTGTACTTCCTTCAGATCCTGACGATATTGTTTCGGTCCCACCAGAGCCGATTCCATTAGACATTGTGTATGAAGACGACCATTTAATGGTTATAAATAAGCCTGCCGGGTTGGTTGTTCACCCTGGAGTGGGCAATACTTCAGGAACCCTCGTGAATGGTCTTTTATACCATTTTCAGAATCAGGCTTTACCGGTCATGAAGGGAAATTCGGCAGATAGACCCGGCTTAGTCCATCGAATCGACAAAGATACTTCCGGTCTTTTGTTGATCGCTAAAAATGACTATGCCATGACCCATTTATCAAAACAGTTTTACGACCATACGATTGAACGTGAATATATTGCTTTAGTTTGGGGAAATGTCGAAGAAGATACCGGTACGATAGTTGGAAATATCGGAAGACACGAGCGCGATCGCATGCAAATGACGGTGTTTGCAGATGGTAGTCAAGGAAAACATGCTGTTACTCATTATGAAGTGTTGGAGCGGATGTATTACGTCACCTTGGTTAAGTGTCATTTGGAAACAGGTAGAACCCATCAAATCCGAGTCCACATGAAGTATATTGGTCATACGCTTTTTAATGATGCCAGATATCACGGCGACAAAATCCTCAAAGGCACAGTTTATACGAAATATAAGCAATTTGTAGATAACTGTTTCAAAATACTACCTCGACAGGCTTTGCATGCACGATGTCTTGGATTTATTCATCCGGTGACCGGAGAATCCATGTATTTTGAAAACGAACTTCCCGAAGATTTTGCCCAAGTACTTAGCAAATGGAGAACTTATGTGGCTGCAAGAAAAGAAATCCTAGAGAAGGAACAAGAGGACATGGATTCATAATATTTTACAATACTCCGATATGATCAATTTCAATCAAAAAATATTATTTTTACATGATCCATCACCGCATGGTGTCTCGATAGCACTAGGATTAGCTCAAAAAGTGGCTTCGTCTTGTGAAAAACCCTTGTATTTGTATGATTTGAAAGCTTATATCTGAATAGTTATCTATTTTTTTTACATTGGATTAAACCTACCCGAAATATCCCATGATGAATATTGAGCAAAGAGTTGACAGTTTAGTTAAATTAGGACTTTATCTAAAGGATACTAATTTATTGGTTCACGATCCTATAATCGCAAAAGCATCCCAAGATAACCCTTGGTTTTCTCAAAACAACATTCGACTTTCTTTGGAGGCCATCTCTCAAGAATTTTTAAGTGCATCAGCCATACGAAACTTAATTGACAAATATCGTTTGGATGACAATGTCATACCTAAAACTATAGGATTGGTACTTGCCGGAAATATTCCATTGGTTGGATTTCACGATGTACTCTGCAGTTACCTCGTAGGACATAAGACCAAAGTAAAACTTAGCGATAAGGATAAGGTCTTGCTACCCTACTTCATTCAGATTATCCAACAAAGCTATCCGGAAATAGAGAATCATATCGAATTTGTAGAACGATTATCAGACTTTGACGCTGTCATTGCAACAGGTAGCGATAATACAGCGCGAATCTTTGAAGATTACTTCAAGCATTATCCTCATATCATCCGCTATAATCGAAATGCAGTCGCGGTCCTTTCCGGCGATGAGACCGACGAATTGCTACAGTTGCTAGCGGATGATATTTTTGCGTATTTTGGTCTTGGATGCCGCAATGTCAGCAAACTATATCTGCCGAAAGATTATCCGCTAGAAAAACTTTTTAAAGCCTTTGAATCCTACGAAGACATCATAAACCACCATAAATATAGAAGTAATTACGATTATAACGTAGCCTTATATTTACTTAATAAGGAGCTTTTTTTTCAAAATAATTTTGTGCTCCTCAGGCCATCTGAAGATATCCCATCACGCATTGGTAGCATTCATTACGAATATTATGACGACAAAAATTCATTAATAAGCAAACTTATGGCTGATTCCGATAAGATCCAATGTATCGTTTCAAATGAAAACTTGGATTCTCTAGATATTGTTCCATTGGGTCAAGCCCAACATCCGCAAATGGATACCTTTGCCGATGGCGTGGATACCATTCAATTTTTACTTTCCTTACCGTAAATTTAATACTCTGTCAACAAAAAAATCTTAATGAAGTGTCATTCTTTTTTCAAAGCTCATCGTTAAAAATACGCACCATAGTTACCACTATGCCTACATTTTTTTGTCCTGATCTTTTTAAAAAAACATCCAATATAATTTAATTCTTTTTATAGACAATACACTAAGAAAGAACCACACTCAAGTCAAGCACGGTTCTCTCTCAAATTTGAACTTTTATTTTCAGGAGCTGATTTTATGCTATTCGTATTAAATTCGAATAAACTTCAATCTTGCTACATTTTCCTGGTTTCGCAATTGTAAAATATACATTCCCGAAGGAAGATTTTCGACATCCAGTTTTAATATTTCTTCAAATACCTCTGGGCTTGGAATCTCTACCCTATTCCCATTCATATCAAAGACTTCTACTTTAGCATTTATAGGAGAAAATCCAGATATAAATAGGGATTGCCTGGTCGGATTTGGCCGTATTGTGATATACGGATCTTGGTGATTTTTAGTCGATGTTATGGTAGCAACACCAGAAATGGTACAGCCATTTTTGTCCTTAACGATAATATTGTAAGTATCGGGCGCTAACTCAAAATATAAGTTGTTGTCTAAAAATACATGCCCATTATCTATGCTATACCGATATGGTGGTGTTCCGCCTGAAACCAATATTTCTAAGGTATCTCTACTTGTATTTATGGATAAATCTAGAGCATCCGGATTTAATATTTCGACTTGTCCAGTAAGGCTGTCTCCTTTGCTATCTCTCACGACATAGTCATAAATACCTGCCTTCAACGAATTCCATTCGCGTACTGAGCTAAAGTCTCCATCATTGAGTTTGTATTGGATGGGTGCTGATCCTCCGCTATTCACGAGCTTGAGATATCCGTCTTCTTTCCCAAAACAAGTGACATTTCGCTGAGTGACATTGACTTGTTTCAACACATTGAGCTGGATATTATAGCTTTTGGTACATGATACCGAGTCTCTAACATAAATCTTATACACGCCATTATCATCAAAATCAATAATATTGCTTTCACTATAATTGACACCGTTTTTACTATATGACAAAGGCCCTGTACCTCCTGTAGCCAATACGGTAACTCTAAAACGAACTTGTTCAAAAGTGGCTTCAATCGGTATTGGATTGTTTGTAAAGATGGTATCTCCTACTACAATTTTCCCACCGGCATCTTTGACAGAAATTACCGGATTAGGATTGATAGTTATAAATGAATTTGTAGTAATGAAGCTCTGTCCATTCAAACTATAAGTATAAGGTTCAAAACCTCCAATCCCTATGACTTCAACCGAAATATTTTGGCCAGGACACAAGGCATCCGCTAAAATCTCAGATTCCAATCTCAATGGTTCAATATCTACCGTTATAGTATCCGATATAGAACATCCGAAGATATCTTGAACAGTAATTGTATAAAAGCCATTTCCCGGATCTTTAAACACAGGAATTGATGTCGAAGGAAGTGTATCTAGTTGGTAAGAAAGAAAGCCGGTACCTCCTGTCGCATCTACGACCAAGTCATAATACTCTTGTTGTATGGCAATAGTCATGGAATCCGGAGCGTTTACAACCACCGAAGTCCATTGGAAGGTACTGTCCGCATCTCGAATATAGAATGTATAACTACCGGCCTTTAAATTTCTATAAACCGGACTTTCGGCAAAATATAATCCATCGGCCGAATACTTATACGGCGCAACACCTCCATATCCGATCAATTCAACTTCTGCATTATTGTCGCCATAACAAGCCAATTGTTTCGTTCGAATCACAGCCAAGCCCAATTCATCGGTTTTGATCTTAATAGGCATGTATGCTTCAGGTGCCCACCTACCGACATCATCCAAAATATTAAAAAACATGGTATCCGTTTGGATATATCCTCCTAAATGGCGATATTCGATGATACCGTCGTTGATATCTTTCATTCTAAAAACATCACCTCGTTCTGCCGGGACATCGGCTATGAAGATCTGTCCTTCTTTTGGTAATTCGCTTATCGTAAATAGGATAAACTCGGGGCTATCGCCATAAATATTGATTTCTTTATCCGTAATCAAATCCGTACCTCCTTGCTCAACCACTAAAGTCTCATTCTTCAAAATCACAGGAAATCCTGTAACACCACCAGAAGTTTTGAAATTATAAACCGTCGAATACGGCAAATCAGTACAAGGACTGTTTGGTTTTACTCTCCAAAAATAAATCGTGGATTCATCCAAAGATATGTTAGTGCTATTTCTTGTCGTCGTCCTGGTATAAAGGATTTCTTCAAAATTTTGTGTTTTGCTTACTTCTAAGACATAATCCGTAATGCCTTCTAAGTTCTTCCATAAAAATCTAGTATTAGATGGATTGACGGAAGGGTCATGATGTATCGGCAATTCCAATGCTATCTCATCATCTAGCAATCCTTTAAAAATTATAAACGACGTATTCAAATATTCATTTCCAGATTTTCCTTCTACCAGAATGGTCAAATTACCAGGATTTAACTGATCGACACCTGAAAGGGTTAATAGCACAGTTGCAGGGAAATCGATGATATCATTCTTAGAAAAATTATAGGTCAAATCATCCGGAAGGTTTGCAACTGAAAGTCTAATTGGTTGCGTCACTTGTCCTGTTTCCTTTATATTAATCTCAACTGACACCTCGTCCTCATTACACACCTCTAAATTATCTACTTTAGAAGAAATTGTAAAGCTCGATGTTATTTTAAAGTTCTGATTAGAAATATCAAAGAAGATATTATCAGATCCTTTCACCATTATCCGTGCCTTGTCCGTTGGTAATGGCGGAACCACGATGTCGTATGACCCTGTATTGGGCACACCGGAAGCGATCAAATGTGGAAAATAAACGCCTCCATTTGTAGAAAGATAGATATCTACGAACTGGCAATTGACCGGTGCTTTATCGGTATCTGCTACAACCCACACCACCGTTTGTGTCGTTCCTGTAGGCCAAGATACGAGACTCGTATTCGGATAAAGCACTTCAAATGGACCGGAAAGTGTCGATGTTTTTACGACAACATTGATATCTTCTGTACATCCATTGCCCGGGTGATTATCGCGAACAGTACACTTAAAGTTCATGCTTCTTTCTACAGATGGCAATACTTCCCATTGTCCATACCGCTTTTCGAGATCCGGAAAAAATCTTGTTGGATTCAATTGAGGCGCTACAGAACGGAACAAGGGTCCATTTGCATTCGTTGCTTTGGGTGGCATACTGGCAGTCCTATTATCTGTTTGTTCCCAACAGTAAGACAAAGACGCTATTCCTCCTTCATCATATCCTTCTGCGGTCAACATAAACGGAGTAGATATCGGAATGATGTACTCATTGGCCTCAACACTTACTGTAGGTTTTGTATTAGGAACATCAATCGGCGTTGCACAAGTATTGCCATAACCGTTTACGATATAATTGTGTATCTCATTGATGCTAATACCGTGAAAATAGCCATCGCTATTGGATTGAATGTCCGGCGAACAAATTCCCGCGTACCCCATAATGGTACTTGCACTTCCTGGTTCGACTGCCGTAGAGCCATTTCTATTGCAATTATTATTTTGCGTATGATTTGCACCAAATTGATGTCCCATCTCGTGAGAAACATAATCGATATCAAAAGGATCGCCAACGGGACGAGTTGCTCCCGTCACACCTTTGGCTTTATTACTTCTATTACAAGGTCCATTCAAATAGGCGATTCCTCCACCGCCTGTACTAAATACGTGGCCTATATCATAGTTTTCAGTACCAATTACCCGATCTAAATTTTGTTGATTTTCAGTCAACATGGCATCTCCATTACTATTGGTATATGGATCGCTACTTCCATTCAAATAAATAATCTGGTCTGTATTACCAATCAAAACCAAGGTAACTCCTAAATCTCGCTCATACACACCATTAACACGCGTCATAGTCGTATTATAAGCAGCTAGAACATGTTCCTTCGTTCCTCCATAAAAAGACGCGTATTCTCCTGTACATGCGAGTGCAAGACGATAAGAACGCAATTGACAATCACCCGAACTTCTTAATGCTGTGGTCGTAGCTTGATGATTAGACGTATCATCATTCGATAAATCTATATGCGCTTCCTCTACACCACAAAAATAGTGTACATCAGGTTTTGGTTTGTAATCCTTTCTGTAATATACTTGATATATTTGATTGGAATGATTCAATGTAACCGGATCTATAAATACCGAATTTTTATTGTCAGGTTCTAAAATCATCGCGTGAATACCAAATGGCGAAACGCTCAATTTTAAAATAGCTCCTGGTGCTTCTTGGCTAAAACCAGTATAAGACGTAAATCCCGGGTATTTTGCCGATAATTCGGAATCAAAAATCGAGGTCTCTTGAAGACTAAATGTTTTAAATGAGCCGTCTGGCTGTGGTAAAGCCAATGATTGCATCGGTTCGACTCTTAAAGCTGCGGCCGTATTTGCTTTAAATCTTTCCCAATCTAATTGAAATAGCTGGTAGGAATCCGGATTGATATACCTAGGCTCTCTTAAATTCAGCTCCTTGACTTCTGTCCATAATGAATTTTGAGCTTGCCCAATGCTAGCACATAACCATACACCCAAAAACATAAATAAAAATCTCATAAATACAAGGCTATTTTTAAAGGTAAATATATAAAGATAACTGATAATCATGCGAAATAAAACGCCCAAAAGTAAATTATACGACAAAATCGACCCTATTTTGCATATATCTAGCAAGATTTCAAATCTATACATAAACATATGATACCTAGTAGCACTATAAAAATCAAGCAGGAACGATGGCTATTTGACCTATTATTGGGTTTTCCATCCCATGCGTTATTTATTATGCTATGTCCAATGCCAATTCAATCATTTGACGCAATGATTTCTCTCTATCTTCGTGTCCCATACTTTCACCAGTAATGATGGAATCAGATATCGTGCAGATGGCCAATGCTTGTGCTTTTAATGCTGTAGCGGTTAAAAATAAAGCGTAAGCTTCCATTTCTAAACCTAAGACGCCCATATCTGCCCATTTTTTCCAACTCTTATTTTCAAAATCATAGAAGGTATCCGATGATAGAATATTTCCAACATGATATGAAAACTGAAGTTCTTGAGCCCGAGATACAGCCGCTGACAATAACCCATAATCCGAAAGTGCCGCAATCTCACCTCTAAGTCTGTATTGCTTACTAAAACTAGAATTTGTTGATGCTCCTTGGGCTATGATGACATCTTTGACTTTGACTTCGGGTTGAATGGATCCTGCAGAACCAACTCGAATTAAGCGTTTTACTCCATAAAACTTGATGAGCTCATAAGAATATATCCCGATTGAAGGCATGCCCATTCCTGTACCCATAACAGAAAGGCGTTTCCCTTTATAAAATCCCGTATATCCGAACATATTACGTACCCGATTAAACTGAACCGCATTTTCTAAATAATTATCAGCAATAAATTTTGCTCGTAAGGGATCCCCAGGTAGTAAAATCGACTCTGCTATTTCTCCCGCTTGTGCTTCAATATGAGGTGTTGCCATAATGATAAAAATTGTTAATTAATTAAATCGATTATTATCAAATGTTACTTTCAAAATGACCAAAAATTCAAACCAATACAAACATGATTTGAGGTTAAAAACATAATCTTTGCAATAAAAAACGACGTACTTATTACACAAATATCAGTCGCTAACTTCAAAATATTCTGCTATTTCGAATACCAATGAATATAATCGTAACCAAAGATATAAATTATAATGACACCAAGTGAATAATTATAAAAAAAACAACAGCATAATCCAGTTTTTAAATCATAGGTGAAGGTTATCTAGTGCTCTGTCTATAAAAAGACTTAAATAATGATGGAAGTTATTTTTTTAAAGATCGAGGCAAAAAACGCAGGCATAGTGGTAACTATGACGAGTATTTTTAACGATGAGATTTGGAAAAAGAACAACATTTCATTAAGATTTTTTGTGGACAGAGCACTAGTTACAAAAGACAAACATAGTCATTTTTAGAATAAGTTGTTTTAGAATTTCTCTAAAAATTTCCGACGAAACATTAAATTTTTGGCAACATCTCTTATAATCCCTCCTGCATACTTTGCGTAAAATTGCCGATACGCTCCTCTGACTGAATGATCCTTTTGTCGTATAAAACATGCAGTATTTCTATTTTATTGCGATCTACTCCGCAAATAAATTTATCTTTACCTTCCAAAAAGATACAAACCTTTTTTACTTTTGTTTTATGAATTACTTCGAAAGTATGTTGCTGGCGCTGGAATCGATACGAGCCAACTTGTTGAGATCCATGCTTACCTTGATGATCATTGCGGTCGGAATTACTTGTTTAGTGGGCATTTTAACGGCCATTGACAGCATCTTATTTTCGATGAGTGATAATTTTAATCGACTTGGCGCCAATGCTTTCAATATCAAACCGGCAACTGAAGAACTCGGTGTCACCGATAAAGGCAAAAAGCAAAAAGTCGCTGAACCTATTAATTTTAATCAGGCGATGGATTTTAAAAACGCCTATAATTACAGCCTTGCCAAGGTTTCTATAGACACTTACGGCACTAATAATGCCACTGTCAAACACCAAGACAAAAAGACCAATCCCAATGTCAGACTGATAGGCATAGACGAAAATTACCTCAATACTTCCGCATATGAAGTGGACGCCGGGCGAAATTTTACCGGAAGCGAAATTATGTCCACCGGATATAAGGCCATCATAGGTTCCGAAATCGTCGATCTCTTATTCAACGGTAATGCCGAAAAAGCCATCGGCCAATTGATCTATATCAACAGCCATAGATTTCTTGTCATTGGAACACTCAAATCTAAAGGTGCTTCTACTGGTGGATCTAATGATCGCAGTGTATTTATCACCTTATATAGTGCAAAAGCGCTCTATGGCTACAGTGATAAAGCGTACAATGTTACCGTATCCGTTTCCGAATCCCGAGATATCGATAACGCCATCAACCAAGCCATCGGCACCATGCGCAATGTTCGCAAACTCAAAATTGCCGATCCTAATGATTTTAAAATCACAAAAAGTGACGGCATCCTCAATCAGCTCAAATCTATGACTACTTCCCTACGTTGGGGAACCATTATCATCGCCCTGTTAACATTATTGGGTGCTTCTATCGGCTTGATGAATATTATGTTAGTGTCCGTTACTGAACGAACGAGAGAAATTGGCGTTCGCAAAGCGCTAGGCGCTACCCGCACCAATATCCGTTTTCAGTTTTTGGTAGAAGCCGTCGTCATTTGCCTGATTGGTGGTCTTGCCGGAATCATTCTCGGGATATTAATGGGATTTGGCGTTTCTATGCTCGTAGGAGGTAAGTTTTTTATTCCATGGAATTGGATCGCATTGGGTTTTACAGTATGTATCATCGTCGGCTTGGTTTCCGGCCTATATCCCGCAGTCAAGGCCTCCAGACTCGACCCTATCGAAGCGCTCCGGTATGAATAAAACCCATAAAAGCCGCCATCCATGATCCACCATCCACTTGCTGCCAATCACTCGGGCAAATACCCTGAGGCCGGATGCGATGAAGCCGGGCGTGGATGCTTGGCAGGACCGGTATTTGCGGCAGCAGTTATCTTACCCAATGATTTTAAGCATGAAGATCTCAACGATTCCAAACAACTCACCGAGCGACAACGCAAGCACTTGCGCACCATCATCGAACAAGAAGCACTTGCTTTTACCGTGGCAAAAATGGATCCGACTGAGATAGACACTTACAATATTCTTTGGGCTTCAATACGGACGATGCACCGTGCTTTAGACGGGCTCCACCTCCGACCCCAACACATCATCGTCGATGGCAATAAGTTTATGCCTTATCAGGATATACCCTTTGATTGTATCGTCAAAGGCGACGGTCGTTATACCAGTATTGCAGCTGCGTCCATCCTAGCTAAAACCTACCGAGATGAATTTATGGAGGTGCTTGCGCAAGATTTTCCAGCGTATCAATGGCATAAAAACAAAGGATATCCTACGGCTGTACATCGGCTAGCCATTGCTCAACATGGGATAACACCACACCACCGATTGAGTTTTCGACTTTTACCTGAGGATAATCAGTTGAGTTTGTTTGAAAAATAAGCCTTTGAAATAGAAATTTTTCGTATTTTTGCAGCACTTTATACTTTTATTGACAATAAACAGACAGAAGTTATGATATTTGAACTTAGCGAAGAGCAGATTGCTGTACAACAAGCGGCAAGAGAATTTACTCAACAGGAGTTACTACCAGGTGTAATCGAAAGAGATAAAGGCATGATTCACCCAACCGAACAGGTTAAAAAAATGGGCGAATTGGGCTTCCTAGGTATGATGGTTGACCCTAAATACAACGGTGGAGGCATGGATTCCTTGTCCTATGTACTTGCCATGGAAGAAATCAGCAAAGTAGATAGTTCTTGTTCGGTCATCATGTCGGTCAACAATTCGCTAGTATGTTGGGGTCTTGAAACCTTCGGTACCGAAGCTCAAAAAGAAAAGTACCTGACTCGACTTGCTGCGGGAGAAATCATTGGCTCCTTCTGTCTTTCTGAGCCGGAAGCCGGAAGTGATGCTACCAGCCAACGTACAACCGCTATTGATCAAGGCGACCATTACTTATTGAATGGTACTAAAAACTGGATTACCAATGGTGGAAAATCCGCCATTCACCTCGTTATTGCACAGACTTATCCTGAAAAAGGACACCATGGGATTAACGCCTTCATCGTAGAAACGAGTTGGGACGGTGTCGTCATCGGCGCAAAAGAAGATAAACTCGGTATCCGTGCTTCGGACACACATACCATTATGTATAACGACGTCAAAGTACCTAAAGAAAACCGCATAGGAGAAGATGGCTTTGGATTCAAATTTGCCATGAAGGTACTATCTGGTGGACGAATCGGCATTGCTGCACAAGCTCTAGGTATAGCCGCCGGTGCTTATGAACTAGCCGTCAAATATGCTAAAGAAAGAGAGGCATTCGGCAGACCAATCAGTCAGCATCAAGCGATCGCTTTCAAACTTGCAGATATGGCTACAGAAATCGAAGCTGCTCGTTTATTGGTATATAGAGCCGCTTGGATGAAAGATCAAGGCATGGACTATACTTCCGCTGCCGCGATGGCCAAATTATACGCCTCAGAAGTAGCCATGCGTCAAACGGTAGAAGCTGTGCAAATCCACGGTGGCTATGGCTACGTTAAGGAATACCACGTAGAGCGCTTATTAAGAGATGCTAAAATTACGCAGATTTACGAAGGTACATCCGAAATGCAGCGAATCGTTATCAGTAGAAATATCCTTAAAGGTCAATTATACGAACCGCTTTGGAAAACAGAAAACGCGTAAGCGACAAGTCTCTTGAAACGATGGGTAAGTCATGGAATATTGGGACATTCTTCAATATTCCCGTCAAAATACACTGGAGTTTTGGACTATTAGTGCTTTTTCTGACTTATACCATTCTAACCAGCGACCTCTTGCTTTGGCAAGGTATCGCTTATGGTGTATTGATGTTGTCCGTGTTTGTCTGTGTGGTCTTACACGAATATGGCCACGCACTAACAGCTCAAAAATTTGGTGTCGATACCGTTGATATCATCGTTTCACCCATCGGTGGTATTGCACGAATGAAGTACATACCGGACAAGCCCATGCAAGAGTTTTTTATTGCTCTCAATGGTCCATTAGTCAATCTAGCACTAGGTAGTATATTGGCATTGATTATGTTTGTGATATCCGGAAGGTTTTCTTTGGATCTCAGCACGTATGACCTGAACGATCCTTTAGAATTTATGCGCTTACTTTCCCTGATTAACTTTACCCTATTTTTCTTCAACCTGATTCCTGCCTTTCCGATGGATGGAGGAAGAATCCTAAGGTCGCTACTCGCCGTCAAACTCGGGAAAGTACGCGCCACGAGAATAGCCTCCTTAGTGGGAAGAGTCTTCGCCATCGGTTTCGTGATTTTCGGTATTTTTGACCAGCAATTAATCCTTTCTGTTATCGGTCTCTTTATCTTCTTAATGGCCGGCCAGGAATACAGCCAAACCAAACTCAATTCCATCATCGGAGATACCACGGTTCGAGATATCATGAGAACTTCCTTCAGTAGATTGCACTTGGGCGACCCTTATTCGAAAGTCATCGAACGGTATAAAGAACATCAAGAGCACAATTTTTTAGTTTTTGATTCTATGGGCAACCTTTCGGGAAATGTACCCGAACTCTTCATCAAAGATGTCATCTTATCCGAGGATAGCGACAAAAGAGTCAACGAACTCATGTCAGATAAAAAAGCTTGGATTGTAGCAGATGCGCCCCTCCAAAAAGCCATCACGATCATGAGAGAAGAAGGGCTTTCTATCCTAGCCATAGAAGAAGACGAGCAACTCATCGCCGTCATAGACCGAAACGACATAGAAACCTATATTCGCCAGAGAGTCCAATAGCCTGGATTTGCATTATCATTTCGTCATGAGAATCAAAAGAGCAACAATCTGCCCATCCATGAGAATAAACTTGGCTTTCCAGTGCTCTGTCTATAAAAAGACTTAAATTATAATGGAAGTTATTTTTTTAAAGATCAAGGCAAAAAACACAGGCATAGTGGTAACTATGAC
>JAIXKS010000065.1:0-30490 GCA_026928325.1 Chitinophagales bacterium | reverse complement strand
TCAAAAAGGGAATTAAAAAAGAAGAAGGTAAAAAGAAGAAAAAATCATTGTTGGACAGTGTACAGGCAGTGTATGACCGTACATTGGAATGGGCTTTTCGTCTTCCCAAAATCACTATCCTGATAGGTGTTGTTTCAATAGCGTTAGGCGTTGCCATTCTTGCATTAGTGCCACGTCAGTTATTTCCGAAAGTGGATAGAAATCAATTTGCCGTTGAAATATATTTGCCGGAGGGAAGTACTTTAGAGCAAACCGCTTTTGTTTCCGACAGTTTGGAACAAATGCTGATGAAAGACAAACGAGTTGTAAATGTAGCTGCATTTGTTGGTACAAGTTCGCCACGTTTCCACACCACTTATGCACCTAATTTTCCCTCAAAAAATTATGCTCAGTTGGTTGTCAATACGCAAACGGCTGATGATGCACTTGCCATTTTGAACGAATATGAAAGTAATTACAGAAATCTTTTTCCGAATGCTTATGTGCGAATGAAACAATTAGACCTGTTGAGTACCACCGCACCGATTGAAGTGCGTATCAGTGGGGATAATTTAGATAGCATTAAAACATTGGCACAGCAGGTAAAAACCATAATGGAAAAGAACGAAAACATTATTTGGGCAAGAACCGATTACCTCAATCAACGACAAGGCGTAAGCGTTCAGATAAACGATGAAATCGCTAACCGATTAGGTTTAACCAAAGGCGTAGTAGCCACATCATTAGCAGCAGGTTTGTCGGGCTTACCAATCGGTACAATATGGGAGGGCGATTATCCTGTAAGCATAAAACTGATGAACGAACCCAATCAAAAAAACAGTTTTGACGACATTGCCAATCAAAATGTAACATCGCCATTAACAGGGGCAACCGTTCCTGTAAGACAAATAGCAACAAGCATTACCAACGATTGGAGCGAGGGGCAAATTATCCGTAGAAACGGCACAAGAACAATTACCGTTCGTGCTGATGTGAAACGTGGTGTATTGCCTTATAAAGTGTTGTCCGATTTAAAAACAGAAATCAAAAAAATATCCAAGTCAGAGCAAACAACCTTATCGTATGGAGGCGAAGAAGAAAGCGAAGTAGAAAACTATATCCCATTGGCTAAAGCGTTGTTTGCAGGTGTGTTGCTTATCTTCTTTATCCTGTTGTTTCAATTCAAAAATCCAAAATTGGTTTTCTTGGTAATGATGACAATGCCGTTGAGTTTTTTGGGTGCAGCATTAGGATTGGTCATTACAGGTTATCCGTTTGGTTTAACTTCTTTCTTGGGTATTATGAGTTTAATGGGAATTGTTGTCCGCAACGGTATTATTCTAATTGACTACGCAGAAGAATTGCGAACCAAACACGGAATGAAACTCGCTAATGCAGCCATTGCCGCAGGTAAACGAAGAATGCGACCAATTTTTTTAACCTCATTTGCGGCAGCCGTTGGCGTTGTGCCGATGATTGTGAGCGGTTCAACACTTTGGGGACCGCTTGGGGCAGTTGTTTGTTTCGGCTTGTTGGTATCAATGATACTCACTTTGTATATGATACCTGTAATGTATAACCAATTATTTAAAAAGAATTACGCATAAAAAATAAAGCAATGAAAAAAATAATGACAATCGTTGTTGCCTTGATTACATCAGCAACAACATACAGCCAAACAACACTCACGTTGGAAGAAAGTAAATCGCTTGCATTGAAAAACAACAAAGCGGTGCAAAACAGTTCGTTGGAAATAGAAGCAGCAAGGTTGGTAAAGAAAAACGCCTTTACTAACTATTTCCCGAAAGTAAGTGCCAATGTATTCGGGTTTCAGGCAATCAATCCGATAATTAAATACAAAATGGAAGGAGGCAACTTGCCCGTTTATGACGGCAATCCTGCCAACCTTGCAACGGCAACGCAATTCGCCTACTTCCCCGGAATGGAGTTAAGTATGTTTCAGCGTTCGGCAATAGGCGTTTTGAACATTGCACAACCCATTTATGCAGGTGGAAAAATACGCACAGGCAACAAGTTGGCAACACTTAATGTTGATGTGAAAGAAAAGCAACAACAACTTTCCGAAAATGAAGTATTACTTAAAACCGAACAGCAGTATTGGCAACTGATGTCTTTGCAGGAAAAACAAAAAACATTGGAAAAATACGAAGCATTACTTCAAGATATTCGCAAACAAGTGGACGATGCTTTTAAATCGGGTTTGATTATTAAAAACGATGTGCTGAAAGTGCAAATCAAACAAAGCGAATTACAAGCTAACAAAAACAAATTGTTGAACGGAAAAAAATTAGCGACAATGCAATTCTGTCAAACCATTGGAATACTGTATGACAGCACATTGGTATTGCAGGAACAAATTGATACAAGCCAAAATCCCAACCAATACTATACCGACAATCAAACAGCAATAAGCGACAGAACGGAATATCAACTATTAGAAAAATCGGTGGAAGCGGCACACTTGCAAAAGAAAATGAAAACAGGCGATTATTTGCCTACCGTAGCCGTTGGTTTAGCAGGTTATCATATCAATATGTTAGAAAAAGATGCAACCAACTTTACAAATGGAATGGCTTATGTTTCGGTTTCCATTCCTATTTCCGATTGGTGGGGTGGCAGCTATGCTATTAAAGAACAAAGCATACGACAAAAAATTGCTCAAAACACGTTTGACGACACCAAAGGTTTGTTGAACCTGCAAATGGAAAAGGCTTGGACAGACGTAAACGAAGCGTGGAAGCAAATAGAAATTATAAAAGAAACAGTTGTGCAAGCCGAAGAAAATTTGAAAGTAAGTCAAACAGGTTACAACAGCGGTGTAGTTAATTTATCCGATTTGTTGGAGGCACAAGCATTAGTGCAAGAAACAGCAGATAAGCTAACCGATGCACAAACGCAATACAAATTGGCGGTTACAACATACTTGCAGGTAACAGGACGAAAATAGAAATGCCGACACACAGGGACAAGCACATTTGCAAACCGCACAAAGCCGACACGCAGACCAAAGTTTGCAAAAGAGCTTACCCCTTTCCGACACGATAAAAATTTCCCCTTCCCTTCTTTTTCTAATTTTTTCCCGACAAACAATCCAACAGACACAACAACGCTGACAACGACAGACCACGAACGACAGAACCACAGCCGCTAACAAGGGTTTGGCGAAATGCGGGGTGAAGTGCTTCGTATGAACATTTGTGCTAAATTTGAACTTTGGTGCTTCGATTGAAGTGTAGTGCTAAAAGTCCCGCACTTCGCCAAGCCCCGAACCGAAATTGCCTGCTTTTTTCTGTAGGAAAATCTCCGCGCCGTAGGCTTCGCCTGACCCGCTGAAAAACAAATCTGACACTTTTGTTACGGTTGTGGCGGTAAGATTTAGTTCGCTTATATTTTCAAGTTTTTTGTAATAAACGTCGAAATTGAGAGAATAATCGGTTATAGGTTCGGTTTGCAAAGACAATATGTAATGCGTAGCCTTACTTGCCGAAACGGAATTATCGGTGGGTAGCCACGTGTCGAAAAAGCTGAAATCGGGTTGTGTGGCCAGCCGCAGATATTGATGATAAATACCATAGGCGAATTTTATCGAAGTTTCGTTGCTTGCTTGATAGCGCAATGCTAAGCGCGGATCCCAAGTTGTGATTGCGCTTGAATCCCAATAGTTCCAGCGCAGCCCCGCCTGCACGGAAAATTGCTCGGTGAATTGATAATTTGCTTGTCCGAATACGGCGTGAGTATAATCGGCATTGTCGAGGTTAACCGCGCCCGCCGTGTTTGTTCCGGCTTGCGGCAGAGAATCTTTGCCGAATAGTTGCTTGTAGGCGAAAGCGAAGCGCGAACCTTCGTAGCCGGCCTTTACGGTCAGGTCTTTACCGGCGAACCACTCGGCTTCGAGTTTAAGCGTATAGTCGGCGATGGAGTTTTGCGCTAAAAACTTGAATCCGCTGTTGTTTACGTTAAATTCATTGTCGTAACGGCTGGCACTGAAATTTACAGTAGTAAAAAGCTCGTCGCCCAAGATATGTGTCCAGCGAATCGAGCCGGCGCGATTGCCCACGCCCAAGCCAAACTCAAGTCCAGCACCATCGAGAGTTAGGTGGTCGCGGCTCATAAATCCGCTAAAGAACACCTTGTCGTTTGTGCCTAAGTCATAAGCAATTTTGGCATTAAGGTCGTAAAAGCCGAAATTCGGCAACGGATTTTCCTTGTCTTCGGGCATTGCGCCAAGCAATAAATCAAAATATGTGCGCCGTCCGCCCAGAAACCACGAACCGTCCGCGCCGAGCGGCCCCTGCAACGAAGCCCGCGACGAGATAAGCCCCAGCGAGGCCAAACCTTCGAAATGTTCGCGATTGCCGTCTTTTTGCGTTAAATTCAGTACCGCCGAAAGCCGGTTGCCGTATTCGGCGGGATAGCCACCTTTAATAATTTCAACATCTTTTATGGCTTCCGGATTGAATGTTGAGATAAACCCGAAAAGGTGCGAAGGATTATACACGGCGGATCCGTCGAGAAGCACCAAGTTTTGGTCAGGCGAGCCGCCGCGTACATAAAGACCGCTGGAAATTTGCGATGAAGTTAAAATCCCGGGCAGAAACTGCAAGGCGCGAAAAACGTCGGCCTCGCCGCCTACACGAAGCTGTGTCAATTGCTTCATGGGAATATTCACGACGCTGATTGAAATCTGCCGCTTTTCTATTTCACGCTCGGCTTCCACGGCTATGCCGGCGGTAGAAATAGCGTCGGTCTCAAGCACGAACGTTATCTTTTTTGATTCCTTCGGCTCGAAAATAAGGTCGCGCTCCAATTGCTTGTACCCAAGGAAAGAAATCGTAACAGTATATTTTCCGGGCGGAATATTATTTATTGAGAAGTAGCCGTTTTTATTGGTAAACGCTCCGCGTCGTGCAGACTTGATGTTTACCGTAGCCGAAATAAGCGTTTCTTTGGTGGCAGCATCTTGCACGTAACCGTGTAGCGTCGCGCCGTTTTCAATTGTCTGCGCGGCTGCTTTTTTTACGGCGGCAAATGAAGTCTGCGCTGAAAACACTAGCGTAAATCCCAATAACAACAATAGAGTCCGTTGGAGCATAAAATCTTCTTGAAAATGATAAATTCTTACTTTGGGCGGTTCCGTTTGCGAATAGCGTGTGTATACGTTTATAGGAGAAACTTGTTTCGGGTGATGCTAAAACGCTTATCGGCTTGCTCGGTTTGTCAAGTTTTTTAAAAGGCAAATAAAAATCGTCGTTTCCAAGTCTACGCGATAGGTTTTCGACTTATCCTATTAGAAAATCGCTCGCTTTTCTCGTCTTTTCACGCCTATATTGCGCGGCGAGCGTCGCATACAAGGTGCGTTCTCTCTTTTGGGTGCGCACTTTCTGTTTTCGAGACGTAATTCTTGTATTGCCGTCTAAGAAAAAAGTCCTAATTTTGGAAAAGAACGAGGAGCGTATCTTCTCATTTAACGGAGCAAAATATGGGTGAGAACAATATAGTTGTCAGTTATCTTCCGCTGATAGTCATGGTTGCAGTCGGATTCGTATTCGGACTGTCGAATGTATTCTTAGCGGAGATTCTCGGCTCGCGCCGTAATAAAACGAATGTGAAGCTCGACACTTACGAGTGTGGAATGGAGCCGGTTAAAACTGCTCGCGAAAGGTTTTCGGTAAAATTCTATTTAGTGGCGATGCTTTTCATCGTATTCGATATTGAGATAGTGTTCATGTATCCTTGGGCGGTAAAATTCCGCGAACTCGGCGAAATAGGATTAGTTGCGATGTTGCTGTTTATGGCATTGCTGTTCGCCGGATTTGTATACGTCTATAAGAAAGGGGCTCTTACGTGGGATTAGACCAACAATTGTCAAAAGAGGGTTTTCTGACTACAACCGTAGATGCGGTGGTAAAATGGGCACAAAAAAACGCTATGTGGCCTATGCCGCTCGGAATTTCATGTTGCGCTATAGAAATGATGGCGTTTGCCGGCCCGCGTTTCGATTCTTCGCGATTCGGTTCGGAAGTATTTCGTTTTTCGCCTCGCCAAAGCGATTTGCTTATAGTTGCCGGTACAGTAACCTATAAAATGAGCTGGGTGGTACGAAAAATATACGACCAAATGCCCGACCCTAAATGGGTGATGAGCATGGGCGTGTGCGCTTCCACAGGCGGTATGTTTCGCAGCTATTCTGTGGTGCAGGGTATTGACCGTTTCCTGCCGGTTGACGTATATGTGTCGGGCTGTCCGCCGCGCCCCGAAGCGGTAATCA
Organism: Chitinophagales bacterium; assembly: GCA_026928325.1. Taxonomy (GTDB): domain Bacteria; phylum Bacteroidota; class Bacteroidia; order Chitinophagales; family Saprospiraceae; genus OLB9. The sequence goes on along the minus strand of JAIXKS010000065.1, from coordinate 24,222 downwards.
AAGGACTTATGTCTATACAAGATAAAGTTGACCGCACAAAACCTACTGTACTCGATTTCGGCAAAACTCGGATAAAACCGGAGTTTGAAGGCGCGACTTTGATAAATTAATTTGAAAATACTTCAAAAAAAAGCAAAGCCCATCGCCTAAAGGCGGCGGGCTTTTTTCGTAAAAAGCGAAGAACTTTATGGAATACACAGTAGCAGATTCGGCAGATATTACGCCACATTCCGAACATTGGAGCAATTACTTCGATTGGGGCGTTTTTCTGGTATGCTGTATGTTGGTAGCCGTCGGGCTTATCTCGATTTATAGTGCTACTTACGACGCTTCGATGAGCGAGTATTTTACCAAACAACTTATGTATAGCGCGATAGGGCTGGTTTTTATGCTGACCATAGCATTCCTGCCGGAGCGTTGGATATACAATCTGGCTTATCCGTCGTATGGTCTCGCCATTGTTCTGCTTGGCTTGGTGCTTGCCATCGGAAAAACAGTCTATGGACAGAAAAATTGGCTTGTAATAGGCTCATTTTCTTTTCAACCTTCGGAGCTTGCAAAAATTATTACCGTTCTTGCCGTTGCGAGATTCCTGACGCATAGGGGGCGTAATATACGAACATTGCGCGATTTGGGCATAACTCTTTTGCTGATAGTTCTGCCTATGGGATTGATACTCGTGGAGGACACCGGTTCGGCCTCTGTATTTGCTGCTATTACAGTAGGCGTGATGTTGTGGGCCGGTATGGACATTTTTATTCTTTTTACGCTGGCTGCAATTCCTGTAATCGTTGTCCTTTCGTTTTTTGGACAAACGTGGTATTATGCTTCGGCCGGAATATTCTCGGCTGCGGCAGTCGTATTCAGGCGCGGAATTATCGGAACTCTCATAGCCGCAGGTCTGTTCTTTGGTGCGGGATTCGCATCGTCTTTTGCCTATAATAATCTGCTGAAGCCCTATCAAAAAGACCGTGTGCAAATTCTGCTTAATCCTGACGCTGATCCGCGCGGCAAGGGCTATAACGTAATCCAGTCTATTATGGCCGTGGGCAGCGGCGGACTTTTCGGCAAAGGATTCCTGCATGGAACGCAAACGCAACTTCGTTATATTCCAAAGCAATGGACGGATTTTATTTTCTGTGTACCAACGGAAGAATTCGGATTTGTAGGCGGAGTAATTGTGCTGGGATTGCTTGGAATGTTAATTGTTCGCATTATAGACGTGGCGGCGGATTCGCACAGCAAATTCGCAAGTATGACAAGCGCGGGAGTTGCCGTGATATTTTTCTATCATACTGCCGTAAATATCGGCATGGCAATAGGCGTATTTCCCGTTATGGGTATTCCGTTGCCGTTTATCAGTGCGGGCGGAACATCGCTTGTTGTTAATATGGGCATGGTCGGTTTGGTGCTTAACGATTACCGGTCAAAGCGACTGAAATCGCGAAGGCAATGAAAAAATATTGAATGATGAGCCGGAAATCGTTTGGAAATTATCAGCAATAAATCTGCAAAGGATCGATAAATAAAATCATTACCGGCTACCGGCGGGCGGCTTTGTGTCCGTTGCGCAGCAATGGCGCAAAGTTGTTGTTAGCGGACAGTCCCGAAGGGCGGTCGCTAACACAAAGCCGCCCGCCGTTGAGCGGGAAGCCCGAAGGGATTTCCGCTCAACTTGCCAATAACTTGCCTAGCCACGACATTCCTCCGGCAAATCCGAGCATTACGGAATATGCGAAAACGCCGATAATCAGCCCTATTTTCGGACGATAGCGTGCCACATAAGCAAGTGCCATTCCGACGGCGACATATTGCCACGCGGAAAACACGCCGATATTGGTAAGGAAACCGTAAAGCCACGGAAAATCCGACGGTGCAACGATAATCCCGACGTTCGGGGCAAAGCGCATACTTCCGGTTGCAAATTGCATAAGCGAAGAAACGGCTAAACCGGTTGCCGAAATCGCTAACCCGCTACCCGTACCTGCTATTGCCGCAGCAAAGGAAACTCCGCCGCCTATGAGAACAAAACATATCCAGAATAGAAGAGAAATCAGCAACAAACTCTTAAAGCCTTCAAATACTCCTGACTGTATCGCTCCCGTGATTGTAAAATCAAGCAAACCGGAACTGTTTTTTAATGTAGGATTGTCGGACGGTGCGTTTGCGGCGGCGGCACGCAACAATGCCTGATTATCGGCACGTATATCCGGGCTTGCCGAATAGAGATAAAGCGAGAATACGTGAGCTGCAATATAAAGCAACAAACCTGTTGCCGCAATTTTTCGCCGTTCGGATAAATTAGCCTTTAAAGTTACTCCTTTGCCTGTCCAAATTTCAATAAAAACCCGTAGCCATGTCATTGAAATGCGTGGGCTTGGCAACGGCGTATCTTCGGAGCGAGATGACGTATCGGACTGTTCGTTCATATCAATTTCAGATGATATAAGTGTGCTTTTCCTGTAAAATTACGGAGTTTTGCAATGCACAATGAAAGATATTTGCCTCATACAGTCGCTTGAACCGCGTTATATTTTGGGAAAAAAGATGTAATTTGCAATCAATTCTTCCCAAGTTTCTGTTTCTTTGCAAAACGGTATGGCAGACGAAAACAATTCGATTTTAGTCGGAATAACAGGCGGTATAGGAAGCGGGAAGTCCGCCGTCGCGTCAATTCTTCGAGAGCATGGTCTCACCGTTCTCGATGCCGATATAATTGCTTCCGAAATAACGGAGCAAGACGGGGCTGTTCGCACGGAGTTCCGCCGGCTTTTTGGCGACGGCATATTCCGTTCCGACAATACGCTTGACCGTGCGGCTGTTGCGCGGCTTGTTTTCGGTGAAACGCCGGAGCATTCAAGCCGCTTACGAGCGATGAACCGCATTACGCATCCTCGCGTTCTCGATAGGCTTCGGGCAGAAATAGAAGCCGTTGCCGCATCGGGTGCAAAAGTAATTACAGTTGATATTGCATTACTTTTCGAGACGGGATTGGCAGACGCTTTCGACTATGTAGTATTGGTTACGGCTACGGAGGCCGCAAGGATACAGCGTGTAATGCAACGAGCCGGACTTACCGAGGAGCAAATACGCTTCAGAATGAAATCGCAGGATACAGACGAACACAAAAAGTCGTTTGCCGATTTTGTAATAGAAAACAACGGTTCAATTGATAATTTGCGAAAAGCCGCGGAATTTCTGGCTGAAACACTTCCTTTGTTGCCGCCCAAACCCCACGATGACGAATCTGACGGTGAGGAGTCGTAATTTATGCGAATAACTCGCTCCATTATTCCCAATCTTTTTACTCTTGCCAATCTCTTTTCCGGATTTTCGGCAATAACGCTTATAGCGGACGGCGATATGCCCAAGGCGGCATTGTTTATTCTGCTTGCGGGAATATTTGATGCTCTTGACGGCGTTGTGGCACGATTAACGAAGTCTGCGAGTGAGCTCGGCGTGGAGTTGGATTCTCTTTGCGATGCCGTGTCGTTTGGAGTGGTGCCGGCATTTATGCTGTATGCGATTTACTTCAAGCCTCTCGGCAATATCGGATTGTTGATAGCCGCATTGCCGGCACTTGCCGGAGTGTATCGCCTTGCAAGGTTTAACGCCGAGTTGACAGGACTTGGCGATAAGGAATATTTTACGGGAATGCCGATTCCGGCCGGCGCAGTTACTTTGATTTCTTTTGCGGTATTTTTCGAGCCGTCCGGCTTATTGCCTAATATCGGCAAAGATTCGTTTGTGCCTGCAATTATTACCGTATTTACGTCGCTCGCTATGATAAGCCGCGTGAAATTCGACAATGTTCCGCGATTCACTGCAAAGTCGTTGCGCCAGCGCCCGTTTTTTTTACTTTGCTTTGCAACAGCTGTAATAATCGGAATATGGACAAAAGGAGTATTCGTTTTTCCGATAATGGCAATTTATCTTGCAGCCGGATTTATAAGGCATTTAGCGCAGATTTTCCGTAATAATACAGATGATGACGGCGATGACGAGTAACGCACTTTCCCTTGTACTCGAGCAAAATATGAAACTTTCTTAATTTGTCAACATATTGTCGAACAACAGCGTCTAAACATACCGTAACGGCAGTATAGCCCTTATATGTTTTCCTCAAATAAATGCAATCGTAATTTTACGACATTTTTCCATAATCATTCCAAGGTTTCTTCTATGAAAAAAATTATTGTTGCATCGCTTGCCGTGCTGTTTTTTGCGGCGGTCGGTGCTTTCGCGCAACCTAAATTAGAAATTGTTGGCGGCGACACCTATAATTGGGGCAAAGTCAACGGTGCTCAATCTCCTCTGAAAGCCGTTGTAGAAGTAAAAAATACAGGAACGGGCATACTGAATATTAAAGAGGTAAAGCCCGGTTGCGGTTGCACCGGAACAGTTCTCGACAAAAAAGAATTAGGCCCCGGCGAAATCGGTAAAATAGACGTGTCGTTGAATTTAAGCGGCGTTAACGGCCCGCTGACGAAAAATATCAGCATTATGAGCAATGACCCGAATAATCCGACAAAGGTTCTTTATCTTAAAGCGGAGGTTGCCCGTGCCATTACAATGTCGCCTACGCAGTATTTGGTATACAACAGCCTTGCGGTGGGGCAGCGCAGCGAAGCCAAAATCACAATTAAGAACAACAGCACAACCGACGTTACGCTTTCCGAGCCGCAGGCAAGTGAGGGCTTGGTTGTTAATATTAAGCCGAGCGTTGTTATAAAAGCCGGAACGGAGTTTGAACTTGTGGCTCAATATACTCCGAAAGCTAAGGGATATTTTAACGGAAACGTTAAAATCAAAACTTCAAACCCAGAATTCCAGATGCTTGACATACCGGCTTACGGTAATGTTATCGAGTCTAATTCGCCTGTTTTCGTTCCCAAACAGAATTGATGCGATTTGATTATATGCAACGCTCCGTTTGCCGTGCGCAGGCGGAGCGTTGTAATATTTAAGGTTGTGTTCCTGCCGGAAAAATCATGATTTATACACGGCGATAACGTGAAGGTCGTCGCCGCTGTGCGCGGTGAATTTTACCGAGAAGCGCGGCATATTGCTTAACCGATTAACGCCTACATTTTCGAAAATATGCTTGCCGCCGCCCATAATATTCGGTGCAATAAAAAAATGAAACTCGTCTATTAAACGTTTGTCGAAAAACGATGATGTAAGCCGCCCGCCGCCTTCGAGTAATATTGAGGTAATATTATGCTCGGCAGCCAATACTGCAAGTGCTTCTTTTTCGGCTATTCGCTCGTTTTCCGTTTCTACACCGACAACTTCTACTCCGGCTTCTGCCAGATTTCGGGCTTTGCGCGTCGATGTATATTTTCTATCGCATACGATTATGGTGTTGGCACGGTCTGCGCCGGAGAATAGTTTTATTTCCAGCGGCAGACCGAGTTTTGTGTCGAACACGATGCGTTTGGGGTTTCGTCCCTCAACCATACGCACATCAAGTGTCGGATTATCGGTTTGGGCAGTGGATTTTCCTATTAAGACAGCATCTAATTCCGCCCGCAAGATATGTACGCGCCTTCTGCTCTCTTCGCCTGTGATCCATTGCGATTCGCCTCTCGAAGTAGCGATACAGCCGTCGAGCGTTTGGGCGGTTTTTGCTACGATATATGGCAGACCGGTTGTCGTATATTTTGTAAAAGCACGATTTGCCCAAGCACATTCTTCCGCTAAAACTCCGAGTTCTACTTCTATCCCGGCTTCGCGAAGCATGGCTATGCCGCGCCCTTGTACTTTATGAAAAGGGTCTTCCATGCCGATTACTACACGCCGTAATTTCTTCTCGATAATCAGTGAAGCGCAGGGCGGTTGCTTGCCTTGGTGTGCGCAAGGCTCCAAATTGACATACAGCGTTGCTCCTTCAACGCTTTCAGTCGCACGCTCGATAGCGTCGGACTCGGCGTGAAGCGAGCCGTAGGCACGGTGCCAACCCTCGGCTATTACGCGCCCGTGTTTTGTGATAACGCAACCTACACGTGGATTGGGGCTGACATGGCCGCTGCCACGCAGTGCCAATACCAGAGTGCGCTGCATGGCTTGCTCATCGGTCATAGTCGTACTTGCAGAAAATATTTACGGCAAAATGGGTTATATTGAAACCTTAAAATCCGGCATAGTTGCCGATACCGCCATAGGCATAGTACCGGTAGTTACATTAACTGTTCTCTGCGAAAAGCCTATTGAGCCGAGCGATTGAGAAAAATCATCGGCACAATCGGCCAGAATATCACGCGAAGTGTTGCTTGCCGCATAAACATTAGCGGAAATATTGCTTTCGAAAGAAGCTAAACGTATACTTGTAGGCCCAAGTACGTCGGTTTCAACCGTTATGGAAACAGTATATTGTACAGATTTTTCTTTCTGTGAACGATATATCGTCAATTCGGTAAGGTCTTCGTTCTCGGAAATAATCCATAGTCGCATGGGCAAGTTGGCCGCTAATGCGCAAAGGTTCATGAAATAGCGGCTTTCTATCGTTTCGAGCAGAGCAGATGCAATTTTTGCGATATGCTCGGGCGGCTTAGTCCGAAGCAGTTCGGCGAGTATTCCGAAAAACGTAGAGCTTTTACCGTCGGCTGCGCTGATAAGAAACAATTGCAGTTTTTCACGAATATTAAGCGTAATATCGTCGGTACAAGACTGTAACGCTGCAAGTCGTTGCCTAAAAGGAAGATATTCACCGTCAAGCATATCGACGAGTTCGGTTGTCATCTGGCGAAACTCTGTTTGAGTTCTTGCAGACGGGGCGGCTTTTCGCAATGAAGCGGCGTTAAGTGGCGCACCCTGCCGATGTAAATCGCTTGTCAGGTCTACTGCATCTCTTTCGGACAAATGAAATTCTGCGCCGATGAATTCGGCCGCTGCTATAAACAACGCTATATCGCCCTTTGATATAACGGGCATATAATTCGCGAGTGCCTCTACCGATATTCGCGGCAGATGCTCTTTCGGAAATCCGAAAACTTCCAATGCCGGTAATGAAGTACTTTTACGAATTACGGACGAGGGAAGTGCATAAACCGCCCATGAACCGTCAGGCGCGAACAAGCCGTACAAGGCATCGCCTACAGAAAATCCGGCCGGTAAACGTAATTTAGTTTCTTTATCCGGCAAAATAATTACTGCCGTACCATCGGATAACAATTTGGTAATTTCACCTCGTAACGCCCCGCTGTTAGTCTTATACTTTTGTTCAAAACCCAAGGCGCCGCCATGCCACGCAGATTCTCCGTACTGTTGCAATGTTGCGCCCGATGTTTTGCCTATTGGTGCGATACTCGTATGTATATCTGTTTGCATAGTTGAAATATAGTAATGTTCCAAAATATACAGCAGTTTTCGCGCCAAATTATCGAAAAACTTCCTTAAAGGATAACTATTCGTAGCTGTAGAACCCTTTTTTGGTTTTACGTCCGAGATAACCTGCCGATACCATCTTTCGCAATAGAGGCGACGGGCGGTATTTGGAATCGCCGAAGCCGTTGTACAGCACCTCCATAATGGCAAGACAAACGTCCAGACCGATAAAATCTGCAAGCGTAAGCGGTCCCATCGGATGTGCCATTCCAAGCTTCATTACGGTGTCTATGTCTTCGGCCGATGCCACACCTTCCATTAAGCAAGTAATCGCTTCGTTGATCATCGGCATTAGAATACGATTTGATATGAAACCGGGATAATCCTGTACCGAAACGGGCGTTTTTCCTATGGATTTGGCAAGCTCTTCGACTATGCCGAATGTTGCATCGCTTGTGGCAAAGCCGCGCACAATCTCGCAAAGTTTCATCATCGGAACAGGATTGAAAAAGTGCATGCCGATAACGCGGTCAGCACGCGAGGTTGCTGCGGCTATGGTTGTGATGGAAATAGAAGAAGTATTCGTTGCCAAAATAGTTTCGGGGTGCGCAACCTTGTCAATGGTCTGAAATAGTTTAGTTTTAATTTCAAGGTTTTCGGTGGCGGCTTCTATTATCAAGTTTCCGCTTGCAGCGGCCGCTTCAATGTCGGACGATAATTGAATGCGTGCAATAGTCGCGGCCGCTTGCTCTTCGGTAAGAGTCCCTTTTTTTACTTGCCGCGCCAGATTGCCTTGAATTGAAGCCAATCCTTTGGCGGCGGCCTCCGCCGAAACATCTACCAGCGTTACGCCGAAGCCGTATTGAGCGAATGTATGCGCTATTCCGTTACCCATGGTGCCGGCTCCGATAACGCCGATTTGTCTGATTACCATTCGTATTGTCCTTGAAAAAGAGAAAAATATATTGCTGTTAGTCTGTAAAATTACTCAAAATACGGCTATTTTACAGAGTTTTTTCAGATAAAATAAGTGTGAAATATTCATAAAATAAGCGAGGCGCGATTCCGCCGGAACCGCGCCTCGAAAGGATTCGTATTATTCAAGCAAATTTTATTTTGCTATCGTGCTTGAAATAAGCTCCATTCTGTCGCCGGGGGCGGACATACCTTTTACGGCATCGGCTACTGTACTTTGGAATGGTAACGGAACACTGCTTACGTCGGCCTTGGGAATCAAAGGTGTGCTGACCGCTTTTACTAAACCAACATTATCGGCATACCAATAAGTAGAAGTTGAAGTGGAAGTTACGGGAACTTCGAGCGGTACTCCGAGAAGCGAGCCTTTAACTTTGATGGACGTGCCGAAAGTCAGCGTTATTTTAGCACAGTCGGTATAAGTTTTTCCCTTAACGGTAATTGTTTCCGTTCCGCTGTTTTTGCCGTTCACCGTCAATTCACCGTCAATTGTTATGGGAACGGGGGTGCCGCTTATATCTAAAGTATCTTTTATGCCTGTAAGCGTGGTGTCATAAATTTTCCATTGGGCTTGCGAGGTAAAGTCCGCATATTTATTCCAGCGGGCTCCGGCCTCTACGCCGCCTGTGGCAAAACTAAAACTATCTCCGAATAACCATAGCGACGAGCCCTCGACGACGTACGGATAAGAGTAACTTGTTCCGTTAGTTCTGATAGCGACTTTTGTTTTGCCGAGAGTATCAACGGTGCGGGCAATACTTTCCGTATATTGGCTTGGTGTACCGATATCTTTGCCGGCCGTATCTATTTCTGCGGTCTCATACTGCCAAGAGCTACCGACTGTTGTTGGATAATAGTTTTTTGTAGATCCGGGTGAATTAGTGGAATTATCGGAGCAGGCCGATAATATGGCGACAGCGGCTGAGGCAATAATTGCCAGCACACGAATTTTCATAGAATACCTTTTACAAGAGTGAGTATATTAAAATAACTTTTTGCCGACTTGCAAAAACTTACAGATAATAAGCATCTTGCTGTCAGTTTGCCGTAAAATTACTCAAACAAATCCGATATTTACATTTTTTTTTCCAAATCGTTGTTATTTTTATTTTCTACGGCATTTTTCTGTTAATGCTTCTATTTTTTCTCGAATTGATGCAACAATAATTTGTTCGTTTACCCCTGCGATAATATCCGACGGATAAATTGGCTCGCCTATGCAAACTACTACATTCCCTCCAAAAAAACGGTACTTTTCCGGCGGAAACGCGAATTGCGTTCCCCAGATTGCCAACGGCACGATAGGTTTGTCTGCTCTTAACGCCATAAGCAATGCGCCTCGCTTAAACGGCAACAATGCGCCGTCGGGCGACCATGTTCCTTCGGGAAACAGCAATGCAGAGCTGCCGCCTGCAATATCTTTGGCGGCTTGATAAAAACTTGCAGCAGCTTCTCGCGGCGAATCGCGATTAACTGCGATATACGGCGAACGTGCCAATGCAGTGCCGAAAACGGGCGTGCGCTCTATTTCTTGTTTATACATAAATCGAACGCCTTGCGGCAACGCGGCTATAAGCGACGGCGCATCGAGTAAGCTAAGATGATTGCACACGTAAATGCACGAATCGGGTACGGATTTTTCTGTCTCTCTCAGCACTTGCAATTTTACTCCGGCACAACGTAACATCATTTGCGCCCAATGTTTTGCATAACCGTAGAATACATCTTTCCCCGTGAGTTTCTCATGTGTGTAAAGTGCCGCTATATTCGCCAAAGTATAGCCGCCGGCTACGAAAATGCGAAATATGTAAGAAAGGCTGCTTATCATAGAAAAACGCCTCGAGAATAAGAGCAAACTGCTATAAAAACGCCAACGCCCGACAAGGAAAAATCCGTTTATCGAGCGTAGGCTTAGTTTATGTTTGCGGAGATTTTACGAGTGTTGCGCCTCGAGCCAACGCTCTGCATCAATGGCCGCCATACATCCGCTGCCTGCGGCGGTTATCGCTTGGCGATACACGCTGTCTTGCGCATCGCCACAGGCAAATACGCCGGCAATATTAGTTGCACTTGAACGCGGTTCGGTTACAATATAGCCGTTCTCATCTGTATCTATAATACCTTTGAAAATATCCGTATTAGGTTTATGGCCAATTCCTATGAACACTCCTTCGGCCGGAATGTCGGACATTTCTCCGCTTGCAGTATTTCTTATGCGCAATCCCGTCAGGCGTTTAACGCCCGTAGGCAGAGTTTCGCCAAGATATTCATCAATTGTCGAATTTAGCATAAAGTCAATTTTTTCGTTGCGTTGTACGCGCTCAAGCATTATTTTCGATGCACGAAATTCGTTCCGGCGATGAATTATCGTTACTTTTGAACAAAATCGCGTTAAATACGAGGCTTCTTCCATCGCTGTATCGCCGCCGCCTACCACGTAAACGTGTTGATTGCGAAAGAAAAAACCGTCGCATGTGGCGCAGGCCGAAATGCCGTAGCCCATATATTCGTTTTCACCTTTCGCGCCCAAAAGTTTTGCAGATGCGCCCGTTGCGATAATTACGGCATCGGCAGTATAGCGAATGCCTCGGTCGGATGTAAGCGCAAACGGTTTTTGTGTAAAATCAACTGCCGTAATTATTTCGTAAATCGAGCGTGCGCCAAAGCGATGGCACTGCTTTCGCATAACATCCATAAGTTCCGGCCCCATAATGCCATGCTCAAATCCGGGAAAATTCTCGATTTCCGTAGTTATCGTAAGCTGTCCGCCGGGCTGCAGACCTTCAAACACTACGCTGTCCAAACGCGCCCGCGAAGTATAAAGAGCGGCCGTAAATCCGGCCGGACCCGATCCGATAATAGCAACTTGACTATGCGTACTCATAATATAATTTGAAAATTCGTAGTGAAAACGGCACTGCTCGTGCCAAACAATACGCAAAATTACGGATAAGCGGCACGAGAGCAAAATTACCGTAAATGTTCAACTGTAAAGATGTAAATCGTACTGTCCGCATCGGGCGGGCATAACCGAAAAACTATTGCGCGGAGTACATACGGCAAAGCGCGGCTTGTTCTTTCATATTGCGTAATAGCGAATGCGGCAATAATTTAGACGTGTTATCGTTATGCCGCGCAAACATCAGGCATTTAACTTTTGGAAAAATCCATGAAATTTTCAGATGATGTAGAGGCCGCTCTAGGCTATATCGAGACTTCCGGGGCCGCTCTGCGCAAGCGTTCGGATATAGGCATTATTTTGGAGTGCGGAGCAGAAACATGCGATCCCCAAACCATAAATGCCATTATTTTCCACGGGAAAAATGCTTGGAGCATTTACTCGATTCTGCGCAGAATGAGGCAAAACGAAAGCGGTTTTCAAAATATGGAACGTGAGTTTATGTCGAGCATTAACGCGCTTCGCACTTTGTTGGCTGATTTGTCGGCTATTGCACCGCCCGAAAGTAAGACGCGATTTAACGATGTGTATTTCGGTAATACACAAGGAACTTTACGCAACCTTGCGGACTTGGCGCATGACTTGGCTATCTTGAAAAATATGCAAAACATGAGTAAACACGACACTTCAAATTCCGCTGAATCGGAAAATAATTCGGTCGAATAACAAGAAATTGCCGATTATTTGCCGCTGTAACCCGTTCACTGCTATTTTTGAGATGTTTTTTCGGAAGATTATTCATTGCCGCTTATGGAAACTATCAGTTTATTTCCTCTAAATATCGTGCTGTTTCCGGATTCGTCGTTGCCGCTTCATATCTTTGAGCCGCAATATAAAGAACTGATTAATTTATGCTTTCAAAACCGCACTTTGTTTGGCATCAATTTGACCGAGTCAGGTAAATTAAGCGAAATAGGTTGCGCCGCAGGCGTAAGCAATATTGTAAAACGGTATCGCGACGGACGGCTTGATATAGAAGTAACCGGTGCGGAGCGTTTTCGTTTGAAGAGCTTTACGGGAAAGGGAGATGCGTGTTTAATCGGTAATATTGAGTATTTGCCCGACACATCGGAATCTGTGCGCTTTAACTTTATTGCCGAATGTACGGAGTATTACAATCGCAATATCCGCACTGCATTCCAAAAATCGAGCATAAGTGTGGCTGAAGTTGCCGTAAAAAAGTACCCATCATACTTTTTAGCCGAAAAAGCCGGGCTTTCGCTTTCCCATAAGCAATCATTGTTAGAGTCTCGTTCAGAAAATCACCGTTTGGAAACGCTGTTGCGACATTTCAAAGAAATTGAACCGATTAAGCCGAACTCTGCACACTCTCGCAAAATTATAGAATGTGACGGCTATCTTCCGAGAGCACGAATATGAAATAGGCGCGTCTTAGCGAGTTGCCTTGCCTGCTCTTGGATAATTCCTATTATTAACTGACCTTACGCATTAGATCTTAAAAGTATTATATTAGTAGCAACAAGTTGTTTCACAAATTGAAAGATTTGCAATGAAATCGGAAGTATTCGATTTATACTGTGATTACTTGCTAAGTTCATTTGGTCAGACAACAGCAACAGGGCTGTCGGCATTAACCGATGGTCAGTTGAGCCATGATGCTATTACTCGTATGTTGTCATCGCAAGCCTTGACCTCGAAAGATTATTGGCGAATGGTAAAACCGTTAGTTCGTCAGATAGAGAGCCCCGACGGCGTACTCATTGTTGATGACAGCATAGAGGCTAAACCTCACACGGACGAAAATGATATTATATGCTGGCATTATGACCATGTAAGCGGTAAGAACATAAAAGGCATCAATTTCATATCGGCTCTCTACGAAAGTGGCTTAGTGGCTCTTGTAATAGATTTTCGTTTAGTGTCTAAGACCGAGCAAACACTTGATAAAGCGACAGGCAAAATCAAGCGCAGAAGTCCTATCAGTAAGAACGAGCATTTCCGTAATATGGTAGAGCAAGCTACTATTAACACATTGAAATTCAAGTATGTTCTGTCTGATGTATGGTTTGCTTCGTCCGAGGATATTAGCTTCATCAAGAAGAAACTCCAGAAAGACATCATTATGCCTTGCAAGGTCAATCGCCGTGTGGCTCTTTCCTACAAAGATAAGCATAATGGTCAGTATGTTTCAGTTGAAACGCTGTGCCTCGAAGCCGCTACCGTGCGGGAAATCTATCTTGAACACGTAGATTTTCCGCTTCTGCTTACCCGCCAAGTATTCACAAACGAAGACGGCTCACAAGGTAGCTTGTATTTGATTAGCAGCGACACAACCTTGACTTATGACCAAATAACCACAACCTACAAAAGACGGTGGCGTGTGGAAGTCTACCATAAATCACTCAAGCAGAATGCTTCTTTGGCACAATCGCCAACACAAACAATTACGACACAAACAAATCACTTTGTGGCGGCACTCTGTGCTTACTGCAAACTCGAAATGATGCGTGTTTCGAGCAAACTCAATCATACCGCCTTAAAAATGAAACTCTATATCTCTGCTACCCAAACAGCTTTCAAACAATTACGTCATCTAAATGTTGTCAAATTCTTACCTACTGCGTAAGGTCAGTTATTAAGTGATATTGTAACAATACATACCATTTCTCAGGAGATTTTGCCGTGAAACTTCATTACTTCTTACTTGCTTTATTATTCGCTTTAATTGCGCAAAGCGAAAATACTGTCTATGCCCAAAAAAATACACGCTCGCCAAAATCATCGGTACGGCTGCCGAATTATTACGAACTTCTTCGGGAATATGAGCGCGAGATGAAAGAAGCAGGCGTAAAATCGGGTGATGATGAAAGTCGCGAGAAAGACCATGACGATTGGAAACATATCGAACGGTGGAAATGGTTCTGGTCGTCGCGGGTAGATGAACGCGGGAATTTCCCGAACGCCGCGATTCTAATGCGCGAGTGGGAAAAATCCGGCACTTACAATGCAAGATTGAAAATGGATGGGGTGCTTGGCGCAAATGCTTTGGCACAATGGAAACAATTAGGACCGTCGGTCATACCTATTGATGGAGGTACAGGAAGGCTGAACTGCGTCCGTATTTCCGATAAGAGTCTCAATACAATTTGGGTGGGAACTGCTGCCGGCGGTGCATGGAAATCTACCGACGGCGGAACAAATTGGTCGCCTATGACAGATTATCTGCCTGCTTTAAGCGTATCCGACATTGCCATACATCCAAATTCTGTCAATACTTTATTTATCGCAACAGGCGATGCCGATGCCGCAGGCGGATACGTGCATTATAGTGCGGGAATCCTACGTTCGGACGACGGGGGCAAAACATGGAACCCGACAGGGCTGAGCTATCGCCAAAATCAACGATATTCAATAAGCCGTTTGCTTATCAGCCCTGCTACGCCAAATCTGATGCTTGCCGCAACCAATGGCGGCATTATGCTGAGTTCGGACGCAGGCGCAACGTGGAATAATGTACAGTCGGGGAATTTTCGCGACATGGAATATCAACCTAACAACCCATTAACCGTATATGCCTCAACGGGTAGCACGGTGTATAAATCTACAAATGCCGGAAAAAATTGGACGGCTTTAACATCAAGCGGAATTACCGGAACCATAAATCTGAAATTAGCCGTTACACAGGCCAACCCTGCTTATGTGTATGCTCTCGGCGCGAACAATCAAAGAGGCTTTGCCGGAGTTTGGCTTTCGTCGGACGCGGGTGCTACTTGGAAAAAGCAATCATCTTCGCCCAATCTGCTCGATTGGAACGTGAAAGGAACGGGCGCGGGCGGGCAAGGCGAATACGACCTTGCCATAGCGGTTTCTCGAACATCGGCTACAGCAATAAGCGTCGGCGGAATTAATATATGGCGTTCCGTCAATGCCGGTATAGGCTGGGAATGTGTGGCGCATTGGGCGGCCGCCGGCGGCAAGCCTTATGTTCATGCCGATATTCATGACCTGATTTATACGCCGGACGGGAAACTATATGCCGGTACGGACGGCGGACTTTTTGTTTCGCAAGACGGAGGAACTTCTTGGATAGATTTAAGCAAAGGATTGTGCATTACTCAATTTTACCGAATCGGCGTTGGCTCTACGAACGCAAATATTGTCATCGGAGGCTCGCAAGATAACGGCACAAGCGGCTACAACGGCTCCAAATGGCGACAGGTTCTCGGCGGCGACGGAATGAATTGTCTTGTGGATTACAAAAATGCCAATATCGCCTACGGTGCGCTGTATTACGGCGATATTTACAAAACTACCGATAATTGGGAGTCTTCACACCCATTCGTGAATCCGGATATAACAAAAGAAAACGGTGCATGGGTTGCGCCGTATCAGTTGCACCCGACAAATACGAATACGGCATTTGCCGGCTTCAGAAATGTGTGGCGCACTACTACGTCGGGCGGCTCTTGGGAAAAAATCTCGAACTTCAATCAAGGATCATTGACTATTCTTGAAGTTGCAAAGTCAAACCCAGATTATATCTATGCAGGAAATTCTAATGGTATTAAATATACAACAGACGGCGGTACGGCTTGGAATAGCTTAAAACTTCCGGCCAGCGTACCTTCTGCCGGTTCCATTGAGATTGACCCCAAAGTTCCTAATAGAATATGGATAGGTGTTGGCGGTTTCGGCTCGCTGAAAGTTCTTGAGACAAACGATTTCGGCACTAATTGGACGGATATTTCAGCCGGTTTGCCGGCCATTCCGGTTAATTGCCTCGCTTACAGTAAAAATTCGCCGGATAGAATATATGCCGGAACAGATATAGGCGTTTATTATCGCGACACTTTAACCAAGACGTGGATAGCCTATAGCGACGGTATGCCGGCCACCATAGTTTGCGATTTGGAAATTCACTATGGAACGGGAAAACTCTACGCGGGAACGTTCGGGCGTGGAATTTGGGTTGGCAATCTCGCTAACTGCAATACTAAAATCGATCTTGCCGTAACGCAAAAAGGCAAATTGACTTTCTGCGAAGGCGATAGTGTTACCTTGACCGCGCAAGGCGGGTATTCGTCCTATCTATGGTCCAATGGTGCGGCAACGCCGTCAATTACAATCAAAACAAGCGGAGAGTACAGCGTAACAGCATTAACATCAAGCGGTTGTCCGGCCATTTCGGCCGGTTTTACGGTTACGGCCAAGCCGCAATCTATGCCAAATATTTCCACGAATAAACCGAAATATACACTTTGCGGTGCTGCTGACAGTATGCAACTGACAGCGTCTATCGGTTTTACATCGTACCGCTGGAACAATGGCGACACTACGCGGCGCATAACAATTCGCAAGCCGGGCAAATACTACGTGGCCGTTTCCAAGCCCGAATATTGCGACGGCGTAAGTGATACGGTCGAAGTTAAAATAATGGAGCCGATACAAGCGACGATTACGCGAAACGACAATCAATTAACGGCAAATCCTGTGGGCATAATGTATGAATGGTACATTGACGGACAGAAAATTCCCGGCAATGTCGGTAGAACTTATACGGCTAAAGAAACTGCCGGAAAAATCAGAGTGGCAGTAACCGACTCCAACGGATGTCGTTCGCTTTCTGAAGAAATTATACTTGCAATGGAAGAAAGCGTATTTTCGGAAGATCTGGATATAACCCCAAATCCCACTACGGGCGATATTTTCATCAGCCTTGACTTGGCAACGTCCGGCTCGGTGTTCGTAGAGCTGATAGCAACAGACGGCAAAATTGCACGCTCGGAAACTGTAACCGTTCAAGATGCAAAACTCAATATGAAGCTAACAACAAATAATCTTCCGGCCGGTGTATATTATCTTCGGGTAACGTCAAACGGGCGTGAATGGCGGCAACAAGTAATTAAGCAATAGCGGTTGTGCGTATCGGTGTTAAGAACAATTCGCCTCAAAGCCAAAAAATACGCAAAGCGTAGAAATTAGGGTGTAATTTGAAAGATCGGACAACTTTGCAGTAAGTTTTATTTCTTAAATTAAAGTTTAACTCAAAAATTGTATAAAGCAGTTGGTAACGCTTGGAAATACGCGATTTTATTAACCTTTGTATTTCAGGCTTGTGCCGTAATCCGAGCACCGGAAGGTGGTCAGCCCGACACGACGGGGCCGGCCGTTGCATCATATTCGCCTGCACAACGAACGGTAAATTTCACGGGTGAATCCGTTAAAATCGAATTTAGCGAGTATGTGAATATGGCGAGCGTTATGCAAAACATCTTCATTTCGCCGCCGGTAGCCATAGAGCCGAATTGGAGCGGTCGTGAGTTTGAGATAATATTCACGGATAAACTCGCGGCTAATACAAGTTATGCAGTAACATTTGGAACAGAATATACCGACCTGCATAATAATAAACCGGAGGAAGCATTTTCTTTGATTTTCTCGACCGGTCCGACTGTTGACAGCGGAATTATTCGCGGACAGGTTTTATCGCCAAATCCTGAAGGAACATTCATATTTTTATATCCTCTCGCTGGTATCAATGCCGACACGCTAAATCCTTTGCATACAAAACCAAAGTATAAAACACAAGTCGGTTCAAGCGGTAAATTTGAATTTATCGCTCTTGCCGATGGATTTTACAGACTTGTAGCGGTTCGTGATGAATTTAAAAACTCTGTCCTCGATGTTGGAACAGACGGCTTCGGATTGCCGTGGAAAAGCGAAATTAGTGTAAAATCCGATGTGCCTGAAATTGTTGATTTATTGGTAGGACCTACAAAAGACACATTAGGCCCGACAATGTATGACGCTCGCTCTTTATTTTCGAGGGTTGTAGAAACTGCTTTTAGTGAAGATATAGACACAACTTCCGTGCGCCCGGAAGCATTCCGAGCGGCAGATTCTGCAAGCGGCGATTTCATACCGATACAATATGCATTTTTCGGAAAAAACGCGAAAACAATACGACTTATCTTAGGTAAAGAATCGGAAAATTCTCGAAAAATTCGATTAAGTCCTGTAATGGATTCAGCATATACTTTACGAGATATGGCCGGGAATAAATTGCGCGATACATTAACCTCGCGCTATGTAACAATGTCGTCGAAGCCAGACGATGCTCAGGTGCAAATTATACGCTCTACATTACGCGATAGTTCAACAAACGTAGAAGTTAGCCCTATTTTCGAGGTAAAATTTTCAGGAGCGGCCGATATAGATAAGGCAATTGCATCTCTTGTAGATATATCTGCAAGAAAGTCTATTGCGGTAGAAAAGCGAAACATACAAGGGACGGTTCTGCAGATTACCCCCGATGAAAAATTAGAACAAAATCATTGGTATGAATTACAAATTAAATTTGACAATATAGTTGGTTGGAATGGACTTCCGATGCATGATACCACGGTAATATTGCATTTCCAAACCATAGACTTACGGCAAACAGGAAAAATTACGGGTATTCTGAAAGACAGTTCGCATAATTTAAATCAAGATTCTGACAGAAAAATTATAGGTTATAATATTTCTTTAGTATCTGAGGACGGTAAAAGGTGTTATTCACAGACCTTATATAATGTAGGTGTATTCGGATTTGATGCCATTCCTGAAGGTAAATATTTTATTGAAGTGTATGCAATTGAAAATTTCCCGCAACAAAAAAAAGTGGATTATTACTACGGTTCTGCATATCCATATCATCCAAGCTGGCGTTTCTATCGGCATAATTTACCTATAATTTCACGCCCGCGTTGGACTACTGAAGATGTGATAATAAATATCAGCGAGTAAAAAAGGTATTTTTCTTGTACATTACTTTTGTTCATAAGCCTTGCTTCATCGGTTTTTATTGGATTATATAATTTTTCGTCATTCGCGCTATATTATCGTAATATATTTAGGATTAAGCTGATTGGTAGGTGTATTGAGTGTATTTTGGTAAGATTTGTTTTGATTTGACGAAAATATTTAGACGGTTCGGAGTAATTCCACCGGCGATAATTAATCAGAAAAAAATATTTTTGGCCGTTTGTTGTTTTTTATGTAAATTGATAATACATCTTTAGTGCCATCAATTTTCGGAGAAAAACTATGAGTTGCGGTTGCAAATCCCCTTCGTCGGTTGACAGTTGGAACGATTTTCAGGCAATGTCGCCCCATAATCCGCTTGACCTGATTGAATATGCCGACATCAATGGTTCGATTGTAGGAACGTTTATCAATAGTTCGAGTTTTCTCCTTCCCGATACTGCTACGCAGAATCCCGTCAACCCCACAGCCGGACCAACTCCTCCGGTTATTGCCTCGTTTTGGAGCGCAAACTCGTTTAACATTCCGAGCGCACCTATTTGTTATGCCAACGGATATGACAATATACAGAAAGTGTCGGATGCCAAGCAATGGAATTTTACCCACATCACCTCTAATCCGAACCCTGTGCTTGCAATGCCGATGCGTAACGTAATATTTCTGCGTGGCGGCACGGATTGGCGTATGGAAATACCGCTTGCTCTCGGTGGCGGTCAATATCCGAACCTGCAGCTTAGTTTCCGTGACAACGCCGGAACGCGGGGTGATTACGCCGGGACAATTCCCGTGATTGACTTTTCTAATGCCGTCGCGCCATTCAGTGGCAATGTAACGCTGAACGTAGTATTACGCACAACAGGTCATGTATTCATGGCGTTACGTGCAATAGACAATTCTATCACTCCCGTGTGGAGTATGTTCGCAATGGAATGGATTATCGTGCCATGAAAACGTCGTATTTTTTGCCGCATGCGGGAAGCAACGGATTAGATAGATTGATTTCCTCCCTACGATCGCATTATAGTTCACCTATAAATGTAACGAGCACAAATTCAAACAATAACCGGATAAATCCTAATCATACAGACTTATCCGGTATTGCTATTGAAAATAGATTAGCCGCTCTAAACGAGGATTTATTTAATTTCGTTAGAAATTTATCTGCGAATAAAAAAAATGTTGATTCATTACTAAAATCAATAAATAGATCGTTTGATTACTCTTCTGATATAGTCCGTGTTAGCATTGGTGTTTCTGATAAACAAATAAATAATTCAAAAAACATAGCAGAAAAAGTATCAAAAAATCATGTCGTATATATTGCGAGTGAAAAGGAGGTAGTTTTTAGTTCCGTAACTTTCTTAGACAACAATAATTTAAGAACTCAAATTATAGATAACAATCAATCACTTTACCTTGATATCATATACGAAAATGACCCGTCTGGAGGATGGACACTGAATATGCCGAGCCCGTTAAATTCAATTACGGTTCAGTCAGAGGTACCATTTGATGCTATATCGGGAATTACCGCGGTAATGTGGTTGTCATTGCAAATGATTAACAGCAGAAAATTATCTTTAAAAAATGATAGAATAAATAAAGGCGAATCTCTCCATGAAGTGCGTTATCGGTGCTTTCAACATGACTATTTATGTACATTTTCTTTCGGCGAATCAACAATAATAACCTTAGATGGTCGGCTGTATTTATGGTTTCCTTGTGGAGGCGAGGTTGAAATTAATGTGCTTGACTGTTGCCAACAGCATGATATTGACTTATGGTGTTCTGAAACACGTTATCCTGACGCATGGTTGGCGGATGCAAAAGTCATTGCTTGTGTTGTAGGTAAAGTATTAAGTAAAATAACTGCTTACAATTTTATTTGCGATATCATAAATGTTGCATTTTTTCTTTCCTATTATTCTGACTTGGTGTCTTTGTTCTTTGTAGGGTCATTAGCTTCGCCGGCACTTTATTCAGGCAATGTTCTTGGCCTTAATGGTAGGAATCGCAACACTTGTTTATGCGGTGGCCGTGAACCAGTTGCGCTCTGTACAGATGAGTGCCGAGACATTTGTAAAGAACGTGGATTGCCGGTAGATTGCGTACCTTGTCAATGGAGATGTGAATATAGAAACGGTATTCCGCTTAACAATGGTCACCCAAGATTTATTGATTTCGGGCAACCAGAACGTTGTTGTCAAGGTACTGATAGAGTAAATGTTAACCCAATGGGAAGACCTTGTAATCCCGAGCCGGATCTATGTCCAACTTGCTTTGAATGTTTTTGGGAGTGTCGCTATAATCCTGACAAGCAAAAATACAGAATGGAAGTTGCTATTGATAAAGAAAATGGGCTACCATGTTGCAGGCACACGCCCGGTTCGATAAATAATTTTGAAAAAGAACTATGCGATAGAAATAATCAAAAAGGTAAAGGTAAAAGAAAAATAATTTAGAGATTATTTTGTAGTAAAACTATGAAATATAATATAGTTGCTTTATACTTGGTCATTGCATTTCTAATACTTTCTCATATAGTATTAGGTGGTTGTATGTCGTTCAATGACGATACCCCTTCTTCTGAGTTTTATTATCCTTGTACGAACGGGCGGGTAATTGCGGCTAACATTGCACAATGGAACGGAAGCAGCTGGTCTGCGGTTGGATCGGGTGTTAACGGTACCGTTTCGAAAATAATAGTTGATAGCATTAATAATGAACTCTATGTATTCGGTGAGTTTACGATAGCCGGCGGAATATCGGTAAACGGCCAGGCGAAATGGGATACTCGTAATCAAGCATGGTCAGCAATACCAACTATTCCGCGATTAAACACAGGCACTTCGGTACCATTGCCAATGTTGGTAATAGGTGGCAATATTTATCTTTGTATCCGACAAACTGATACGTTGTTCAACCCTAATGGCTCGCAACTTGTCGGTGTTGGGCTTGTGCGTTGGAATGGTATAGAATGGCAAATGTTGCACAAATTTTCTTATGACTATTGCCGGTGTGGTAGCAATGAACCGCCCTATATTGTGGGTAGCTTGGGAAATACTATCTACATAGTTGCAAAAAGAGAGAATGATACCATTTTCGGACAATATATTTATACGTATAATATAAATTCCTTAACGCTTACAGATTCGACGGCGGAAATGATAAGAAACAGATATTCTTATTCTTCATTTGGCTTAGGTTCAATGTACGAGTTTTATATGCCGTTTGCTTCAACTTCGCAGGGTTTGTATTTCGATAATGGAAACGGTATTTATCTCTATAATACTACCGGCACCTCATTATTTCTTCCCTATAAAACTGAACCTTCTGGAATTTTGCTTGATTTGGCGGCAAATGCAAAATATATTGCTTTTAAACGCTATTTGTCAAATACATACATCGACTCATTGATACCTGCGCTCGCAATTTACAGAATCAATGATAAAACCTTATTTTCACCTACATTTACCCCTCAAAAAACAGCCCTTATTCCCCTTCCGAATGGAAATGGTTACCGCAAAGGATGGGGATACTGTATTCTGCTTGACGAAAACATCTTATATATTGGCGGTTCCTACAATTGGCATTTAGGCGCGACCGAATTCAACTCTATTGCTGCATATTCACCCGAAACAGGGTTTTGGTCAAATGTGGGTGGCGGTATTTGTGGTGAAGTGCGTTCTATCGTGAAGTTGCAAAACACCTTATATGCAGCGGGAACATTCGTAGCTGCTGGTCGTTAACTCTTTAAAGCCCGTGTGTCTGGATATCCTTTTTCTCGCCGGCTCTTAGAAAATGAAGATGGCTTGCATTGTTGTGCAGGCTCACCCGAAAAAGACATTTCGGCTGAACGCCAATGCGAGAATAAGAATAGAAAAGACAAAATAAGGTATATGGTATAGATTTTTCGCAATTGAACTCAACTTTTCATACAATGAAAGAAAGAAATGAATAAGTATTATAAGTATATTATATTCATTGTGCTCGTCGGCATAGTTTCTTGCTATGACCCGACGGAAGATATTCCTACGGTATGCTTTACATTAAGCAGAGATACATTGCAAGTAGGCGATACACTGTATCTGTATGATTGTTCCGATTGTAGAGGAATTACGGTTCAATGGGGAGATTCGGTAAAATCATATACGGACAGCTATACCTACGATAAGGGGCAAAGCGGAAATCACACATTTCGGCATATTTACGGAGATACAGGAAGATTTGTTATTAGAGTGAGTGTATATAAAACAATGCAGCGGGGCTTAGATTGGGGTGCAACATTTCGATATGCTGAAGGCTATGATACAATATTGGTACAATAAAGTTACGCCGTATGAAAAATCTTCTCATTATATTTTGCATGGCATTTTTCTTGATTAGTCAAACGCCGTCGGTTTCTGCAGTTACAAAAGATTCAAATTCTCATAACTTTATTTTTGTCGATATCCCAAATCCGGTTGGAGGTATAGGGATAAATTTTGGCATTTCCCACTTCTATGATACTATCCGGTTAGCGGGAACGACACTTCCCTATTTTTTAACCGGGTTCACAGGTATAGGAAAGGCGATAATGACACCGAGTAATGTGTTTAATATGCCGTTGATAATTGGAATTTGTTTTGGTCGCCAAAATTGCTTGGAACTTGATGCAGGATTAAGTATTGAATATTGGGATACTCGCGAGCTCCCGCTTGAGTCAGCGACGCGGAATGCCATAAAGCCGGTTGCCATTGATAGGCTACCGTTATCAACGCGCAGCAGGAGGATTTATCTTCAGAACAGGAATGATGGGGGTATTGCAAATTGATAAAGTAATTCAAGGATTTTATCTTTGCTTTGGTTACGCATGGTAGAGCCTACAGACTAATACATTGCCTATCCGACGCGCCATTATTGTAGCTGGAAATGTATGTATGATTAAAGTAAAAAAAAATGGGACTTAGTTATTGACTCGGAAAAATGAGAATAATTTACCTTGCTGTTCAGACACGCCAGCACGAGATATTTCCGTCGAAAATGACTGTAACAACAAAAACAGAGGGGATAAACCATATAGAATTATTTAATTTATTATGCCAAAGAGAAAGAGGCGGATTCAACAGTCAGGTACAACGGTCTAGATACTCGAATTCAGCAGTCAAGTGCAACGGTCTAGATAAATAAAAAGTAGGGTTAGGTGTCATAGAGCA
>JAIXKS010000019.1:6838-11009 GCA_026928325.1 Chitinophagales bacterium | reverse complement strand
AAGGGATTATCATTTACTTCAACTTTATCCCGATACGACTTATGAGATTTCTGGTTTACGGTTTTATGGTGCCGATTTGGATGGTGATGGTAAAGACGATTTTACAATTGATATGTATAAAAAATTTGCACCTGCGGGTTCGCCTGAAAGAAAAAGATGGTTCATTTACGGTAATAACGAGTTTGATTTTAACAATTATTATGAAATGACAGATACTTTTTATAATGTTGACCTCATGTATATTGTTCAAGATCTCAACAATGACGGGAAAGGTGAATTGGTTTTTACAAATCAAGGTACACATCCATACTGGTTTACAGAAGTCATGTCGTTCGGAACCCGACCCCCTAATATCACTCCTGAGTATGGATTAAATACGGAATACTCGAGTTGGGCAGATGGTTTTTCACCGGGAAATGTGAACAGTGACTTGTATAACGATTTCATCCGCCATATACCTTACTCAAGTATGTTTTTATATCTTGGAGGCAGCCCCATGTGGGCAGAGAAAAGAAGAGCTTATGGGACATCATCATCTTATTACAAACTAAATTTTGGAGGGAGGGTTGGAGATGTAAACGGTGACGGTATAGATGATTTTTGCATTGGAGAGAATGCTGGTACTGATCATTCATCAAGGCCACCGGGTAATCTTTATATAATTGCTGGTAGTGATGTTCCCAATGGAATAAAGGAAGATGAAATTAAGAATGAACAGGAGCTTGGGCTGTCATTTGGTCTCTCCCCTAACCCTGTAAAAACTGTAACCAATTTATCCTACAGTTTACCATTTGATGGCGAATTGACAATTGAGATCCACGACATCACCGGTCAGAATGTATATAAGACCATCTTCCAGAAGGAAAAAGGGGATCACACTGAATTAATTGATCTGTCAAGGCTCACAATTTCCAGTGGGGTTTATATATTAACCCTTGAACTAAAACAAGGGGATAAGATTCTATCCAAAAGTTTGAAACTTCAATATATGAAGTAAAAAAAATAATCAACAAAAAGGAAATCAGGATGAAAAAATTGATAATAGTTTGCATTCTTTTTTCAGGGATTTTCTTAGGACAGAACAGACCTCGCCCCGGCATCGATTACATGATGCATACGGGCTTTTTCGACTTTGTCATAAACGCCTTGCACCATCCAAGAGGTGGGAATTCAAACGATTTAATTTCCAATTATACAAATAAGGGGTGGTATTTTGATAAACTCAGAGAACTCGGGTTAACAAACCTTGTGACAGATGGTATGTATAATCTGAGTATCCAAAATAACAGCAATAATATCTTTCTTTTAAATGATATGGGTTTTGCCTGGAAACATGACCCGGGATTCGATACTGCTTTACACTTCAAACCCGCTGAATTTATGAGAGCTCTCGGACATGTCGATGACAGTTACCCTCTTGAATTTGGAGGGACAACAGCCCCCACAATTGCGCCTGACAAGAATTTTGGTTTTACAGTTGCAGGTTCTGATGCAACTTGTTACTGGGGTATGCGAGATGAATATAAGCCTGCATATTTGGAGACAACCGGGCAGGATATAAATGATAATACTGCTTCCGGAACACACCGGTCTCGTAGAAGTCAATATGGCACTCACGATGAAGGGGTTATGTTATGGGGTATGATTCCCTGGACACAGTTGGCTGATCCCCGTCTGAAATACAAAATGAGGATTTATTTGCGAATAGCCGACAACGATACATCCAAAGAAATGGACGGTATTGGCGTATATGCAGGTCCTTTTAGTGCAAGTTTACAAGATCAACCGCAGATAGAGCGAAGAAGGGACTTTTTCACCGAACCTGAACTAATACCGGTTGAATCAATGGGAATATCTCAAGTCTTCAAGAATAATGAGTTACCAGAAAGTGATGACTATTATTGGATTGAAACAAATTCTTTCAATGTATCTCAAAATATGAATCTTGCATTTCATATTTATTGGAGCGGCAATCTGACAGTTTATATTGACAAAATTACCTTTGTCAGTGAAGAGTTTGACCGATTGTATGTTAACACCTCGGGCCCGGTGCTTATGGACTCAATATTTACCGAACTTGATTCAATCTATCCCTCAAGTGTGTATAGCAACCAAAGGTTCCAAAGTTTTTACTTTGATGAACCCTTCCAACTTTCTGCTGAATACAGAAAGGATTTGCAAGCGGAAGTATTTTCAAAGTCAACATCGAACAACAACCTTGAAATAAATGGTGCAACCGGTGCTGTCCCCGGTTATTTCCATTATTTTGATATAAAGTGGGCAGCTCCGACAGCAAACAGATTAAAGAACTACCTTCTTTATAATCTGTATCCGATCGGGTCCGGGACAACTTATTCGCAAGACCATGTACAAGCGATGTTAAACACCTTTGTTAATTATCGCAATTTCAATGATGGTGGTACCGGTCCGTATCAGTATTCCGGTTTGCGGTCTGCGCAGTTAGGTGCTCAGAGATATAATCAGGATGAAACAGACGATATACCTTTGGTGATGACTTTAGGAGTACATGCAGAACAATATGTCGTAGGAGTTGATAATTCTGCACATATTGTTCCGGGAGTTCATTCGAGGCGGGCTCCAACATATGATGAAATATTTGCTCAGGGCAATCTGTCTCTGGCTTATGGTGCCAAAGGGTTCATGTACTACATGGTCCCGACAAGAGCCAACTCAGGAACAGCTCAGGATCCTTCATGGAACACATACGGTCTGTTTGATGACGAGACAGCCGTTTATGATTCAAGTAATTCAGGAACAGGTCTTGTTCAAGATCCTGCCGAGAACCAAATCCCCAATCACAGGTTTTATGCAGTCAGGGATTTTATAGCATCCACATCACTCGTTGATTCCGTTCTTCTGAAATTAAGATGGCTTGACGCCAAAGGCTGGAACCGGACAGAAAGTTGCAGCATAAACATAATCGATTCGGTAAAAACCAGGAATCCATTCGTGACCTCGAATGTCTGGGATGCGGTGGCATATGTGGAAACCGGATATTTTGAAGAAATAAATCCTTCATCCGATGATATTGTTCCTCCAAATTATATCTATGTGGTTAACAAGAGGTGTAACAAGCAGGAAATTCCAACAGAGGAAGAGACACATGATTACTCACACCGATATGTCAGTCTGAAATTCAACCTGGACTCTGATTATAAAAACTATACCATTCATGATCTCAAGACTGATTCTGTTTATTACATTGGGTTTAATGGTTTATTGGTCTTATACCTTGAGGCAGGCCACGGGACATTGTTGAAAATAGAACCTACGATCCAGTCAGGAGGTACCCTCGGGTCAGATGAGACAGTGAATTACAATATCAATGTAAAAGGCAATGTTAAACTCGCTGCGGGGAAGACCCTCACGATTACGAACGGTGCTGACATGAAATTTCTGAACTCATCAAAACTTGATGTCAGTTCAGCGAATCTATACATCTTCACAACCGGCACAGGGTCGGCAAAACTTGATTTTGTGTCTCGAAACTGGACTGCCGGAAACGGAATCATAGCAAGCGGTGCGAATGTTTCGATCAATAACGCCATAATCAAGAACGCGAGTACCGCGATAGCAGCATGGAACCCTGCATCGTTAAGCATATCCAATTCAACAATTGAAAACTGTTGGTTTGGTGTCTCCGTGGAATCACGCCCTGTAGGGTCTATCTATTTGGACAATGTTAAGGTAGTTGGGTGTTCAGAAAGGGGTGTAACACTTGGGACAGCGAATCTTGAGATAAAGAATTCCAGGAACAGTGGAAGTAACTATGGTATAAGGGTTGGAACCGGAAATGCTTATGCCGGAGATTACGGTGAAAGCAATACTTACGGTTACGATACTCTTTCTGGTAACACGATAGGATTGTACAGTTACGACTCAAAAGTGGATTTTGGGTCATATGTAGAAGAGCAGGATTTCAACTCCATTAATATTTTTTCAGTGGAAACGATACAAACATAGTTGCGCTCAATAATTCCGAAGTTACAGCCGAGCATGATTTCTGGGATAACATCGTTAATCTGAAGTTGAGATGGGATCAGTCGAGTAAGATAATGACATATCCATTTTTTGAATCCGGAATGGACAATCCTGAGAAGGAAGATGAGTCAGACCTTCTCTCCGGAAACCCAAAACTCTCCAACGGAGA
>JAIXKS010000019.1:3873-6738 GCA_026928325.1 Chitinophagales bacterium | reverse complement strand
AGAAGGAAGATGAGTCAGACCTTCTCTCCGGAAACCCAAAACTCTCCAACGGAG
This sequence comes from Chitinophagales bacterium, assembly GCA_026928325.1. Taxonomy (GTDB): domain Bacteria; phylum Bacteroidota; class Bacteroidia; order Chitinophagales; family Saprospiraceae; genus OLB9. Next base: position 6,684 of record JAIXKS010000019.1, on the reverse strand, counting down.
AAGGAGGCACGGTAAGGGAAAAGATAGTACTGATCCAGCAATTGCTAAAGCAAAAGAAACTGAAGCAAGCCCGCAACCTTTGTGTGGATATCATCGAGAACAACCCGGATGACGAACTTATACCGTTGGCACTAAGGCTGTTCAGAAGCACCTATACGGGTGATGAGATCACGGAATACAAAGGATTCGTAAAGAACGGAAACAACAGCAGGAAGGGCACCCTCGCGAAGGGATTACTGAAGGTTGATGCAGCAATATATGAAGAGAATCCATTGGTTTTTCTTGACTCGGTAGCAAGTGAATACACAAAGAAGATACCCGCCGAGCAGGCACTTTACAAAAAAGCACTTTATCAGTTGATGGTACAGTCAGACAGGGCGGGAGCAAAGGTAACACGCCATAGGATGGAGACCGATTTCCCGGAATCCGCTTATTTGACCGATCTGACACTGTTGTTATCTGACAGTTTAGCCGGCAAGAACACCCCCGTAAATCACGGCCTTGGAAAATCAAACCCTGAAACCGTGAACACGGTGGTTTACGAGTACAACCTCTACAACAACTATCCGAACCCCTTCAACCCTGAAACCGTAATCAAGTTCTCGTTAAAAGAGAAGAGCAGTGTAACACTGACGGTTTACAATATCACGGGGCAGAAAGTGGCAGAACTCGCCACAGGCGAGATGGAGAAGGGCATGTATGAGAAGAGATTTAACGGAATCTCCCACTCATCGGGTGTTTACATCTTCCGGTTGGAGGCACAATCTCTTGAAAGCAGCGACAAATACACCAAAACTGTGAAGGCGATGCTGCTTAAATAAGGCTGATCCGCCTGCGGCGTCTGATGGCTGAAGTATGAAATGTTAAATGTTACTCGCCGGGGCGAGGTGAAATGTTATTCGCCTTCGGCGCATTGAGAATTTGTGAGCGCCGGGGTTAATTACGAGTTCCTTTATTTCAGGGGCAATGTGGAAGCTTTGCCCCTTTTTGTATTTAATTTGTCGTATTAATTCCTACTAATGATAATATTCCCCCTCTTTTTCCAATTATTGAGAATTGGGCACTTCAAAAGCAAGAATTAAGTGTGGAAAATAAAAGATTTCTTTTGGCACGCTTTTTGGTTGTTGAAAATCATAATATGCATCTCGCTTAAGGATAAGGGATCAAAGAGTCAGGTACCATCTACCATATTCCCCCTCTTCGAGAGCTGTGCAGGGCAGTCCTTCAATGAACCGCCTCCATAAATAAACTGATATTTGGTTGATTACTAAATATAAATTCACCTGTAATGGAGACATTGATGAAAAAATTAACATTTGTTCTATGTCTGATGATAATTTCACTATCGACGGAAATTTTTGGGCAAATGGGGAAATCAATCTTTCCTTACATATCTTTTTTTGACGGGTATGTAAATTATCGAATTCCTCCTTACAATTGGGGGCAAGCATTCGACCCTCAAGATCTTCAAATCAGTACAAAGGAACTCAGTACACTGATGGATTCCCTTGGCATCACCCATTCTGTTTCATGGGCTGATCAAACAAGCACGGTGCAAAGTGATTACAACCGTAAACGGAATATTCTTGATATGCACCTCGAGTGGAGTTCTTTTGCTCCTGAATATTTAGGTGTTGAAACAGGAAAATATCTAAAAGCTCAAGGGCAGGATAAAAACAGTTATCCTTTCCAGGTTGGTGAACAAAGCAGTTTCAGCCTCGCAAAAGAATCTAATTATGGTTTTGGTGAAGAGAATCAATCGAGCGTTTGGTTCATGAATACACACACAGACCTGGTTCCTTCCTGGGTTGGGACTAATGTAACCGGGATCGACACAACCATTGAAGTTTCTTCAGGGACATATGATGTTCGAAAAGCGGTCCCTTCCGCTAAGGAAGATATCGTTAAATATTATATGTTATACGGGAAAATAGGCAGGATACTCTTCACGAACACAAACGAGCAACACTACATCTCAATTCGTACGATGATAGAACCAAACACACTGCATGATACAACTGTTATACTCAGAGTGCAACTGAAAATTGTTCCTGCCTCGGGAGCACAAGAATCAGGAGGTGTTTTTAATCCTCAACTTAATTCACATGGTCCTTCCAAAAGTAACAACATGGAAAGTGTCCCTGCCAAATCGTTTGAAATGGTAGTGAGAAAGGGGGATTTATCTTCTACCAACATGGGATGGGTTACTTTAACAGACACGGCCTTTCATTTTAGAGAGTATGGTGCCGTTAGTGTTGCAAAGGTCATTGAAGTTGGAATTCGATATGAGGATAAAGTAACTACCTACATTGATGCTATTAGCATACATGATCAACTTTATCAAGAATTTTTTAATGATCCGGTACTTCGTGACACAATTAAAGATCAAATCAATGCAAAAAAAGATATAGTTGGCGGTAATCCACTATTTGAAACTTTTTATTATGATGAACCTTTCATGCTTACAGCGCAGGTAAGGAAATCATATACGGACTTTGTTCGAGAGGACATGCCATCCGGAAAAAGTTTTGATTTATCAGGAGCCTCAGGTAACTACTGGAGGTGGCACTTCCGATTCGACCGTGAATATGCAAAAAATGACATAACCGGATTTTACAAAAACAGTTTGATCTTCAATCATTATCCATTTAGTCTGGCATTAAAACACGGCTATGAGACCGGGGGTCAGGCAGATGTTCAGGCAGCATTAAATAATCTGATTGAATATCGAAATGAAAGAGTTCTTCCCTCAGGCCCTGAAGACCCTGAACAATTTATGGGACTTCTTACTGCTATTGATGCGGCTCAAAA
>JAIXKS010000019.1:0-3863 GCA_026928325.1 Chitinophagales bacterium | reverse complement strand
CTGAAGACCCTGAACAATTTATGGGACTTCTTACTGCTATTGATGCGGCTCAAAATTTTACGCCTGAATTATATGATGATATACCACTGATCCATACATTACAGGTTTCAGGAGCAAGGAACTTTAATCATTCAACCAGATTGTACTTCTCGGGAGCTAACGACCTTCGTTTACCATCAAGACAGGAAATCGAAGTCCAGGGAAATCTTGCTTTAACATTTGGAGCAAAGGGATTCATGTTTTACATGATTCCCACAAGAATTGATTATAGGATCGGGGACTCATCCGGAATGGGAACCTTTGGAGTGTTCGACGACCAAAACAATCCCTATAATGAATCCTCTTCAACTGTTGCAGAATCCAGAGCCGACAATCCTCAAGTACCAAATCCAAGATATTGGGCATTAAAAGACTACATTAAATCCTTAAAACCAATTGAAAATTGGATTTTACGCAGTACCTGGGTTGGAACTTATTCCGGTAATACACAAAATTATAGAAGAAACGCACGAGAGAATTGGATTGATGGAGTTTATACAAAGGTTGATAGTAGTGGGGAGAATTTTGAATCTGTATCGCACACTGAAACAGGTATGTTACGATTGACGAAGTTTAATGATCCAAATACCATAGAGCCCGATACTCTGTTTTTGTATATCACAAATAAATTAGTGGATATATCTGATACTGATTTAACTGCAAGCACCAGATATGTCAGAGTATATCTCAATGATCTGGACTTGACTTATAATAATTATTCAGTGATTGACATGACCGATGCAAATCAACCAATAATAGCCTCAATTTCCGAAGGCATGCCTGGTTTAAGCCGTTACTTTGAAACAAAAGTTACAGGTGGTGGTGGAAAACTGATCATGATCACTCCGACTATCTATACCGGTGGAGTATTTCGTGAAGATGAGACTATCTCCAGAGATGAAACAATCAATAAAACCATACACATGAAAGACCACAATCTAACCGTTAATAACGGAGCAGATATGACTTTCAAAAATTTATCCAAATTGATTGTCGAAGATGGAAAACTAACTGTAACAGGAACAAGCGGAAACAAATCCATATTCAATTTTGAATCAGTAAACTGGACAGCCAACAATGGTATCTTTGTTTACAGACAACCCGTCAAGATGAATCATGTGGAAATAAAGAATGCAAATTGTGGGCTCTACAGCCACATCAGTCCCGGAGACACCATTGATAATACAACCATCAATAACACAAATGTTGGAATGAGTCTGTATTATAGTTATAACTATGGACAGGACAGAACAGTGATCAGAAACAGTACGATCACAAATGCAAATCTCTGGGGAATAGCATTGGTTGGTTCCCGTCCGAGACTTCATGGCAACTATTTTGGCAGTTCAGATGGTAAAGGTATCTATGCATTAACAGCGTCTGCTCCAAAGCTTGTATATTCCGATTCTGCAGATGGAAATAACAGATTTGAGAGTATAAAATATTCCATCTACTCCCTTAACTCTAATCCAATACTTGGAAAAACCAATGGAAGTGAATACTTTGGTAATAACTGTTTTACAGGTGATGCGCTTAGCTTATGGGCTATTAACGAAACACCCGGTTTGGACTATGAGATTGAAGCTTATGGAAATGACTGGGGTGAATCAGAACCTTCCAAATTTCGAATTGATGCAAAGGGCGGAATCACGGTTCTAACAGATGGATATCATGACAACTGCTCGGGTACCTGGTTAACTGCCGGTAAAGGTAAAGATACAGGGTTAAGCCCCAAATTCATGGAAAACGAAGACCCGGACAGTTTGAAGAATATTCTATTGGAAGCAAAACAATTGATATCTGTAGGTATGAGAAGAGAAGCCAAAATATTGCTTACTTCGATTATCACCGGTAATTGTAGTGTTAACATTAAAAAATCTGCTGTAGCCCTTCTCCCTGAGAGTTACGAACCTGAGAATGTTAATGAACTGACATCTGATCTCCTGACCATAAGGAACATAACCGGATTGTTTAACTCAACAACAATGTTATTGATGAACATTGATACAGATAATTTTGTTAATTACAAAAAGGATATTTTTACCGGAAGTTCGGGAAAGATGCAACAAGGTACGGGAGAAGAGGAGATAATAATGACAGCGTTTAATCTTTTGGTTGAAGAAAAATACAAGGCTTCAAACATACCCGATTCTGCAGGTATTATTATTCCAATGCTAAACTTCCTGAACAACAGTTATCCAACTTCTGCATATACTGAACAAGCCAATTTATTGTATTCGACAGATATACCTGAAAACACAATGTCGTTGAATGCTCCCGGTAAAGGTGGAACAGTTGCAACAACAGAGAATGAAGAGAATTTATTCCAATATAAGTTGTACAACAACTATCCCAATCCCTTTAACCCTGAAACTGTTATTCAGTATTCACTCAAAGAGCAGAGTATGGTTTCAATCTCAATCCATGATATACTCGGGAGAAATATACTTAGGAAATCACTTGGAGAGATGAATTCCGGATTCTACGATTGGAAGTGGGAAGGGACAAATAAATATGGTTAAAAAGTTTCAAGTGGTGTATATATTCTGACACTCGATGCAAAAAGTCTTGAAAGTGGTACACACTTTAAGAATACCATAAAACTTATGTTGGCGAAATAAGGAGATTAAAGATGAGAAACTGCATTAAATCAATCATTATAACGGTGGTGCTCTGCACCACCGTCTATTCACAGTTGGATTCAATTGTGTTTGTAAAGTGGGGATGGCATACAAATACTCCATTTAGGTTGTGTGACGACCAGAATGGAGATGGATATAATGATATTCTGATAATTAATCTCGAAGAAAACCAGAATTTTGCAAAAATCTTCCCCGGTGGTCCATTAATGGATACCATTCCATTTTGGCAGGTAAAGACTTTTACTCGTGCAATTACTATTGATATAAACGGAGATGGGCATCGGGACATTGTTACTTATCCTTATGCAGAAGCAAGCCACCTGGCTGTATATTATGGAGGACCTTTATTGGATACAATTCCTGATTACCTGATTCAATATCCGGTTCCATCCACTGCAACAGGGATGATCATATATAGTGCGGGTTCACGAATAGATATGAATGGAGATGGAATTGAGGAACTTGCCTTTTGGTATGGTCAGTGGCCCAATGATACTCTCTATTTTTATGAAACAGGTTCAAAGTTCACCGGTGTACCCAAACAAAGATATGCCGGTGAGTTATTTAATCAAAAATTGGGTACGGATTTAATGTTCGGTGATTTAAACGGAGATGGATGTTCCGACGTCTGGTTGAGATTGAAAGATCCATCCCATCTTAACACAAATTCGAGATGGACGCTTATATATGGAGATCCGGAGTTTACCTTATCAGAACAGTTCGTCTATGAGTATGATCCAACCGGCTATATTGGCGACGGACTCACTACTTTTTCCAAAATAATCTCTGATTTTAATGGTGACGGGAAGGATGACTGGTTACACCCAAATGATGGACAATACCTCTATTTTTATGGTAAGATGGTTAACAGTGGTGGGTATCCACCAACTGAGTTTCCAACCGCATACAGGGGACTAAACACCCAGGACAGGGGACCACTTCTTGGGCTTAAAATGGATGTGGGTGATGTTAATGGAGATGGTATAAAAGACCTTATGCTCTCCATCGGTTACTCAGAACAATGGTTGTGGCTCGGTGGTATTCCCAAATGGGGAAACACAGCAAACAAAAAGTATAATGGTGCCACGGGGAGAGGATTTGTGGGGGATGTAACAGGAGACGGCGTTGATGATCTTGCACTTGTATATGATTATGACGGAAATTCGTACGGTTATGGATATG
>JAIXKS010000033.1:10009-11731 GCA_026928325.1 Chitinophagales bacterium | reverse complement strand
AAACATTAAAACAAGACGGACAAAGCATACATCACGCAACCGTTGAAAAATATTTAGAATATTTGGTAGCGAGTTTTGTGTTTTATAAGGTAAATCGCTTTGACATCAAAGGTAAAAAACAACTTGCCACGCAAGAAAAATATTATTTGGTGGATGCTGGTTTGCTCAACATTTTGGTAGGAAAAGAACGGATAACCGACAGAGGACATATTTTAGAAAATGTTGTTTACCTTGAACTACTTCGCAGAGGTAACAAAATTTGGACAGGTACAAGTCGCAACAACGAAGTAGATTTTGTATGCAAAACAAAAACGGGCGACATTGAATATTACCAAATAGCGTGGCAAATGACAAACGACACGACAGTAGAACGGGAATTTGGAGCATTAGAAAGAATCAGCGACAACTATCCTAAATTTTTACTTACCACAGACGGATTTACACAAGACAGAAGTGGCGTAAAACATCTAAACGTTTTTAACTGGTTGCTTGAAACAAAAGAGAAATAATCACCACTGGCTATAACGGCTCGTTTGGCAAAAACGGCAGGAAACGGCTTCGATTGAAACTTTTCCGCTATCTTTGAAGTCCGTGCTTCGATTGAAGATTTGTGCTAAAAGTGCCGTCTTCGCCAAGCTGCTTCCCGTTAAGCACTAACATTCCATACGACGTTCCCCAACAATTAAACAAGCAAAATTTCAAGGAATTTACCAATTTTAACAAGTACAAATTATTTCCTTAATGGGAGACTTATATCTTTGTTAGATAATTAGTATTTGAATGGAAGATTATAAATTTCGGGTCAAGTTGTTATGAGAAGCAAAGAGCTTCCTCGACGAGCTTGACGAAAAAACGAAAGACAAGGTAATTTATAACATTTGGAAGGCACGAAGTTCAAATGACAATGAACGCTTCAAGAAACTGCAAGACGAAATTTGGGAGTTTAAAACAAAATACAATAAGACATATTACCGACTATTTGCATTTTGGGATAAGTCAGACAAAACAGATACTTTAGTAATTTCTACTCATGGAATGATAAAGAAAACGGATTAGATTCTTAAAAGTGAAATTGACCGAGCAGAAAAATCAAGAGAGAAATATTTTAATAACAAAAATAATAAAAATGAAAACATATAGTTTAGAAGATTTGACCGATGAATATATCGAAAAAAAAGGAACAAAAAAACGCAATGAGTTTGAGAACGACCTTCGCCTCGATTTATTAGGTCAAGCTATCAAGCAAGCAAGACGAGATCGCAATTTAACACAAGAAGAATTAGGTAAACTTGTTGGCGTAAAAAAAGCACAAATTTCTAAAATTGAGAATAGCATGACAGACGCAAGATTAACGACAATCCTGAAAGTATTTGAAGCATTAGGAGCAAAAGTGAATTTTAATGTAGAATTAAAATAAAAGGATTAGCAATACAGTAAATAAAACTTGCATCCTTAACTATTCCAAAAGGTAGCAAACCTACGGCTTGCCAAACCAAAGATCTTCTACTTTTACCGAACGGTAATCCCGACGGGATTTTGAACCCTTATATTAATAATACCGCATCAAACCCACCAAATCGTAAAACCTACATGTAGTCCACCATCACCATAAATCCTACCTATCAAAAGCCTAGGCTTTCTGGAGTATTTGCATTGTGCAAAAATCTACAATCATCACAAGGTAGTGTTGATACTAACTTCGAATTTTTTAAAAACTTTTGA
>JAIXKS010000033.1:4304-9999 GCA_026928325.1 Chitinophagales bacterium | reverse complement strand
ACAATCATCACAAGGTAGTGTTGATACTAACTTCGAATTTTTTAAAAACTTTTGAAACGACCGTCCTCCCTGTTCGAAATAGAGTCGTACCTCTTCCATCACTGCTTCATCCCATACCGATAGCATCGGCTCGAAATATTGAGATTCCGTATTATAATACGACACAAAACCCTGATGTTGACGATGTACTTGCAACAGTCTTGCTATATGTTCTTGCTGAACGTGGAGGAGATCTGTGGCCATGATTAGAAACGGTGGGCGCAAGAATTCCAAAGCGCTCATTAAGCCACCCATAGGTCCTTGACACGCATAGGTATCCGTGATTATGGGCCATTCTAATACGTGGGTTTCTGATTGATCTTGATTGAGCGAAATAAACACTTCATCACAAAACAAACTTAGCTTTTCCGCTGCCAATTGGTATAAATATCGGCCATCTTGCTCGATAAATGCCTTATCTCTGCCCATTCGGGTACTTTGGCCACCAGCCAAAACTATCCCCGTTAATCGTCCCATACTACTCGATCCGGCCTCGAATAAATATTAAATCCCGACCTTTTTACAAAACCAACTAACGTGATTCCGTTTTTCTCCGCTAAAGAGACCGCTAAAGATGACGGTGCTCCTACAGCTACTATCATTTGGATACCTGCCATAGAGGCTTTTTGAACCAATTCAAAACTGGCTCTGCCACTCAATAGCAATACATGAACCGCTAGCGGCAAATGCTCATCTTGAAGCGCATATCCGATCAACTTGTCCAAGGCATTGTGCCGACCGACATCTTCATTGTGCCGAATATATCGCCCGGAAGCATCAAAAATAGCACAAGCATGCAAACCTCCGGTCATTTCAAACACTTCTTGCACTTCTCTCAATTTATCGGGTAAAGCCATCAATTCTCGGTAGTTAACCCGCAATTCACATCCAAAATTTAGATATTGAGACTTCGCTGCTATCTGATCGACCGACGCTTTGCCGCAAACACCACAACTTGAGGTACTATAGAAATTGCGTTCTATCGTTTGCACAGGCAATCTCGTACCTTCTGTGATTATGGACACCGTATTTTCGTCGGATGAGGCCGCATATTTGATTTGCGCATACGCATGAATCATTCCTTCGGTAAATAGAAAGCCTAGTGCCAAAGCCACATCATCACCGGGTGTACGCATCGTAATCGTGGATGGTTTTCCATTGACAACTATCTGGAGCGGCTCTTCGACCGATACCAAATCTTCAACTTCCGTCTTTAGATTATCTCGGTATCTTACTATCCTTGTCTTATGGATAGACAAGGCTTTTGGATGTGCATCTTTTGGGTTCATATCGCTTTTGCATCCGGATTAGGGTATAAATCGGATTCATCTTCCGCTCTAGGGCTCAGACATTGAAAATCCTTTTCAACAAGGATATACAACCCAAGCGTATCGTAACCATCAAAACCTACTTGGTCATTTTCATCCCACTTTTCTATCCATGCTTTCGGCATAAAAACTGTGATGGTCTGATCCGTAAAAGCCACGTCTAGCGCTGCATTATCTCCGGCAACAACCTTATAGGTCAAGGTATTTGCGCCCATCCGACATTGATCTGAAACTATATTTTCCGCTACAAGTTGACTAACTTCCGTTTTTGTCAAGCGCATTCTCAATCGATGGCCATTGATTCTTATTTTCATAAAAATTTAAAAATTATGATTATGCAAATATACATTAAGTATCCCAAATTTGCGTCATCTCTTTGTAATAATCCAATGGCTATCTCGTTAGACCCAATTGAGCTTTCGATGATTATGACCGTGATTCATACAATGATCAAGACTAAAACATAGACAAAGCAACCCATTTTTCCAAAACTATTTTGTTTTTATGGAGCCGCTTTACGCAATCTCAACGCCGTTCGTGTCCTGAAATTAGGATGCTCCTACTTCCTATGTTGGTATCATAAAACTCAAATTTGATCAAAAACAACAGCTTTTATTATAAATTTATTTTATAACATCAAGAATTTGTTTATGAATTTATTGATATTCGTTTGATATAGATATCTTCGTTGTAATAATTGGCAATCATTCCTTTTTTCTTAAATAAAATATTGAAATTATGGACTATGTAAATCCTTATGATGTCATCGAAGATGTCGCCGTCGCTGGAACTAAAAAAACCTTACTATCTGCAAAACATATCCTCATCAAAGGTGCACTTTCGGGTGTATTTCTCGGTTATGCGACGACCTTAGCTTATACCGGAGCTACACAAACTGGATTGGACGTTATAGGCGCACTCATGTTTCCGACCGGATTTGCCATGATTCTTCTTCTAAACTTAGAATTGGTTACTGGCTCTTTTGCGATGATTCCCATCGCTTTATTTCGAAAGCAAATCCAAATTCCGGCCATGCTCCGAAATTTTTTCTGGGCATTTTCCGGCAATCTCCTAGGGAGCCTTTTTTACGCAGTACTATTTTATGTGTATATAACTAAAATGGGACATCTCAACGTCGCAGACTCTGCACTTGCACAAAAGATTATTGCTGTGTCGCAAAGCAAAACGATCGAATACAAAGCCATGGGTCTAGACGGTGGTATCACCATGTTTGTCAAGGCTTTACTTTGCAATTGGATGGTTACCATGGGTGCCGTCATGGCTTTCACGTCCAAATCTACCATCGGAAAAATTGCGGCCATGTGGATTCCGGTCTTTATATTTTTTGCTCACGGCTTCGAACACGCTGTTGTCAATATGTTTGTCATTCCTACAGGGATGATGCTTGGCGCAGATGTAACATGGAGCGACTGGTGGCTATGGAATCAAATCCCGGTGACCATCGGCAATTTTCTAAGCGGATGTTTGTTTACCGGTTGGGCCTTGCACTGGATTACGCAGAAGAAGTAAAAGTTAGACGATCTCCTCCAAAAGCCATCTTGGCTATATTTTAGGAATTGAATTTTAGTAGAAAGTAGTTTGACTTTTTTTGTAAATCCTCAGCCTACCATTATCGATTTTATACCAAAACAATTTTCAAATCCGTCAAAAGATTCATTATAAAAACCATCATAGTTCAAGGCAGAAATCCGATATTTTATAATCAAGATTGGACTTATTGAAATGTCCCTTCCACAATACCCTTCAAAACAAGTATTTCAATAAAATCCTGCCTAGATAAAAAGACTTCAATTATAATGGAAGTTATTTTTTTAAAGATCAAGGCAAAAAACGCAGCCATAGTGGTAACTATGACGCGTATTTTTAACGATGAGATTTGAAGAAAGAACGACATTTCATTAATTTCTTTATATTGACGGAGCACTAATGTTAGATATTTTTTATCTTTGTATAGCATTTCCATTCGATTGAATCGAAAAGTGCATCATTCGGATTTAAAATAATAACCCTATGAAGGCAATAGGAATCAACCCAATTTACACCCTGATTATTGTAATGGCATTTGGTCTATACGCATCCGTTCATGCTTCAAGTACCATGGCTACTACCGCTAAAAGATCGGCCTTCTTGGCTGGAATCGAACCGCATTACGATGTAAAATATTATCGATTAGACCTCCAAGCGGATCCTGCTGTCCACTATATACAAGGCTCGGTCACCACTTATTTTACAGTAGAACAATCCGGTTTTGACTTTATTCGATTCAATCTTAAAAACAACATGACGGTTGATTCCGTAAAGTACCATCATAACCTCTTATCCGGATATAGTTTTATCGACGATGTCACCCTACATATACCATTGCCAGCGACCATTCCTTTATATCAACGAGATTCTATCACCGTATATTACCAAGGAAGCCCAATACAAGATGGTTATGGCACTTTTACGACTAGCACGACCAATTGTGGCGGTACAGACAATAAAGTGCTTTGGACCTTGTCCGAACCTTTCGGCTCTAAAAACTGGTGGCCTTGCAAAGATGGGCTTACCGATAAGGCCGACACCACAGAGATCATCGTGACCTGCCCGATGCCATATAGAGTGGGTGCCAATGGTATCTTAATCGATTCTACTTCCAATCCCAGCAATAATACGACCACCTACCGCTGGAAACACGCCTATCCGATTCCGACTTATCTCGTAGGCTTTGCCATAGCTGACTATACAAGTTATGTGGATAAGGTGCCCGTAGCTCCTGGCGATACCATCGAAGTGCTCAATTATATTTATCCATGCAATACAACTGCTCGCAGTCAAACGCCCAATCTGATTCCGATTTTTCAATACTTCAATGCGACTTTTGGCGAATATCCCTATAAACTGGAAAAATATGGCCATGCCCAATGCGGGTTTGGAGGCGGTATGGAGCATAGTACCATGAGTTTTATGGGTGCATTTACAAAATCCCTAATGGCGCACGAACTTGGTCATCAATGGTTTGGCAACAAAGTGACTTGCGGGTCATGGCATGACATTTGGCTCAACGAAGGTTTTGCAGGGTACATGGAAGGCTTGATATGCGAACAAGGACTAGGTGACCAAACTTGGCAAAGTTGGAAAACATCCCGTATCAACAACGTCACCAGCAATAATTATGGCTCGACCTATGTCTATGATACCACCAACATTAATAATATCTTTAATAGTCGGCTCGTGTACAATAAAGGTTCCCTGATTTTGCACATGCTACGTTGGGTTATCGGCGATGAATTATTCTTTCTCAGTTGCAACAACTATCTCAACGATCCACAACTTGCCTATAATTTTGCGACGACATCTCAGTTTGCAGAGGTCATCTTATCCACTACCGGAAAAGATATGACCGAGTATTTCAACGACTGGCTCTATGGCGAAGGATGGCCAAATTACAACATCGAATGGACAAAAGATCCCGATTGCAATAAGGTGTACGTCACCATCAATCAAAGTCATTCCGCTGGTCAAGGCACTTTTTTTGAAATGCCCGTACCGATAGCTTTCAGCAATGGCATAACTATGGAAACGGTCGTTTTTCACCAGGATAGTCCGGAAAAACTCACCTTTGTTCACGAACTCGCCATGAACCCTTCTTCAGCAACTTTTGATCCGGAAAAATGGCTCTGCGCTAAAGCAACTGTCAATCAAATTCCTTTCAATAACCGGCCTAGAGTCTTAGTTTGGAAAGGTTCGGTGGACAATAATTGGCATAATGCAGCCAATTGGGACTGTACCATTCCAACTCTCGACGATGAAGTATGGATTCCGGAAGGAACGCCAACCTGCAAAATCTTACCGGGAATGACGGGCGCATGCAGGAAATTATATGTAGAAGATGCCGCATCTTTAATCCTAGAAGGTAACGCAGTTTTGAATGTCGTAGAATAAATCACATTGGAAAACAAGCCAATGCTTTCCAACGAGCATGACATTGTGGTGCATTTTTACGGTAAATACAGTTGAATAATATGCAAATCATTTTATTCAATAAAAATAAAAAAGATTTGACGGAATTTATACTTTTATATACTTTTGCATCCGAAAAAAAAAATCGAATAATAAGACGTAAACCTTAAAGCCATATCAAGCCCTAGTAAAAATGATAACAACATTTATTAATAAAAAACATAACAAGAAACCTCGAACCTAAATAGGTAAGCGACGTGTCATGTTAAAAAAAAATTGATTGTAGAAAGCTTACCAATTTGGTAGGCTTTTTTTTATTTACATAATTTTAAACTTTTATAGATGAACCCTAGTATAGAAAA
>JAIXKS010000033.1:0-2954 GCA_026928325.1 Chitinophagales bacterium | reverse complement strand
CGGTATAAAAAATAGTTGCATAGAAATAGCATTCTTTATTTCAAAAGTTCCTAAATTGCATTTAATATGATGAGGTACACATGCATAATATCGTTTTTATTGGCTACTTGGGTGCTCAATGGTCAGAGTATCAACACGTCTTTTGGTAAAAACAGGGTGCAATATCACGATGATTTCAAAAACTGGTGGCAGTACGAATCCACAAATTTTGTGACTTATTGGTATGGAAAAGCACGAAACATCGCTCAACCAACCATTCTCACAGCCGAAATGGATCATGACGAGATACAACAAGCTTTAGAACATCGCATCAATGATAAAATAGAGATTATCGTCTATCTGGATATTACCGATTTAAAACAGAGCAATATCGGCACAGAAGAAACCTTCATCAGTCATACAGGAGAAACCAAAATAGTCGGCAACAAAATGTTTGTTTATTATGATGGCAACCACCTCAACCTCCGACAAAAGATACGAGAAGGCATCGCCAATGTGTATTTCAACAATATGCTGTTTGGCTCCAATATCCAAGAAATCATCCAAAATGCGCTCTTGCTCAATCTACCGGAATGGTATAAATCGGGTATTGTTGCCTATGCCGCCGCTCCTTGGAATGCAGAGTCTGAAAGCGAGCTTCGAGATCTCTGGAATAAATTTCCCGAAGACAAAAGGTTTGATAAACTTGCGGCAGAATATCCCAAAATAACAGGGCACGCATTCTGGTTTTTCATCGAACAACAATATGGAAAATCAGCCATTACCAACCTACTCTACTTGACCAAAATAAGTAGAAGCATGAACAATAGTTTTCAGTATATTCTGAATGCCGAAATAGAAACGCTCGAGTACGAATGGATTAACTTTTACAATGCTTATTTTAATGGAGAAAAGGACCTGTTTTCGAATAATCCCGGAGATAAAGCCGTTGTTCTCGCAGATAAAACCATCAAAAAAGGTGTGCCCATTAGCCAAATTGCACTTAGCCCTAATGGCCATGCGCTTGCATACGTCGTCAATGATCTAGGAAAGTACAAGATTATCGTTAAAGACCTCAATTCAGAAAAAGAACAAACGATTTTCAAATATGGTTATAAAAACATTTTTCAGGAGACGGACTTCAATTATCCCTTGATAGCTTGGCATCCGACACGACCCGAATTGACTTACATCTATGAGCATAAAGATGTCATATACTTAGTGCGACACAACTTAAATTCCGGTGAGGAAATCTCACAAATCATTCCGGAAGAGTTGCAAAGAATCTACAGTTTAGACTACATCGACGATACAGACTATTTGTTTTCTGCATCGACAGATGGCTGGTCGGATTTATATCGCTACCTTTCTAAAAGGCGGAATTTAATACGAATTACCGAAGATTTTTATGACAATCTCGATGCTCGTTATGTTCAATGGAATGGTCAAAAAGGCATCCTCTTCAGTTCCAATCGACAGACAGACAGTATCTCCACTATCAAGTTTGATACCATACTACCACTAAATACTTTTGACATCTATTTTTTGCCAGATGAGGCTAAAAAAGCGGTTCGACTTACAGACACGCCCTTTTCCAACGAAAGACAGCCCGGAATTATCGGAAATCAAGTCATTTGTACCGGAGATCAATCGGGTATCATCAACACCTATATCATTCAAGGTCAAAATCAACAACCACAAGCGTTGAGCAATCGCGACAGAAGCATTTTACAACATAGCTTCCAAGCCCAAGGCGATCGATATATTCGTTCCTTCTCTAAAGATGGCATCCATCATATTTACATAGAAAACTTAGACGTTACCCATACAGTTAAGCCAACAGTCACCTTAGCCAATCGGGTGTTTAACACGGCCATCATCCCAATAAATAAACCCGAAGAAACCGAGCAAAAAAATACGGTAGCAGAAATCAAAGAGGCCTATAAATTTCAATCTAAATTTGAAGATCCTCCACACCTAGAGCCGTTGCGTGTCCGACAACCTGAAAAATCAGAATCTTCTAATTTTTCTATACAAATGAAACGTGGCAGACAGCTCACTACATCGCCTGAAAAATACAATAATGTTCGCGCCATCGCTGCCAACAACAAGTTTGCATTGACCGATATCACGACTAAACTCGATAATGAACTATTGTTTGAAGGTCTGGAATCCTACACTGGTGATCGACAGCAATTGCTTACAACACCCATGGGCTTACTACTAAAAGCCAATATGAAAGATATCTTTGAAGACCACGATCTGGAAGCCGGCGTTAGAATTCCTACGTCCTTTAACGGAACTGAATTTTTTATAGTTTATGACAATAAAAAAGGGCGCATCGACAAAAAATATGCCTTATATCGCAAATCCACAACGTACAACAACGACATTCCCATTGCCGGCAATCTCCTATCTCGATCTCGCAAGACTTCTCTCCTTGGACTCTATCAGCTAAAGTACCCATTCGATATTTATCGTTCTGTGCGGGCTACTAGTACGCTAAGATTAGACAACTATTTGCGATTGAGTACAGAACGGACCTCTTTTGACGCCGGAGCCGTTCAAGAGAAGAGACTAAGCCTCAAATTGGAATATGTCTATGACAATACCTATGATGCCGCCATCAACATCAAAAATGGCACGCGCTATAAGTTTTACACCGAAATCATCAATAGTTTTGACTTTAAATTGATTGATGGCTTCAAGATCAATCCTTCCAACGGATTTACAACGGTGGTTGGCTTTGATGCACGACACTATATACCGATATTGTCAAAGTCGATCCTAGCCTTACGCATGGCAGGAGCGACTTCCTTTGGGTCACAGAAGATGCTTTACTACCTCGGTGGTATGGAAAACTGGCTTTTCCCGCCATTCAACGACCAAACGTTAGTGCCCGATCATACCGATTATGCCTATAAAGCCAACGTTTTTCAAATGCGCGGCTTTAACAACAACATACGCAACGGAGC
>JAIXKS010000023.1:32766-88957 GCA_026928325.1 Chitinophagales bacterium | reverse complement strand
TCAGACGTCTTGACTATTGTTGATCCCTTTTTTAGTTCATCCATGTCAAATGACATTATGAAACTTGTATTAGCATCCACTTCATTTTCATTGTGAGGTATTCCTAAACTATAATTGCCATAAAGAATTAGTTGATTATCTAATAAAAATGTTTTAAAAATGTTAAAATAGTCACTCTGATTTCCTACAGGAAAGAGTGAGGCAATGTATTCCATCTCTTTATTATCATTCATTTTTACAAGGTCAAAAGAAATGAATTTGTTGGAAAATTTGGATTTGTAAGCCCAAAACAATTTTAAAGTATCTGTTATATAAAAAGGATTATATTGTGCATAATATGAATCATCATTTGTTTTTATAATATCAGTGTAATCCAAAACATTGCCATGGTCATCCAGCTTTAGTAAGTAGTTAAACTGTTTTCTTTCTTCAAAGTCATAATACACATCATTAACAAAAATATCTCCATTAAAAACCCGTAAATATAAAGCACCGGCCGGCACTCCGCCAGGTCGCCCGTCGTAAATGGCATAATCAGTAATATCTATTTCTCTTATTAAATGAATATTGCTGATATCTTTATAATTGAATAAATACAATATATTTTTACCATAATAGTTGCTGTCGGGAGGAGCTTGTAAGTTTAATAAAATAGCAAGAATACTATCATTAACAATAGCCTCTTTATAACCTCTGAAAGTAAAGCGATGGACGGGCATCTGAGGATCCATCAGGATGGTTTTGATATATTGTATTGAATCTTGACTATCATTCACAAGGCAAAAACTGAATCCTCTTTTGGGATCTTCTCCACCCTCAAAATATAAATAAGACTTTAGATATAAGGCGTCTTCTTCTAATCTCCAGTATATCCCGTTGTTTGAACCATTTTTATCAGGATATGTTGCATTATTCGATTTATCATAATACAACGTCCTATGCCCTGTCTCAAAATCATATACTGCTCTGTAGGAGTAATCGTAAATTTGAATATTATCTTTTATAATTTTTCGATTGCCACAAAACTCAATATTCCCATCACTTCTTCTGTAGATGATTTTGGGACAAGAGACCATTCCGATGCTATCAATGGTTGCATCATAAATAATATCTTTCCAGATTACTTCTCCGGTTCTAATATTGATTTTTTGTACTATTAAACCTTCTGGGATGAAGAAGTCGTTATTAGTAGGAACGACAGAAATTAAAAAGTTATCTACAAGCAAATCTGCTGTTAATTTTGGAGCTACACAAGTATAGGCATTTTCCTTAAAAAAACCATTAGGAAGATTAACATAAAGTGGATTGGCTAAGGCATGTTGCCATATAGGGTCGGCTTGTTTGAATTTGGGAATGAAAGGATGTTGTGCGTTTAATCGCTCTGTGATGATTAAGCTACACGCTATCAACAATAAAAGTTTGAGTACTCTCATAATATATAAAATTTACGCTGATTTTAAATAAAGAAAACAGGAGCGATAGCAACAACTATCGCCCTGATTAAAATTAAATAATTATTCGCACCTAAAGCTACAAGGTAAGCAACTAATCACATGAGCACCGGAAGGTATATCGGGCTCATCGACAGGGCCACCAGCACATACTATTGGTCCCGGTGTACTCGCAGGAAATGGATTAGTGTTTGTATTTTTTTGAACTTGATCAGTTACAGGATCATAACAAATGAATGTTTGTCTTTGACAACATCCGCTGTTTGCACAATTGGTTCTCACAAACATTCCAAATCCTCCCATCCTATACTCTACGGCATTATTATCAAGACTTTCATTACCACCTGTACCTTCATGTGGGTAAGGATTAGTAGTATAACCATAGTAACATATGGTATTGCAAGTAGATTTGTAAAAGGTAACTACTAAAGTACCAAATGCTGTACCACATCCTACTATGTTACCATATTTAGCAAAAAAATAATTCTCTAATCTCGAATAAACTTGTAAGTCAAGATTGTTGACAAAATCATTGATCTCGCCCTGTTGTGATGCAGGGTCAAGCACTAAATCACTCCACTCCTCCCAAAGACTTAGGCAGTCTGTTATGTCTAAAAGCTTATAATTGCTAACGTATATTTCGGTTCCTAAAGAACCTTGATCTATGCAATAAGATACTTGGATTCTAAAAACACACCCAGGATATTCGGGTAGTGTAAAATTATTAATGATTTCATCTACATATTTAGTACAGTTGGGTGCATAAGGATTACAACTTTCTCCAAAACCTGCAGATGGTACAGGTACTTGATTTGCAACATTGCTTTTATCTTCCTTCTGACAAGAATAAACACCCAAACCCAGTAGGAAAACCGTCAATACGGCAACTAAAAATTTAAAATTTTTCATGATTTGAAATTGATAAAATTAAAAAATAGTCCTACTTCCATATTTAAAGGCGAGTGATTTCGGTTATTTCCCCGCCAGCATAGCCTTAGCATTTAGCATATTTTACTTACCCGATAGCGGTTGATTGACGACTGGATTCTCCCTAAGATTTGCTCGTAATATCTGTGGAGCTAATATTGTCCGGTATCTCTTGGCTTTCAAATTTACTTTTTTTTTAATCCATGCTAACTTGTTTATTGGCGCAACTAAATTGCTCTTTTATTGCGCTTTTTTTATTTTTTTATCTTTTTTTATACGTTTTTCAATTATATATATACCTATCCTTTGCCATGCTCATAGCCTTCATTTTCTTTCCCTCTTCTCTTCAGTATCTCAATCTTTGCAGACCGGCTTAGTCAGCGATATCCTGATCGGTGGCTCGGGTCTGGTACAAGCTGTGTGCTGATGCCTGCACGCCAGAGAGCAGTCCGGTTCTGTCATATTTCGCTCAGCACAGCGTATGATCCGGCGAATATCATGACTACCTGCTGATGTATCGCTTATCTATTGAGGCACACTTCGAGCTCTGGTTCAGATACTGCTTTTTATATTTTCAAATAAAAATTATCTATCTCACTTTTGATGCTCAAATATAAAATGATGTTTTCTTATTTTCAAATATTTTATTAATTTTTCACTAATCATTTTTGTATATATGTCGTTAAATATTTTTTATATATCAATAGTATAAAATTATATCTTGTATAACCCATTTTTACACACGCCTAGAAAAATAAAGAATTGTGTCCCTTTATTGGTTGCCCAAATAATTTTTTTTATATAATTTTTGCACAAGTTGCATTTTTTTCTGATTTGTACCTTTTATTTTGGCTACATGCGGATTATTTCCACTTTATCATCTTAACGATTATAGAGGAGAAGATTCGAATCGGTTATCTAAGCTAGTGCTCCGTCAACAAAAAGATCTTAATAAAATGTCGTTCTTTTTTCAAATCTCTGCGTTAAAAATACTCGTCATTGTTTTTATGGCCAAGCCGCAAGCGGTATCTATACTTGAATGCCGTTCAGGCATTCATTAAACTTCGCTTAAATCGTATAGATATGTTTTTTGCCTTGATCTTTAAAAAAATAACTTCCATTATTATTTAAATCTTTTTATACCACTAAAAGGACTCAGAACTTCACTAAGATCCTCTTAAGTTTTCTTTGTGTTTCTTAGTGTTTTACTAAGTGTCCTTAGTGGTAGAGAATTTTGGTCAATCATCCTTTTACCACTAAGGCTATTTCAAAGAGGTATATGTTGTATTTGTCATTCATTATTAGTCCTTTGTGGTAATTGCATCAATTAATCAACATTATATCATATATAAATTATGTATAATATATTGATAGTGATATTTAACAAAGTAAAATTAATGTGCTTCAAGCCAGTTTTCGCCGGTATTCATTTCAACTAAAATTGGAACGGTTAGGCCTGGAATAGCATTTTCCATCTTATCGCGAATGATGGTTTTGACTTCTTCCAATTCCGGTTTATATACGTCAAAGACCAATTCGTCATGTACTTGCAAGATCATTTTTGACTTGAGTTGTCGGGCTTCAAAAGCATTAAATATGTTAATCATGGCGATCTTAATCATATCGGCCGCAGTACCCTGAATCGGTGTATTAATCGCCATCCTTTCCGCATTAGAAGCGGTCAACGCATTTCTTGAATTGATATCTCTCAAGTAGCGTCTTCTGCCCAAAAGGGTCTTAACATATCCATATTCACGAGCAAACCGTACGGTATCGTCCATGTATTGCTTTAAGCCTGCAAACTCTTTGAAATAATTTTGGATCAAATCCGTAGCTTCTAACCGTGATATACCCAGTTGTCGAGATAAATTTGTAGCTCCTGCACCGTAAGTTATCGAGAAGTTGACGGTTTTAGCATTTCTCCTTTGTTCCGGTGTCACGGCCTCATAGGGAACGCCATATACTTTGGATGCTGTGGCTCGGTGGAAGTCATTCCCTGCAATAAAAGCTTCCAACATAGATGTATCTTTACTCATATCTGCTATAATCCTCAGCTCGATCTGTGAGTAGTCGGCAGCTAGTATGATATGCTCTTGATCTCTCGGAATAAAAGCTTTCCTAATTTCTCTTCCTGCCTCATCTTTGACCGGAATATTTTGCATATTGGGATTTTCAGAGCTCAATCTTCCCGTAGCGGCTCTTGCTTGATTGAAACTACTATGAATCCGACCAGTCCGTTTGTTGACCAAGAGCGGCAGTGCATCTACATAGGTGGACTTAAGTTTGGTATATTTTCGATATTCAAGGATCTCGGCAACGATTTTATGCTCGTGCTCCATCTCTGTAAGCTTATCCACATCTGTAGAGTATTGGCCTGTTCCGGTCTTACGCCATCTATATGGAATCTTCATGCGATCAAACAATACTTCGCCGACCTGTTTAGGTGACGATATATTAAAATGAGTACCTGCCAACACATAAATCTCTCTTTCCTTCTCAAGGATGATTTTTTCTAATTCTTTAGAATACTCCGTCAAAAAGCTAGCATTGACATTGACACCTTCGTACTCGAGATTGCACAACACCCGAATCAAAGGTGCTTCTATCGTCCGGTAAATATCTTCCAGCTCATTTTCAACCATCATCTTTTGGAGGATTGGCACTAATTGGAGTGTCAGGTCAGCGTCTTCTGCGGCATAGTCAGCAACTTTTTGAATGTCAATATCCCGCATACTCAATTGGTTTTTACTCGATTTGCCTATTAAGTCTTCGATAGGCACCATTTTATAATCCAAATAGGTTTCAGTCAGATAATCCAATTTGTGTCGCAAATCCGGTTCGCACAGATAATGGACAATCATGGTATCGAAGAAGGCACCTTTCAATTCTATGCCATACCATTTTAGGATGGTCATATCATATTTTATATTTTGGCCTATTTTTTCGATATTTTCATCTTCCAAAATCCCTTGCAACAAGGATAATTTTTGCTTTGCTGCCTCGTATTCGGCTGGCATCGGAATATAGTAGCCCTCATGAGGCTGAATAGCCAGAGATACGCCCACTATCGCCGCACTATGCGCATCAATACCTGTTGTTTCCGTATCAAAACTGATACTTTTCTCTGTTGCAAGTTGGCGAACTAAGGCTTTGATTTCATCTTCAGTTTGTATCAATTTGTATTGATGTGCAGTATTTGAAATATCTTTTTTGCCTATCTGATAATCAACTTCGGGTTTTGATTGAGCTTCAACGATTACCTCCGGACCGAACAACGACTGTTGAACGCCATGTTTTTGGGTACCTGGCATTTCACTACCTAAGATTTGCTGCGCCAATGACCGAAATTCGAGATCAACAAATATATTTTTGAGCTTATCCTTATCCATCGCACCGATGCTAAAAGCTTTTTCATCAAACTCGATGGGAGAATCAATATCTATCGTAGCCAATCTTTTAGATAATAAGGCTTGCTCCGCAAAAGTCGTGACATTTTCCTTTTGTTTTCCCTTGAGTTGATCGGCATTGGCAATAACATTTTCTACCGATCCAAATTGCTTGAGTAAGGTTACAGCGGTTTTAGGACCGACACCCGGAATACCTGGAATATTATCAACACTATCTCCTTGCAATCCAAGCACGTCTATGACTTGTTCTATTCTTTCAATATCCCAATGTTCGAGAATCTCCTGGACACCTAAGATTTCGACCTCTCCATTTTGGCGGGCAGGCTTATAAATATAAATATTATCAGACACTAATTGTGCGTAGTCTTTATCCGGCGTAACCATATATACGGTAAAACCTTCCTTTTCCGCTTTTTTGGCGAGCGTACCGATGACATCATCTGCTTCATAATTCTGAACCATAACCACCGGAATATTTAAGGCTTCAATGATATCGGGTATGTATTGCATAGCTATCGTGATATCCTCAGGCTGAGCATCTCGATTGGCTTTGTATTCCGGATATATTTCATTTCTGAAGGTACCACCTTTTGGATCAAAGGCTACAGCAATATGTGTTGGTTTTTGATTGGTTAACAAATCCCACAAAGTCCGAACAAAGCCGGTAATTGCCGAAGTATTGATGCCTTTGGAGTTGATCAATGGACGCGTGATAAACGCAAAATGGGCACGATATACTAAGGCGTGGCCATCTAATAGAAAAAGCCTTTTATCTTCCATAAAAAAGATAGATTATTGGTTAAACCCGAATATACATTAGAAAATCTATTACGAACCAAAATAGCTGCAAATCAACCGTTTCACTATACTTATTATCTGTAACCATAGCGATGCTATGCTTTTCGATAATAAGCATCTGATTTATTGCTCTTTTGGCTCTCATAACGAATTCTAATGCATAAACCGGGTTAAATGAACAAAGGTATCAAAAATAAAGGAAAAGAATATATTTTAACGACCAATCATCTAAAATCTACAGTCTGATGATGCGGATTTCCGTTCTTCGATTCTGTGCATGTTCTTCTTCTGAACATTGGATGCCATTAGAACAATGATTCATAAGCCGGGATTCGCCATAACCGACAGCTTGGATACGTACTGCTTCAATCCCTTGCTTCAACAGATATTGGCGTGCTGCATCTGCTCTTTTTTGCGACAGAATTTGATTATATCGGTCATTTCCTCGCGCATCAGTATGGGAAGATAACTCAACATGGATGGTCGGATGCTCGATCAAAAAAGATAATAATTTATCCAATTCCTTAGTCGCTTCTGGCAATATATCCCAACTATCAAAGTCATAATAAATATTATTTAAGACCATAGCTTCATCGTCAGCCACCGGTATCAAATCAAAAGCAAGCGAGATACGTGCTGTATCGGAAATGCTTCCTATCCATACTTGTCTTTGCTCATCCTGATAACCCAAAGCGCTCACATGAATCTTCAATTCCGGGTAATGGGATAATTGTATATCAAACCTTCCCAAGGAATCTGCATCTATTTCCTGGATAACGGGACCGGATGCTTCCGCAATCGAAATCCGTGCATAGGGTAATGGCTGTCCATCGCCCTTGACAGCTCCGGCTACGATTAAAATCGGCACCCTATTCTCTGCTTCTTGTTTAGGTACTTCCACTACTACCCTATGGAAGCTATAAATCGATTCGTGTCCCGTGTAGTCATCCCTATTAGATGTAAAATATCCCGATTGTAAGTCATCTTTCGATATCAGCCCAAAATCATCTCCATAACTATTTAATGGGTCATCCAACCGTTGCGGTCTTGACCACTGCTTCCCATTCCAAATCGTCTTATATAAATCTAAGCCAAAACCCAAATGACCTAAGCCGTCAGAACTAAAGATTAAGGTGCTATCATTTATAAAAGTTGGAAATACTTCATTGCCTTTTTTTGTATTGATGTGATCGGGAAGCAGCATCGGTTGGCTCCATGAAGTCGCATTTTTCCTAGTACAATAGTACAAATCCATACGGTACAAGACCTCATTGTCGGAAGAAAAAACGAATACATCGCCCTTGGGATTAATTGCAGGGTGCATACTGTTGGCATCGACAAAATTATGGGAAAAAAGTTGTGCTTCAGACCAAATGCCTTGATGTAAGGTACTCTTGTAAATTTGGACAAAAGCCGTACTTTTACTGGCTTTTATGGGAATATTAGAGGAAAAATACATGGTTTTACCATCCGTTGAAAACACGGCAGCGCCCAGATTATACTTAGCTGAAAAATCGGTTTTTAATGGCTCAACGGATGAGGTCAAGGTGTCAAAAACATAGAGATCTGTAAAATTATCTCCTGTAAATTTATCTTGTTGTTTTCCATTGTTTCTACTTGATGAAAATACCAATGAATGGCCAAGAAAAGCAGGAGAGAAATCGGCAGATGCACTATTAAAAGGAGCTAGTCCCACCTCATAGGTATGATCCTCCATGCTTGAGTTCATCGCATATTTCATCTGTTGAATGGCGATATTTTCCGGATACATAGCCATTAAAACACCTAAATATTGATTGTAATCGTCTTGATTGCCATTTCGCAGTAATGCATTTGCGTATTTGATTTGTACCGTATTGTTTTTCGAATCTATCTCGAGCAAGTTTTTGTAATGGGTTACGGCCATTGCTGTATTGCCAAGGGCATAATAGCAATCTCCCATCCGTTCTAACAAATAGGAAGCATTCTCCTTCTTTTTAAGACACTTCGTATATTCCTGAATGGCTACCTGGTACTGCAACAGTTCAAAAGCCTTGTCTCCTTTAGTACATTGGGCATGACCTTTTGAGATTAAAAGCATCAACAGAAAATACGATATCGATAAGGCCAGTTTTTTCATCATTTTCAAAATCTTTGCAATACTGGAAATTTGTGGATGGCAGGAACGGCTATCGGTGTTTTCTGCCATTGATAAATCAAAATTACTTCATGTGCCGCCTTCCCGATACGTTTAAAGTCAGATATCGTATGGTCGTACGCATAGCTCAAGACAATTTGCTTACTCAAAGAGATATCCGCCATCGCCGCCAATGCATCGCCTGTCCTATAAGTTAGTCCAAACCCAAAAATATCTTTATACCACATCATCCCCGAAAAATCAACTTGTACCGGTGCTGCCTTGTGATACTTGATAAAAACCGATGGCTTCAGTTGAATGTCCGATCCTCTTAAAGAAAATACATGACCAGCTGTCAAGTAATAGTGCCTACTCAAATAAACGCCATCATCTTGAAAAGAAAAGCCCTTTCCTGAAATGCTCGAAAAAACATAAGGTACTGAAATGCCTAAGTAACTTTTGTTATCATATAAAAACAGTCCCGCACCTCCACGAGGTACCACAGAAGAAGTTGAGCCTGAATACACCGGGTCGATCTGACTAGGATCGGGTGTCACGGCTTCACTCAAGTCCGCATTAAATATGCTCATACCGCCTTTAATCCCTGCGCTCAACGTTAGTGCACCAGAGATTGGAATCCGATAGGCATAGTTGAGATATATAGAAGTATGCTTTTCAAAACCGATCTTATCGTACATGATATTGGCACCGATACCAGAACGAAGGGACTCAATCGGGCATTCAAAAGACAAGCCCATAGTTTCGGGCGATCCGTTTAAACCAGCCCATTGATTTCGATAAAAAACCATACCTTTATACCTATCTTCTTTAGCCACGGCGGAAGGGTTGACCGCCATATCCGAAACCAACATATATCGCGTAAACATCGGGTCTTGCTGCGCACAAACCACATGCACAAAGCCAATAAACAAGCCAATTATACTGAGGATATTCTTTTTCATGCGCTATTGTTTTCTTAGATCAACCATGCCTGATTTGACAAATCCCTTACCAAATTCGATTTCTATAAAATAGGTGCCTTGCGGCAAATGTTCTCCATTATTCGAACTTCCATCCCATTGGTTATCCCAATCCGAATCTTCAAATACTAAGTTGCCCCATCTATTGTAAACACGGATATGCATTTGACCACACAATTGAATATCCCTGAGCGTATAAACATCATTAATGCCGTCTCCATTCGGAGAAAAAGCATTAGGTAAAAAGATTGCTCCTTCTTTACATCCTTGATTTACGAGGATATTGTACCTCTTTTCTGTCGTACACCCAATATCATCCACCAAGATAACGGTATAAATGATTGTTTCAGGCGTAGTCGTAAATGGCGCAGAGCATCCTAAACATGAGAGAAAATCAGGAGGACTCCATGCATAGCCGGTATAACCTTCCGGTGCTCGAATGATCAAATCGACATCACTTTCTTTAAATAATGTATCAACGATAGGAAATACTTCCGGGTATCTTACCTCTAAGTCAATGCAAACCGTCGAATCACAGCCATAAACATTTTGAAAAACCAAACAATATCGACCACTTTGATGCAAGGTCATATCGCCAAACATATAGGTGTCGCCATCACAAATATCTTCCGTATAATATTCCATGGTTTCCGGATAAAAACGAACCGAAACGATGGTATCTACTCGACAATTTCCATTAATAAGCTGAAGACCAAAATCATAGTCTTCTAAGACTAGTACACTCGGATTTAGCGTATAAATATCAGATAAACGCCCTACCCCGTCGGTCCATGTAAAAGACGAAGTATGGAATGCCTCTATCAGAATACGAG
Organism: Chitinophagales bacterium; assembly: GCA_026928325.1. Classification (GTDB taxonomy): domain Bacteria; phylum Bacteroidota; class Bacteroidia; order Chitinophagales; family Saprospiraceae; genus OLB9. The sequence continues at coordinate 78,445 of JAIXKS010000023.1, read as the reverse complement.
CCTCTGAGGTAGGACACAACGATGGATCGTGAAGTACTCGAATAGCCGGCGGCAGATCCACATGAACGTTGACAATGCCGTCCGAAGAACAACCATATTCATTGGTTAAGACGTATTGATACAAGGTTGATGAATCCGGAAGTGCCACTAAGATTTGTTGGTTGTTTTGCAAAATATTCGGCCCGGACCATTCGTAAGAAACAGCTGGAGAAGCGATGATAAAAACCGTATCGCTTTGACAAATCGACAAGTCTTCAATAGCCACATTGGGTAGCGGATTGACCGTGATGCTGTAAAGATATCGGATACTACATCCAGAATCCGTCAAAACCGTTAAAACCTTGTCATACCGGACTGGAAGCGTCGAAGAATTTAAAACATTAAAAGTCGTCTCTGAACATTGGGTACAACCTAATCCTGATGCAGCATTCCATTGGTATAAATCGTTTGAATGGGCTTCAATGCCAATAGAAAGGGTGTCTCCGCTACAAATGTCAAAATGCCCTTGATTATAGCTAATATCTCTTATAGGAATTACTAAATCACTGCATATACAATTGGTATCCGTAGCGAGTACAAGGAGTAAATGGCAGATAGAGCCGATCTCAGCGCTGTCTATGACAACCGTACTCACGCTAATATTAGAAGGATTCCACGTTGAAAAATCGATATTGCCAACGATAAAATCATCCGGATCAAAGATGCCATTGGCATTTATGTCCACAACAATTTTAGCCGATAAAGGAGCTTGAATATTAAAACCTGATATTTGCTCGATACTTCCATGTACCTCAATTTGTCCATCCCTTACAGCGACACTACTACTAAGCCAAGCATATTCCGGCATTTGGACGATTAATGGAATCGTTGTCGATCCTGAGATGACATTTACCTCACAAGGCGCCCCAGAAGCGATACAATCCGCAGAAGCCGAAGAGGATATATAAGCCGATATATTATCGGTCATACAATAATTTGCACTCGAATGGATTATCTCAAATTCTAACACAAGATCTTCATCATCCGAAGAAGAATTCCATAGGTAAAGTCCTTGGTCAAAACGAGGCATATTATCCGTAAGATTACCCGACAAGGTGGCTGTATCTACTGTCCAGCCTTGAGGAAGACTGACTAAAATATTTGAGGAGCCTTCAGAGGGTCGCTTCGTTTTTAATGATAACGTCATCCGATCTCTCTGACATGCATCTACAAAAGCTGCTTCAAGAAAAATTTCTGCTGCTTCTTGACTTTCATCATGCTCAATATCTAAAACAGATCCTGCCTTAGTCAGCCGATTGATTGGGTTGCCACAACCATCATTAGCCGCTAAATGATAGAGGATGGGAAGGCCACTTGTCGAGGCACAATCGGTCACGACAGAAAAGACCAAGTCAAACCCATTTTCAGGTACTGAAGTAGCTCCAGCAAGTCCATTCATAGCATGCATATCCCAAAATGCCTTGAGATCCCATATATATTTTCCGTCTTGTAGCGCTACATCCGGCAATAACAGCGGACGATCTCGAGTACCGGTTGGATAATACAAAATGGCAGATCCTGGAGCCAATCGCACACCCGGAGGCAATTGCACCGCAATACGCACGTCAAAAGCAGTTCCAAGACCCGCATTATACCAAGTAACTTGCTGCGAAATCGTATCACAAAGTTGTAAAAGCTCATGATCCGTATCGTCGGCAATCAGATCTACTATTGCTTTTGGAAAGTGAATTTCTAAAGAATCATAGCTTCTGAAACACGGTTGAACGGCCGGATCGGTATATGGCAGGCAATCAAATCCGTATTCTAAAAGCAATTTTTCCTTTCCGCATCCCTTTGATATCCCTGAAAGTTCAAAAAACCGAGTTGCTTGATTGGTTAGAGCGCCTATATTGAAAATACCCTGCACGGATGTATAAATTTCTCCAGTTATCGTATCCCGAAGTTGGAGATTAGAAATATTGCCCGATGGATTGAGAATACGAAAATACACATTTTCTACCACATTAATCAACTTAGGACAACAAACCGTAAACTTGGTATTAAACTCATTGGAAAAAGCAGTAACTTCTTTTTGAAAGAGCGCCATCTGAATATCCGGTCGAGGAAATGAAATACTAATATTCGTGGTAATAGAATCCTTGTAATAAATCTTTCCAACGGGCGTCAAATCAAAATACATCTTCAGCTCAGAAGAAACATTGGGTGTAAAATTAACACACGCTTTGGGTCGAATACCAATAGAAAGTTTAAGGATATGCCTTTGTTCGACCTTCGAAAATGCGCCTGCGGGAAGCATACCGGCAGCTTTCAAATCATAAACGAAATAATCACCAGCTTCTGTCGGCGCAATTCGATATACTTTTCCTAGATACAATATTGTGATTTCACCATATTCTACCTCATTATTGCGCTCAATCTTTATTTGTGTCGGCAGGATCGTCTCCTTTACTTCAAAAGGGAAAACATAGCCCTTCGGCAATGGCAATTCCTTTTGATGCCCAAATGATAAGTTCAAAAAATTGATACTCGTAAATTGGTCATTGCACAACTTAGCACTCTGAAAGGAAACTCCCGTCGATACAGGAATTTGAGAAATTAAAAACTCAGGAAAAAACAATCCAAATCGGCCACAATCGCACGGTGATGGTTCGAAGTTCGGTTCAGGTATATCATTGCCTACAAAATGATCCAAGGCTGCCGTATATTCAAAAAAGTCGCCTAGCTTAATCTCATCTTTTGCACGGTGATAATGAGAAATATCAATAAATTTTAAAAATTCTACATAAATGCTATCTCCCGCCTCAAATACAAAATCTGCCGGCAATGACACCTCAGGAAACAACGTCCTTAGGGTATCTGCCGAGAGATATATTAAGATATCCTGATCGTGGTACCGTTCATATACACGATCAAAAACGAACGCTTCTCCAGTCTTTTTCTTGAACAAGGTCATTTGACTGCTGTACGTCTTCAAGGCGCCATCCTTACCCAATAAAAGAGATTGGTAAAATTCCGAGGTCGTCTGATCATTAGCAAAAAAAGACAAAGATCTCATCCTTAGCACCAAGTGTTTGAAAGTGCTTCCCAGTATATTGGTGATGATCCGACCTTCGAAAGTGATTTTCATCGAATCTCCCGGAATAAAATTATAAAGCTGATAATCCTCCGGCGTATGCGGTTCTCCCTCGTCAGCAATACCATCAAAATCTGGATCTGGCTTGCCATAAGATGTCCTAAAAAGTCTCGCCGTGTACTGCAATCCTCCGGGTAACGTATCGCGATAACAAACTTCGATATTATCACAATCAATCTGATAATTTACAAAATCACAGCCCGTCGGATAATAGCCGTCCGAACAATTGCCGTCAAATTTCAACACCGAAGTAATCGATATTTGATCCAACACCAGAGGTGGCGTACATGCACATTCCGTATAATCCAAATTGCAATCTTCAGGAGGAACGACCTCATAACAATTGAAAATAAAAGGAACGAATATCGTTCCGGTTCTTTCGATAGGCATAATATAAGCCAATCGATACACTCGTTGACTGCCTTGACCTAGGAGTTGTACCGCAACAGGAGCGACACCATTTAAAAGAAAATCTTCATTTAATAATATAAAACCTTGAGGAATCTTTAAATCCAAGAACAAGGTATCTCCGCTCCCCAAAGGAAGTCGGGTATCATGCACCGCAAATTTTAGAATGCCCTTAAACCCATCCGTCATCAGCACTGCAATACTATTTACCGGGATGATTTCGCCGGCTTCATCGAGGATATCCACAAAGGCCTTTGATGCCAGAAGCGTCGAATTGCCTAAAGCAGCGACGTCAGCATGGGATTTATCCGAACTCACGGTACATTCCTTATTATAAAAGAATGAAGCCCGCCAAGTATTTTCTTTGGTAGTACATGTACTTTCCTCGCAGAAAGCAGATAAAAATGTTACAACAAAACTAGTATCTTTCGCAGTCGCATTGAATCGATTTCTTATGAGGCGCGCTTCCTTGGCAACTAATTTTCCGCAATCATTTCTAAAAGTATCTTGATATAAAATCTGATCTGTCCAAAGTGCCGTAACACTTCCAACAAGAATACCTCGATTATTGCCGGTATAATGATTGATATTCACCGTAAAGTATTCTAAAGCATTGCTATGTCTTTGTTTATTAAATTCGATGCGTTGTAAAGCTGTTCCGTTCTCATAACAGAATGGTTCGCTGCCGAAAGGCAAGGCTGATACCTTTTTGCCCAAGTCATCATTCGGTACAATCCGCACATTGGCAATAGCCGTATTTTGTTGACAATATGTATTTTCGCAGCCCCATTTTATCGTATAGTCTGATCTTACGAATTGAATGTCATAAGAGCATGCATCTGCCAAGATAGTTTCCACAAGGTGTAGCTCTTCATTAATATCTAGATACTTATCCTTATTGCCGATCTGAGTAAAGTCATCACCAGAAAATCGAAGTATCGTTTCTTCAGGTGAAGTAGCGATGACAGTACCTAGATTGTAGCTAACCTTGAGGCTTGAGCCGTGTTTGTGGACCAATTCGAAAGATTGGAGTCGGCCATTTCGCCTGTTGGCAATACCAATGTTTCTCGTTTTAGACTTAAATGAAGGGATTTCCGTGTAAACATCATCAATATTATAAATAATAAGATTCGGACTTTCCACACGCAGCGGATCGGAAGTAAATGATTTGGTCGATGAACCTAGATTCCATTCGGCATTATAATAAAAGATCTCTTGTCGGTCTAAGCAATTTAGGGTCGAGCACGAAGCATTCAACTGAATTGAAAAAGTATAACTCCGTCCTGAACGCACCAAAGGAACTCCAAATTTAGGTCTTTTGAGATTAGAGATATCAGACTCGACGATTGCGCCTGAAATACTAGATGGCACATATTCGATACCACAAGGTAGATTTAAGGTAAAAATCGTAGGTGGAAGATCTTCGGAAGTCGTGTTAGTTAGCGTAATATTTAATGCGGATACATCACAAACAACAATGGCATTTTTTGATTCAAAACTTACTTCCTGCGCTTTCAAAAAAGCGGGAAATGTCAGCACAAAAACGGCCCATAATATGTGATTAAATGTTCGTCGCAAAAGCATTGAATTTTAGGGTAAATTTCAAACGAGTACTTACCTTCCTTTAGTTCAATCTACCTCACATCATACACACGTTAGTCGAATTTTTAAGCCCGAACTCCATCACATAGCAAATAAGTTATTTGAACTATTTCAGAACTACAGTTGGTACTACAGCAACAAAATTATATTTTTTTCCAATAAGTTGTATAATCTTATAGTTAAAAATTTAAATAAAACAAAAAAAGGGATGCACCATTTGATGCATCCCATTGGAATTAATTTAAGCAAATTGTTGATTACTCGAGTCCGATCATTTTTTTAGTAGAGATATAATTTCCACTTTCAACTTGGTAAATCATCACACCTGTAGATGGAAGATCTTTCTTGTTTAGAGTGAATGTATTCATACCTTTACCAAATGACCCAGTCTTTGAATAGATTATCTGACCGTTCACGTCAAATATTTTAAGGGTTGCATCAGCAGCCTCAGGCAAGCTAAATGCGATTTGAGTTTTCTCTGTAAATGGATTCGGTTCATTCTGATACATAGCAAACTCAGCTGTATTGTCATTAGTAAATCTTAGGGACAATTTACTAACATTTAATGCATCACCTGCATAAACTTCAGCTTGAGTAAGTGAAGAGTTAACTTCGATCATATCAGCGATATTACCATCTGTATTCGGTTGAATTTGGATAGAAATAAGATCCTGACCACTTACACCGTCGATATCGTTCCAGCTTACTGTATATCTGTTTTCTCCCATTTTTGCAATATGGTCATATTCCAATCTTTGGCCACCAACATAAATATACAATAAATCTGCATGATTAACATCTAATGTAAACTGCATACCGTAAACATCCTCTACGTCAGCACTCAAAGTAATCGTTTGAATCTCACCTGCATGAGCATAAGCATTCTGAGAAGTCAAAGCTACGTTACTTCTTGTTTCTGTAGATCCGCTTTGGATATTAGCCTTAGCTGTTCCGTTTACGTCTCCGATTTTTACAGCTACAAAGTTCTGATTCTTCATTTCATTAGAGAGATTGTTGATAACAACTTGCTCTTTGAATGGGAATGGATTTGTTGCATCTGTAAATGGTGCATTACTATTTACAAATCTCCAGCTGTCATTGTTAGGGAAATTATTGTAGATACCCAAAATCAATTTCCTCAATTCTGACATATCTGAAGCTGTAACCCTACCATCACTATTAATATCCGCAGCAATGATGTAATATGGATTCGTTATCTTAGCTAGGCCAAGAATATGTCGTTGTATCAACACTAGGTCTAACGTACTAACACCATTCAAATAATCATCATTTTTCTTACCTGTTATATTATAATCATAGTACATAACAGCATCTTGGAAACTATAACCATTCATTTTTGAAGAAACTGTCTTCAACATTTCAGGTCTTCCATTGTCTAAAGCAATCTCAGCATCAGTCACAGGATTTCCAGCCGGATCCAACAACTGTCCAGAAACAGAAGTCGTGATTGTACTACCACAAGCGCCCTGATTATCCGCAAGATTCAATCTTACTACACAATAATCATAGTTACCTGATTCATCCCATACTGTCATTTTTACATCTACGTAAGGTAAATCATCACAGTTGAAGATTCTACCTGAACTGTTACTTGATGGAAGCCATTTTTGAGCAATACCAAGATTGTATTCAGCTTCTGTAGCATTCTGACCATTGCCTTTAAAGTAATGGATCTGATTTATTTTAGATGCAACAGGGTATGCTTCGTCAAATGTATATCTAAGATTTGATTTACTAGTACAGTTATCAAAAGAACCTAAGTTAAAGTCCTCAGCCCATAATTCCACCTCACCATTAAGCATTAATGCAGAACTAATGTGTAAGCAATAAGGCGTTGGTTTCTTTCTGTCCACGATTCTAAAGTTTTGTGTACAAGCAGTTACGTTACCACAACCATCTACTACTTTCCAAGTTACTTTATGTGTACCTGAACTTACAGAAAGGTCGATTGGAAGTCTTACACGCACTTCTTCTCCTTGTCCTGTAGGTGATACATATACGTCTTTGATACCATTGCCATTCGTATCATCAAATGTTACGTCAGTTGAAGGTAAGAAAGAAGAATATTCATAATCAATCACACCGTCTCCGTATAAGTCAACATTTACAATCCACTTCAACCAGTTAGATGCACATTGTCCTTGGTCAGTAGCCGTCATGGTCAATGTAAGGTTTCTGATTTCGCAGATATTACCGTCTCCATCTTCATCACCATGGTCATTGACTTCAAATACTCTGTCATCACAGCTTCCTAACACTGGTTTTTCATCATCGATTACTTTAACCACCTGTGTATGTGTGTAGTATCCTATTGGATTAGAAGCATTTGGATCATAAGTACACCAATTCATAACTGTCCATCTGTTCAAAATCTTCATACATGCATTACCTTCAAAGTAGAAAGTATCGCTTTTTAGACTAACACCGATCATATCACAAGGTCCAGAAGTCCATGTTGGCTTACCAATCGTTGAAATATCTGCACAGTTAGTCGTCACATCTTGTGGCCAAGTAATATCACGCTCACTAAATACATAGTCATCACTTCCTACATAAATCGTCTGTACACATAATACGTTATTATTACCTTTTACTCTCCATGTACGCTCGATACGTCCAGCATTACAAATGCTTAGGTAATCTTTATCTGTATAAGTGACATCAAGGTCTTTACAATTTGAGAATGCAATTGCCTTACCTGTAATTGTCAAGTCATGAGCATCGTCATCACAATTGATATAAGCTGTTGGAGGACAAATGATCTTAGGAGGCAATTTATCTTCAACTCTAACTTCAACCCAAGTTTCATTGTAGTTGTCGCCAGCTGTACCAAATTGTCCATTCATATCTCCATCATCCCATACTCTCATCCAAACTTTTACGATACCATAAGCGATATCTCCATCATAATCAGTAAGGTCATCACAACAGAACTTCACATAAGCTCCTTGATCCGGATCATAGTTTGAACTGCTAGGATTAGAAGATCCATCAAATGGGTGACCATCATCATTATAAGTAAAGTTACCAGTATAACCACAACCATCTTTTGGTTTTGAATTATCTTTTTCTCTTCTGATTTCTAAGTGTACTGGTGTACAGCTATCATACGAACCATTATCTACTGAGTTAGCAAATAATTTTGCAGTACCGCTATTTAAACCGTCAGTCGTAAGAGAAATAACAATATGTTGTTTTGCAACTGCAATTGGTGGTGTTTTATCCACAACGGAAACTGTAATATCATATTCTCTTTCATTACCACAACAATCCGAAGCGATATAAGTAAAGGTATGATTTCCTTTAGGAACACCTGTTGCTATGTATTGCTTAGTAGCAGCATCATAAATAATTCTAACGCCCAACGGTCCTACCACGCGGTAAGTAGGGTTAGCATCACAGTTATCTACTAATACATCTGGCTTAGGCAATGATAGATTACCTTCACAAGACCAAGCATCAACACTTACAGATACATCCTGAACTTGGATGGTCGGTGCCTCTTCATCAACTGCGATTACCATCTGTGTTAGTGTCTTAATCGTACTATTACACCAGTCTAAGATTGTCCAAGTACGGATCACCTTTTTACTATTGCTACATGATAAGTCACAAACCCGAATTTCTGTATCTGATTTAGAAGCCAACATGTTACAAGTCTTGCCATTTACAGGCACTCCATTAATTGTAGGATAAGCATATTTAATTGCTTCTGCTTCTGCAGCAGCACGAGCCGCAGCTCTAGCAATAGCTTGAGTTGGGTAAGTACCCGGTACATTAGATAAGTATGTAGGTAAGTAAACATCATACAACTTATCAGTATAGTAAGCAAAAATACCTTGCTCAGAAACATCAGCTTTACAAGTTAGATGTACCGTATTGTAAGGCGCACCCAATGTTACATCATCTAATGATGCAGGTAAGAATCTATACTCGGAAACACAAGTAGATTTATTACCTGAAGCATCTTTAAATATCCAAGTACGAATAATTTTTCTACCTTCACATCCATTGTGTCCAAGCACAACAAGTCTGTCAGAGTACTCAGTAGTAACTGGTGAACAAGCATCAGTGGCAGTTGTCTTAGGATAAGTGGTTTTTCCAGCTAAGAAAGCATCTTCTTCAACACAAGCAAATTCACAGCTCGGATCAGTATTGCCTTCCGGGCATAAACAATCAACTACAGGAGGCAATTTGTCTTCTACAGTGATTGTACCCCAACAATAGTTACCTTGAGAGTTAGTAACAGTTACGTTATAAAACCCAGGTTTAGTAATAATCGGAGCATTGGTGTTGTTGTTAAGCACATTACTACCTCCAATCGTAATAACGAATGGTGGTGCATAACTCAAAAGTGGTCCTTCGAGAATCATGTCCGGACGGATTACGGCCTGACAATCTCCATCTAATGAAGCCTGCACATTGTCATTACATACAATCTGTGCTTGTCCAAAACCACCAATACTAAAAGTAAGTAAAAAGAGAAGACTCAACAGCAATTGATTCAATACCGGAATCCTCCCAAAGCGGGTAAGTAAATCTTGTTTTACCATAGGTAAAAAGTTTTTGGTTATTAAATAAATGAGTTCAGTGCCTGCAATGCTCAGGCGAGGATCAGATTTAAATAAGATTTACTTCTGTGTGGGAATGGTGCAAAGGTAAGAACACATTTTACATCCGAGTTAAAAAAATGAGGTGTAATTTTTGAATATTTATTTTTACAATATTTTATATCTCAAGTTATTATACAATCTCCTAATAGCTATCTCATAGATTTTCAATCAAATGACGAATACATCATTTTTATTTGAAACATGTATTTTTACGGCAAATTTTATGTATTGGGGTATATCTATTTCATCAACTCCTCTACTGTCAAACTTTTGAAATAGTACGATTGCACAACAAAACGTTGATCCAAATCCTCAAATCACATGACCATCTCTTATTTTTATAAGCACAAAGGTCAATTTTATGAGCTTAGAATACATTTTGTATCGGATAAAATGGCTTCCAAAGACATAATCGCCCATACAATCTCGATTTGTTCATCACGATTATTAATGATTAGAACAATCCTATGTACTTGGCCAACAAGCATACAAAACTTCAATAACTGCATGCGGGCAGCCAACAAATGGCAATAAAAATGAGTAGCTATATTGACATATATAATAAAAATGCAAAAAAAATTGTACATTAACTATGAATTATGCTGTAAAAAACCAAATCTATGTTTGGAAATACTTCTAAATAAGTTACCTTTGTGCCGCTTTTCGCAAAAACGATGCGGGAAGCCTTATATTTATTTACATAAAGTTGGACAATAAAATCTTAAAAAGGATACTATGGCTTTAATAGGAACGATAAGAAAAAACATGTGGATGGTGATTATACTTTTGGCAGTTGCCCTTGCCGGATTTATTATCATGGACATGACTAGTGCAAGCAGCAGAGGAAGTTTTGGCTCAAGGACTACCATTGGGGAAGTCAATGGCAACAAAATAGATTACATGGATTTTCAAAGAACGGAAGAAGCCCTCTATGGAAATTCAGGTGATGTGTATAACCGAAGAGCTTCTCTTTGGAATTATTTTGTAGAAAACAGCCTATTAAATGAAATTGCTGATGCAAACGGTCTTGCTGTTGGCGGAGATGAATTGCACGAATTGGAATTTGGTAGCAACCTTAGCCCATTGATTCAGTCATTCTTCAGAGATCCACAGACAGGCCAGGTTGATAGAAATCAACTCAATGAAGTTAAAACAGCCATCGAAGACGGTACAGTTACCAATCCGGAATTTGCTTATAGATTTAATGAATTGAGAAAACAAGTTATCAAAACTCAAAAAGAGGCTAAATTAAATAACTTGGTTGCTAAATCCATGTACACACCGACTTGGTATGCAGAAACCATGGAGAAACTCAATAATGAAAAAGCATCTTTCGAATATGTTAAAATTCCTTTTGAATCAGTTGCAGATAGCGATATTTCTTTAACTGATGAGGATTATGCAGCATATATTAAAGACAATGCTGCTAAATATACTAATAAAGAAGAAGTACGCAATTTAATATATTGGGTAAAAAATGTTGCTCCTTCTCATGAAGATTCAACAGCAATCTTAGAAAAGATGGTACAAGCTGCGGAGTCATTCAAAACTGCCGTTAACGACTCTTTATTTGTTGCCGGTAATAATGGTGTAATGGATCCATTCTACAACAAAGCAGATATGTTTCCTGAAACCATCAAAGAAAATTTAGCTAGCATGTCTTCAGGTGATGTTTATGGTCCTTACCTTGAAAATGGCAGTTACAATATTTTCAAATTAATCAGCAAGAGAATTGAAGCCGACTCAGCAAAAGCCTCCCATATCCTTAGGACAGTAAGCAATGACAACCCAATGGAATTGATCGCAGCCAATGCTTATATTGATTCAATCAAGACAGCCATCCAAAGCGGAAGCGTTTCTTTTGCAGATGCAGCAACTGCAGGCAGCCAAGATCCGGGATCAGCAAGCAATGGCGGAGAATTGGGTACATTCACTCCTGGAACGATGGTTCCTGAATTTAATGATGCTGTTTTCACTGGAAAAGACGGTGGCCTATATGTCGTAAAGACTCAATTTGGTGTTCACTTAATTAAAGTGGAGAAATTGATTTACAAGAATAGCGATATGAAATACAAATTGGCGTACATCAGTGAGCCAATCATTCCATCTGAAGCAACTCAACAACGTATCGAAGACGAAATGCTTGAGAAGTTAGATGGTATTAAAACCATCGATGACTTGAATAAGGTCGCTGCATCAGGTGGTAAAGTAGAATATTCAGGAGGTTTGAAAGCCAATGACTTTACTTTTGGTGATTTAGGAAGCAGCCAAACTACTAGAGATATGGTAAAATGGGCTTTTGAAAAAGATACAAAAGTAGGTCAAGTATCTCCTACTTTATATACGATCAATGACGAAACACACTATGTAGCGAAAGAACAAATAGTCATTGCTCTAAAATCTATTGACAAACCAGGATTAGCATCAGTTGAAGCTGTTAAAAACTTAATAGAACCAGCGGTTAAAAACCTTAAAAAAGGAGAAAAAATCAAATCTCGTATTTCAGGTTCAGACTTAAGCAATATTGCGCAGTCTTTTGATACGCTTATCGAAACTGTCAATGATCAAACATTTGGAAGCCCATCACTACCTGATGGTAGCCAAGAACCAGTAGTTATCGGTAAAATCTTTGCGGCATCCTCAGGTGCAACAACAGCACCAATCGTTGGTAATTCTGGCGTATATGTTGCAAAAATAACCAATAAAACGGCTGGAGAATCAGAACCAGGAGGATTTAGCCAGAAAATGCAATTGACACAAAATTCAAGAATGCAAGCTATGTTCGGATTTATGTCAACACTTCGCAAATCTGCAAAAATCTCAGACAATAGAAATACCTTTTATTAATAGATTAAAAAGTTAAGCAAAAAAAGCGGGTTAGAACTTTTTGAGTTCAACCCGCTTTTTTTATACGAAAAATTTTAATTTTACGTTTTAATTATCAAATCATAGATATGGCCAGACTTTTAATTTTTGTGGGATTCTCTTTTTGGATCATCAGCTGTGGAAATAAAAAAATCACAACCAACTATCCCAACGGAAGCCTGATGGAACAATACGAAACTTCAAAAGATGGTCAAAAAGACGGAGCATATAAGTCGTATTACGATAATGGTAAAATCAGAGAAGAGGCCACTTACAAAGCAGGCGAATACATCGGTACAAGAACGCTCTACTTCGAAAATGGCGGCATAGATACAGAAGAAAACTATTCATCGCCAGGTATTCTTGGCGGACCATATAAAACTTATTACAAAGAAGGCGGCGTACACATCGTTAAAAATTATCAAGAAAACGTCATGACCGGAACGCTCATCGTGTACTATCCCAATGGTCAAATCAAAGAAGAAGTAACCATGGCAGATAATCAGGAAAATGGACCTTTTCAAGAGTATTTTCAAAACGGACAATTACAATGGAAGGGCACCTACCTCAATGGCGACAATGAATTTGGCCTCTTAGAAGAATGGGATTCTCTTGGCAACATGGTCAAGCGAATGAAATGTGACTCCTTAGGTATATGTAGAACTTTTTGGAAACCGGGTATGCCTGAAGTAAATTATGATACTGTAAAACCTTACGGATACTACTAGATATGCGCCTCAAAACTCTAATTATTCTACTCATCATTGCTCATGGTTTATCGGCTCAGATCGAAAGCAAATATGCCTATTCTTTCTTAACCCTACCGCCATCAGCACGAGTAACCGCCTTGGGTGGATTGTTGCCAACAGTCATGGATGATGATATAACCCTAGCCCTATCCAATCCGGCATCCCTCAATGACAAGATGCATAATCAGTTGGCTTTTGCCCACAATTTTCATTTTGCAGATATTCAAAACGGCTACGTGGCTTATGGTCGAAAATTAGAGAAACCGGATATCCATGCGCATATCGGCGTCCAGTATATCAGTTATGGAGATTTTGATTATGCGGATATCTTAGGGCATCAAGATGGCACCACCTTCAAAGCCGGCGAAACAGCCTTAGTCATCGGTGCTTCAAAAAATATAGCCGAGCGCATCTCAGCCGGTATCAATGTAAAAGGTGTATTCAGCCATCTCGAGCAATTTACCTCTACAGGTATCGTTGCCGATTTAGGAATCAACTATTTTAAAGACTCTTCTGATTTTATATTGTCCTTTGTGGTCAAAAACCTGGGTACCGAGATCACTACCTATAATGGTACCCGCTTTGGAACACCGCTCGATATACAAATAGGGATTTCCAAAAGACTACGTCACCTACCATTTAGATTTTCGATCATTGCGCATCAGCTACAACACGGAAATATCCGATACGACGATCCCGACTTAAAAGTAAAAACCGACCTTTTTGGAGAGGATGTCAAAGAAAATTCATTCAAAAATACCGTAGATAATGTATTTAGACATCTGGTCTTTAGTGGTGAATTTTTGCTCGGCAAACATGAAAATTTAAGAATCAGAGGCGGCTACAATCATCTCCGAAGACAAGAATTATCGCTCAGCACTTTCCGCAGTCTCGCTGGCTTTAGTCTGGGTTTTGGCATAAAAATCAGTTATTTCAAACTAGATTATGGCGTAGGCTATCACCATGTCGCCGGAGCTACCAACCACATTACCATCCGCACCGATATGGGTCAGTTTTTTTAAAGCTGAAATGGGATACTTGCGTCAAATACAGGATTAAACCCAATCAAAACCGCAAAACATAGTCAAATATCCAATAGATATTTAAACAAATCTTGTTTTGGTATGTATATTTAATGATATCAAATTATATCCGATATATCCAATCCGTAAAAAGCGTATAACAGGATCTTCGACAAGCCAACATCCATGAATAACAAACCTTATAACAATCATATACCCGTTTTTACAAACCCTGCCATTTATACAGACTACTACGAGCTCATCATGGCTCAGGGCTATTTTCTAGCAGGGCGAAAAGACGAAAGAGCATCCTTCGATTACTACTTTAGAAATCTGCCTTTTAAAGGCGGATATGTCGTCTTCGCAGGTATATCAGATATGCTCGAAATATTGCAAGATTATAGATTTCATGAAGACGAACTCATCTTTTTGGAAAATCTTGGATTCAATCGCAAGTTTTTAGATTATTTGTCTAATTTTAGAGTCCATCTGGACATTTACTCCGCTAGAGAAGGAGAAATCGTTTTTCCCAATGCTCTATCTCTTAGGGTCGAAGGTTCCATCATCGAAGCCCAATTGGTCGAAACGATATTGCTCAACGTCATCAATTTTGAATCCCTAATAGCGACAAAGGCAGCTAGGATCGTGCATATCGCCGGACATCGCAAAGTCCTTGATTTTGGGCTTAGGCGTGCACAAGGCCTCGGAGGTATTCAGGCGTCCAAGGGCGCAGCAATAGGCGGTATCGATGGCACTTCCAATGTTTATGCTTCCTTTGTTCACGGTACTCCGGTCAGTGGCACCATGGCACATTCTTGGGTTCAATCTTTTGAAAGTGAGTTGACTGCTTTCCGAAAGTTTGTCGAGTATTACCCAGATACCGCAGTACTCCTCGTTGATACCTACAACACGCTCAATAGCGGCATTCCCAATACGATCAAAGTGGCTAAAGAACTCGAAGCCAAAGGTCACCGATTAAAAGGTGTTCGACTAGATAGTGGAGACTTGGCGTATCTATCGCGCAAAACTCGAGAAATGTTAGACAAAGAAGGTTTGGAATATGTACAAATAGCTGCATCTAATCAGCTAGACGAATGGGTAATCCAAAGTCTTCAAAATCAACAAGCACCTATAGATTTATATGGCGTGGGCACGAGATTGGTTACAGCTCAGGATTCTCCGGCGTTAGATGGTGTCTATAAATTATCTTCCATCGATGGCCATCCAAAAATGAAGGTCTCTGAAAACAAGTCCAAATCTACCCTACCAGGCATTAAAAAAGTTCATAGATATCTAGATAAAGATGGAATGTTGTACTGCGATGGCATCCTCTTAGAGGACGAAGATCCAGTAGATACATTATACCACCCAATCCACGCTGAAAAAAACACTGAAGTAGAAGGCTTGACTTATTATCCACTCTTAATCCCAATGATGAAAGACGGAAAGCTCACGCAACCTATTTCTTCTACTGAAGAGAGCGCGCAGTATGCCAAAGCACAACTTATAAAATTGTATCCAGAACACAAGAGATTTGAAAATCCACATATTTATAAAGTAGGTATCAGCCATAAGTTGATGGAACTACGCGATAAATTAGCAAAAAACCATAATCATTCTTAAATTCATGAAAGCCTTACTTGTCATTGACATCCAAAACGATTTTTGCCCGGGAGGTGCGCTCGCTGTACATGACGGTGATACCATCATTCCGATTATAAATCAGTTGAGCCAACAATTCGAACACATCATCCTAACTCAAGATTGGCATCCTCAAGGTCATAGCTCCTTTGCTTCTGTACACGAAGGAAAAGCGCCTTATGAAGTTATTCAGATGAGCTACGGCAGTCAGGTATTATGGCCGGATCATTGTATTCAAGGAACAGTCGGTGCCGAATTTCATCCAGAATTACAAACGACCAAAGCTCAATTGATTATACGTAAAGGCTTCAGAAAGGAGGTAGATTCTTACTCGGCTTTTTATGAAAACGATCATCAGACGGCTACAGGATTGGCCGGATATCTCAAAGATAGTGGAATCGACACCTTATATTTAGTCGGGCTAGCCACGGATTTTTGCGTCAAGTGGTCTGCTATCGACGGCATCCAAGAGGGTTTCGATGTCTATGTAATCAAAGATGCGGTCAAAGGCATTGACTTAAATGATTCTGTGGCTACAGCTTGGGCAGAAATGGAAGCAGCAGGTGTCAAAATCATCCATACCTCCGAGCTAGTGCTAAGTCTATAAAAAGACTTAAATTATAATGGTAGTTATTTTTTTAAAAATCAAGGCAAAAAACATATCTATACGATTTAAGCGAAGTTTAATGAATGCCTGAACGGCATTCAAGTATAGATACCGCTTGCGGCTTGGCCATAAAAACAATGGCGAGTATTTTTAACGATGAGATTTGAAAAAAAGAACAACATTTCATTAAGATTTTTTTGTGGACAGAGCACTAATCTAAGCTAACAAAAGCCATACTTACATCTTTACAAATAGCTTTCCGGTAATCGCCTGTCCTTGGATGACCGGAATTGCAGCGTATATACCCGGCTTTAGTCGCTGAATATCCAACAACATCGATGTCGTCTGTTGACCTTCATAAACGCCGACATTATAGCCATTTACATCATGAATATACACCTTGTCCACTGGAAATGCTGCATCTACTCGCAGATAATCACTGGCAGGATTGGGAGATAACGCAACACCATATTGGACATCATCCGTCGCAACCGGCTTAGCAATTTGTTCGTAAATGACGAATGCATTTCGATCCGAAAAAACAATGATATCATCATCTCCATCCTGATCAAGGTCAGAAATAAAAACAGCCCTTATAGCGCCCAAAGAATCCAAAACAGCATTCGATATTGACGTATCTTGCTCAAAATCATACCGTATCTGTATCGGGAAAGGACGGCTTAAGGCAAATATCATATCCTTATCTTCATTATCATTCAACGAACCAAAAGCTAGAATTGGAATTTCCGTTCCTAAAGGCGATTGCTTGACTACTCTAAAGGTCAAACTATCATCCGAAGTCACATAATTGTAGGTAATGAGCGCAAGACTATCGTTGCTATCCTGGGCAACAGCATGAATATCTATGTGGCTATTGTTGTCGGACGATTCAAGAAAAAACTTATGTACCGGTGTATTACTCAGCACTCTACTAGAAGAAAAATTGCTATTGGAATTATTCAAAAACAACATACCTTTCTGATTGGTCGTATCTACGCCACAAACCAAAATATCCTTCCTCCCGTCTTCATTCAAATCAACAATTTCGACTTGTCGCACATTGAGAAAAGGAGCATTGACCAATTCAAATCTAAAAAACGTTTCATTCTCGCGCTGAAAAAATACTTCTGTCTTTCCATAGGCCACAACGATATCATAATATGAATCCTCATTTAAGTCTCCAATATCAAAGTGTACCAAATTCTTAGTATAAGATCCAAAATACAAAAAGTCTTTAGCCATCATTTCAAAAGCGGGATGATCGGGCGTACTTTGGTTTTCAATCAACACAACCCGTCCGGATCCGCCCATCAGAATATCCAAATCTCCATCTCCATCGATATCCCACAATTTGAAGACCTTATCAATGCTCTGCTCAACACCTAAATCAAACTTTGTAAAACCTATACTATCCGTACCATTATTTAACAAGATATAGACATTGCGACGATCCGTACAGATGATATCGTCATAGCCATCCTGATTAATATCTCCCACAAAACTTCCGGCATAGACATTGAGCACTTTGCTATAAGAAGTATTTTTATTAAATGTTTGCGCACCAGCATCTAAGCCGAGCATGACGACAAGTATTAGTCCTGCTAAAAACCTCATATTTATAAAATTGACTATTGCAAATTAGCTCCAAATGTAGCGTACTATTTTTAAATTTCAAAACATTAATTTATTAAAATTTGATTGCCATTAATATTTAGTTATCCATCGTAGGATTTATACCATTAGACAGTGCAAATTGGTTCATCTTACAAAATTTTATCCTTGTCTATTTAAGATCTATCTCACTAAAAAATACCGCTAATCGGTCACTTTCAATGGTCAAACTCAAAGATCGCGCATTTAATCGGCAATCAGATCGAGACATCTCTATGGACGTAAAAATAAATTAGTAAATAAATGTTATTTTTTATGACAATATTTTGTCGTTATATTCGACATTTATATATTTGCATAAATATCAGAGTAAGGACTCTACTTTCTGTACGTTTAATTTAAAGTTACTATGTACCTCAATTGTCATTCTTATTTCAGCTTAAAATACGGAACAATTACTCCGGAAGCATTACCCAAATTGGCGAAAAGCCACCATCAAAGTGCCATCGTCCTTACAGACATCAACAATACGTCGTGTGCCTTCCAATTTGTTAGAGCATGTCGGGCTGAAGGTATTAAGCCTATATTAGGTATTGAATTTAGGGAAGAAGGTCAATTTTTATATCTAGGTATCGCCAAAAATGATGATGGTTGGCAAGAACTGTGTACGCTACTGACTCACGCCTCCATAACTGGTGATCCACTCCCAAAAATAGCACCCGAGTTACAACACTGCTACGTCGTATATCCTACCATCACAAAAGGGATTGAAACACTCAAAGATAACGAATATGTGGGCATTCGACCGGAAGAAGTCAATCATCTTTATACTTCCTACTTAAAAAATCATCTCGAAAAACTCGTTATCTTAGCGCCCGTTACCTTCAAAAACAAAGATGACTTCAATGCCCATCGCCTACTTCGATGTATCGATCTCAACATCATCTTAAGCAAGTTAAAACCCGGAGAACACGCCAAACCAGATGAAGTATTCCATGAAAAAGGATATTTAGAACAGGTTTTCGAGCAGTATCCTCAAATCATTGCAAATACACAATATATATTGGATAATTGTCACATCGACATAGACGCAAGTCCGCAGCACAATCGCCGTACATTTACCGGCAACGAAGCCGATGATTTTAAGCTACTGACGAAGCTAGCGGTCAATGGTTACAAAAAAAGATATGGTTCCAATCACAAAAAGGCTATCGACCGAACACAAAAGGAACTCAAGGTGATTCGAGACATGGGATTTTGCGCCTACTTTCTGATTACTTGGGATATTATCCGTTATGCAAGTTCGGCAGGATATTTTCATGTCGGTCGTGGATCGGGCGCAAATTCTATTGTAGCTTACAATATAGGCATCACGGATGTTGACCCGTTAGAACTCGACCTATATTTTGAACGATTCATCAATCCATTCCGGTCTTCACCACCCGATTTTGATATCGATTTTTCGTGGAATAATCGTGACGATGTCACCGATTATATATTTAAACGATATGGCCATGAACATACGGCACTTTTGGCCACTTACAATACTTTCAAAGGTAAGTCCATCATCCGCGAGCTAGGCAAAGTCCTCGGTTTGCCCAAAAATGATATCGATACCATCGTCAATGAGCCGCAAGCAACCGAAAAACACCATCCTTTCGCAAAACCTATCTTCAAATACGGAAAAATGATTGAAAACTTTCCCAATTATCTTTCCGTGCACGCAGGTGGCATCCTAATCAGCGAACAACCACTCACCCGACATACAGCATTACAAATGATGCCTAAAGGCTTTCCTGTTACTCACTTTGACATGTATGGAGCTGAAGATCTAGCGTATCACAAGTATGACATTCTTTCCCAGCGTGGGCTTGGCCACATACGGGATGCCGTAGATTATGTACACCAAAACCAAGGAAAATCTATAGACATCCACAATATATCTGCGATCAAGGAAGATCCTAACGTCAAAGCACAGCTTAAATCAGGACATTGCATCGGCTGTTTCTATATCGAGTCTCCGGCGATGCGTGGATTGTTGCACAAGCTACGCTGTGACAATTATGTTCACCTAGTCGCTGCCAGTTCCATCATCCGTCCGGGTGTTGCACAATCGGGAATGATGCGGGAATATATCACGAGATTTCATCATCCGGATAGCTTCACTTATCTGCACCCTGTCTTTAGGGAACATCTCGGCGAGACCTTCGGTGTGATGGTATATCAAGAAGACGTCATGAAGATTGTGCATCATTTTTCAGGATTAGCCTTAGATGAGTCAGATATATTGCGTCGCATTATGACCGGAAAAAAGAAAAACTCCGACACATTCCGACAATTACAGGATAAATACTTTTCCAATTGCAAAGCTAGAGGATATCCCGATGACCTAACCCAAGAAGTATGGCGACAGATCGAAAGCTTTAGCGGGTATTCATTTTGCAAAGCACACTCAGCTAGTTTTGCCGCAGAATCTTTTCAAAGTCTCTATCTAAAGACCTACTATCCGCTTGAATTTATGACCGCCGTTATCAACAATTTTGGAGGCTTTTATTCGACGGAACAATATGTCCATGAGGCTCGGATGTCTGGTGGTATCATAGAAGCACCTTGTATCAACAATAGTACTTTCTTGACTAATATTGATGGCAAAACCATTTATATCGGCTTTATTCACCTTGCCAATCTAGAACACAAGATAGCCCATAAGATTGTCGAAGAACGGCTCGAACATGGTGACTATCGGAGTTTAGGAGATTTTACCAATCGAGTAGATATCTCCAAAGAGCAGCTCGAAATCTTAATCCGAATTGGTGCTTTTAGATTTACAGGAATGGGCAAATATCAATTGATGTGGGAAAAAAACACAGTCCATAATCCGGCGATTAAGCACGTCTATACGACTACACTCTTTGACACTGATACCGAAACATATACACTTCCTGAATTGGCAGAAGATCCTCATGAGCAAGCCTTTGACGAAATAGAACTTTTAGGCTTCCCGCTATGTAGCCCTTTTGATTTGCTACAGACTGCGTTCAGAGGCGATATCATGGCTCGTCAAATGCACCGATACAACAACAAAATCGTTCAAATGGTCGGCTACTATGTTTGTCGCAAATGGGTAACTACCATAAGAGGTGAAGTGATGAATTTTGGAACCTGGACCGATCCGGAAGGTCATTTTTTTGATACGGTACATTTCCCTCAAAGCCTAGCAAAATATCCGCTCAAAGGACGAGGTTGTTATGTCATCACCGGAAAAATCGTAGAAGACTTTGGATTTCCCGGCTTAGAAGTAATAAAATTGGAAAAACTCCCTTACATACAAGACCGTCGGTATTAAACTCCGATATCATTCGATGCTCTTGACCAAAAATCAAAAAAGCCCGGATGCATTGCACCCGAGCTTTTTGAATATTTTTGTTTTATACGCTGAGATTATTTACTCAAATAAATCATCTTCTTCGTCGATTTCTGACCCATGCTTTCAAGTTCATAGAACATGACTCCCTGAGCATTAAAATCATTTGCAGTAAGTACGATCTCGTTGTTACCTTTAACATACTGACCAGAGATTGTCTTCAATACCTTACCTGTCATATCATAGACCGTAAGTGTAGCCGGAGCTGCTTCTGGCAAGTTAAAGTTAATCACTGTACTCGTAGTGAAAGGGTTAGGGTTATTCTGACCCAATTCAAACAAGTTTGCAAGTGTACTATTTCTGAATGTAAGTGCTACATCAATCTTACTTAAGTCTTGTGTGTAAGCTTCGGCTTTAGTAATGTCTGATGATAACTTAACGGTGTTAGCTATTGTATTATTCGTAATTGCTCTAAATTCTACTGTAAACAATACGTGATCTTTGTCCACAGATTTGCCTTCATAATCATTCCAGCTGAATGCTACCTTACCTTGAGCCGCTTGAAGTGCATTGTAGTTGCTAGCGTCCATATTGAGGCTTCCTGATTCAACTTTAACAAATTCCATCTGGCTTGCATCAAAGTTAAGCGTCCACTGTGCACCTGCTACGTTTGTAAAGTTATCTGCTGTAAAGTGAACTTTTACAAAGTCACCTGTTTCAAAATGCTGATCTTCGGCAACCATAGCTAATGTCTGATTAGAACGGCTTTCGGTAGTATTACCTCTTGCATTTACTACAGCAGAACCATTAACGTCTCCAGTCTTAATAGCGATGAAGTTATTATTCATCATATCTCCACTGAAGTTGTTGATATACATATACTCGCTAGCATTCCATATCAAAGCAGGATCTGTGATTTGTACTGATTTGTCTAGGAATCTCCAAGAAGTATTATTCGGGAACTCAACGAAGACACCTAAGATAATCTTACGTAATTCACTGATATCTGAAGCTGTAATTCTCTTGTCATTATTGACGTCAGCAGCCAAATACTTGTATGGTGAATTAAATTTCTCATGATCTAAGATGTGTCTCTGTATGATTACTAAGTCTAGTGTAGATACACCGTTGATTACATCATCATTTCTCTCTGGAGTAATTTGATATGGTACACCTTGTTTAAGGCTTGAGAACTCAAAGTATCCTCCTGCATCTGTCAATCTAGATCTAGATTCGTGATCATCCATGTTTTCAAGGATTACGATAACATCGCTCACCATTTCGTTTGCTTCAGTGCTCACTTTACCTGCGATTCTTGATCCTGTACATCCTGAATTTGACTGAACATTGAGGGTTACTGTACAGAAGTCTGTATTGCCTGCTGCATCCCACACACTCATATTTTCAGTATTTGGACCTACATTACCACAAGTGTATAATTTAGCTGATGAACACATAGAAGGCAACCATCTTTGGTATATACCACTTTCGTATCCAGCAAGTAATCCTGCGTTCGTTGTTGGCCAGTTACCTACGACGATACCGTCTTTGTTAAATAACACTTCGTTATTAGTCACCGGTGGTTTAAAGCCATTCAATGTAAATTTCAATCCACATCCTGTAGTAGGACAATTATCTACTGAACCTTTGTCAAAGTCTCTTGCCCAGATATCGATAGTTCCGCTAGAAGGCATAACTACGGTAGTCAACTGTGATATACAGTAAGGTGTTGGCTTTTTCTTATCCAATACTCTGAATATGTATGATGTTGTTGCCAAGTTACCACAATGATCTTCAACAGTCCAAGTAATTCTGTGTGTTCCTACAGGATAAACCCTTGAAGCATCGTTCGTTGTACCTGTAATATATGGAGCTACGCCATCATTATTTAAGTCAACACTATACGTCCACTTCAATTGTTCTGCTGGTGTACAGTCGGTAGCTGAGTTTTTAAGATCAACATATCCGTCACAATTCTCACCAAATGCATCTGTATCACTCTTAGAATTGTTAGTAATTACAGGTTTTTCGTTTTCAGTTACCTTAATAACTTGTGTATAAGTCCAAGTGTTAACACCTTCTACCGGTGCTGATGGATATAATCCACCATTGACGTCTCTGTTTGGAGCAAACTTACACCAATCGATGATCGTCCACTTTCTTAAGATCTTATAACATACGTTATCTACAAATGTAAACAATTGGTCTTCATAAGTATAAGCTACCTGAGAACATGATCCATTACCAAGAGTCGGCTTACCGGTCTTATCTGGGTTGGTGTCTGCATTCAAACATCCAGAGATTTCAACTGGTGATTTTGGCCAAGCTGCTGGTCCTGAATAAGGAGTTCTATTTCTTACTGTAATCGTTTGAGTACATGAAGCAGTCAAACCACCTTTATCAGTCACTGTAAATACTCTGGTAATTACACCTTGACCACAGTTGTCAATAGATCCTGAATTTCTCCAACTCATCTTAGGATTAGGACAGTTGTCTGTATAATATGGTGTACTTAATGCTGTTTCACTATATACAGGTATTCCTAAAACTACGGCTGATGTATCTGCTCCACAATCGATCGTAATATTAGCAGGACAAGTGATTACTGGTGGTACTTTGTCTTTAGTAGTTACCCATACCATACAGCTATTCTTGTTACCAAATGCATCCGTTACTCTCAATTCTACCATAACTTCTCTATCCACATCCTCACAACAAACTTGAATGAAATCTGTAAATGGATTCAATGCTTCATTAGTTGAACCATTAGAGTTACAACCTGGTGTAAGTCTTCTTACTGAGAATGTTACGTCAGAACAGTTATCATGAGAACCATCATCAAATGTATAGGCAAATACGTGTGCCCAACCATTATTTGACAATGTTACTACTGTGTGCTCATCACAAACGGCTACTGGAGGAGTCGTATCGAACACGTCGATTTCTGTAAAGCATTCGCCTACGTTACCGCAAGCATCTGTTACGATATACTGAACCCATGTTCTACCCAAAGGTAAACCTTGGATTACAAAATTCGGATATGTACCTGTTACTTTTGTTACGCCTTCCTGTGATACAAATGGAACACCCGGTCCTGGATCGCCACCTGTAATCAGGTCAGCCTTTTTAAATTTAACAGTCCATGTTGTCTCGTTACAGTCATAGATTGTAACCGGAGGTCTTACTGTCCATGTTCCAGTACAAGTATATGGATCAGCTGAGATGATACCCGCTACCAATACACCATCTTCTGTAAGTGAAGACGTAAGGTCTGCCGGACATGTTACAACTGGTGCTTTGGTATCCATAATAGCGATTACCTGATTGCCAAACTTAAATTGTCCAGTACACCAGTCTAAAATTTTCCACTCTCTTAATACTTTAAAGCTCTTAGCACAAAGCTCTATTCTTGTATCCGTGTAAGTAGAATTTATTTTACAAATATTATTATTTCCAATGATAGGATTATAGAATGTATCTACTCTAAATTGTTGAAGGTTACATCCATTAGCAAGATAAGACTCCTGCTGTCCAGGGTAAACAAGTGTACCTATTACACAGCTTCCTGATCCTGGTGCTGCAACCACATATCCATTAATATATCCAGAGATATTTATTGGATTAGCTACAAAAGGAGCTCCAGTTTCTTCTGGATCTGGATAGTAATTACCGTTTTTGTCCCAATTAGACGTAGGGAATGGTACATTAATATTTGATTTAGATGAGTTCCATGCCCATGTTCCATCACATTCTAATGGAGGTCTGTTTCCCGCTAAACCATCGTAATTTTTAGGGATACGGATATCCGCCAAAACAACCTTTTCAAACCAAATAACGCGTTCACAGATAGCAGACAAGTTGCCAGAAGCATCTTTAGCTTGGTATCTCAACACTCTTTTTGCTCTGAATGTTGGGTCACATTCTAAGTCCGTAGTCACGTCTGAAAGCAGTGTAACCACGGGATTTCCACCACAGTTATCTGTAGCAGTTGGTAATGGCAATGCCACACCTGGCTGATAGTTAGGATCGTAACAGCCTACGATAATTTCATCAAAGCAGGTAATTACTGGTGGAAGTTTATCCTCGATCTTGATAGATCCCCAGCATTTGTTGTTTCCCAACCATACTCTAACTGTCAATGTTTGGCCAATATTGGCTGATGTAATCCATACATTCCCTAAATGTCCGGGAGGAGGAGCCAATGGCAATCCATTGGTACCTAGTACTTCGACACGGTAATCACAAGTGGATGGACCCTGTCCTTCAAGTATCATGGCTGGTGTAATTTCGACGATACAGTCATCATCCATAGATACTTGGACTAAATCGTTACATGACAATGGACACTGTCCAGATTGTGCATGAACGCCAGTGTACCAAAACAGCATAAAAGCTGACAAGATACTCGCCTTGATAAACCTACCAAAGCTTCTGTGTTTTGTAAATGTAAATTTCTCCGACTTCATGAGATAATTTGAATTTGATATAAACAAAAAATGATTCCAAATTAGTCTCAGATCTACTCTAGAGAAATACTGTTGCAAATGGTTGGCAAGGGGATGCCAAAAAAAATGGATTATTTATTTTTAATTCAAAAATTATACCAATTGATGATCCAATGTAAATTTTATCAGTTTTACCGTATTATTGATTCCAAATTTTTTCATGATTCGCTTACGGTGCGCTGATACTGTTTGATCACTAATAAATAATTCTTGAGCTATCGTTTTATTATTCTTATATTGAACGATTAAACCTAGAATTTCGACTTCTCGCTTTGTTAATTTCTGCTTTAACAAAAATCTATCTTCACATAATTTTTTACCGGTTTGTGCCGGCTTTTTATTTTGTGAATCATACTCCGGAGCCAATCTCAACCCTTCCGCTATATATGTCCTGCCAGCCATTACAAACTCTATACACTGTAACAACTCTATGGAATGATTCGCTTTTAATACATAACCATCCACACCTTTTTTAAAGGCTTCTCTCACAAGACCTGACTCTCCATAATTGCTCAATATGATGATCTTTACATTTGGGATTCTCTGCTTTAGTTCAGTTATTACAGATGTTCCCAAATTATCGGCTATAGCCAATTCTAATATCAACAGATCAATAGGAAATTCAGTCAATTCATTCAGCTCGTCAAGGTTATTTGCCACACCTACTATCTTTATAGGAAGCGGACTCATCTCCTTAAGTATGGCTTGGATACCCTCCGTAAACATTTTCTGATAATCAGCGATTACAGCTCTCGTCGCCATTTGTATAAATTTAAAGTGTTAATTAATGTAAAATTCGTGTTCGTTCAATAATCCATATGTTGAAAAAACAATTAGTATGCCAAAACATGATAATTATTTATATCTACACAATCCAACCACGGCTTCCTTTCCTCTACAATATTTGAAATTCAAATTTAACACATAATTATTTCAGTGTATTACAAATTATAAAAATTCATAATATATGAATAAATAAAAAATTAAAAAAATCACGCTTGATCGGGCTTAGAACCTCTAACTTCCATAATTGCTTTACCTTCAAGGGCTTTGTATGGTCGGCTTTTTGCCTAGATTTTGCATCGCAAATGAGTACAAAACATAGATTTTCAATATTAATCCAAGGATAAGCCGCTTTTTTTTACATAAAACACTATTTTTGACCTTTTATATTGCAAAATTTTAAATTATGATTATTGCTTCCGGCATCAAAAAATCGTACGGAGACCTTCATGTACTCAAAGGGATAGACCTTACTATCCGCCCCGAAGAAATAGTCAGTATCGTCGGAAAGTCCGGTGCAGGAAAAAGTACCTTACTCCATATTTTAGGTACCCTAGACCGTGCAGATAGCGGTACGCTCCAACTCAACAATCAAGCAGTGGAAGCACTCAACGAAAAAGAATTGGCGCGTTTTCGCAATCAACAGATTGGCTTTGTATTTCAGTTTCACCACTTACTCCAGGAATTTACTGCGCTAGAAAACGTATGTATCCCGGCCTTTATCCACGGCACTAAACCCGCTAAAGCTGAATCCAGAGCCAAAGAACTCCTCAATTATCTCGGCTTAGGCGAACGATTGCATCACAAACCCAACCAAATGTCCGGTGGAGAAGCTCAGCGTGTGGCTGTGGCTAGAGCCCTCATCAATGAACCTTCTGTCGTCTTTGCCGACGAACCTACTGGCAATCTCGATAAGTCGAGTTCTGAGCTACTACATCAACTGTTTCTTCAACTGCGCAAAGACTTCCAATATACCTTTGTAATCGTGACACATAATCCGGCATTGGCTGGCCTTAGTGATCGCATCATCACTATAGAAGATGGCCTGATTAAATAGATTTAACGTCCCTTTGTATATATATAAGCTATTTTTTATATATATTTGCACTCTTATTATCACGAATTTTATGACTGAACATACTTCAAATTCAGAAAGTAGAAATTACGAACCCGTAACATTAACAGGTATGTACAAGGAATACTTCCTTGATTATGCCTCCTATGTCATCCTCGAAAGAGCGGTGCCTGATATCAAAGATGGTTTAAAACCAGTTCAGCGTCGTATCCTTCATGCCATGAAAGAAATGGATGATGGCCGATATCACAAAGTGGCTAATATCATCGGGCAAACCATGCAGTATCACCCGCATGGAGATGCTGCCATCGGCGATGCGTTGGTTAATTTGGGACAAAAAGATTTATTGATCGATTGTCAAGGAAACTGGGGCGATGTTCGGACTGGAGATACTGCCGCAGCACCAAGATATATTGAAGCGCGACTCACGAAGTTTGCACTTGAAGTACTCTTCAATCCTCAGACGACCGAATGGCAACTCTCTTATGATGGTCGAAAAAAAGAACCCGTAACGCTACCCGTAAAATTTCCACTCGTCCTTGCCCAAGGAGTAGAAGGTATCGCTGTCGGCTTGTCCACGAAGATTCTTCCTCACAATTTTATCGAACTTATTCAGGCTTCTATCAAAATTTTACAAAATAAAAAAGTCATCCTTTATCCTGATTTTGATACAGGAGGAATGATCGATGTAGCCGAATATCAGGATGGACACCGTGGCGGACGCGTAAAAATTCGCGCTAAAATAGAACAAGTAGATAAAAGCACGCTCAATGTCGTCGAACTTCCTTATGGTGTCACCACCAACTCTTTGATAGAAAGTATCCTGAAAGCAAACGATAAAGGACAGATCAAAATAAAAAAAGTAACGGACAATACAGCTAAAGATGTTGAAGTCCAATTGGAATTGGTTGCAGGTGTCTCTCCCGATGTAACGATTGATGCATTATATGCCTTTACTGACTGTGAAGTATCATATTCGCCCAATGCTTGTGTTATCGTCGATAACAAACCGCTCTTCTTGTCTGTAACCGAAATTCTTAAAATATCAACCTTTCAAACGCAAGAATTACTCCGACAAGAATTAACCATCAAAAAGGCTGAATTAGAAGAAAAATGGCACCATGCCAGCCTTGAAAAAATATTTATTGAGCATAGAATCTATCGAGACATCGAAGAATGTGAGAGTTTCGATGAAGTCATCTCTGTGATTCGGCTTGGATTAGACAAATATGTTGCAACGCCATCCAATCCATTAAAAGTGGGAGATGATAGGATTCTGATGATGCGAGACATAACTGACGATGACATCATTAAGTTAACAGAGATCAAAATCAAAAGAATCTCTAAATACAATAAATTTAAGGCTGATGAGTATATGGATCAACTCTTGGCCGATTTAGAGCAAGTAAAATACGACCTTGAGCACCTCACGGATTATACCATCGCTTACTTCGAATCTCTACTGACCAAATACGGTAAAGGTCGCGAACGCAAAACGCTAATCACCTCGTTCGATAATATTGAAATCAAAGAAGTTGTTGCAAATAATGCAAAACTTTACGTCAATAGAGCGGAAGGCTTTATCGGTATGGGTATGAAGAAAGATGAGTTTGTATCAGACTGTGCCGACATAGCCGATATCATTGCTTTTACTAAAGATGGCAAATTTAAAGTTGTTCGCATCGAAGACAAAGTTTTCATCGGCAAAGATATCATCCATGTGGCTGTTTGGTTAAAATCCGATGACCGCACGACCTACAACATGATATATCTCGATGGCAAAAGCGGGCGAACCTTTGCAAAGCGATTCAATGTCACGGCCATTACCCGAGATAAAGAATACGACCTTACGCAAGGATCCAAAGGTTCCAAGGTCTTGTATTTCACGGTCAATCCTAATGGCGAATCAGAAATCGTTCAAGTGCAACTTACTTTAAGCTCTACAGCCAAGAAAAAGCAATTTGACTTTGATTTTGAAGATTTGTCAATCAAGGGAAGAGGCTCCCAAGGCAATATTGTGACCAAATATCCTGTACGAAAAATCACCCAAGTTTCCCTTGGAAAATCATCTTTGGGCGCCATGCAAATCTACATAGACGAGGTGAGTGGCAAACTCAATCAAGATCAGAGAGGCAAGTTTTTAGGTGCTTTTGATACAGGTAGCAAGATCATTACGATTTACAAAGACGGTTCTTACGAACTCAATGAACTTGACCTCAATAAAAAATTTGATGTCAATAACATTGCCGAAATCGGTCAATATAGCGATCAAAGTGTAATCTCTGCGGTTTATTACGACGGCGAAAAAGGTTGGACAATGGTCAAGCGATTTAAGATTGAGACCAGTACGATGGATCAAAAATTTAGCTTTATCTCGGATACCAACGGAAGCAAATTAAATCTAGCTACACTTCGCAAAAACCCAATCGTCAAATTTGCCTATAAAGCCGGCAAAACGAAGGAGGAAAAAGAAGTGGATTTGGTAGAATTTATCGATGTCAAAGGCTGGAAAGCCATGGGCAATAGACTTGTTGATAATAAATTGACTGATATTGAAATTATCAATCAAGACGACCCAACAGATATCCAAGAAAGCGTAGAATCTACGAGTAACGAATCGGCTGATCGTGAAAAATCAAATCCTGAAACCGCCACACCGACTGAATTGAAGTTACCTTCTGAAAATAGAAACAATCCGGAAGGTTATAAACCAGGTGATACCATAGAGTTTGATTTTTAAATCTTTAGATGAGGAGCATCTTGTGTGCATCTGATTTGGGTTTAAAATGAGATATGTATGGCTAATCTGTAATTTTTAGCGATGAACATGCGTTATACATTGGAATTTTTATTTTCGACCATGCCAAGAGTTCTAAAATTTCTTTTTATTCTACTTATAGGATCGTTTGCCTCATGTGCAGACGACGCCAAGCCACTATATGAAGTCAGGTTGGATGCTGATTTTGTCATATCTTCCTCGTTGCCCGTCAGTAATGTACTCCGGCATTATGCCATTGTGCGAGATGTTCCGGTCTTTTTCTTGGAATATGCCAATCAAAAAAATATCGATACCTCTCTGATTAAAGTAGCTTATCCTTCGTATGGATCGATAAAAACCATATTTGGAGATAGCGATTTGTCCTTTATTGAAGATGTCATCGTCAACATTGTACCCAAATCCGGCCCTAAACTAGAAATTTATAGAATCGATTTCGTCAATTACAACACCGGTAATGAAATTAGGATGCTCAGTCAAACCTTTGACGGCATGAAAAAACATCTGCAAAATGAATTTATAGATTTAGAAATTGGATTTAGATTGAGGCAGTTTCCACCTCGTGATGTAAGAGCCAGACTTGATTTTGGTTATGTCGTTTATGACTAAACCGTGAATTATACTATAAGGATGTAGGAGAATTACAGTTTTATATGTAATTTTGAACCGTCCAAAAGAATAAACGTATATGTTGCACAATATTGATCCAACCACGACTACTGCCTGGAAAAAGTTGATACGTCATCACAAACTAAACCGTGATAGGCAGATTAAAACGCTATTTGCAGATCAACCCCAAAGATTTGACAACATGTCAATTTATTGGGAAGATTTGTTGCTAGATTATTCTAAAAACAACATTACAGAAGAAACCCTAAAACTTCTGATTCAACTGGCACGGCAATGCAAGGTCAAAGATGCCATTCAGGCGATGTTTTCAGGTGAGAAAATCAATCAAACCGAACATCGGTCTGTCCTTCACATTGCATTGAGAAATAAATCCGGCAAACCCATTTATGTGGACGGAAAAGATGTGATGCCTCAAATCAGAAAGGTAAAAAACCAGATGAAAACCTTCACCAATCAGGTGATTTCAGGAAAATGGAAGGGCTATACTGGACAACCCATAACGGACATTGTCAATATCGGCATTGGTGGTTCTGACTTAGGTCCCGTCATGGTGACAGAAGCTCTAAAACCGTATAAAAATCACTTGCGCATACACTTTGTTTCCAATGTCGATGCCACACACATCGCAGAAACTTTAAATGGTCTGAACATGGCAACGACGATGTTTTTGATCGCATCCAAGACCTTTACCACGCAGGAGACCATGACCAATGCCCATACCGCAAGAGCGCAATTTCTAGAAGTAGCGAAGGACGAACGGCATATAGAAAAACACTTTGTCGCTTTATCGACCAATCAAAAATTGGTGGAAGACTTTGGGATTAATCCCGCCAATATGTTCGAATTTTGGGATTGGGTCGGAGGTCGTTATTCGATGACTTCTGCTATTGGCCTCTCTATAGCGCTCTCTATAGGATATCGACATTTTGAGTCTCTACTCGATGGATTCTATGCGATGGATACCCATTTTAAAAATACAAGATTTGAAAAAAACATTCCTGTATTATTAGCGCTAATAGGGATTTGGAACACCAATTTTCTCCAGGCTGCCTCCGAAGCTATTCTTCCTTATGATCAGTATTTACACCGATTTGCCGCTTATTTTCAGCAAGGAAACATGGAAAGTAACGGTAAGTCTGTCGATAGAAATGGTCAACCTGTTTCGTATAGTACCGGCCCGATCATTTGGGGAGAACCCGGCACCAATGGGCAGCACGCTTTCTATCAACTCATCCATCAGGGTACACAATTGATACCTTGCGATTTTATAGCACCGGCCATGTCGCACCATCCTATCGGTCAGCACCATATCCTACTTTTGTCCAATTTTTTTGCACAAACCCAAGCCTTGATGCACGGAAAAACAAAAGAGGAGGTCATCGCCGAATTCAAACAACGAGGCGTGGCACCTGAAGATTATGAGGCGCTCGTACCTTTTAAGGTTTTTGAAGGCAATAAACCGAGTAACAGCATTTTAGTTAAAATAATCGATCCAAAAACACTCGGAAAACTCATTGCCATGTATGAACATAAAATCTTCGTTCAAGGTATCATTTGGAATATTTTTAGCTTCGACCAATGGGGCGTCGAATTAGGGAAGCAACTTGCAGGCAATATCATTCCCGAACTTCAAAAACCAACTCAAACATCGGCATTTGACAGCTCGACCAATGGTCTGATCAATGCTTGGAAAGAGATGATGCAACAGCCATAAACTTAAGAAATGCGAATCCATTTCAATAAAATGGGTGATTTATATGACAAAAATTGTGTATCTTTGCTGACTTAATATCCATACTTTTTAAAAGCCCAAACAATGGTAGATTTTTGTCATCTTCATTCGCACACCCAATTTTCATTGCTGGACGGAGCTTCCGATATCACAGGAATAATGAAAAAGGCACAACGAGACAACCAAAGTGCCATCGCTATTACCGATCACGGAAATATGTTTGGTGTTTTTAAGTTTGTACATGAAGCTCACAAGCACAATATTAAGCCCATCATCGGATGTGAATTTTATATCGTAGAAGATAGACACGTTCGTTCTTTTGAAAAATCGCTTGGTCAAAAGGACGTTCGCTACCACCAACTTTTACTAGCCAAAAACGAAATTGGATACAAAAACCTCATGAAGCTTTGCTCTTTGGGTTATATAGAGGGATTGTACGGCAAATATCCGCGCATAGACAAGGAACTCATCGAACAATATCATGAAGGCCTTATAGCGACATCGTGTTGTATAGGTGCAGAAATTCCACAAACAATCCTTACTGGCAATATCGAATCGGCAGAAAAGAAACTCCTATGGTGGAAAGATTTATTTGGCGAGGACTTTTATATCGAACTCCAGCGACAACGCAATATGGATAATATCGACAATACCGGAATTAGCCAAGAAGATGTCAATCAAACCCTACTCCAATTTGCCAAAAAACACAAAATCAAGGCCGTTGTAACCAATGATGCGCACTACCTCGAACCAGAAGATTATAAACCACACGACATCTTGTTATGTGTCAACACCGGTTCTCTTGTGGAAACAGAAAATCGATTTAAATTTCCTAGTTCCGACTTCTATTTAAAGACAAAATCGGAGATGAATACGCTTTTTGGCGATGTTCAAGAAGCCGTTGAAAACACGATGGAAGTGGCTTCTAAAATCGAAGATCTCCATCTCGAGCGAGAAGTACTCCTACCTGCATTCCCAATACCCGAAGGCTTTGTCAATGAGGTAGAATATCTTAGGCATTTGACCTTTTTGGGTGCAACAAAAAAATATGGTGTCATAACTCCAAAAGTCGAAGAACGATTAAATTTCGAATTGAGAATCATTGAAGAATCAGGTTTTGGTGGTTACTTCCTCATCGTTCAAGACTTCACTACTGAAGCTCGGCGTATGGGTGTATCTGTAGGACCTGGACGTGGTTCTGCCGCGGGATCTTGTGTCGCTTATTGTCTCGGGATTACAAACATCGACCCTATAAAATACGATCTCCTTTTTGAGCGTTTTCTCAATCCGGAACGGGTATCCATGCCCGATATTGATATTGACTTTGATGATGAAGGAAGATCTAAAGTCATCGACTATGTCGTGGACAAATACGGTAAAAACCAGGTAGCGCAAATCGTCACCTATGGTACCATGGCCGCCAAGTCTTCTCTAAAAGATGTCGGTCGTGTCATGAATATCCCACTCAAAGAAGTGGAGCGCATCACGAAGATATTTCCTTCTAGCCCCGATGCGACGCTTAATAAGATATTGCAAGGTAAAGATATCGACTCGAAACTCAAGGATGCACTATCTTCAGAGGAAATAGCCAAGGCGTACGAACTCCGTACCCTAAAAGAGGAAGATTCGCCGATTGGTCAGATGATCCAAACTGCCCAAAAGCTTGAAGGCTCGGTCAGAAATACGGGTATTCACGCATGTGGAGTGATTATCACGCCCGAAGACATTTCGCATTTTGTCCCGGTAGCTACAGCCAAGGATTCTGATCTCCTCGTTTCGCAATACGACAACTCCGTAGCTGAAAAAGCGGGTTTGCTTAAAATGGACTTCCTCGGTCTCAAGACCTTGACCATTATAAAAGATACCGTAACCATCATCAAGGAAAGATACAACATCGATGTAGATATTGACAATATTTCGTTGGAAGATTCCAAAACATTCACAATCTTCCAAAGTGGAGACACCATCGGCCTCTTTCAGTATGAATCTCCCGGGATGCAAAAACACCTCAAAGAGCTATCTCCTACCCGATTTGAAGATTTGATTGCGATGAATGCGCTATATCGTCCCGGACCTATCCAATATATTCCGGACTTCATCGCTAGGAAAAACGGCAAACAAGAAATCACCTATGACTTGCCTGTGATGGAAGAATATCTGGCCGAAACCTATGGGATTACCGTCTATCAAGAGCAGGTGATGCTCCTCTCGCAGAAGCTCGCTAATTTCTCTAAAGGTGATGCTGACCAATTGCGTAAAGCAATGGGGAAAAAACAGAAGACCGTACTGGATGAGATGTACCAAAAGTTCCTTGATGGTTGTATTGCCAATGGCCATCCTGAGGATAAGATTAAAAAGATATGGACGGATTGGGAAGCCTTCGCCTCCTATGCTTTTAACAAATCCCACTCCACTTGTTACGCTTATCTAGCCTTCCAAACAGCTTATCTCAAAGCGCACTATCCGGCAGCTTTTATGGCGTCTGTTTTGAACCATAATAAAAATGATATTTCTAAAATCAACTTCTACCTGCAAGAAACAAAACGGATGAAAATTGATGTTTTGGGTCCAGACATCAACGAAAGTAATATTAAATTTGCTGTCAACGCTAAAGAACAAATCCGATTTGGACTTTCTGCTTTGAAAGGCGTAGGCGAAGGAACCACCGAAGACCTTACCAACGAACGCAAGGCCAATGGTATGTTTAAAGATGCCTATGATCTCGTAGAACGTGTCAATCTCCGGTCTGTCAATAAAAAAAGTATGGAAAGCCTGATTCTAGGCGGTGCTTTGGATTCTTTTCAGCAATTTTATCGGTCTCAGTTTTTAGTGCTTCCTGATAATAGCTCTGAAACCTTTCTTGAGTCTTTGCTCAAATATGGCGGCAACTTCCAATCTCAAAAATCAAGCAACCAGATTTCACTTTTTGGCGATTCATTAGCTCAATATATAGATCGACCTAAGCCTCCACAGATCCAAGAATGGGGACAAATCGAAAAATTAGAAAAAGAAAAAGAAGTTACCGGTATCTATATCAGTGGCCATCCATTGGATGACTATCAGCTAGAATTTACGAATTTCATCAATTGTCCACTAGAAAAAATCGATGAAAATCTGGGTACTTTTCTCAAATTAGGTGGAATCGTGACCGATGTCCATATAGGCACCACCCTAAAAGGTACAGGATATGCCAGATTTACTGCTCAGGATAAGTCTGGCGAATATCAGTTTACGCTTCGAAATGAAAAATTTGAAGCCTATAAACACTTACTTACCAAAGGGCAGGTTTTATTTATAGAAGGCGTTCTCGAAAAGTTTTATACCGGCGATGGCACCTACTTCAAAATCAACAAAATTCAGCTGTTGGATACCGTAGGAAAGAATTTGACAAAATCGATAACGCTGAAATTAGCCCTAAAGAGCATCACAGAACAGTTATTGTTTCAGCTAGAACAGCTTTGCATCAATAGTGCAGGAACACACCTTGTCAAATTCAAAATCGTAGATGATGGTGATGAATATGGGGTGGATTTGATCTCGTCCAATCACAAAGTCAATGTAGATTATAAGTTCATTCGAGAGTTGGAATATATAGGCGTCAGTTTTAAAATCAATTAATCAGCGATGGCCTTTGAGAATCGTAAAAGATTGAAGATTGCTATAATTATGCTCCTCCTTATGGGATTAGGAATGGGAGTCAATCATTGGTATCGCCTACCCAAGTATCATAGTGGTGATATTGCACTTCCATTTAGTGCAACGCTTGCTGACGGAAAGGCTTTCGTGCTTCGTGATCTAGAAGGCCAATATGTATTACTAGATTTTTGGGGATCATGGTGTGGCCCTTGCCGAAAGGAAAACCCTGCGTTAGTCCAACTATATCAAAAATTCAATAAGCAATCATTTAAGGATGCTTCCGGATTTGAAATCGTCAGCATTGCCGTAGAAACCAAGGAGGATAAATGGCGCAAAGCAATCCAAGATGACAACCTATATTGGCCGTATCACATCGGTGAATTGCAACGATTTTCTAGCCCTACTGTCCAACTTTACGGAGTGCGCGAGATTCCAACCAAATACCTGATTTCCCCTCAAGGCAACATCATCATGGTTAATCCTTCATTTGAAACACTCAATGATTTCTTACAGGATCAATTAGCTGCTCGCAAATAACGCTTGATCGTTAATGAGATTGGTAAAAATGGGTGATAGCATTGCGAACAGATCCGTGTTTTTTTAAGAGTTGTTCCGCTTCTGCATACGGTAGTCCTGTATCTTCCATAATCATCTTGGTGCCGCGATCGATGAGTTTATCATTTGTCAATTGCATATCGACCATACGACTTCCTTGGATATGACCTAAGCGAATCATGGTAGTCGTGCTGATCATATTTAAAATCAACTTCTGGGCTGTTCCAGCTTTCATTCGAGTGCTTCCAGTGACATATTCAGGACCGACAATAGCTACTATCGGATAATCGGCGGCTTCCGCCAATGGCGTGTCTGGATTACAAGTGATACAACCCGTGACGATACCATGTCGGCGAGCTTGACGCAACCCATGTACTACATAAGGTGTCGTACCCGATGCAGCGATTCCGATGAGAACATCCTCAGACGATATTTTATATAGCTGTAAGTCCTCCCAAGCCAATTCGGTACTATCTTCTGCATGCTCAGCAGCCTTCCGCAATGCTCGGTCGCCTCCGGCTATCAATCCGATGACCAGATCCGGAGATACACCAAACGTCGGAGGACATTCGGAAGCATCCAAGACGCCCAATCTTCCGCTCGTACCTGCGCCGATGTAAAATAATCGGCCTCCGGCTTTCAGTTTAGCTTCAATGACTTCGACCAATGCCTCTATCTCAGGGATACAATTTGCGACAACATTCGCAATTTTTCTATCTTCTTGGTTTATTTCAGTTAGAATCTCATGGATATCCTTGGCCTCCAATCGATCATACAAGGAAGGCTGTTCAGTTATCTTTTTCATAGACTTGGTTGCTTTTTTGAAATCATCCAAAGACCCGCAAAGGTGATTAAGCCATTAATAATCAATATTTCGATTCCGATTTTAAATCCAGAAAATATTCGGTTTGACCACGCTACCCAAGTATCCATCATTCCCGAATCCAAATCCATCTTATGCACAAACCATTCGATATTATTCATAAAGTCAAGGCTCAGTATCAGTATAGGAGCGAGCAAACATACCCAAATGACCCATTTATCCTTGACGACTCTCGTGGTAAATATACCGAAAGCAAACATTCCCAATAAAGGCCCATAGGTATAGCCCGCTAATTTTAAAATAACGTCTATAATAGACTTGTCATCAATCCATTTAAACATCAGCACACACAACAGGAAGATAAAGGCAAAGGAAAAGTGTACCGTAAGTCGGGTCATGCGTTTCTGCACTTCTGTGGATTGGGTATCCTTCTGCATCCCTAAAATATCGATGCAAAACGACGACGTCATGGCTGTCAAAGCACCATCTGCACTTGGAAATAATGCCGATATCAAGCCGATAATAAAGATAATCCCAATCGTTTGAGATAAATACCCACCTAATGCTATGGAAGGGAACAAGTCGTCACCAGAATAAGTCAGTTGGTTTTGTTGCGCATACAAATAAAGCAAACCTCCCATGGTCAAAAACAAAAAATTGACAATCAGCAAGACCGTTGCCAAAGATAGGACATTCTTTTGAGAGTCGCCTAAATTTTTGACACTGATATTCTTCTGCATCATCTCTTGATCCATACCTGTCATCGTTATCGTTATGAATGCACCACCCAATATTTGCTTCAAAAAGAATCCAGAAGATTTAACATCTGTATTGAATATCCGAGTCAATCCATCAGCCCGCAAAGCCTCAAACGCTTCGATAGCGCCATAATCCATCTTGTATAAAAGTGCAACTATACAGGCAATCAAACCGCCTAGCATAAAAGTCGTTTGCAAGGTATCGGTGTACACGATGGTCTTAA
Source organism: Chitinophagales bacterium (assembly GCA_026928325.1). GTDB lineage: Bacteria > Bacteroidota > Bacteroidia > Chitinophagales > Saprospiraceae > OLB9. Next base: position 39,312 of record JAIXKS010000023.1, on the reverse strand, counting down.
CACCACCTTCAAAAGTATATAATAAAATCAGAATCAATATAACTACGGAAGTAACCAAAAAAGGAATGCCTATGGCATCTAAAATGAAGATTTGCAAGATATTAATCACGAGGTACATCCTTGCTGTTGCGCCTAAAGTACGAGAGATTATAAAGAATATAGCGCCCGTCTTATAAGAAATGACGCCAAACCTATCTTCCAAATATTTATAAATCGAAGTTAGATTCATTTTGTAATACAAGGGCAATAAAATATAAGCAATCCCAAAGTAGCCTATAAAATACCCAATCACCACTTGATAATACCCAAAAGCGGCTGTACTCACCGTTCCTGGTACACTCACAAAGGTGACGCCACTTAGCGATGTGCCGACCATCCCAAAAGCTACCAACATCCAATTACTACTGCGATTGCCTATAAAGAAAGAATCGTTATCCGCATTTTTGGACGTGCGCCACGCTACTGCTAAAAGCAAAATAAAGTATCCGAAAACAAATCCGAACAAAACGAGAGGTGACATCATCTGTCAAAAAATTTCATATTGACTTAATAAAAGCGTAAATTTAAGGATTTGACGGATAACATCGTACATACCTCAATAGCAAAATTCTAGACCAATTCATATAATTACCGGTTTTCAGGCGCATTCTCCGTGTATCTCATGATAAAAATTACTAACTTTGCCTTAAATTTGAACGATCAATCATGGATAAAAAAGGTCTTTTCATTGCCTTTGAAGGCATCGATGGTAGTGGAAAAAGCACCCAAGTCAAAAAACTAACTGCCCATCTTCGCCAACAAGGACATAAGGTACATGCCACCTTCGAACCGACAGATAGCCCGATAGGTAAAATGATTAGAAGCATCTTTAATCATCAAATGGAAGGCGACCAAAAGGTCATCGCAGCGTTATTTGTAGCCGATCGGCTCAACCACCTTTTAAATACGACCGATGGAATGTTGAAAAAATATGAAGCAGGTTACATCGTCATTACCGATAGATACTATTTGTCTTCCTATGTTTATCACAGCATTCACGGCATCGACCTCGAATGGATCATTCAAGCCAACAGCATGAGCGCTGATTTACTAAAACCGGATCTGAATATATTTATCGACATAGAGCCAGAAGTCAGCATGCAGCGATTGCTGTCCAGCCGTGAAAATATCGAAATGTACGAAAATCTCACCAACCTTAAAAACGTGCAAAAACGATATTACGAAGTAATCAAAAAAGTTGAAAATCACGAAAACATCCAAATCGTCAATGGCAATCAAGATATCGAAGCTATTTTCTCAGACACACTAAATCTCATCAAACCCTTTATCCGAGATTAACGCATCATTCGTGCAAAAAGCCACCTGACCAAGACCAAAAACAAAATAAACATCAGCAAAAACTGATAAAATGGCATATAGGTAAAGACGATAATATGCGTTTTTTCTAAGATCCACATCATACTAATCAACACCGTAATTATAAACACCAGATTGGTCAATTTGTCAAATCCCGGTATCGAGCCAAAACTCACATTGTTTTTGATAAGCCATAACGTCAACAACATACAAATAACCGGCAAAACCTGCGTAAACAGATTCATTTCCATAATCGGCTGTCGCTCAAATAAAAACATATATACATTCAACGTTACAGAAAAAATACCTGGAATACATACGAGATAAACAAGCACGGTGTATAGATATTTCCAAGGGCTGTAAGCGCCTTCACCTTTTCCAAGGATACCCGCTAAAAAAGCCGTAAAAGGCATTGCAAAAAAATAAAACAGCACCAAATATGGCTGATTAGAAATAACGGTAAAAAACTGGCCTAATGTCATATCATAGGTAAATTTGGATGGTAAAAGTAGTAAATTATTCAATAGCTTCGGATAAAAAATCCGGTTTTCATAGAAAAAGACGCAAACCCTAGCCTACCAACGTCCAAAATCGAAGCCTTGCAAGCCAAAAAGTACCTCAATTTGTACTTTTAAAACATTCAGTCCTCAATAAAAAGGTAGATTTTAGGATTAAAATCCGCTTTAAACATATTCAGTTGGGAACTTACCATGAGGTTTCACACACATAACGATAGTAAAACACGTTGCTATCAGGATTTTTTAGTAATTTTGCAGTTTAAATACATCAATATTAACAATCTGAGCGTTAAGAATGATATGCAGGTAGCTTTTAGACTTTTTATAATACTTTTGGTATCTTTTGTTTTCCAGGTTACCACAATAGGGCAATCCAATATTCAAGTGAATACATCGCCTTCTGTGGATCGAATGATGGATCAATTTATATCCAACGGAAAAGCCAATGAAAATATCAAAGCTTGGCGCATCCAAATCATCACCACGGATGACCGACGTGAAATGGAAAAAGCCATGGCCACATTTGGAAGCTTATATCCAGGCGTTAGTAAAGAATGGAAACATATAACTCCTTATTACCAAGTGCGCGTAGGATATTTTGAGACTAAAAACAAACTCATGCCTTTTTTGCTAGAATTAAAGAAGCATTTTCCGGCAGCAACTCCTGTATATGACCAGGTCAATAAAAAAACTTTAGTCAATCAATAGCCACTCGCTCATGATGCCTCGGAATGTCGCTTATTCAAAAAACAAATCCCTAGACTGGATTTCATTATCAATCTATTTTAGCTTGGTAATTATCGGCTGGTTTATGGTGTTTTCGACGCTGTATGACGAGCAGGATCCGTACGCCTTTATGGATATAACGACGCAAGTAGGCGCTCAAACATTGTGGGTAGGTTTATCCATTTTAATATTCTTAATCACTTTGACGATTGACTGGAAGTTTTGGAACGTCATCGCCTTTCCGGCCTATGGCATTGCCTTGCTGCTTCTTGTCTTGGTATTGATTTTTGGGCGAGAGATCAATGGTGCAAAAGCTTGGTTTTCATTTGGGTTTTTCTCAATCCAACCCGCAGAATGGGCCAAATTTGCAACTGCACTTGCGGTATCCAGCTATTTAAGTTTCAACAAGTCTTCGCTGACCAATAGCAATGTTTTCACGATTGCATTATCGCTATTTTTGGCACCGGCCTTGCTTGTGTTATTGCAGCCTGACCTAGGTTCAGCACTTGTCTTTTTTTCGTTTTTTCTGCTACTCTACAGACGGGGTATGCATCCTGCGATCATCATTATAGGATTTATGTTTATTGCGATTTTTGTCTTTTCGCTGTTGTACAATCCCTTGGTCGTCACACTCTTTTTAATGTTTCTCGGCACCACTATTTTTATTTACAATAGCGAAGTATTCAAACGCGGATCTATCTATGTGTTCGTGCTCCTTGCCACCATCATATTTATGCTATTTCAAAAGGAGCATCATTGGGTATTTCTCCCAGCGGTAGCCGTATTTCTAACGTATCTTGGCATCCAATTTAAAAAGAAAAATTATAGATTGATCGTCCTTGTATCCGGAAGTTTAGCCATTTTTAGTACTTTTGGATTTGCAACGGATTATATCTTCAACAATATCCTTATGCCGCACCAGCAAGACAGAATCAATGTATGGTTGCGGCCTGAAAGATGTGACCCTCGAGGCTCGCTATACAATATCATCCAATCCAAGATGGCCATTGGATCCGGAGGATTGACCGGTAAAGGATTTTTACAAGGAGAGATGACTAAATTCAACTATGTTCCGGAGCAATCCACGGACTTTATCTTCACTTCGATCGGTGAAGAACAGGGATTTATCGGTAGCGTAGGCGTCATCTTGCTATTTACCATGCTCCTGATTCGATGTATTATTATCGCAGAACGCGCTAATCTAGAGTTTATTCGCAATTATGGATATTCCGTTGCCGGCATTTTATTGATACACTTCCTTTTTAATATTGGGATGACCACGGGACTACTTCCAGTGGTTGGGATTCCCCTACCCTTTATCAGTAAAGGCGGTTCTTCATTAACCGCATTTTCTATCATGGTAGGTGTTTTAATCAAAATGGATATGGCCAGATTTAGATCCAATTAGAACCATTATTATGACTTTTAACATTCAACATAAAGACCCGGAATCATCAGCCAGAGCAGGTACGATCACGACCGATCATGGCGTGATACAAACGCCGATTTTCATGCCAGTAGGCACACAAGGTACCGTCAAAGCTGTGCATCAACAAGAGCTTAAAGACCCGATTCAAGCTCAGATTATCCTGGGCAATACCTACCATTTATACTTGCGACCGGGCACAGATATCCTGCAAAAAGCCGGAGGATTACACCAATTTATCCATTGGGATAGACCCATTTTGACCGACTCAGGTGGCTATCAAGTATATTCGCTTAAAGGTATGCGCAAAATCACCGAAGAAGGCGTAAAATTTCAATCCCATATCGATGGCTCGAAACACTTCTTTAGCCCAGAATCGGTTATGGACATCCAGCGGATCATCGGCGCCGACATTATGATGGCATTTGACGAATGTACGTCTTATCCGTGTGAATATCGATATGCCAAAAAGTCTATGGAAATGACGCATCGATGGTTATTGCGCTGTATCCAACGCTTTGATGAAACGACACCATTATACGGATATTCGCAAACGTTGTCACCCATTGTTCAGGGTAGCACTTTCAAGGATTTGCGAGAAGCTTCCGCACACTTTGTCGCCGAACAAAACCGTGAAATGAATGCGATTGGCGGTCTTTCTGTCGGAGAGCCACATGAGGATATGTACACAATGACCGAGCTCGTCTGCGGAATATTGCCCAAGGATAAACCACGATACCTCATGGGTGTCGGCCTTCCCGAAAACATTTTAGAAGGTATCGCCCTAGGAATCGATATGTTTGATTGTGTATTGCCATCGCGCAATGCTCGCCATGGCTTACTTTATACAAAACATGGAGTCATCAATATAAAGAATGCAAAATGGCAGGATGATTTTTCACCAATAGATGCCGAAAGTACGGCTTTGACGAGTCAAGTGCATACAAAAGCATATCTTCGCCATTTATTTAAAGTAGAGGAATTGCTAGCAGCTCAAATAGCTACGATTCACAATCTAAGTTTCTTTCTCTGGTTAGTCACCGAAAGTAGAAATAAAATCATCGAAGGAAACTTTGCATCTTGGAAAAAAGAAATGGTCAAATCTGTAAGTCAACGCCTCTGATGAAAATATTGGATTGGTATATAGTCAAAAAATATCTTAGCACTTTCTTTTTTACGATCTTGCTGATAACGATGATTGCCATCACGATTGATTACTTCGAGCGTGTGGATAAATTCATGAACTCCAGCTTGACAGCCAAAGAAATCATCACCGACTATTACTTCCACTTTATACCTTGGATCAATGGCTTGCTCTGGCCGCTCTTCGCCTTACTTGCCGTCATATTTTTTACATCAAGGATGGCCAAAAACTCTGAAATCATTAGTATGTTGAGTGCGAAGATTAGCTACTCTAGGATCATCCGACCTTATATGATCGGCGCCGGCATCCTTGCGACTTTACTATGGCTCGGCAACAACTATGTCATCCCAAGGAGTAACCGACTAAAAAACGAATTCGAAAGTAAGTATATCAAAGCGAGCGCAAAAACAACCCTCAATCACAATATCCATTTTTGGCTTTCGCCCAATGAAAAGGTATATATACGCAATTATTCTAGTTCGGATACTACAGGTAGAACCTTTAGGTTAGAGCGTTTTGAGGATGACAAACTCGTCTATGTCCTCAAGGCCAATAAAATCAAATATAGAAATCAAACCAATACTTGGCGGCTCGAGAGCTTCGAAAGAAGGCGTTTTTCGGATCATGACGAGTCATTAAGTATTCACGATGCCGACTTTCTGGATACTACTTTTAATTTTGTACCTGAGGATTTTACACGGTATAGCAAGCAGATGGAGATGATGAATACCTCCGACCTTCGCGCCTTCCTCAAATACGAAAAAGACAAAGGTCTCGATTCTGGCAAAAAATATGAAATCGAACTCTATCGGCGTACTGCTGACCCATGTACTATTTTTATCCTTACCTTGATCGGCGTAGCCGTAGCATCGAGAAAAGTCCGTGGTGGCATGGGCTTCCACTTAGCCGCTGGCGTTGTCATCGGCGCCATCTTTGTTATCTTATCCAAGTTTTCGACGACATTCAGTACCAACTTATCCCTACCTCCTTTGATAGGCGTCTGGATTCCGAACATCTTCTTCTCTATTATCGCTGCATACTTAATCAAAACAGCACAGAAATAGACGTTTAGAGTTAATTTTGAAGGAGACCCTTGCTCTGTCTATAAAAAACTTAAACTATCATGGAAGTTGTTTTTTTAAAGATCAAGGCAAAAAACACAGGCATAGTGGTAACTATGGCGAGTATTTTTAACGATGAGATTTGAAAAAAGAACGACATTTCATTAATTTCTTTATATAGACAGAGCACAGTGCTCTGTCTATAAAAAGACTTAAATAATAATGGAAGTTGTTTTTTTAAAGATCAAGGCAAAAAACGCAGGCATAGTGGTAACTATGACGAGTATTTTTAACGATGAGATTTGAAAAAAGAAC
>JAIXKS010000023.1:0-32756 GCA_026928325.1 Chitinophagales bacterium | reverse complement strand
TATTTTTAACGATGAGATTTGAAAAAAGAACGACATTTCATTAATTTCTTTATATTGACAGAGCACTAGCTTAAGATTTAAATGCTTTTGAAGGTGGTAGTCATTTTTATGCTTTCACAGTATATCGATCATTATAATAATTGCTATCTTTGACCATGAAACACACTTTGGCCATAACGACTGTACGTTAATATATCATCTTTTGAATATATTTTCCTAGTAACGGCAACTAAAACGATCCATAGGATGACTAAAGAACATCAAATCGAACAACAATTAATTGAGCAACTCAAAGGGCTGAAATACACTTATCGACCTGATATAGTGGATAGAAAAACCTTGGAGCAAAACTTCAAAGAAAAATTTGAAGCACTCAACCGTGTTCATCTTTCGGACAGTGAATTTTTGCGACTTCGGGAGGAAATTATTAATTCTGATGTTTTTATTGCGTCTAAATTTTTGAGAGAAAGACAATATTTTCAACGGGAAGACGGAACGCCTTTGCATTATACATTGGTCAATATCAAAGATTGGTGCAAAAATGAGTACGAAGTTATTAGCCAATTGCGTATCAATACGGAAAACAGCCATCAACGATATGATGTTATTTTGTTGATTAACGGCATTCCAATGGTGCAAATCGAGTTGAAAAACTTAGATATTTCGCCACGAAAGGCAATGCAACAAATTGTAGATTACAAAAACGAAGCGGGCAACGGTTACGGAAATTCATTGCTTTGTTTTATGCAGTTGTTTATTGTGAGTAACAGAACAAACACATTCTATTTTGCCAATAATATCAAGCAACATTTTCAATTCAATGCCGATGAGCAGTTTTTACCTGTTTACCATTTGGCAGATGAAAAAATCAAGAAAATCAAGCATCTTGAAGACTTTACAGATAGGTTTCTAAAGAAATGTACACTTGGTGAAATGATTAGTAAATATATGGTATTGGTGCAAAGCGAACAGAAAATGCTCGTGATGCGACCGTATCAAATTTATGCTGTAAAAGCCATCGAAGAATGTGTTAATCAAAATCGCGGAAACGGCTATATTTGGCACACTACGGGAAGTGGTAAAACCTTGACTTCTTTTAAAGCATCAACCCTTTTAAAAGACAATCCCGATATTGATAAATGTTTGTTTGTGGTGGATAGAAAAGACCTTGACCGACAAACTCGTGAAGAGTTTAATAAATTTCAAGAAGGAAGTGTGGAAGAAAACACCAATACCGAAACATTGGTAAGACGTTTACTTTCTACCGATTATGCTGATAAAGTAATTGTTACCACCATTCAAAAATTAGGTTTGGCATTAGACGGAACAAATAAACGCAACTACAAAGAGCGTTTAGAACCATTAAGCAACAAACGAATCGTTTTCATCTTTGATGAGTGCCACCGTTCACAGTTTGGCGAAAACCATAAAGCGATTAAAGAGTTTTTTCCGAATGCACAATTATTTGGTTTTACAGGCACGCCTATTTTTGAGGAAAATGCGAGCTATACTCAAATTGATGGAGAAGAAAAATCCTATAAAACAACCCAAGATATTTTTGAAAAAGAATTACATGCTTATACCATCACGCACGCCATAGATGATAGGAATGTATTGAAATTTCACATTGATTATTTTAAAGGGAAATCTGCAGTACAGACAGCGCATGCGCTGTCTCAACAACAAGCGCTGTCTCAACAAGCTGTGGTGGAAGCCATTTTGGAAAAACACAATGCTGCAACCAACGAACGCAAATTTAATGCGGTATTGGCTACGGCTTCTATCAATAATGCTATTGAATATTATCAACTATTCAAATCCGTACAGACAGGGCATGCCCTGTCTCAACAGCATGCCCTGTCTCAACAGCATGGGCTGTCTCAACCAGATTACATTCCACTAAATATCGCTTGTGTGTTTTCTCCGCCTGCCCAATTAATGGCAAATGAAGGCGACCAAAAAAGCCAAAAAAATGCGGCTGACATCAAGCAATTACAAGAAGATTTGGCACAGGAAAAAGAGGACAATCAGCAAAATCCAGAAGAAAAGAAAAAGGCATTGATGGAAATTATTGCCGATTACAATACGCAATACAAGACCAATCATACTATCAACGAATTTGACTTGTATTATCAAGATGTGCAAAAACGCATCAAAGACCAAAAATACAGCAACAAAGACGTTCCACACAAAGATAAAATAGACATCACTATTGTGGTAGATATGTTACTTACAGGTTTTGACAGCAAATTCTTGAATACTTTATATGTGGACAAAAACCTGAAATACCACGGATTAATTCAGGCGTTTTCACGAACTAATCGTGTGCTGAATGATACCAAACCTTATGGAAATATTCTTGATTTTCGTAGCCAACAAGAAGCCGTAAACCAAGCTATAGCCTTATTTTCGGGAGAAGACAATAAAGAAAAATCAAGAGAGATTTGGTTGGTGGAACCTGCACCTGTGATGATTGATAAATATAAAGAAGCCGTCGAAAAATTAGGCGTTTTTATGCAGGAAAATAATTTAGTAAACGAACCTCAAGAAGTTTATAACCTGAAAGGCGATGCAGCTCGAATTGCCTTTGTGCAAAATTTTAAAGAAGTACAAAGGATAAAAACACAACTCGACCAATACACCGATTTAGACGAAACGCAAAAAACAAAAATCGAAGCCATTTTACCAACGGAAACTTTGCAGGAGTTCCGCAGTTCGTATATAGAAACCGCCAAGCAATTACGAAAAATACAACAAAAAGAAGGAGAAAATGCACCCGAAGCCATTCAGCAATTAGATTTTGAATTTGTGTTGTTTGCTTCTGCCGTGATTGACTATGATTATATAATGAATTTGATTGCAGACAGCACGCAAAAGAAGCCTGCCAAGCAAAAAATGACCAAAGCACAAGTAATCAGTTTGCTAAAATCCAATTCTAACCTAATGGAAGATGAGGATTTGATTGAGTTTATAGAACAGGTTGATTGGTCAAAAGGTCAAACCGTTGATGAATTGAAGCTTAGTTTAGAACAATTTAGAGATAACAAATACAACAAAGAAATAGCTGAAATTGCTCTAAAAAACGGATTGCAAACCGCAAACCTCAAAACCTTTGTAGAAAAAATAATGAGCCGAATGATTTTTGACGGAGAAAAACTAACCGACCTTTTAGAACCTTTGGATTTGAATTGGAAAGAACGCAGAACAAAAGAATTGGCTTTAATGGCAGACCTTGTTCCGCAATTAAAAAAATTGGCACAAGGAAGAGAAATAAGTGGATTAAATGCCTACACTGTCTGAATCAGGATTTGCAGGATTTAATGATTGACAAGATAAAAAAAGAATAAAATGAACTTGGATGAGTTGACATATAAGATAAATGGATGTGCGATGAAAGTACATAATACACTTGGTAATGGATTTCAGGAACTGATTTACCAAAGGTGCTTGGCAATTGAATTGGAACGTGCAGGAATTTCTTTTCAAAGAGAACAATCCCACACTATTTATTATGATGGTATTGATGTGGGAACAAGAAGAGCCGATTTTATTATTGAAGATAGTGTTGTGGTTGAATTAAAAGCACTCATCAATTTAGAAGATGTGCATTTAGCCCAAGCCAAAAATTATGTGGTTGCTTATGATAAACCCATAGGACTACTTATCAATTTTGGAAGCACAAGCCTACAATTTAAAAAGGTATTTAATCCAAAATACTCTTCCAAAATTCTGAAATCGAACAACCAAATAATCCTGAAATCCAATAATCCTACAAATCCTGATTCAGACAAATGAGTAAGAAGAAATTAATACCCGAACTGCGTTTCCCTGAATTTGCCAATAGTGCAGCGTGGGAAGTGAAAACGTTAGGGGAAGTTGGAGAAGTTTTGATGTGCAAGAGAATTTTTGCAGAAGAAACAAATCCAAATGAAGGAATTCCCTTTTTCAAAATTGGAACTTTTGGAAGAGTGCCTGATGCCTTTATTTCACTTGAAAAATATAATGAATTTAAAAGTAAATATTCATTTCCAAATATTGGTGATATTCTAATCTCGGCTTCTGGAACAATTGGAAGATTGGTAATTTATGATGGTTCGCCTGCTTATTTTCAAGACTCAAATATTGTTTGGTTAGGAAACAACGAAGCAATAGTTTCCAATAACTTTTTATTCTATTGTTATTCAAATTTGAAGTGGCAAACTTCAGATGGTGGAATTATTAGTAGATTATATAATTCTGATTTGAAAAGAATGAAAATCAGAATTCCCAAAGACAAAGAAGAACAACAACGCATCGCTTCTTGCTTATCTTCTTTAGATGAAGTAATTACAGCCCACAGCCAAAAGTTGGAACTACTCAAAAACCACAAAAAAGGATTGATGCAGAATCTTTTCCCACAAGAAAATGAGAAAGTGCCAAAGTTGAGGTTTAAGGAGTTTGAGGGGGAATGGGAAGAAAAAAATATACTTGATATGGCAACAATGAAAGCAAGAATTGGTTGGCAAAACCTTAGAAAGGAAGAACATTTAGATGAAGGTAAATATTATTTAGTTACAGGTACTGACTTTAAAAACAATAAAATTGATTGGGACAAAGCCAAATTTGTAGAATACGAAAGATATATTCAAGATGAAAACATTATTCTAAAAAATGGAGATATATTAATTACAAAAGATGGAAGTATTGGAAAAGTAGCTTTTGTGGAAAACTTAAATGAAAAAGAAGCTACTCTTAATAATGGTATTTTTAGAATAAGAATTGAGGACTTATATGATTCAGAATTTATCTTCCATTCCTTTTTAAGTTCAAGGTTTACATCTTTTTTAAATAAATTATCAGGAGGTTCTTCAATTGTGCATCTTTATCAAAAAGATTTTGAAAAATATAAATTAATTATACCTAAATCACTAAATGAACAACAAAAAATCGCTTCTTGTCTTTCTGCCTTAGATGAACTCATCACAGCACAAGCCGAGAAGATAGAACAATTGAAATTGCATAAAAAAGGGTTGATGCAGGGTTTATTTCCGTCATTGTCATTGTCATATGACAATGATAACAACGATATCAACAATGACCAAACAACAAAACAAAAAAATGGATAAATTTCAAAACAAATATCGCATACCTTCCACCCGATTACAAAATTGGGATTATCGTTGGGCGGGTGCATATTTCATAACCATTTGTACCAAAAACCGTTTGCATTATTTTGGTGAAATTAAAAACGGACAAATGCAATTATCACATACGGGTGTTATTGCTGATGTATTGTGGTACGAAATAAAAAATCATTCACAAAATGTGGAATTGGCCGAATTTGTGGTAATGCCCAATCATATTCACGGTGTTATAATTATTACCGATGATAACAACAATATCAACGGGCACAACGATGAAAATGGGGGCAACAATGAAAATGGGGGCAACAATGAAAATGGGGGCAACAATGAAAATGGGGGCATGCCCTGTCTCTACGACCCATCCGACCCATCCAACCCATCCGACCCATCCAACCCATCCGACCCATCCAACCCATCCAACCCATCCAACCCATCCAACCCATCCAACCCAATCCATCCACGCCATCCAACCAAACGGAACAACCAACGCCATTCACCCAAATCGAACAAAAAACCATTGGCCAACAACGGTTTCAAAACATCGGTAAAAATTCCATATCGTCCATTGTGGGGTCATACAAATCTGCCGTGACAAAACACGCCCATCGTTTGGGTTTTGATTTCACGTGGCAAACCCGTTTTCACGACCACATTATTCGTGATGATAAATCATTCCAACACATCAATAATTACATTATAAACAATCCTGCCAATTGGCAGGAAGACAAATTTTTCAACGAATAAACGATGACACAAAAAGACCAACAACAATTAGGAAAAACCCTTTGGGATATAGCAGACAGCCTGCGAGGTGCAATGAATGCAGATGATTTTCGAGATTATATGCTTTCGTTTCTCTTTCTTCGTTATCTATCTTTCAATTACGAAGAAGCTACCAAAAAAGAATTGGGTAGAGATTATCCTGTTTTGAAAGCAGACGATAATCGCACGTCTTTGTCGGTTTGGTATGCCGAAAATCCAAAAGACACTGCCGATTTTGAACAACAAATGCGGCGAAAAGTGCATTATGTTATCAAGCCGGAACACCTTTGGAGCAATATTTCAGAGATGGCTCGAATCCAAGATGATGAACTGTTGTCCACTTTAGAGGCAGGTTTCAGATTTATCGAAAACGAATCTTTTGACAGCTCTTTCCAAGGCTTGTTCTCAGAGATTAACCTCAACTCTGAGAAGTTAGGCAAAACCGCTGCCGACAGGAATAAAAAATTGTGTGTTATCATTCAAAAGATAGCGGAAGGCATTGCCGATTTTTCTACCGATGCGGACAGTTTGGGCGATGCTTATGAATATTTGATAGGTCAGTTTGCAGCAGGTTCGGGAAAGAAAGCAGGAGAATTTTATACACCGCAACAAATTTCTACCATTCTTTCGGAAATCGTAACCTTAGACAGCCAAAACCCGGAAACAGGCAAAAAAGACAAATTGGAAAAGGTGATGGATATGGCTTGCGGTTCGGGTTCTTTGTTGTTGAATGTTCGGAAACGAATGAAAGAAAATGGCGGTACTATCGGCAAAATATACGGTCAGGAAAAAAACATAACCACCTACAACCTTGCACGAATGAATATGCTCTTGCACGGAATGAAAGACACCGAGTTTGAAATATTTCACGGAGATACTTTGCTCAATCAATGGGATTTGCTCAACGAAATGAACCCAAGCAAAAAGACAGAATTTGATGCCATTGTAGCCAATCCGCCATTTAGTTTGCGTTGGGAACCCAACGAAGCTATGGGTGAAGATTTTCGTTTCAAAAGTTATGGTTTAGCACCCAAATCAGCCGCTGACTTTTCTTTTCTCTTGCACGGATTTCACTTTTTAGCAAAAGAAGGAACAATGGCAATTATCTTGCCACACGGCGTTTTGTTTCGTGGTGGTGCAGAAGAACGAATCCGCACCAAATTACTGAAAGACAATCATATTGACACCGTTATTGGTTTGCCAAGTAATTTGTTTTACTCGACAGGTATTCCGGTTTGCATCTTAGTTTTGAAGAAATGTAAAAAGCAAGAAGATGTATTATTCATCAATGCAGCAGAACATTTTGAAAAAGGGAAAAGGCAAAATTCATTAAGCGAAGAACACATTCAAAGCATTGTTGAAACTTACAAATTCAGAAGCGAAAGAGAGCGGTATGCTCGCAAAGTTTCGATGGAGGAGATTGAAAAGAACGGATATAATCTGAATATTTCAAGATATGTGAGTACAACAGAAGATGAGGTACAAATTGACTTGGAAGCAGTGCATACAGAATTAAGCGCTATTAATCAGCAAATCAAATCGAGTACGGATAAACACAATGAATTTTTAAAAGAATTAGGCCTAAAAACCATTTAGCATCACCATTAAGCAACTTGCAAATGAAACAATCGTTTCGTTTTTGCATTACGTTAATTATTTCAAAAACACCGCTTTGCATAGTCATTAATCTCTGTTTTGTATCTACTTTTGCAGCTCATTTTTAAATCCTGCTACACATGAAGATTCTGATTAATGATGGAATAGAGCCAATCGGCAAGGAGTTACTAGAAAATGCCGGCTTTACGGTGGACATGAACAAAATCGATCAAAGCCAGTTGATAGATCGCCTCCATGAGTACGACGCTATCTGTGTCAGAAGTGCAACCAAGATCAATAAGGAAGTCATCGATGCTGCACCAAATCTAAAGGTCATCGGCAGAGGTGGTGTCGGCCTCGACAATATCGACGTCAAGTATGCACAAGCCCAAGGTATCACCGTCATCAATACGCCCGAAGCTTCTTCACGTTCAGTAGCCGAATTAGCCATGGGTCACATCCTTACGCTTGCACGCTTTTTACACCAATCCAATCGTCAGATGCCGACCATTGGAGATAGCCATTTTAATCAATTAAAAAAATCTTTTGGTGGTGGCTTGGAGCTCGAAGGCAAAACCCTCGGCATTATTGGTTTCGGCAGAATAGGCCAAGAAATGGCAAGATGTGCACTCGGCATGGGTATGAATGTCTTGGCAACAGATCCTTATATTGCTAAGGCTACCTTGGCGATTGGTCCGGTAGGTCTGGGTATGTACGTCGATTTATCAACCGTTGACTTCAATGATGTGCTCGAAGATGCCGATATAATATCGCTACACACGCCATCTATCGGAAAACCCATCCTTGACCAATCCGCTTTCGACGCTATGAAAGACGGCGTTATCATCATCAATTGTAGTCGAGGCGATGTCATCCATGAAGCCGACCTACTCGCAGCCCTCGAAAGTGGCAAGGTCGCAGCTGCCGGTTTGGATGTATATCAAAACGAACCCTCGCCCAATAAGGACTTATTGACGCATCCTAGAGTATCACTCTCGCCTCATATCGGTGCAGCTACGTTAGAAGCACAAGAAAAGATAGGTGCCGAACTTGCTACAAAGGTGATCCAAGCCCTTAGCGGGAATAAATAATCGAGTCGTTAGAGTCAAACTTCAAATATCGATAAGGCATTAGTCGTCGTTTTTCGAGCTACCTCATCGACAGATAGCGCTTTTAAATCTGCCAGTTTTTCTGCCACCTTGAGGATATAGGCCGGTTCATTGCGCTTGCCTCTGAAGGGTACCGGACTAAGGTACGGCGCATCTGTTTCTAGTACGAGGTATTCCATCGGGATATCGGCTACGACCTCAGCCACACCGGCGTTTTTATAGGTTATCACGCCACCGATACCCATAAAAAAACCTAAATCCATAATCCGCTTGGCCTGCTCAGGCGTACCATTAAAACAATGGAAGATGCCTTTCAAATGGCCATCTTGGAGTGACTCGACGATACTAATCGTTAGATCTAGCGAATCTCTAGAATGGATCACAAAAGGCAAGTCCAAGTCTTTAGCAAGGTGGATCTGCCTGCGAAAGGCCTCGATTTGTTCATCGGTAAAAGTCTTGTCCCAATATAAGTCAATGCCGATTTCGCCTACACCATAAAATTTTTGTGTCGATAGATACTTTTCTACCATATCCAACACTTCTTTATAATTTTCCTTTACAGAACAAGGATGCAGACCCATCATGGGATAACAAGATACATGTTTGCTGGCCACTTCTAGCATCGCATCTATAGAGCTTTCATCAATATTGGGCATAAATATCTGCTTAACTCCTTGATTGAAAGCATTCATAATCATCAAATCCCGATCTTCATCAAATTCTTCTGTGTAAATATGGGCGTGTGTATCTATAAACATTAACTTTGTGTTTTTATTAAAAACTTCAAATTCTTGGCAAAGAAACAAAAATTTTATGTGGTATGGCAAGGTCACATACCGGGTATCTACCCAACCTGGGAAGCCTGCCAACAACAAATCCATGGTTTTCCGGCTGCGAAATACAAAGCTTTTGAAACGCAAGCAGAAGCTGAGTATGCTTTTAAGCTAGGCTACCAACAAGTTATTGCTCAAGCTCAACCCTCAAAAACCAATTCTAAAAACAACGCCAACCACCCAAAAGTTGCTCAAAAAATCATTAGCGACAGCATTTCTGTCGATGCCGCTTGCAGTGGAAATCCAGGACTCATGGAGTATCAAGGCGTCAATACGATTTCTAAAACGCGTATTTTTCACCAAGGTCCTTTCCGAGATGGAACCAACAACATCGGCGAATTTCTTGCTTTAGTTCATGCCCTTGCTATGTTGCATAAATTGGGCAACGATCACACCACGATTTATACGGATTCGAAAACAGCAATCAGTTGGGTTAAAAACAAAAAAGCTAAAACTACCTTAGCTTTGACAAAACATAACGAAGAACTCTTCGAGCTCATCCATCGCGCCGAGTCATGGCTCAAAACACATACGTGGAAAAATCCCATCATCAAATGGGAGACAGAGATTTTGGGAGAAATTCCGGCCGATTTCGGTAGAAAATAAAAGCTTATTTCATCATTTTAGCCGACTAGCCCATATTAGTGCAGTGGTCATAACTTCTTGTAGCCAGGTGTGGATTCGTGGATTCGTTAGATTTGTCGAGTTGGAGAAAATGGTGAAATTGTTTTGACTTTTGGCTTAAAATCTATTCATAAGTGATATTTTCAGTCTCTCTTTTCTTTTGTCTTGACACAAAAGAAACAAAAAGTCAAGGCTGTACCGGTTCATCCTAAAATCATTGCATAAAAACTAATATAATACGAAAGTGACATTCAAATAAGCCCATTCTTCATTAAAAATATCCGATTTCTGCGTTAGAAATACTCGACATAGCAATGGCTATGTCTGTGTTTTCTGCCTTGAACTATGATATTTTTTAGCATGAATCTTTGGACTGATTCAAAAATCACTTTCGTATCAAAAAACTCGCCCTAGTGTAACCGGTTTCGGTTGACCATTTTCGCCAACTTGGCCTTCTTCTCTCGATTTTACTATGAATAGGCTCAAACAGTTTTAAATTTTTAACGTTTTTATTCCATGATTTTTTAACGGATGACCCGCTAAGGCCGGCTTAAATTTGGTATTAACAAGTTTTAAAAGTCTTCATAATAAAGTAGTGCTGTTCAGGTAGCCTGAGGCAATTAGCTAAACAAGTGAAGATTTAACACAAATATTAAATTCAAATAATTCACTTTTTAGACTTTTGGCTTAAAATCTATTCATAAGTAGTATTTTCAGTCTTTCTTTTCTTTTGTCTTGACACAAAAGAAACAAAAAGTTGTATGGGTAACTTGAAATTCAACATACAATAAAATAGCCGTTCTTAGACTTTTATCGCATGATTTTCACCTTGTAGTCAGCGACCATCTTTCCTGCTTTGATATCATTCAACTTGCGCTGCACTAATTTCTTCTTCAGTGGTTTTAACTTTTCTGTAAATAAAATCCCTTCAATATGATCGTATTCATGCTGGATCACTCTTGCATTGATACCTTCGTAGCTTTCGATATGTTCGACAAATTGCTCATCCTCATATCTGATTTTGACCATAGGCTGGCGTTCGACTTCTCCTCGCACATTTGGGATACTGAGGCATCCTTCTTCATAAGCCCACAAATCACCGGATTCTTCTAGGATTTGAGCATTGATAAAAGCCTTTTTGATACCAGCATCCTCTTTGCCTCCTTCCATGATTTGTATCGTATCTACGATAAATAGACGGATATTAAGACCGATTTGCGGTGCAGCCAACCCTACACCTTTGGCAGCATACATCGTTTCGTACATATTCGAAATCAATTCGTCAAGCGCCTCGTAATTTTTATCAATTGCTAAACCTTTCTTTTTTAATACCGGTTGGCCAAATGTATAAATAGGTAATATCATGCTTATATATGGTTTAAGTAACGCTGTAAAATGACAACAGCACTGATTCTATCAACTAAGGATTTATCTTGTCTTTTTTTCTTTTTAATGCCACTTTCTATAATAATACGCTTCGCATGTACGGACGAAAATTGCTCATCTGCAAAATCTATAACAACATTCGGAAATTTCTTTTTGCATGCAATAGCAAAAGCATCGATATCGCTTTTAAGATAAGTAAAATTTCCATCCGTATGCACAGGTAAGCCAATCACTATCTTTTCAACGCTTTCTTGCTGCAAATAAGTTTCCAAAAAAGCCATTAAAACTTTGGTTTCTACCGTTTCTAAACCAGACACAATAATCTGCAATGGATCAGTAACTGCCAATCCACATCTTTTTGCTCCGTAATCTATGCTTAGTATTCTTGCCATAAATAAAGAATGCAAAGATACACCATTTCATGAGAATATAACAAAAGTATCTATATCAGTTTCGTTCAGATCAATCACAAAAATACCTTTGAGTGATTGGTGCGAATACGTATTTTGAATCAGCATTAAGATGTTTTAAAGGGAAGATAGGAGATATGATTGACAATCTCCCAATATTTGATAAATGGTTTGGGAATGTTTGTTATAATCATTCAATACCATTTCATAGAAGATACAGCCTGTAATTCATTCCAACTTCTGGATATATACTTACCTATGAAAAAACACAGTTAACACAAAATATAGATATAAAACCAAACAAAAATACACTCTTTCATAATAATTCTTGCTTTTTGCATTATTATTTCTTGTCCTAATTATTTTATATTATCCATGAATTGAACTAATGTAAAAATGATTTTAAAACAAATTTGTACAAAATTTAAGTACTTAAAATTCTGACCAAATTTGTTTTATAATACAAAGATATATTAATTTTCTTATTGGACATGATTTTCAGCATATAATTTTCATATTTGAGAAATTATCGATTCACATGATCGGAACCAAAAACACAATTTTTAAATTTAGGGTGCTAAGCCTATCTTTCTATATTATCAACTTAAATCATATAAGTTGTATAATACACATTCAATAAAAATAGAAGCCTCTGAACCAGAGCTGATCCAGAGGCTTCATAATAAACCTTAAAACTATTTAAAAAAACTCAATTACTCAATTACGATCATCTTCTTAGTGGCAACAAATTCACCAGCTTGAATGCTATAATATAGTACTCCAGAAGGTAAATTGCTGTGATTGAACTCAACTGTGTTCAATCCTTTCACACCTTGAACATTCCATGTTTTAACAACTTTACCTGTGATGTCATTTACCGTAACTTGTGCAGACATTGCTTCAGGTAAATTAAATTGGATAGAAGTCGTTTGCTTGAATGGGTTAGGCGTATTTTGGAATAACTCAAATCCTTCTTTCGTGTTATTTGATCTCCATGCTACATCCATCTTGTCATCATTAGCGTCATAAGCTTCAGAACGTACAATATCAGAATTAACTTGGAATAAGTTACCTGCATTTCCTTGGTCACGAGTCACAAATGTGATAGTAAACAAGGTCGTATTTGCATCCAATTGTATAGGTGCACCTGTATTCCAGCTCACAGCCAATAATCCATTATGTATATCATTAAGTCCAAAGTTGCTGTCATTGACATTCAAAGCACCTGGATTGATACCAACCAACGTTACTAATTCATTGTCAAAACCTAATGTAAACTGCATCCCTGATATCTTAGCTACATCCGCAACCTTAACAGGTACAGTGATCGTTTGACCTAAGTCAAATGAAGTGTTATTCGTTGATAATATCAATTGAGAATTAGATCTCGTTTCAGTGATATTTGTAAATCTATTTGCTTGAACGTCACCACTGACGTCTCCTGTTTTAACAGCTATAAAATCGGTTTTCATATCTGTATTCAATCGGTCTATATGATATACTTCTGGGAAGGCCTCTCCTTGTGCGTTAGATTTGTCTGCAAACTGATAATTCTTATCAATAAATCTCCATGAAGTGTTATTGGTGAAATTATCATTTACGCCAAGGATTAGCTTTCTTATGTCAGAAAGGTCACTTGCTGTAATTTTACCATCTCTGTTAGCATCAGCTGCAACTTGCTTGTATGGGGATGCAAGTGCTTCAATGCCAAGGATATGTCTTTGAATCATAACTAAGTCAAATGTGGATACACCATTTAATGCATCATCATTTTTAGCTGGTGAAACATAATATTGTCCACCTGTAGGCATGTTGTTGAAATTAAATGCTCCGTCTTTTCCTGTGATTTGGTGGAATTCAGAACCTATTAAGTCAACACTTGCATCCTCTAACATGTCATTAGCTTCTGTTGCGATATTTCCACTTACTACCACTCTTCTACCATCCGGATCACATACATTGTTGTTATCCTGAACGTCGATAAATGTTGTAATATAGGTTTGAACAATATCACCAGCAGGAGTCACAGAAGCGATCCATATAATCACTTCTTGTACACCTAGATCATCACAGCTAAATACTAAATTCGGTACAATCTCTAATTTTCCTGTAGGGCCAAAAGTGATTTCTTCAAATGAATATACTACATCATATCCACACGGATGACTCGCTTCTTTGATGAAGTCAGATGCCCAAACCTCAGCCATACCTTGTCCTACACCTATTTTCATAAGATTGATAGACAATCCTTTGATTAAGATTCCGCCTGGAGCTTTTCTATTTACGATACTAAAGATTTGCTCTCTAGATGTAATATTGCCACACTTGTCTTCAAAGGTATAAACGATTCTATGTTTTCCTACCGGGAATGCATCTGTGATACTAATTGTATTACCATCTGTTGCATTTGGAGAAATATCAAAAGTACCATCATTATCTAAATCTATCTTGTATGACTTTCTCAATACTTGCGTACAGTTATCTGAAGCAGTCGCTGTCAATGTAATCGTACCATTAGCACATAGAGCATCATAAGTATCCGCAGAAACTTCTGCTACCAACGGTTCAAATACCGGAGCAACGTTATCCGTAGCCATGATAATCTGTGTGTGTGTCCAAGTTCTATAACCTCTAGTTTCAGTAATCGGCTGACACCAGTCAATAACAGTCCAAGTTCTCATGATTTTGAAACATGCAGGACTTGTCGAATTATTGAATGTATAGACTTTGTCGCTATATTCTGCACCTACTAAAGCACATGGCCCATTGCTCAATATCGGTCTTCCCAATACATCTGGTGACAAATTAGGATCATTTGGATCCCCACAGCTGTTAATAGTAGTATCTCCTGGCCACTCAAATGCTGTTGGCCCTTCATATTGATACAATGACTGAACTGTAATCGTCTGTGTACAAGAAGCAGTTCTTCCACCTGCATCCGTTACTGTAAATGTTCTAGTAATGTATCCTACTCGGCAGCTAGATATTTTTACATCAACTTTTTCTTCAATATCTAAAGTTTGACAGTTGTCATACGCTACAGCGTCGCCAAAAAGTGCACCTAAATTATCAACATCATAAACTACTTCACAATCAATAGTCGTATCCGCAGGACATTCGATAGTTGGTCCTATCTTGTCTTGAATAATTGCACTTACCATACAATCGTTGTAGTTTCCTGATTCATCGATTACTCTGAATACAACCATTTGGTTTTGAGGAATATCTGCACAGCAGAACTTAGCATAGCTGCTAAATCCACATGGATCTTCGATTTCCATTACATAATAGAAATAATCTGAATCACTATCTACATCGTTCCACAATCCATCTTTACCTTGTACTACATAGTCTCCGCTACCATTCGGTTGTCCTGGCGCCCATGGATAAGCGTAGTTTGGTTTTTCACCACTCTGCCATACAAATGTATCTTCATTAGTAATATCGTTAAGACCGATCAAGATAGGATCTGTAAATGCCGTTGGCAATTTAGAATATGCTTGTGTTTTAACCCAGTCTGCCTCAGCAAGAGTATTGTAAGTTACAACATTCGCTTCAAACGCTTTTGCTGTCTTATATGCTGCTAGTGGCGTTCTCTTATCTTTTGATAAATAGTAGTAGTGTGTTTTTCCTGCTACTGTATAATCTCCTAGATATGTAAATCCTGTCAATACCGGAATTTCACAACCTCCACAAGTATTTGGATTCATTCTCTTAACAGCAAAGTCAAATAATGAACATTCATCATAACTGCCATCATCAAATGAACTTGCAGGCACCCATGCTGTACCGTCTGAAGTTAACCCTACCGTATCATATTCATCACAAATAGCTACCGGTGGAGTTTTATCGAAAACTGTAATCGTAATCTCATATTCATTAGAGTTTTTACAACCGTCATAAGCTGTATAAACTACTTTATGTACACCTACAGGTAGGCTTACTAGTCTAGATTGTCCAAAATTAACAAATGGTCCAGGTACTGTTCCACCATTTAAGTAAACAGTGATGGTATAAGATAATAATGATGCTCCATCACAGTTATCACTTAATGTAGGCGCTGGCAAAGTAATTTTCGCCTCACATACGTTATTGCTTGTAGATGCTGAGAAGTCTTCTAATCCTGAAATCGTAGGGCCTTCATTGTCCACAATCTCGATCATCTGAGTATGATTCCATGAATCTCTATTTAAACATGACCATTCAAAGAAGGTCCAAGTACGCATGATTTTTGTTACGCATTTAACCGTAGGTAGTTTTACGTCGGTGTAAGATACAACAAGATTACAGAATAAATCTGCGTTATCGTGTAAATCAACACCGCCGATAGAAGGGTATCCAGTGCCGAATTTTCCGTTTTTGCTATATGGAGATGGATTGCCATTATCGAGTTTGGCCCAATCCTCACCATCACAAGATAAGGAATTAACTCCTATAAAATTATCCGGCAAATCAATGTCGGCAAAATCTATAGTAGTTACGTCAAATGTTACAGTACATACATTAGATTTGTTACCAGAAAGGTCTGTAGCCTGGTATTCTCTAATTTCTCTGCAAATAACATTTGGTGGTAAGCCTACATTACAGTTCTTGTTGTCAATAATAGTACGCTTAATCGTGTCCAACTTTAAAACACCGCAGTTGTCAGTAACATTAGGGACAAAGTCACTTAATTCTACGCATGTCAAAGTGATAATACCTGTAGGGCATTCGATGACAGGATCTAACTTATCCTCTACAGTTATAGTTGTCCAACATGAATTGGTACCATTAGTAACCTTTCCGAATAAGGTCTTACCAATATGAGTACAATTCACTTTAGGACTCGTTGGAATAGGTGCACCATTCATCGTCTCCATAACAAAGACTTGCTGTGTTCCAGAACATGTGGAATTATCAGCAAGCAAATCTGCTACAGTTACAGTTGCCTCGCCAGTTTCATCCAAAGAAATTTGAATAGAACCTTTACAAGAGCAAGATTGTGCCTCAACGCCAATGCTCGTAAAAATGCCTAATAACAAGATCATCGCTAATCTCGCTAAAAGACGGGGGTGAGTAAAATTTGTTTTCATCATGAGATCCAATTTTGAGTTTAAAAATTAATTAATAATAAAAAGCTTCTCACTCATCACGAATCACTCCGCACATGAGCTTTATTTAATATTTAAAATATCCAATCTTATTTTCCCGGCGACACCAATGACTCGATGTTTACCTTAACTATTGATTACTTTCCGGGGTCTTACACTATTTTTGGGAGAAGTAGATTCAACACATTTGACACATTACGAAACTACTTCGAAGCACAAATGTAGAATATTTATAATATGTAACACAAAGAAAATTAATGTTTTTTTTATAATTTATTTTTTATATATGTATTTATATAGTAATTCAGTAATTTATAAATTCATGTTTTAATCAAGAAAAATAAACTTTATATTAAAAAAATACATAATATGTAATTAATTGCATTTATCGCACTTTATGTTGAGCTCATAGTTAGGTGCAAAATACCCATGATTGCATTAATTTTTTATAATCTCTAGTTGGCTTACTATCTTTTGTGCGTTTTTATTCAAAATTGCAGTCTAATTCTTATTATAAGTTATACATGTCAATACCTTTTTAGACAATGAGCCGCAACCTTTGTAATATCTCATTGCGATACGCACCCTCGATTTAAAAATCCTTTGGGCTCTTTTCGGATTTTATCGTCGATATCGCCGTTTTAATATAAGCGTCTTCAAAATGGGAGCGTTCGTCCATATTTTGATTCCGAGCTATAATATGATCCACCTGATTTTTAAATTCTTCAAAATACAAATCCGCTTGCGTACCTGCTTTTTTTGCATAAGAGACACCTAATCGCGATGTCATAAAGATATCAAAGTCCTCTTGATATGATTTGTCAGGATGGAGTATATATCGATCTTGATTCATTAATTCAGGATGTCTGGATAAGTACTTGAATGCAAATTCGGGTATCAGTTGATATTCTTCATAAGATTGTTGATCCCTTTGTGTCTCTTGAAGCCCAATAAATATGTCCGGTGTTATACCGCCACCGCCTGGAACTTCACGCTTAAATACCTTTGTAAAATACTTCTTGCTGTTTTTAACCGTCGTGCTATCCTTATAAAACAAATCTCCATGTTCGTATCTGTCTTGGATATCTTGCGAATATTTATCCGTATCTGCATAATCTTTCTGAATGGATCGACCCGATGGAATATAATATCTTGATACCGTCATGCGGATAGCTCCACCATTGTTGAGTGGATATTGTTCTTGTACCAGGCCTTTGCCAAAGGATCTCCTACCTATAATGATTCCTCGATCGAGGTCTTGGATAGCGCCAGCGATGATTTCACTTGCCGATGCCGAGTTCTCATCGATTAATACGACGACTTGCTCTATATTAAAAAAATACTTGCCTGTGGTCTTATATTCATTTCTCTTTCCGGAACGTCCCTCTGTATATAATAACAATTTGTCCTTATCCTTAAAAATTTGGCTCAAGATATTCACCGCTTCTGGCAAATAACCGCCCGGATTATTGCGCAAATCTATGATGAGGTGCTTGGCTTGATGATGTTCAAACCATTTTTCAATCTCCTCCATAAATTCCCGGTAGGTATTCGTGCCAAACTTATTAATTTGAACTAAGGCGGTTTCTATCTCTGGAATTAGTACAGATTGTACTGAGCGGACTTTGACTTCTCCCACTTGAAGCACATAATCGTATAATTTTCCCGCTCGCAAGATTTGAAGCTTTACTTCATGGCCGAGAGGCTTTCTAAGTTTTTGGCGAATATCCTCGTATTTTAACTTTTTTCCAGCTACGGTTTCTCCATCCACGGCTATGATTCGGTCGAAAACCTTCAAGCCACCATGAAAAGAAGGTCCTCCAGGTATCACATAGCTCACGATCACAGTATCGTCAATAAAATAATTTTCTAAACCGACACCGTAATAGCGACCGTTCATCTCGTCATTTTGCTCCTTCGTCTCCGTAGGATTCAGATATATCGAATGTGGATCTAGCTTGGTAAGTATCGCCTGGATGGCTGCATCTAAAAGGACCTCATTATTAATCGTGTCCACGTATTTGTGCTCGATAAATCGGAGCAATTCTTCTACCCTACCTGTTTGATACAAGCTATCTTTGGGAAAGGCATGTTGAGATACCAAACTCATTTCGGGCTTTTGATTAAGCTTAAAGCCTACCATCATACCAATCGCAACGGCTGCGGCAAGAATCAAAGGCTGAAGCACCTTATATGTAGGGTTATTGGACTCCACTAATTATATTTATTATACATCTATGACATAAGATCAAGTACAGCTAGCTTCTAAATCATTGATTTTCAATATAGATTATCAAAAAATCGCCTACTATACTTAATGTATCTCTATTTATCTCTACCAATTTCTTGCCAAATTGCAATTATGGCTACATTTCATGCAAAATAATATCGGCTTAGAGCGCCAATTCAACCGTGTAAATCCCAATCTTCTATTTTTGAACCGCTTTCGTAAAACTCTCCTTTAGGCCAACGGTCTTATTAAATACAAGGTGATCTGCTGTGCTGTCATCGTCCGTAGAAAAATACCCTTGACGCAAAAACTGGTACTTCATGCCCGATTGAGTATTAGCTAATGAAGACTCGGCAATCGCTCCATGAATGACTTGCAATGAAGCCTCATTATAATACTTCAAAAAGTCCTCCTCTTCGTTATTTACCGGATCAGGCACGGTAAATAGCCGGTCATACACTCGAACTTCAGCCTTCACGTGATCCGTTGCACTTACCCAGTGTAATGTCCCTTTAGGTTTAATCCCTGACGTATCTTGCCCGGATTTACTATTGGGATAATAGGTGGCAAAGATCGTGGTTATCGTTCCTGCTTCATCCTTTTCTACACCTGTACAGTGTAAGATATAAGCATGCTTGAGACGAACATCGGCATTCAGCGTCATGCGGAAAAATTTAGGTGGCGCTGCTTCCATAAAATCTTCGCGTTCTATAAAAATCTCTCTGCCAAAAGGGAGCTCTCTAATACCGGCATCTACATCCTCGGGATTATTTTCGCCGTGCAAGATCTCCGTTTGGCCTTCCGGATAGTTGGTGATAACAACTTTTATAGGATCTAATACGACCATCGCACGCAAAGCGGTTTTATTCAATTCTTCTCTCACACATGCTTCTAGCAGGTTGATCTCGATGGTATTTTCACGCTTGGCAACACCGGCTTTATCGCAAAATACCCGTATAGAAGCAGCAGGATAGCCTCTTCTCCTCATGCCCGAAATAGTCGGCATCCTAGGGTCGTCCCATCCTGATACATAATGATCATTGACCAATTTCAAAAGTCTGCGCTTGGAGGTAATCATATATTCGACATTCATCCTAGCAAACTCGATCTGACGACTTGGAAATATTTCTAACTTATCTATAAACCATTCGTACAATGGTCGATGGTGGATAAACTCTAGCGAACACAAGGAATGCGTGATACCTTCGATCGAATCCGACTGTCCATGGGCGAAATCATACATTGGGTAGATACACCACGCATCTCCGGTTCGATGATGGTGTTCTTTCTTGATCCTATATATGATGGGATCGCGCATCAACATATTGGGCGAAGTCATATCCACATTGGCTCGAAGTACTTTCGAGCCATCGGAAAATGCTCCGTTTTTCATCTGCTCAAACAAATCTAGATTTTCTTCGATGCTTCGAGATTTATAAGGGCTATCTTTTCCGGGTTCTGAAGGTGTTCCCTTCATGGCTGCTATCTCTTCCGGTGTACTGTCATCCACATAAGCCAAACCCTTTTTGATAAGCTTAATCGCATATTCATACAAGGTGCCGAAATAATTGGACGCATACAAAGGTTCGTCATTCCACTCAAATCCCAACCATTTGATGTCGTTTTGAATACTTTCTACATACTCCGTTTCTTCAGTCGTTGGGTTGGTATCGTCAAATCTCAAGTTGGTCGTACCTCCATATTTTTTAGCCGTTTCAAAATTGATACAAATCGCCTTGGCATGTCCTATATGTAAGTATCCATTAGGTTCAGGTGGAAATCTCGTCAATACTCGACCGCTGTGTTTCCCTGATTTTAAGTCTTCCTCAATGATTTGCTCTATAAAATTGAGCGATGCTCTTTTATCCTCTGTCATGTTTTATAAACAATATATAATATTACAAAATTAAAATCTAATTCCTTTTACATCCTTTCCGGCATTTCGATGCCCAACATATCAAATGCGTGCAACAATACATATCCGATCGTGTCACTCAAAACCACTCTAAAGCTTTTAGCCGCTTCTGATTCTGCATTTAATATCCGAACCTCGTGATAAAACCGATGATAATCCTTCGCTACCACATAAGTATAATTGGCAATCGTCGAAGGATCCAACTGTTCGCCGGCTTCCTTTACGATATCCGGGAAGTTCATGATGTGCTTGACCAATATTTTCTCATATTCGTTGAGCGTATTGTACCCATTCCAATCCAAATTCAAGCCAACCGCCATTTTTCGTTTTACTGATTGTATGCGTACATAGGCATTCTGAATATAGGGTCCAGTCTGACCTTGCATATCCACAGACTCCTTAGGATCGAAAATCATCTTCTTTTTAGGCTGAACTTTGACGATAAAGAATTTAAGCGCTGCCAATCCAATTTTCCTAAGAATATCATCTTGCTCGGATTTAGGTAAAGACTCGATCTCTCCCCGTTCTGCCGACAAAAGTCGAGCTTCTTCGATGACTTCAGCTACGATATCATCCGCATCGACTACAGTACCTTCACGAGATTTCATCCTTCCTTCCGGAAGTTCTACCATGCCATAAGAAAGATGATACAAACCTTCGGCATAGGACTCTCCCAAGCGTTTCATGATCTCAAAAAGCACCTTAAAGTGATAGTCTTGCTCATCTCCGACCGTATAGACCATCTTATCCATTCCATAATCTTCAAATCGCTGTTGCGCTGTACCTATATCCTGCGTCATATATACCGACGTTCCATCACTCCTCAACAACAGTTTTTGGTCCATGCCGACATCCTCAAGGTCTATCCATACAGAACCATCTTCCTTTTTGTAAAAAACGCCGCGATCCAGACCCATTTCGATGACTTTTTTACCGAGTAGATAGGTATCTGATTCGTAGTAAGTGCTATCAAATGTCACACCTAGCTTATCAAATGTCACATCAAAGCCATCATACACCCATTGGTTCATTTGCTTCCATAGGGCTAGCGTTTCAGCATCACCTTGTTCCCAAAGCATCAACATTTGCCGGGCTTCTGCGCCTAAAGCACTGTGCTCATTAAAATATTGATTTTTATACTTTTTAAAAAAAGCTTCTTTCGTTTCCGTCGAACCGGAAGCATGGTACACCGCCTCGCCTTCATCCCGCTGCTGAAAATCTTCGTACTCTGCAACAAAGGCCTTTTCAAAAGCAACATAATAATCGCCTACGAAATGATCTCCCTTGATACAAGTAGATTCGGGTGTAGCACCGTTGCCAAATTTTTTCCATGCGAGCATACTTTTACAGATAGCTATGCCGCGATCATTGATGATCTGCGTATTGACGACCTCATAGCCATTGGCTTTTAATATCTTACTACACGACCATCCTAGGAGAATATTTCTAATATGGCCTAAATGTAAGGGCTTATTGGTATTCGGCGAGGCAAATTCTACCAATACCTTCTTATGCATCGGACTAGAATACCCGTAATGATCCGCATGGCCAATGTCGATAAGGCTTTTAAACCAAAAGTCATCGACCAAAGTAAGATTCAAAAATCCTTGAACGGTTTCATAAGCTGCTATTTGTGTTCGGTTTTCTATCAGCCATTGACCAATCTCATCGCCTATGTCCGTTGGCTTTTTCTTCAATTGCTTAACCAAAGGAAAAACTACATAGGTGTAGTCGCCACTAAACTCTTTCCTCGTCTCATTGAGTACGATTTGGTCAGAACTTAGGTCTATATCATATAATGTCTTGATTGCCGAACCAACTGCCTCTCGGATATTTACCAAAAAATCCATTCCAATATATTTAAATAAGCCGCAAAATTAACGTTTTAAAGGCACAATATCACTATTTTTCGTTATAATAAAGGTTTATAAGACGATTTATAACAAAATTTAAATTATATATTCGTTTTAAAAATATATGTATCCAATTCATGATCACTAACTATCCAATTTACTAAAATCAATAAATTTAATTTATAAACGATTTTGTTTGATTTATTAGGGGTATAATAAAAGTATATCTACCTTTGCGGTGCAATTTACTGTGATAGTTAGAGTTGCAAAATTGAATCTATATATTGTTTAAATTTTAAAAAAAGTTTGAAATGAGAAGTTTTACTAAGTTGGCATTATGCCTACTTATGTGCAGTTTAGTATTTACTGCATGCAAAAGAGACATTATCGATGACACTTCGAATGAATTCAACAAAGTTGCAGATTATGACAATGAAATCATTCACGAATGGAACGAATTATTTTTAGTCTTAGACCGGTATGCAGAAGGATTTAGACCCGTGGGGATCACGATGGTAGCTGCTTATACCAATTTAGCTGTCTATGAAGCAACCGTGACAGGAATGCCTGCTTACAATTCGATTGCAAATGAATATGATGGCTTAACCATACCTAAAGCATTTACCAATCAAGAGTACCACTGGCCTACAGTGATTAACGCCGTTAATTCGTATATGTACGGCAAATTTTTCCCTAGTTTAGATCAAAAATACTATTCTAAAATTAAAGCTTTAGGAGATAAATACGAAACTCAATACCTAACAGAAGTCAGCCAAGAAGTATTTACAAGATCTAAAAACCACGGTATAGCTGTAGCCGCTGCGGTTTGGGAATGGTATAGAACAGACCCTATCGGATTTGAATTATACTTAGATCCATTTAAAGGTAATACTTGGCAAGACAGAATCAACGAACCGGGTGCTTGGGTACCTACTTATCCAGGACCTGGAGATGGTCTATACGCGCTTGGTGGAAAATGCCGTACCTTTGCTATCAAAGATGAATTATTACTTTGCCGACCTTATACGGATTATGTAGGTAAATTTACAGAAGAACCGGGAAAAGGTATCTATATCCAAGCCTTAGAGGTTATGAATCAGCAATCTGCTGAAAAGGCTTATACGTCTAAGTGGATTGGCGAATTTTGGAGTGACGACCTCTTAGATGTAACATTTAGCCCACCTCCAAGATGGTATGCTATCGCAGATCAAGTGTATAAGTTAGAAAACTCAAATCTTGAAACAGCAGTTGTAACCAATGCAAAACTTGGTTTAGCTTTAAATGACGCTGCAGTAGGTGCTTGGAATTCTAAGTTCCACTATAATCTAATGAGACCAGAAACTTACATTCAGCAGTATATTGACCCTACATTTGAGCCAATATTGAATAACCCAATCACGAACGAAACAGGTATTTCTCCATCATTCCCTGCGCACCCATCAGGACACTCTACCTTTGCGGGTGCAGCTTCAGAAATCCTTTCGAGCATCTTTGGATACTCTTATAGCATGACGGATAGATGTCACGAAAATAGAGGAGACTTTCTAGGTACGCCTAGAACTTTTGAAAGCTTTAAGCAGATGGCAAGCGAGATTGCTTGGTCAAGAGTAACCCTAGGTGTTCACTTTAGAGTGGATAATGACGAAGCTTTAAAATACGGTACAAAAATAGCAGTAACGGTTAACAAACTTCCTTGGAAAAAATAATCGAACTGCCACAACATAATTTAGAAAAAAGGGTCATTCATGACCCTTTTTTTATGCCTTTTATCAATCGCTAACCAAAATAAAAATCTTAAAAACTACGACACCATCATGTATTCTCACCATCTAACTTAACCAACGCAATCTACAAACTTCAAGATATCTAATTCGACCAATATAACTGCAGAAAACCCGATATTTTTTTAGTAACAAAGCGCTTCAACTTTTATAACATTTTATGCCAAATAAAAAACAATGTATAATCCTAATTAATGATTTTATTATCTTAAAATCATCTATCAGGTATAACACAAAAATCATTTTTCGCAATTAATCAAATTATATTATAACACTTTTAAATTTTATAATTCAATACAAACTTAATATTTAATATCAAATAAAAACATAACCAAACATTTAATAACAAAAACACCCATTCCTGAATAATTAAAATTCAAACCAAAAGTCATCACAATCTATGGCATAAATTTATTTTATGTCAATTATTTTAGGATTTATTTGTTTATCTAATTTTTATTTCGATACATTTGCCTACCCAATTGTCCGAAATAGGGAAGTTTGTTTTAATTTATTGTAATATTATTTAAAATTTTAGGAATGAAAAGTTTTACTAAGTTGGCATTTAGCCTGCTACTGATTGCTTTAGTTATTTCATCTTGCAAAAGAGACATCGTAGATGACACAACAAATGAGTTTAAAAAAGTTTCAGAATACGACTATCAATCGGTTCATGATTGGAACGAATTATACATGGTTTTGGAACGCTATGCTGATGGCTTCCGTCCTGTAGGTACAGCGCTATCTATTGGATACATAGGATTAGCTAATTATGAAGCTACCGTAACAGGAATGGAAGGATACCAATCTATTGCATCTCAAATGCCTGGATTGGAAATTCCAAAAGCCTTTACAAACCAAGAATACCATTGGCCTACGGTAATAAATGCTGCGAGCAATTATATGTTTAGCCACTTTTTTACAAAAATGGACGACAAGTATTTTTCAAAAATCAAAGCGCTAAACGATAAAAACGAAAAGCAGTATCTTGCTGAAACAAGCCAAGAAATATTCACGAGATCTAAAAATCATGGAATTGCCGTAGCTGCGGCTGTCTGGGATTGGTATAAGACTGACAAAGTTGGATTTGAATTGTACAACGATCCATTCAAAGGCAACAATTGGCAAGATAGAGTTAATGAACCTGGAGCATGGGTACCTACTTATCCGGGACCTGGTGATGGACTTTATGCAATAGGCGGCCAGTGCCGTCCGTTTGCAATCACAGATGATATCAAACTTTGTAAGCCATATACTGATTACGTAGGTAAATATTCCGAAGAACCGGGAAAAGGTTTATACATTCAAGCATTAGAGATTTTAGATAATCAAACCTCTGAAAAAGCTTATACAACAAAATGGATTGGAGAATTTTGGAGTGATGACTTATTGGACGTAACTTTCAGTCCACCAGCCAGATGGTTAGCTATCGCAGATCAGGTTTTTGTCATAGAAAAATCAAATCTCGAAACTGCTGTAGTTACTGGTGCAAAATTAGGAATGGCTTTAGGAGATAGCGGTATCGCAGCATGGTATTCTAAATTCGTTTATAACTTATTGCGTCCGGAAACCTATATTCAAGAAGTCATGGACCCGTCATTTGACACGAATTTATACAATCCAGTTACGAATGAATCAGGTATCACGCCTCCATTTCCAGCTTTCCCTTCCGGACACGCTACCTTTGCAGGATCAGCATCAGAAATCTTGTCTAGCATCTTTGGTTACTCTTATAGTATGACCGACCGATGTCACGAAAATAGAGGAGACTTTTTGGGTACTCCTAGAACCTTTGATAGCTTCAAACAAATGGCCAATGAGATTTCATGGTCAAGAGTTTTACTCGGTGTACACTTTAGATGTGACGGTGACGAAGCCTTAGCTTTAGGTAATAGAGTTGCCAAAAAAGTAGAAAGCCTACCTTGGAAAAAATAAAAATTAGAAACTTATTAGAATTAACTAAAAAAGGGTCAATATTAGACCCTTTTTTAGTTTAATGTTGTTCTATTCGCATTAAATTCTTATTTTTGCCTTATTATTTTTATTAATCAATATTATCATGAAAAACCCATTCTATATAGTAATTCAAATTGTTTTTTTGTTTTCGGCACTCTCATTTTACGCTTGTAAAAATACAGAAGCTAATGTTGAGGCTACATCCGATGTACAGGAAATTGAAGATAGATTTGAAGATGGTCCACTATCCAGAAAGTTTACCCTAGTCAAAGGTAAAAAAGAAGGAAAATATGTTGAATACTACCATTCTGGTGAGTTGCTTTGTGAAAGAAATTTTGTCAATGACTTGGAAGAAGGCAAAACTACCTTTTACTACCGCGATGGAAAAATCAAAGAGGTAATGTATCTCCTAAACGGTAACAAAAATGGTGGTGATACGCTCTTCTATGAAGATGGATCTATCAAGTATATCTCCACTTACAAAGATGGTATTCGTCACGGCCTACTTAAAAAATGGGATGAAGACGGGGAAGTAACTTACGAAGCAAAGTTCAATATGGACACCTTGATCGAAGTTCATGGAAAACCTGTGGTACAAGAAATCATAGCTAAATAGCACATTTCAAAACCGCAATATTCTTTTTATATATCAGCAAATAGGCATTTTGTAATTGCAATCTTCGAGCCCTAATCCACCAAAAACTCAGTTGGAAGACCTCATCAAGGTACTTCAACCAGATGTTATTGATGCACATACGTACAAAGGGTATAACCTCGATATTGGAAGTCCAAATGTCTATGGTGGTCAAGTCTTAGGTCAGGCGGTTAGCGCCGCCCACCACTTATTTGGCGATGGCAAGGTACTGCACTCTTTACACAGTTACTTTCTCCATCCTGGCAACAACGATCTACCCATAGATTATCAAGTACAAGTCATCAAGCAAGGCCGATCATTCAATACTTGCAGGGTCATTGCTACACAAGAACAAAGAGAGATCTTCATCCTTTTTGCCTCCTTTCACAAAGAAGAAGCAGGGATAGAGCATTATGCCGTCATGCCTAACGTGGCACGACCGGAGTCTTTGACTTCCTTTTCTGATTTATTCGCTGAGTTTGCGGCTAATTTCAACATAGAGCCCAGAGGAATTTTTTCGCCCAATGGTCCATTTGTATTTCATCCTGTAGAAGTTTACGACCCATTTCGACCCAAAATACGGCCTGCACTCAACCATACTTGGTTTAAAACCAATGGCGCACTACCCGATGACCCGTTGTTACATCAAGCAGCTTTGGTCTATGCATCCGACTTCAATTTGTTGATTACCGCTTTATTTCCTCATGGACTTTCGTTTTTTACAACGCCGATGCAGATAGCAAGTCTGGATCACGCCATGTGGATTCATCGCCCGGCTAGAGCAGATGAATGGCTCTTGTATTCGGTAGAAAGCTCTAATGCCAATCATGGTCGAGCCTTTTGTACCGGCAAAATATTCTCTCAAGACGGTACTTTAATCGCAAGCACAGCTCAAGAAGGACTCATTCGAAAACTGTAACACTACCCTTTTCCACAAGGTAAAATACAGTCATTGAACACTAATTACGAATCCTTTTTTTCCCGATCCATGATTTTTTCATAGGTTTTTTGATTGAGGTTCCAAGCTAGGAGGCTATATCCCAAAATACCGCCGAGGATCATAGACAACAATTGGCTCAAAGCCATCGAATTTAAAAAAACTTCATCAAAAGATCGATCTTTTAAATACCATAAATTAACGATCAAAAAGGCCATAAACCCGAAGAAAGCACCATATTTAAGGCCATAAATCCATTTGCCATTGACCCGTTGTTTTTCCCACCTTTCTACAAACTTTTTATCTTGTTCATGCATAATCCAAGTATTTGATCAAGCAAAGATAAATATAATTCAGCAGACCTAAACCATAAGCCACCAAAACAAAAAGATTAAAAGATTTAACCCTAGCACATAATCTCGCTAATTTATTAGTTATAAAATCATATAATATAACTATATTTGCGGCCATATACTATTATATTGCGATTCATGGAGCACACCAATGCAGACAGGGCGGCCTTATTATTGGAAGATGGCAGTTTTTACCTTGGAAAAGCAGCCGGCAAAAAAGGAACTTCCTTTGGCGAGATTTGTATCAATACAGGCATGACTGGTTACCAAGAGATTTTTACAGATCCTTCCTACTATAAGCAAATATTGCTAACGACCAATGTTCACGTAGGTAATTACGGCATAGCACATAATGAGATGCAGTCCGACCAAGCCTATATCGCAGGATTGATATGCAAGTCGTTTTCAGAGGAATTCAGCCGACATCTGGCAGATAGCAATCTTCAAGACTTTTTAGAAAGTAATCAGATACTCTGCATTCACGATGTTGATACGAGAAGTATCGTTCGCAATATTCGCGAAAAAGGCGCTATGAAGTGCATCATCTCTTCCGAAACCCTCGATAAGGAACAATTACAAAAGCAGTTGGCAAAAACGCCACCCATATCGGGTATAGAATTAGCGAGCGAAATCTCTATAAAGCCTTTTTACACACGTGGAGATAAAAATGCACCTTATCGCCTAGCCATTCTGGATTTTGGCATGAAAGAAGACATGATTCGCACCTTTCTAGATAAAGGATGTTTTGTGGGTGTTTTTCCGGCAAAAGCGGAAGCTAAAGATGTCATGGGTTTTAATCCTGACGGGATTTTTTTATCAAATGGTCCTGGCGATCCAGGAGCCATGGACTATGCCATCAAAACGGTGCAAGATTTAATAGCAACCGACAAGCCGATTTTTGGCATTTGTTTGGGACATCAATTACTAGCTCTAGCCAATGGCATTAGTACCCATAAAATGAAAAACGGACATAGAGGCACCAACCATCCAGTATTCAATTATTTGACAGAAAAGGGTGAAATCACCAGTCAAAACCACGGATATGCGGTCAATGATCAAGATGTATTGGCAAAAGCAGACCTCATCGAAGTTACGCATAGAAATCTCAATGATAATACCGTCGAAGGTATCAGAATGAAAAACAAACCGGTTTTTTCGGTGCAATTTCACCCTGAAGCAAATCCTGGACCTAACGATTCAAGATACTTATTTGACACCTTTATTGATCTTATCAAACAATCAAAATTAAATAACTAATCATGAGTAAAATTATAGACATCAGAGGTCGCGAAATCTTAGATTCAAGAGGCAATCCTACGGTAGAAGTAGAGGTGCTTACTGAAGATGGTGCAGTAGGTTTAGCCGCTGTACCCTCCGGAGCTTCAACAGGAAAGTACGAAGCCGTAGAACTTAGAGATAACGATAAAAGCAGGTATTTAGGTAAAGGCGTGCTCAAAGCTTGCTATAATGTTTCCGAAGAAATACGAGAATCTCTCATCGGAGAAGATGTTTTCGATCAACGATATATCGATGACATCATGCTTGAATTGGATGATACACCCAATAAATCCAAACTTGGTGCCAATGCTATTCTCGGCGTGTCCCTAGCAGTAGCCAAGGCCGCAGCCAACGAACTCGGTCAACCGCTATATCGATATTTAGGCGGTGTCAATGCCCATGTTTTGCCGGTACCGATGATGAATATCCTCAATGGTGGTTCTCATGCCGATAATAGTATAGACTTTCAGGAATTTATGGTAATGCCTATGGCTGCCGATATGTTTTCGGAAGCCTTGAGAATGGGCGTAGAAGTCTTTCATCACTTAAAGTCAGTCTTAAAAGCCAAAGGATACTCGACCAATGTCGGAGATGAAGGTGGCTTTGCGCCAAATATAAAATCGAATGAAGAAGCCATCGAGCTCGTTCTTAAAGCCATCGAATCTGCGGGATATCGTCCCGGCATAGATATGATGATCGCCATGGACGCAGCCGCTTCAGAATTCTATGATGAAAAAGAGAAATTATACCATTTCCACAAATCCAATGGTCCAAAACTAACGAGTGACGAGATGGTAGATTATTGGGCCAATTGGGTCAACAAATACCCAATCTTCTCCATAGAAGACGGTCTCCATGAAGATGACTGGGATAGCTGGAAAAAGCTAACAAGTCGCATCGGAAATCAGACGCAACTCGTAGGAGACGACTTATTTGTAACCAATACAGAGCGCTTACAAAGAGGAATCGCAGAAAATGCAGCCAATTCAATCCTAGTAAAGGTAAACCAAATTGGTAGCCTTACAGAGACAATAGAGGCCGTACAATTGGCAACACGCAATGGTTTTACATCCGTCATGAGCCACCGTTCCGGAGAAACAGAAGATACGACGATTGCCGACTTAGCCGTTGCATTAAATACAGGACAAATCAAAACAGGATCAGCTTCCAGAAGTGATCGAATCGCCAAATACAATCAATTATTAAGAATTGAAGAAGAATTAGGAGATTCCGCATATTTTCCGGGACGTTCCCTATTATCATTAATATAAAACAAAATACTGTTTATCAGCATTAAGTAATCAGGTCTCAACTACAAACCATCATTCAATGTTAAAAGTAACAGAATATGTCTAAAAGTAAGAAAATAGTACATGAAGTGGCGGCCATTCTTGGCATATCACGAAGCTGGATTAACAAATATACGGTCGTTACCGTGATTTTTATCGTATGGGTTATGTTCTTTGACAAGCACAATATGTTTGCTGTCCAACGAATCAAATCCAATATGGCGAAGCTTGAGATGGAGAAAGAAAGCCTAAACGAGGAGATCGCTCAGGCGCTTAAAGATCTTGAAGATCTAAAATACAATAAAGAAAAGTTTGCAAGAGAGAAGCATTTGATGCATCTCGAAAATGAGGAGATAATTTTAATAGAACAAAACAGTAAAAAATAAAATTCAACATGAGTGTATTAGTCAACAAAGATTCAAAAATCATTGTACAAGGATTTACAGGTAAAGAAGGTACTTTTCATGCCGAACAAATGATCGAGTATGGAACGAATCTTGTCGGAGGTGTAACACCAGGAAAAGGCGGTAGTTCGCATTTGGGTAAACCTGTTTTTAATTCTGTAAAAGATGCTGTAGAGCAAGCAGGAGCCAATACTTCCATCATCTTCGTACCCCCGGGATTTGCAGCAGATGCCATCATGGAAGCAGCCGAAGCCGGTATCAAAGTCATCATCTGTATCACTGAAGGTATTCCGGTACAAGACATGGTCATAGCCAAAGCCTATATCGAAAAATTTGACTGTACATTAGTTGGGCCGAATTGTCCGGGAGTTATTACACCAGACGAAGCCAAGGTCGGTATCATGCCAGGATTTGTATTTAAAAAAGGAACCATCGGTATCGTTTCTAAATCCGGAACCCTAACTTATGAAGCCGCTGACCAAATCGTCAAAGCAGGATTAGGTGTTTCCACGGCTATCGGTATCGGAGGCGACCCGATTATCGGTACATCGACTAAAGATGCCGTTCAATTGCTCATGGAAGATCCCGAAACAGAAGGTATCGTCATGATCGGAGAAATCGGTGGTAATTATGAAGCCCTTGCCTCAAAATACATTCAAGAAACAGGCAATAAAAAGCCAGTAGTAGGATTTATTGCAGGCCAAACCGCCCCTAAAGGTCGAACTATGGGACACGCAGGAGCAATCGTTGGCGGACATGATGATACAGCAGAAGCTAAAATGGCAATCATGGCTTCTTGTGGCATCCACGTCGTAAAAAGCCCGGCAGACATAGGTATTACCATGGCAAAAGTACTAAAAGGATAATATAAATCTAAGGTATAAAATAATAAAGGCAGCTTCGCAATGATATGTAAAGCTGCCTTTTTTGATTTAAAAAAAAGCATCGCTTATGCAGCAGATGCTAAAACATACCTTAACCAAAGTGTTAGTGCTAAGTCTATAAAAGATTAAAATAATAATGGAAGTTATTTTTTTTAAGATCAAGGCAAAAAACGCAGGCATAGTGGTAACTATGACGAGTATTTTTAACGATGAGATTTGAAAAAAGAACAACATTTCATTAAGATTTTTTTGTGGAGGGTGTCCGAAAAGTAGGACACCCTTTTTTTGTTGTATTTTTACTCTAAAAAT